>JACKHH010000042.1 GCA_020639095.1 Phycisphaerales bacterium | reverse complement strand
CTATGGCCGCAACTGCATGGTGTGCGAAGAGCACTGCCCCGTGCCCGACAAAGCCATCTACTTTCAGTCCGTGGAATACGTCGATCGCAACGGCAACACGCAAACACTCCAGCAGCCGCACGTCGACCCCGACCGCTGCATTGGCTGCGGCATCTGCGAAAGCGTCTGCCCATTCCGCGATCGCCCAGCCATCCACGTGCGCAGCGCCAACGAATCCCGCCACCCCGACAACCAACCGATCCTGCCATCAAGCGGCGATCCGTACGGCTATTAGTACTGTTCGAAGGATTTACGAAACCGAAGTGGTCAGCCGGTCGCCCGTCGCCTGACCGTTTGTCGCCTGCTTGGGAAGTTCCACGGTCACGCAGACGCCCTCGCCGGGTTGGCTCGTCACGCGAATCACCCCGCCGTGCTTCTCCACGACCTGGTAGCACACCCACAAACCCAGGCCCGTTCCGCAGCCCGGCTCCTTCGTGGTGAAGAACGGTTCGAACGCGTTCGCGAGTTCGTCCTTGGTCATGCCCGGGCCGTTGTCCGCGAAGGAAACGACCACGCGATCGTCCTCGTTGCGCGCCGCGATCAACAACCGGCCATCACCGTTGCGGTGCGCGCTCAACGCGTCGAACGCGTTGATCATGACGTTCGTGAACACCGTCAGCAGCCGGTCCGGGTCGCCACGCTCCAGCAGCAGGTCCGGCTCGCATTGGCAATCGATCACCGCGTGCCCGGCGCGCTTGTCGTAACGCAGCAGCGAAACCGCGCGATCGAGCAGCCCGCCGATCTCCACCTGCCCCTGCCGGCTGTCATAGTTCGGTCGTGAAAACGTGAGCAGCTCACGCACGATTCGCGACACGCGGTTGACGTGCTGCTGAATGAGATCGAGCTTCTCAACCTGGTCCGCGTCGTCACAGCGCCGGCGCATGATCTGCGCGACCGACGAAATACTCGCCAGGGGATTCCCCACCTCGTGCGCCACGCCCGCAGCCAGCTTGCCCACCGCTGCCATCTTCTCCGCCTGCACCACGTGCTCACGGGCAGCCGATAAATTCTGGCACGCGTCGATAAACGCGGCGCTCAGCGCGCGAAATTCAGCGTCCGCGTCGCGCCGCAACCCCACGGGCTGCGCGCCGTCGCGCATCCGCTTGATGTCCGCAAGCAGCGCCTCCAGAGGACGCGTCATCCGCCGGCGCAAATGCAGCGCCACCACCCCGCCAAAGAGCACCGTCAAGGTCATCGTCCCGCAAAGCGTGCGCCACGCGCCTTCAATGCTCTCGCCCACATCGTCGCCGCGCGCCCGCAAGTGGTTGTACGACAGGTCGGCCATCTTCGTCGTCTGATCGACGAGCAGTTGCGCAATCGCGCTCGCCTCCGCGTCGTTCGCAACCGATGCGATGGCCATTTTCGGAGGGTTCTGGTTCTCTCGCGTCGTGACAACGTAAGCGTCGAACGTCCGACGAACGGCTGCCAACTGCTGATCGACCCCCGGCGCGTGGTGGCAACCCGCGCAGCGATCGATCGCCTGCTCAAACCGCTGCAAGCTGTCCGCACGCATCGCCTGCGCATCCTTATCGCCGGCACGCACCGCAAGCAAATCGCGTTCCAAGCGCACACCGCTGGCTGCGAGGTCCGCGCGCAGCACCTGGATATGATGGGATTCCGCCAGCGCGGAAAGTTGCTCGGTGCTGCGATGCAGACACCACAACGCGGTGGCGTCGCCAATCACGCACATCGCGAGCAACAGCGCCAGACAGATGATGACACGTTGACGCATGACCAGTCGCTCCTGATTCCCTGCTCCCCAGCGGAAATTCCCCTCTCCGGTCTCACGTCGCATCGAGCATAGCGAAAAGCTGTGCTGCGATTCAACCGGACCGGCTGCGACTTAACCGTGACTTCATGACATCCAATTCGTGGCCACGTCGCACAACCGTTACCACCCGCACCTCCACGCGGTGACAGCCGGTTTCCCGCGAGCCGGAGCATCGGCCGTGGCTGTGCGGCGGCGTAGGAGGAAGAGGCCGCCGCATGCCACGACCAGCAGCAAGTCGATCTCGCCGAGCAGGAACATGTAATGCACGACGGCTCCGGTGCCGAACCCGTAGCTGTGCAGACCGATGCCCAGCACGTAATTCACGCCCAGATACGTCATGATGATGGTCCAGAACGCGACAATGCTCTTCACCGCGGTCGCGAACATCCCGCGCGCGGTGACGAAGAATCCGATGATCACAACTGTCCCGGCAAGCGCCGCGATCTTACCGGACGTTACCGGCGCCAACTTGGGAATAATCAACGCGAACACCGCGAGCAGCAGCACCCCGCCAAGCGCCTTCGCCCAGCCCGGAATCGCCTGCCGGTCGATCCGCACGTGCATGATCGCCAGGTACGCGAGCAGCGCGATCAGCGACCACACCTCTTTCGGGTCCCACCCCCAGTACCGGCCCCACGACGACGCGCCCCACATGCTGCCCGTCGCGATGCCCACGAGCAGCAGAATGCTCCCGACGTGCACGTACCAGTAGTGCGTCTGGTCGATGGTATCGATTAAGCGGCGGCGGTTCGGCGCGACCGCCATCACCACGATCTGCGCGTGCGCGATGAACATCGCCAGCGCCAGCACCGAATACGAAACCATGATCACCGGCACGTGAATCGTCATCCAGATCGTGTCGCACAGCACCGGCGGAATGGGGCGAACGAAACTGTCCAGCGGCAGCACGTCCGCGAGGAACAGCGCGAGCGCTCCCATGGCGGACGCGGTCATCGGAACCGTGCGATCCTTGAACACCAGCATCGAAAGGATCGCGAACGCGCCCATGCCCCAACTGAGAAACAGCAGCGACTCGAACATGTTGGCGGCAGGAATGCGACCTGCGATCTGCCAGCGCAGGTACAGTCCATAACACAACGCCGCGAACCCGCCGACCATCACCACCATCGCGACGACATCGAGCGCCCGCTTGCGCACCAGCGCCGCAAGCGCAGCCAGCACCGCGCCCGCGACCATGATCTGCCAGGCGGTGCGGAATGGCTGGATTCGGTTACTCCGCAGTTCGACCGCGATCTTCCCCGGACTCGGACGATAAAGCGCCGGCAGCGCAGCCAGCGCATCGGTCACCGACGACGACGCCTGCGCAAAGGCAGCCGCATCGTCCGCAAGGAAAGTGCGTTTGAGCTGCGCCCACGCCTGCCGCAACGGCTCAAGCTGGGGCGCACTCGACTGGTTCATCTCCGCGATCGCCAGCCACGCCCCGCGCGCGTCCTGTGGATCGGGAATCGGATTGATCGCGTACCCGCGAAACGCGGCATTGAGTGTGTTCAGCTTTTCGTGAATCCCGCTGACCTTCGACTCCAGCGGGTCCATCTTCCGGCTGCCGTCGCGCGTGGCGAGCGCTTGAATCTTCTCCGTGAGCGGTTGGTGGTTGATCAATTCGGCGAATGAGAAACGCGTCTGGTCCGCGGGCAGTTGAAGTTCTCCGCGCAACTCCGCATTTCCGATCTTGATCAACGGCTCGGCCATCCACGAGCGACTGTCGAATGTCCACGCAAGCAGCAACAGCACCGGATCGTGTCCTTCGTACGTCGCGTCACCGGTCACCGTTTTCACCACGTCGCGCGCAACCGTATCCAGCGGCG
>JACKHH010000041.1 GCA_020639095.1 Phycisphaerales bacterium | reverse complement strand
GCGAAGCCATCGAAATCCTCCGCGCCACGCACGGCGATAAGCACCCCTCCACGATCACAGCCATGGTGAACCTCGGCGCGCTGCTCGCGGATCGCGGATCGTACGCGGACGCCGAGTCGATTTTCCGCGAAGCGCTCCCGCTCCTGCGCGAACTACACGGCGACGACAGCTTTCACGTGGGCATCGCGTCGTCGCAACTTGCGAACGCGCTGCGCCTCCAGGGTAAACCGCAAGAGGCGGAAAGCTATGCACGCGACGCGGTCGACGTCTTTACCAAGGCCGTGGGCGCCGAGCACCCCTACACCGCCAAGGCGCAAGGCGAGTTGGGCTCGATTCTCATGGAAGAACAGGCGTACGCGGATGCTGCGAAGTATTTTGAACTTGCCTCCGAAACGTACGGCAAAGCCCTAGGCGATGACCATCCCGCCTATCCCGAAATGATCGCTCTGCTCGCAACGGCGCAGCGTGCGCAGGGCAACCCAGCCGATGCGGAAACATCCTTCCAGCGTGCGGAGAAGCTGCTGCTCACGCAATACAACAACGTCAAGGCCGATGAATCCCGCGCCGACGAAATTCGCAACTCGCTCAGCCGGCGAATCGCCAAGTTCTATACGCAATGGGGCAAGAGCGAAGAGTCCCAGACCTGGACGGAACGCGGCGGCGAGGTGGAATAGCGCTGGCCGTGCAGTTCAAAGCTGCCCGTTGAAGCGCGCGACGGTTTCAATCATCGTCAGGTAATTGCTCGCCGGTACGTAGTTCGGAATGCTGTTGCCGCTTCCGCAGATGTATCCGTGCGTCGGCGCACCGCATTCCAAGATTGCGTTAACGCGTTTGGCAATCGCAGCCTCCTCGCCCAGCGAAAGCAGATTCACATCCACACCGCCCATCACCGCGATCCTGTCGCCCCACTTTCGCATGAATTCCTCGACGGGTGTAATCGTATCCTCGAAGCTGTGCTTCGCATCGATGCCCACATCATCGACCATCGCCGGCATCACCGCATCGATTCGTCCGCAACTGTGCAGCAGGAAGGGGCGATCGTGCGCATGCGCGATTGCGACAAACTTGCGATACCACGGCACGAGCAATTCCTCGATCGTTTGCGGGCTGATCAGCGTTCCGTTCTTGCTTCCGAGGTCGTCGCCCAACCAGATCGCAGCCACCGAATCGAGCGTGCAGTAACGCTCGAACGTCGCGCAAAGCACGTTGCCCACGCCGTCGATGACACCTTGCGCGAGATCCGGTGCGTCGTAGAGCGCCATCATGAAGCGCTCAAGGCCTACCAGGTAGGTCGCGTATTCCAGCACGCCACCGCAGAACCCGATCAGCCGCATGCCTTCCGGCAACGCGTCCGCAGCCGCCGTAACTGGGGAAAAATCAACATCGTCCGCAGCCGGCCAGGCAAATGCAGCCAGCGCATCCGCACTCGTCAAGCAGCCCGCGTGCGTATCCTGCCACGAGCGCTGCGACGAACTCAGCGCCGACGCATCGCTCGCACTGCGCATACTCAGCTCAAAGGGAATACCAGCCGATACCTTGACGACGTCATAGCCCAGGCGATGCAGCAGTCGTACCGACTGCACGGCAGCATCGGCTGACCCGTGTACCGCCGCCAGTGCATCGTCCGCCAGCAGCTCCGCCACGACCTCCGGATGCACCGCCAGTTCAATGAGCGGCACGCGATCGGCGTTGCGCCGCGCGACGGCATCGAGAAATCGGCGATAGTCGGGATCGGGTTGCGGCAGGCGGTCGACGCGCGGGTGCATTGATGGTTATCCCAATGTAGTGACGCTGGCATCGACGAGCCGTTGATGGCAGTCCTCGCGACCGCAGAATGCGCAGGGGTACGGGTGGAACTTGGCACTCGCCCCCACGCCGATCACCCCGCTGATGCTCTTGAGCGGATGCATCAACCCGCTGGGCGTCAGCGAAACGCCCGCCGGCGATCCGCCCAGCACGTCAAAGAGCAGGCGTTGTTCGGACGTAGCCCAAGTGCAGTAGCCCGGGCTGAAACGGTTTGTCACCTGCCAACCGAGCGGCATCACTTCGCGCAGCACCTCGTCCGCGAGTCGCTCCGCACACGCCTCTACCGCGACCGACCCGAGCGCATCGAGGATATACCCTTCGAGTGCGTCGCCGTCAGCCATCATCTCGCGCGAGACGCGTTCGAGTTCGTCGCCGATCGTCACAACGAAGAACACCGCAACGTCGCAGCCGCGCATCTGCGCCGCGACGAGGTTGCCGACACCAAGTGTGCACGAATAGGGTTCGCAGAGTTTGAGTTCGTCGCGCGTCACCTCAGCCGATACCGCAAGCCAGCACGACTTGGGGTCGACGAGCGTTTGCGCCTGGCGTCGCACGTCGAGCACCGCACTGGCCACGTGGTGCGGTATCTCACGGCCACTTCGCGGCCCGTAGCCCAGCGCACGCGCAACTGCCTGCTCTTCAAATAGCGTGGAGATGCGCGCGATCCGACGCTCACGCGGCGGCGCCTGCAACCACGCCCGTTGTGGTTGTGCGCGTGAATCCATCGACGTGTACCTCGCCTAGGCCGCCATGTTCTCAAGGGCTGCGAGCGCTCCCATCGGATCGACCGCGTAGCCATCAGCGCCGACTTCTTTCGCATAGTCAGCCGTCACCGGCGCGCCACCAACGAGCACGCGCGTGCTCGGTGCGACCGCGCGAATGGCTGCAATCGCCGCCGGCATGTTGATCATCGTCGTGGTGAGCAGTGCCGACAAACCCACGATACACCCGGGATGCTCAACAACAGCGGCGGCGAATTTCTCCGGCGCACAGTCGGTGCCCAGGTCGACAACTTTCCAACCCGCGCCTTCAAGAATGATGGCCACCAGGTTTTTGCCAATGTCGTGCAGGTCGCCCGCGACAGTACCGATCACGAACGTCCCCTGCGACGGAACGTCTTCCTGAGCGAAGGCGGGCTTGAGCACGGCGAAGCCCGCGTGCATCGCACGGGCGGAGATCAACACCTCGGGGATGAATATCTCGTGCGCGGCGAAGCGTTTGCCGACGGCTTTCATGCCCGGCAGCATGCCCTTTTGCAGAATCTCGGTTGCGGAGATGCCTTCGGCAAGCGCCTGGTCGACGAACTCCGCGACGCCCGGCTTGCCTGCCGACCCGCGTGGAATGTCGAGCGACGCGTCGGCTTTTCCCGTTTCAATGCAGCGCTGAATGTTTTCGAAGATCTCAGTCATGGTTGCTCACTCGCAATACGCGCCGCGACAATCGCCGGCACCGGAGTATTCTAGGCGCGCCGCGAAAAAAGCAGCGGATTGAGCGGGCTGCTCGCAATTTCACCCGGTAGCTGTCCGGGAAACCAGCGGGCGAGGTCGGCAGGCCGGTGCGGGTTGTCGGGTTCAATAATACGCGTGCCGTCCGCAATGTAGATAACTGTCATGATCTCGCGACAGCGGTCGGTCTTGTTCGGCGGGGCTTGGTGCAACGTCCAGCCTGAATGAAAAGTGGCATCGCCCGCTTTCATGGCGCTGCGCGTGATCGGATAACCACGGTCACGAACGATGGCATCGAGCGCAGCCTCCGATTCGTCTGAAATTGCCAGCGAAAGCACCTCGCCCTCGCGCTGCGAACCACTTGCGAAGGTGAGCACGCCCATCTCCACGGGGACGTCCACGAGCGGCATCCACATGGTGACGCAGTTGGGGTTGTCGAGCGGCCAATAGTATTGGTCCTGGTGCCATGGCGTCTTTCCACCACCGGCTTCCTTGAACAGCGCCTGGTCGTGATACAGCCGCACACCGTCAACGCCCATGAGGTCGGCAGCCACTTGCGCGAAACGCTTCGCGAGCGTGAACTTCGCGACGATCGCGTTGTTTTCCCAGAGGTTTCCGACCTGAACGAAGGCCTGATGATAGGTGTCGCGTTCAGCCAGCGGCTTGAGTTTTTGACTGGCTGCCAGCATGCACTCCTGGATCGCAGCTCGGTACGGCGCAATCTCGTCAACTGTCGCAACACCGCGCAGCAACGCGTGTCCGTTTTCGCGATAGTACGCCACGTCGCTTGCAGAGACGTCGTACGCGCTGTCGAGCGCCGGTAGATTCTGTGATTCCGTCACCATCGGTTCATGGGTCCTCATTCAATTCGCCTTGCGACGAAGCAGCATCTCAAATTGTGGTGCAGGCATCCTGCCTGCATTCCTAACTGTTAACGCTATACCTTGCTTGATGCAGGCTGGAAGCCCGAACCACAATTCTAGTGCATCCATCAAGCAATCCGACAACCTTGACTTGCCAAAATCTCGCGTTGCGGCGATCAATACCGACGTGAACGCTACGAACCACGTGACCGATTCCTCTCACCAGCCCGCGCCCGACGACGCGGGCGCGCCCGGACTCGCGGTTTCGATCGTCGTACCCACCTACAAGGAAGCTGACAACCTGCTGACGCTGGTGACCAGAATCGTTCAGGCCATGCAGCCAAGCCACGACACCTTCGAAATCATCATCGTCGACGACGACAGCCAGGACGGCACCGAACGCATCGTCGGGCAACTCACCGATGCCGGTTATCCCGTCCGGCTCATCGTGCGGCGCGGACGGCGCGGACTCAGCACGGCTGTGGTTGAGGGGGTTCAAGCCGCCACCGGTGAAGTGCTCGTGTGCATGGACGCCGACCTGAGCCACCCGCCCGAAGCCGTTCCGCAACTCGTCGCGGCGTTAGCCGAAGCGGACTTCGTCATCGGCAGCCGCTACGTCGCGGGCGGTGGCACCGACCAGGACTGGGGTGTCTTCCGGCGGCTCAACAGTCTCGCCGCCACGCTGCTCGCGCGACCGTTCACCAGCGCCCGCGACCCGATGGCTGGTTTCTTCGCCCTGCGCCGAGAGACGTTTGCATCCGCCGCCCCGCTCGACCCGGTCGGCTACAAAATCGGCCTGGAGTTGATCGTGAAATGTCGCTGCCGCCGCGTCGTGGAAATCCCGATCCAGTTCGCTGACCGCACCGCCGGCAAGAGCAAGCTTAACCTCCGCGAGCAGTTCAACTACCTGCGCCACCTCGCACGTTTGGCGCGGTTTCGCTTGATGGATAGGTCGTCTCAGCCAGGTTGATGTAGCGGATGTACTTGATGCGTCGGATGACGATGGCGACGTACCAGAGGACAGCTGCTCCGGCGATGATCGACCAACTTAGTAACGCACGCTGGATCGTTGCGTAGCGCGCTTGCATCACGTCCAGCGTTCGAATCGCAACCACGAGCAGCGAAATCGCCAACGACGCGAGCAGCACGAACCCGCCCGAAGTGTATACCGCGATCCGCCCGATCGGACCCACCAGGTTGCGCCGGCAGATGGCTGACCCCACCAGGCCCGACGTTGTCGCGACCAGACTCCACAGTCCAAACGCGGCAAGCACGACCGTAAGCACGACGTCAACACCATCCAGGATTTGCAGATGCGGGCGTGGTTCACTCCAAACATACGCGACCATCACACACGCCAAGACCAGAATAAGAATGACGAATTGCGCCAGCAAGAAACGCATCGCACCGCCCGGAGTGCCGTCCAAACGCACCGACCGGAACAGCGCTTCCGGCTGCCATAGCGCATCGTTCGTACAGCGCCAGAACGCGGTCCAACCCGCGCCGCGCGGGGCGCGTTCCCAATCGCTCAATTGCCGATGCTGCGGTGACAACGATCGCGCCAGCGGATACCCACATTCCGAGCAACAATCGCCAGCCCCGACGTGCGACAGATTGTAGCCGCATTGCTCGCACGTCGGGTCGCGTTCGGTCGCGTTCACCTCGCGCGCCATCGTCACCGCGCGATAAACGACGTACAAACTCCATACCGGCCAAGCCAAACGCAGCAGCAACGTGAGGTACCACTGGGCTGCGTAGTAGTCGAAGTCGTACGAAGGCAGATGCCACGCGTCCACAAGCGCATCGCGAATCATCACGGTCACCGTGTCGCACAACAGATAAGGGCCGAGCAACGCAGTCGTCAGCAGCCAGCACGTACGCAGACTGTGCGCGAAGGTATCGCGTAGCGGTTCGTTGCGCCACGCCCAGGGCAGCGCGAGATACGCAACGCCCGCGGTCGCTGCCGAGGCGAGCGCCGCGACCGTCAGAAACATCAGCACCGCCTCGGCCGGACTGATCATCAGTATCGAAGTGATCGCATCAATCCGCGAATCCATCAGCCGAGCGCCATAGCGTTGCAATGCGTAGTTGACGATCAGCACGCCGACACTGAACGGAACCAGACACGCGAAATGAAACCACCCACAAGCGCCCAGGCTGGTATCCGCATGCATACGCAGAACCCACCTCGGCCGGAACGGCGCGACGAGCAGCGCGTACAACCACGCAGGTCGTCGCCGCTCCTTCGGTCGTGCGTGATCAGACGCGTCCGGCATGGCCGCATGATACGCCCCACGGTTCCGATGGAATGGGGCAATTGAGTTGACGCGTTGTTTGTACAATGTACAATGTATTTGTCAAGGCCGAATTGGCGGCATCGACGACCAGCCGCGTGTCCCTGACGGGATGATGTCGCTGTCCGATTGCGCGGAGGATTTCTGTATGAAACGCGTGTCAAAACTCGCCGGGATCGTCAGCAAACCCTTGCAGCGGCGGTACTTGCTCGCAACGGAATCCGAACGCCAAAGTCTCCTGCCCATCATCGAACGCGAAAGCCGGTGGATGCTCGACAAGATGGCGGGCAAGGGCTACCAGCTCGAAGCCAAGGTCGCGGGCGTTTACGGTTTGTTCACCCGCGGCATCGCACGCGGCACCGTGCAACTCGTTCGCGAACCGCGGATGGGTCACGCGTGAAGAAGAGCAAGATCAAACGGCTGGTGCCCAAGAAGCTCGCAGCTCAACTTGTAGCCGAGCACCGGGGCAACACCGACGCGCTGCAGGCTGCCCTGAGCGCGCAGGGTGCGGACACGATCAGCAAGCTGCGTACGAAGGGCTACGAACTGGTCACCTGCCTGGAAAGCGGCGAGGGGGTCTTTGTGCGCGAGGAGGAGGTTGTCGGGCTGCACATCCAACTGCCCGAAGCCCTCTACCAACGTCTCGACGCGGAGTGCATCCACCGCGGCGCCACCAAACGCAGTCTCGTCGCGGCCGCCCTCGAAGCGTACCTGAAGTAGCAGGCGAGCCGACGCTCCTGGTACAATACCGGCTCGCATGCGGCGGTTCGGGCGCCGACCATGCGATCCATGTTGGGAATTACCAAAGAACAGGAGGGATGACCATGCTCGTCTATCTGGTGCGCCATGCGATTGCAGTCGAGCGCGATGCATTGGTGAGTCTGGACGACGCGTCGCGTGAACTCACCGATCAGGGCATCACGCGCATGCGCCGCGCAGTGCGCGGGCTGAACAAGATCGGTGTAGAAATTGACGAGATCTGGACGAGCCCGCTCACGCGTGCGCGACAGACGGCTGAGATTCTCGCTGACGCACGCGGATTCCATGGCCGCGTGCGCATCGCGCCCGCGCTCGCGCCGGGAGGTGACGTCGAGACCGTCGTCCGCGAACTGCGCGAAGCCAGTCGCGAATCGTCAATCGCACTCGTCGGCCACGAACCCGACATGGGCGAACTCGCCACCCTGCTGCTCACTGGGAAAACCGGCAGCTTCGTCCCCTTCAAGAAAGGCGGGATCGCGTGCGTCGAACTCGACGACGGCGTCCCGGGTACCGGCGAACTCAAGTGGTTGCTGACGCCCAAACAACTCCGCAACATCAAGTAAGGTAAACAAGGTTATCCGGGCAGTCGCTTGGATGTTTGCTTGCTGGCGGGTGCTTGCACAAGCGGCTACACTTGGGCCTTCAATACCGCTTGGGCTCGGACGATACACGATGCACAAACGAAAGGACTCTGCGATGAAGCGCTTGGGATTGCTTGCCGCCGCGTGTCTGATGATCGCCGGCTGCACGTCGTACTACCGCGTCACCGATCTGGCGACGGGCGACAACTACTACACCAGCGAAGTGCGTCACAAATCGAGCGGCGCGGTCGCGTTCAAGGACAGCCGGAACGGTAGCGAAGTCACGCTACAGTCCTCGAAGATCGCCAAGATCAACAAGGAAGAATTCGAGCACGGCGAGTAACCTCGCCGCGGTTGTCCGGTCGCCATGCCATCTGGCGCGGAACCGTATCGCCCATCGACGAAGCGGTCTAGAAAGATTGTAGGGTGGGCACTGCCCACCAGCGATGCCGGACCACGCTCGGCTTGGTGGGCAATGCCCACCCTACGCGCTGCCCGCCCGAAGTCACTTCGCTTGCGGTCCGCATCCCCCACCGCTAGATTCTACGCATACGGGCCGGTTGCGGGATTTCGCAAATCATGACGCGCTCGCGGCGCGCACACCTGCGTCCGCGGCCGAAGTGCGGGAGACGCCATCATGCTCACGACTTCACGCAGGCAAGCACATTCACTGTGCGTGGCCGTCGTCGCCGTATTGATCACCTGCGGGAGCGTCGCGTTCGCGGGCGCGCCGACCGGCCAAATCGAAATCGTCCTCACCCGTGAATTCATCCTCGAATACAAGGACCGCGCGACCATCGACACCTGCATGTTCGTCGATCACTCGCAGAAGCGACCCAACTCGCCGCGCCAGGGCGGCGCGCTGCGCTTCGCTGGCCGCAGTGACGTCGTCGAACTGGCTGCCGTTGGTTTTATCATCAACGCCCGCGATGCGCGCGACGCTGTCAAACACGTGAACGAATTCGAAGGCGACGCGTGCGTCGAATTGACCGGTGCGTGGCGATTGTGGTGCCAACCCGGCCCGGCGCAAACCTTCCGCCTGGGCGACAAGCAGCGTCCGCAGAAATCATTCGATCCGCCCCACGTTTTTGAAGTTCACCCGATTGTCAAAGTCGAGCAGGTCGACCTTGACGCGACGTGGAAAACCACACGCGGCTACCCGTTGACCAGCCCGTGGCAAGCGATCGAAGCCTACAAGGACACGCCCTGCCATATTCGCGTCAATACCGACGACACGATCAGCATCACCACGCCCGGTACGCCCTATGACTACAGCCAGTTCATCATCGAGGTGCTCGGCGACGGCCCGGAAATCATGACCGACGGCGTCGCGTTGTACGCATCGGTGCACGACACCAAGGGCCGGCTCATCGAACGCAAGAACCGTCTCGTCTTTGTCGAAGGCACAACCGCGGAATCGCTGGCCAGAAGCGCCAAATCCGGCGACCGCTTTCGCGTGACCGCCGTCCCGCGCATGAGCCTCAAGCTCATCCAATGGCGCATCGAAAACGCCGACGACCCCGCCCAGCCGCTCAATTGGCATTTGCCTTACGAGTTCGTCGTGGTCGAGGCAAAGCCGCTGTAATCCACCAAAAACAGCCCGCGCAATTGTAGGGCGGATTCCTCACCTGGCTTGAGATTTTCAAACGCGATCTCCGGGAATTCGCAACGGAACGCTTGAAATGCGTTCCGCCAATTGGGTAAGATAACGCGCGCCGGGATTCCGTTCCTTCTTTTGTGCAAACAGCATGTGCGGAAAGGGAATTCACCATGGCCATTCGAACCACCATTCTCGTCGGCAGTTTCCTCAGTCCCCTGCTCTGCTCAGCAATCCAAGCCGCCTCCCCGCACCTGTCGTACGTGTCGCAAGAACGACGGGTGTGGGCGAAGACCTCGTGGACGTTCGAGGGCGTTCCCGGGACGGAGACTCAGGAGACCCTCACTGACGACAACTTCGGCCTGTTCGACCAGCGCGCCGTGACGCGCAGCGGCGAACTAGCCAGTTCCGACGGGTTTTCCGAGATGTCTGCCGGCGCATATGCGACCCACGATTCCCAATTCACCAGCCGTCGCATGATCGCCTCCCTTTACGCATCAGGGTCCGCGTACGTCATGGGCGGTGGCGGACACGGCGAAACGGATGCGCTGTCTGAGCTCACCGTGGTGTTCGACATCGACACCAACGCCCTGATTCGCCTGGATGGGGGGGTCCAGAGCGACAGCGACTTCGGCGGGCCGTGCATATTCCATCTGACCGGACCGTCCGGTTTCACGACGATCGATGTGGCCGTCCAGGGCAGCGGGCAGTCATTCCTTGGGTGGGAACCGATCGTCGCACCAGCCGGTCGATACACGCTTTATGGCCAGGCATTCGCCGACACCGAGCAAACCGGCGGCATCTCTTACCAGTATTCCGAGATCTATTTCGAGTTGGCGGTCATCCACTGCGGAACACCGGAGGAGCCGTTCGTCGTCCATGACGTATCGTACGCACTGCATCGTACGCCGAATTCATGGATCGATAATCTTTATCGCAACTTCGAGATCGACCGCTACCAGGACTGGTCGCAACTGGGTGAACATGCGTACAGGAATGACGGTGGGCTCGCGGCGGATCCCATCAGCAACAAACTCTACGCGGTGGAAGGCGTTAACGCCTCGCCAACATCCACGCAGTTTCTGAGACGCATCATTCCAGGAACGGGGGGGTACATCACCACCGGTCCAACCATCTGGGTGTCAGTCCCATCGGCGATCAGGGACACCGGCCTGTTGGATATCGCGTTTCGCGCCGACGGCACGATGTACGGCATCTGGGGATACGACTCCTCGGGCATGCTGGGGACCGTGGACGTGAACACCGGCGGCGTCACGTTCGTCGGCGACTTCGCGGCCTATGATCCCACGTATGGCGCGGCGCTGGCGTTCGATCCGGTGAGCGACCTGCTCTACAACGCCGCCGGTTCAAGCCTGTACGAAATCGACCTGGGCACCCAGTCTGTAACTCCCATCGCGCTGACCAGCGCGCCGATCATGCGTTCACTTGCGTTTCATCCCACAACCGGCGTGCTCTACGCCGGTCTTGATGACGGCACGACGGCCGAGATCGATTTGGCTGCCGGCAAGGTGACCGGGATGCCCTCCGCGGGCACGCTGCCGTCCGCGGTGACCGGGTTCACGTTCCTGCGTGAGTTGACACTGGT
>JACKHH010000040.1 GCA_020639095.1 Phycisphaerales bacterium | reverse complement strand
GCCGAACATCAGGTCGGGGGTGACCTGGCGGCGATCCTCGGCTGTTCCGGTGAAGAGCCGGTTGATGTACTCCACGCACTGCGGCGTACCGCGCGTGATCCACTGAATGTCCACCGGCGTACCGCGCTGCGCGAGGTGCCACGTGGAAAAGCCCTCGGCGAACGCCTCGCGAATCTTGGCGTTGTGCGGGGTGATGATGGTCAAGTGCTTCATGGCGGGTGCGCGCACGGGTTTGGTCGCGGTCTCGGTCGGCGCACAACCCGTCAGCGCTACGGACGCGACGATCGCCAAGATCAAACCGCCCTTGGTGAATCCCCAACCTGCGGTGTGCGCGCGCATCAGTTTTCCCCTATCGTGCAGTGTCATCATCATAGGCCCCGGCGACGCCGGCAGGCGCGGCAGACTCGAAGCAGCCGGCGAACACCGACCGTCAAATCCTAGCGCAAGTCCAGCCGATTGGACGCATTTCGCAGGCCGCAGGCCCGGGCGCCATGCGATCGCGACGCCGCAGGTGGTCCGCGACCTCCGTATTAGGGCAACAGCCGTTGTGCGTGTCAACGCGCCCGCGAGGGCGCCTGGCGGGCTCCGGGAGGGCTACTTCCGCTTCTTGCCCTGGTCGCGATTGCTGGGCAGCTTCTGTGCTTCTTCGGCTTTTTTCTGCAGCCACTCCATCAGCGACGAACCGCGTCCCTTGCGCGAACCAGCCGGCGACATGGCCGGTTTGGCTGGTGCGCTAAGATCTTGTTGGGCGATCTGCTTGCGAATGTACAACTGCTCAAGCGCCCCGATCAGCGAACTGGTCATGATGTAGAGATTGAGCCCACTGGGCAGGTTGTAGAAGAAGACGATCATCAACAGCGACATGTAGGGCATCATCTTCTGCATCTGCTCAGCCTGCTGCGCCTGCGGGGAATCCACCGCGACGTCGTGCTTGGGCTTGGGCATCAGCTTCTGCTGCGCGAACATCATGAACCCGACAAAGAACGGCAACAGGTTCACCTCCGACACCGTCCAACCCACCAGTGGAATCTTGATCGGCGTGGCGAACGTGTGGATCGCGTCGGGCGCGGTGAGATCGTTGATCCAGAAAACAAAGCCGTGGCAACGCATCGCCACGTTGTTCCGCAGGCTGGTGTAGAGCGCGATCCAGATGGGCATTTGCAGCATCATGGGGAGGCAACTCGCCCCCTGGCTCATCGGGTTGACGCCCTCCTCGCGATAGAGCTTCATCGTCTCCTGATTCAGCTTCATCGCGTCGTTGCCGTAGCGTTTCTTGAGTTCGGCGACCTTGGGGTGCAGCTTGGACATCCGCTGCTGCGTGCGCACCATGTTCACCTGCGTCTTCTTGGTGATGGGGTGCAGGATGGTGCGGACGACGATCACCATGATGATGATCGCAACACCGAAGTTGCCGAGCACGCTCTCCAACCAGTTGAGCAACCCGATCATCATGTCGGTCAGGAAGTTAATCGCGCAGGAGCCGTAGCCGTGCTTGATCTGCACCATGTAGTCGCGGGCGACGTAGTCCGGGTTGTCCGCAGACTCGAAGGCGTGGCGATCCTTCGGGCCGAGGTAGAGCGCGACACGGCGGGTCTGCTCGGTGCCCGGTGAAAGTGAGATGACCGGGGTCACCGTCCGCAGCGTGACGTCATCGGTGGTCTTGTTGTTCTGGTCGAAGTCGATGGCTTTGACGCTGACCACCTGATTGGGAATCATCTTGCCCGCAGCATCAACCGGGCATTGCGTCGCGGAGAAGTACAGATTTCCCGCACCGAACCACGCTAGCGGGCTGGTATCGCCCTCTTCGCGCGGATAAAGGTCGAGGCCGCCCTTCTTGGCGACATCCACGAATGTACCGACCTCCAACTCAGCCACGGATGACTCGCTGATTGCGGCAAAAGTCGTCTGGTCTTGTTGGAAACGCCCCTCGCGGGTGATGCCCAGCGCGCCCAGCTCAACAAGCTGAACGGTGTGGGCGGTGTCGGTGAGATTGCGGACGGTCGTCGTCAGTTCGACATCGTGCCTGCCCGAATCAAACGCCTGCGGCTTGATTACGTAGCTGCGCTCGATGCTGAGGACTCGCGTCTCGCCATCGAGGATCGCCGTCGAGAACGTCACCTGCTGCCCGTCACCCGTGGAAGAGACCTCGCTCGCAGTCCAGCGCTTGTGATGGAGGTCAATGCGTTTGGAGCCGTCAAGAATGACCCGCTCCAGGGCAAACGAGCGCCAAATCCTGCCGGAGTTCTCGACCGGGGTCAGCAGGCGGTAGCGATCGTCCGTGTGAACGTTCTGCTGATGGTCTGACAACCTGACAGTCTCGACTGACGCGCCGACGTTCGACGCCCACAACTTCAGCCGGTACGGACTCTTATCGAATCCCTCGGTCTCGCCGAGTGTCACGACGGAGTCTTCCGCCGCTTCCTGAATCGACCAATCGGCAGGCAGCTTGTCGGACGCGTCGGACATGTCCGACAGCGCGTCAGCGTTGTCAGCAACCGAAGAGCTGGTCGTGTCAGCCACGCCTGAGGTGCCCGACATGCCGTTCGAATCGGCATCACCACCCGATTGTTGCGCGGTCTGCTGCGGGGGCGTGTGCTTGGGGGGCCAGATCCGCTGTGCGATCATGCTCCAAAGCAGAAAGGCCAACAGCGCCCAGAACAGAGCGCGAAAGAAGTTCTTATTATCCATGATGTTATGGTTGCCTCACAACTGCTCGATCAGCGCCCTTCGAGCAGCCGCAGGCCGAGGAAATCATCGAGTTCCGGCGTTTCCAGCGCCTTGTGGACCGCCTTCTGGATGTCGTATTCGACGCGAACATATTCCACGGTCGCGATGTAACCCTCTTCTTCGGGGTCAAAATCGCTGACGTCCGCGTCCTCGGGAAACAGGACCCGCTCACCGCGCTCGTACACCACCACGAAACAGGCGCGCACATCGCGGTCACGGGGCTGGCCCACGCTGCCAATATTGAGAATCGCCTTTTCGTCGTCCGTGACGGTGTAGAAGTTGGGCTCCGGAAGCTCCGGCGGCGGGTCGAAATAAGGATCATCGAGGAACACGCCGGGCACGTGGGTGTGGCCGACGACACAGGCTTTGTGGTGTTCCTCCATCCGCTCAAAGTTCGCCAGAATCTTGCTGGGGTTGGTGTAGACGTCCTCGGCGAAGAGGTATTCGTTCACCGGCCTGCGCGGGGATGCGTGTACCATCAGCAGATTGTGGGCTTCGTGACGGATAGGCAACTTGCCGAGGAACGACCAGCGCCGGTCGCGGAGGGTCTTCTTCGGCTCATCTTCAAAGACTTGCCGCGTCCAGAAGCACGCCCGCTCGGCACTGACGTTGAAGTTGCAGGGTTCGTAGAAGACGGCGTGGTCGTGGTTGCCGCAGACGCACATGGCGCAGCGCTCGATCACGAGGTCGAGGCATTCGCGCGGGCTGGCGCCGTAGCCGATGACGTCGCCCAGGCAAAACACCTCCTTGATGCCCCGCCGGTCGATCTCCTTGAAGACCGCCTGCAAAGCTTCCAGGTTCCCGTGAATGTCGGAGATGATTGCGAACACGAAACGCGATCCGCCTCGGCAAGAGATGGGATCACGCGCGCCGGTCTGATCCCTAGCTACCCCCGGCGTATCTCACAAACCGCGTGCGGGCACCGGAGCCCTCGAAATACCCGGGAAAATCGGATGCTAGGGGCTGCCCGCAAACTCGTCAACACGCAACGAAAAGCATGCACAACCCCCGACAGAACGTGACACAGCTCGGCGTCGAGTACCCGTACCAGCATGACCGAAGAAGGGGTACTTGCGGGTGCGTTTGGCGTGGAATCATTGCCCATTTCGCCCGGCTCGCCCCAGTCGTTTGCGTGCAATCTCCGCCGCATCGGGTGACGCGTCGCATCCCAACCACTTTCGCCCGAGGCGTTGGGCCACCGCGAGCGTCGTTCCGCTCCCGCAGAAGACGTCGGCGACCACGTCGCCGGGGTTGCTGCTGGCGCGGATGACGCGTTCGAGCAGGGCTTCGGGTTTTTGCGAAGGGTAGCCGGTGCGTTCGCGCGCGACCGTCGAGAGGAATGGGATTTCCCAGACGTCGGTCAGCGCGGGACCGTCGGCGTGGAAGTACAACCGGCCTTTGCGGGTGTTCTTGTAGGGCTTGCCCTCCTCGTCATACACCAATCCGTCGGTGCGAAACGCCCCGTCACGGATCACGTTGAACGCGTGCTTCCCGGAACTCCGCGCATAAACGAGCAGCACATCATGCTTGCGCGCGAACCAGCGCGTCGAACGCCCGCCCGTGCGGTAGCTCCAGATGATCTCGTTGAGGAAGTTGTCGGCGCCGAAGATGCCATCGAGCAGCACCTTGAGGTAGTGGCTGGTGCGCGGATCGACGTGGACATAGAGCGTGCCGTTCTCAGCAAGCAGGCGGTGCAGCTCGACGAAACGCGGCTCCAGAAAGGCTGCGAACTCCGCGATGCCTCCGGGCCAGCGATCGTCATAGCGCAGCCCCCCGCGCGCTCCCCGGGCAGCGTTCGTCATAAATGGCGGATCGATGTAAACGAGATCGATCAACCCGCCTGGCAGTGTTCGCATCCAGGTCAGGTTGTCGGCGCAGACGATTTCACCGAGCGGAAGCGGCGAATCCGCCGGTTGGTTGGCTGCACGTTTTGGCTTGGGCCGTACTGACACGGGGGTCGCGGATCTCCTCATTCCACACTGCGCGCGAATCGGCGTGGCTGCCGATAGATACCATAGATCCCAGGCCGTGCGCAACAGGAAAAACGAACCGATGACGACGATTCTCTCGACGCCCGCAACCGCGGAGCCGGTATCACCCGTATTTTGTGACCGCTCCGGCAAGAAGCATACGCTGGTCCCGGGCCATCGCGACAAACTCAAGCCGGGCTGGCGGCGCATGCTGCAAGACGCTCCCCCACCGCCCACCGATGCAGAGCTCACGTCGGAACTGTCCGCGATGGCGGAGCGTTTCGACCTGGCTGAACGCGTGCTGGCGACCTATTGCGGCAGTATCGCCGGGAGCGACGTGCTTTCTGTCGGATGCGGCGACATCATAGAGCCGATCGTGCTCGCAGGCTGGGGCGCGCGGCGGGTCGTGGGCACGGATCGCAAGCTCGCCGATGGCGCGGAGGCGTCCGAACGATTCGCACAAACTGCCCGTGATCACCTGCGTAGCGCATCCCGACCAACGCCGCGTGCGGAGCAGGTTACGCTGGTCGTCGACGATATTGCCAAATCAACCTTGCCCAACGCCTTGTTTGATCTCGTGGCGAGTTGGCGCACGCTTGAGCACATTGCGAACCCGCGGGCCGCGTTCGCGGAGATGTATCGCGTGCTGCGGCCCGGGGGGTATTGCTACCACGAGTACAACCCGTTCTTCGGGCTCGACGGCGGGCATTCGCTGGTCACCTTGGATATTCCCTGGGGGCACGTGCGATTCAACCGCGACGACCTGGCTGCCTATCTCGCGCAGTTTCGCGCGAACGAGACGATGAGCGCCCTGGCGTACTACGACAACTGCCTCAATCGCATGACACTCGCCGACCTGGAGATCTACGCCCGCGATGCCGGCTTTGAGATTCTCGCACTGATTCCGCGCACTCGGACTGAAGATCTCATCGCGGTTGATGCCGACTTAATGTCAGCCGCTCGGCGGAACTACCCGGGCGTGACCATCAACGATCTTGTTTGCCGGATCGTGCGCGTCGTTCTGCGCCGGCCCGCGCGCTCCTGATTCGGGGACTGCCTGCCGATGACGTTGACCGTTCTGCTCGATGGCTGCGATGTTGCCGAAGTGGCCGCCACCTTCCCGGCTGCCCTGAGCGGGCACGTCCTGGCGTACGACCTGCCCGCATGTTTCGCATTGCAGGATCGCAGCATCGAATTCACCACGCCTTGGGATGACGTCTCACCCGAAGACCTTGCGGCTGCTCAGCGATTCGACGACGAGGTGCAGGCGTTCTGGCGAGTACACGCGCGGATTCCGCTTCGCGGGATGGACCTGCTGGGCATGGCGCGGCATCGCCACATCGCGTGCCTGACGCGGATGGTATGGGCTGCTTTCACGATTCGCCGCGCCATCGAACGCTTCGCACCGACGGAAATCGTCTGCTTCGACGACCACACCGGTCACGGTTTGGAACAACCGCCCGGAATGGGCGCGATGCCGCTGCTTCAACCCATCGTACGCGGTATGGCGGAGAATATGGGAATTCCCGTACGCCTGCTGCCACGCGCGCGCACCACGTTTACGGACCGCGCCGCGCATGCGAGCCGCGACCAGGGCGAGCGCGTCGATCTCACGACACGGCTCGACGGCAGGCCTTTCGTGCTCTTCGCAGGCAGCGGTAACGACCTCCTGCGCCAGTTGCCGCTTATCCGTACGATCTGCCGGCAAACCGACCTGGCAGTTGTGCAGCTCTACCGTGCAGCCGGCGACGACGCGCTTCACCAACTCCGCGACGCCGGCCATCACGTGTACCACGAATCACAGGTAACCAATCCGAGCCGCGACTGTAAGGGAGCGGAAGAAGAGGTAGCAGCCAAATCCCGCAACGCCCGCGCGGAATTCGACAACGCCAGCGTACGCGCAACCGGATGCGCCCGCACCATCTTCGCGAACCCGCACATCATGCACCATTGGGATTTTCTATTCGGTGACTACGCCCGCAGAATGGCCGCCCACGTGGCCACCTGGCAGGAATACTTCGACAAGCATCGCCCGGAGCTGATTGTCGCGAACTATCCCACCCCGCTGCTCGAAGTCGGCGCCCAGCGCGACATCCCCAGCCTGGTGCTTTCGCACGGGATCATGTCGTGCGGCGACGCCCGCTGGTATAGCTCGCTGCCGGAAGTCACGCTCGGAGCGCCATCACCAGCCGCCAGGAACCGGCTGGTGCGCATCGGCATCCCCGAGAAGCGCATCGCCATCACCGGCGACCCCGGCATGGACGCCACTCTGCAAACGACGAACGCGTGCGCTCGAGCGCGCGACAGCATCAAAAAACCGCGAATCCTCCTGATCACTAGCGCGATCGCAGCCCCGGCACACCAAGGCGACCTGCCCGCGATCAACTGGGCGGGCGCACTCAGAACATTCGACGAATTGAACGATCTCGCCCGCAGGCAGCCCCATTGGCAATTCACCATCAAACCGCACCCGCGTTACGACCAAGTCGACCTCTACGAGCGCCTGCAAGCCGACCTGCCGGAAGCGCAGCGCTGGCACATCGCAAACGAGGAGAATCTCGTCGAGTTGGTTGCATCAGCCGATGCGGTCGTGGTGGTCAACAATCGCTCGTCGGCGATCGTCGAGGCGTCGCTATTGTCGCGCCCGGTGTTCCTGCTCTGCGGCGACATGCCGGGAATCGATCTCGCAGCCTGGGGGCTCGAACACTGGCCGCGACTCGACACCGTCGCCGGGTTGGAGCAGGAATTGACGAGCGCGTTCGCGCATCCGGAATATCTGGCGGATCGCGCCGCGCAAAGTCAGAGAGCGGCTGAAGTGTTTCTCGGTGAAAACCCGAAAGTGAGTGACGAGCGCTGCCTCACGACAATTCAGCAACTCATCGGCAACGCGACGCTGGTGCCGTCGGCGTAAGCGTCAGCGAACAGCCCGCACCAGTTCAAACGCCTCAGCCGCGGCGACCCCAGCCACACTGCCCCAGCGACGCGCGATTGCTTCCAGCGCCTGTGGGCTTCGCGGATGCGGGAAAGCCCGGGCCTCGGTTTCATAGCAGGCCATCGCGTCACATTTGCGCGACAGCGTATCCCCGACGCCCACAAAGACGTTCGGCGAAAACGGTTTGGCGATATCACCAAACGCCCATTCCGATGACGACGGCACCTCGAACGTGCACAGATTCCGCACACACTGGCCCGCCACCGGACGCGTGGCGGTCAGCACGGCGCGGTGCACGACACCGTGATCGATGTTCAAATCTCCCGCGTGATGCGTATAGACGTCAACCGGTTTGTGCTCCGCGAGCAGGCGTTCGACGATTTTCACGACGTCGAGCAAGGGCACGGTGTCGAAGCGGTTGTCCGGCAGGGAAAACAGCGTAACCCCCTCCGCACCCAGCAGCTCGCCTGCAGCCCGGGCGTTGGTGTGGAGCTTGTCGAGCAGTTCGCGGTCGGCTTCTTCGCGCCGATCGCTGCGCGAGGTGATGCCCTCGCCGAGGATCGCAATGTGCACGCTGCGGCCCGCGTCCGTCCAACGCGCAATCGACGCGCCGCAACCCAACACCTCGTCATCCGGATGCGCCGCCACCACCAGTACGTCGGCCATAGTTCGCCTCACCCTTGTCGCGACAACAGAAACTCCGCCCAGGCCAAGTCCTCGGGCGTATCCACATCCACCGCCTCCCCCGCCGGCGTGATGATACTCGCGGTTCGCGGCCCGATCAGACTCCCGGTCGCGAGCAGATGCTTCAACGAAACAATCGTGTGCGCACCGTCCGCACGGTACTTCGGCACCAACTGCGGCCTGGGTGTATCATAGCCCGCAGCGTCCATTGGTTTTACCCAACCATTGGCGATCGTCAGCGCCCACTCGGGCGGATGCGCCAGCGGCGAGACGCTCACCAACGCGTCCGCCTCCCGCGAGCAGTACACATCCCAAGCCGCTCGAATGCTTGCAGCTTTCCGCAATGGGCTTGTCGGCAGAAGCACATAGACCGCATGATATGGCTGGTTGCGGGCGGCAAAATCGCGTGCGACCGCGGTGCACACCTGCGCCACCGTCGCGTTATCGGCTGCCAATTCCGCCGGGCGAGCCAGGGAAACACCCCCCGCCGCCTCACCGGCAGCACAAATCTCCGCATCATCCGACGAAACCCAAACCTGATCGAATACGCCCGACGCGACAGCGGCCTCCACCGTCCACGCGATCAACGGCTTGCCGCCGAGCAGCGCGACATTCTTCCGCGGGAACCGCTTCGACCCGCCCCGCGCGGGAACAATGGCCAACGGTTTTTCCAAGACTGTCGTCATCGCGACACCGCCGTTCCCGCGATCATCAGCACATCGAGACTCGCCGGTCCACAATTGAAAAGCAGATCCACCACCGAGAGATTCGCGATGAACCCTTCGCCCACCTGCGGGTACTTCGGATGGCGATAATCCTGGAATTCAACGCGCATCCCGCTGTCCGCGAACGTTTTGCAGCAAAGATAATCGCGCCCCAGGCTGCCGGAAAAATACGTCGTCGCCCCCGCCTCGCGGCAGAGATTCAGCACGAGTTCTTCCTTCACGCCCGACGCGTTCATCGCGCTGCTCGCCTTGCGCTGCGTGTCGATGCCCAGCGCCGCCAGGAGGTATGCCGTGGTCGTCTCACAAAGCAGGGCCAGATGCGTCCAATCCCGCCGATACACGTTCTCGAAAAAGTCAGCGTGATCCGCGAAGTGCGGGGCCTGGCTGTACGCCTGCGTCAGCGTTTGCCAATGTTTGCGCCGCCAGTCGCGCGTATTGTCGATCTCGACCTTGTTGATGGGCAACTCACCGAATCGCCCGCTTGTTTTCACCGGCACCGTGAGCCAACACGGTCCACTGGCTGTTCGCACGCGATTGCGATTGATGTAGCTGTTCTTCTCGAACTGCACATGATCGAGCACGATGTGCCGATGGCTGCGCGCGATCCGCGCGCAATAGCCGAGCCACGGAAGATATGCCGGCTGGTGTATCGAGACAATCATGCGCCCTGTGCCCGTTTGTACAAGAATACCGCGAAATCATGGGCCAAATAGTCGTGCCGCAGTGTGACATAAGGCGTAAGCGAACGACAATACGCGAGCACCACCGACGGGTCGGCGTGGTACTCACCATCCACCCGATCTGCCGCCCACGTACTCAGCGATGTGAACGCGATCGCCTCCTCCGCCAATTCGAACATTCGCGCCACCGTGGCGTACATGATCGCCTCAGCCTCTTCACCCAGGAGGTAGAAGATTCCGTTCGCGATCGCGACATCACACGTTACGGGCTCACTGTCGCTTAAGATATTCCCAACGCGAACATTCACGCCGGGATACTTGCGCTTGGCGGCCGCGATCATCTCCCGCGAAATGTCAACGCCCGCGTACTCGGCTTCTATTTCGCGTTCGTGCAGATAGCCGGCGAGGTCCGCCATGCCACAGCCCACGTCGAGCACGCGTCGCCCCGCAAGTGGCAGCCCATGCGCGAGCACATCAAACCGCAGCGTCTGCGACGACCGGCTGCCATAGTCGAGCGCGCGATGGTCCTCACCAAACTTCGCAACCAAACCGTCGAAGTGGGCAGCCACCCGTTCAAGCGCGGCGGATTCAGTTGCTGTTACGTCAACCACGCGTCACCGCCGTTTCCGTTTTCCCAATAACAGAACCGATCGGCAACGCAGTCCGGTCTTCCCCGTCGCATTCCCAACTAACCAGTCGCAGACCGCCCTCGCCACAGCACACCACATAACCCGTTTCCGCATCACCACTTACAACTGCGCCCGGCTCGCCCGCCCGGGTATCCGGCACCACGGCGGCGCGCCAGATGATCAGCTTTTGATCCCCCAGCATCGCAAACGCACCCGGGTAGGGCGCTGCGACCGCCCGGATCAGGCGATGAATCTCTAGTGCCGACGCGGACCAGTCGATTTCGCCATCCTCGGGGCGGCGGCGCGGAAAGGTTGTGGCCTGCGCGTGGTTCTGCGGCCTGCGCGGCACGCCACCATCTTGGCAATACCCAATGACGCGGCGTACCATGCGCTCGTACATGGGATAGAGCTTCTCAAGCGCGTCGCCGACATCCTCTTCGTTGGTGAGCGTGAAACGTTCCTGCGCGATGATGTCACCGCGATCCATGCCCTGATCGATAAAGTGCGCAGTCAGGCCCAATTCCGAATCGCCATTGATGATCGCCCAGTTCACCGGAGCCCGGCCCCGGTATTTCGGCAACAAGCTCGGATGCAGGTTGATCGCGCCAAGCTTGCCGAGTGCAATAACATCGGCGGACAAGAGGTAGCGGTAATCCACTGTGAGCAGCAGATCCGGTTCGGCTTCGGCAATCCAGGCCTTCAGCTTCGCATCGTTGCCGTCCATGCGCGCCACACGGAGACCCGCCTGCCGCGCATGCTCATACAGCGACGCGTAACGCACGCCGTCCTCAACATCGGCGGGGTGCGCCACGACGCCCACGACCTCGGCACATTCGCGCAACGCGTCGAGCGCTCGCACGCCCACGGTATGATTACCCAACAGTACCACGCGCATCCCGCGATCCCCCCTACTCCAACCCGCCCATCTCGATCAGATCGCCAGCCCGCAACGCCTTCTTCGTGCGTCGACCCATGACAATGCCCACATCCCGCGGCGAAATGCCCGTGCCCGGACGCGCGAAGATAACGTCGCCTTCTTCGAGTGTTTCGCCCACATCGAGATCGCGCGCCGCGACGCACGACAGGCGGAAATCGCGACGGCCCGCCTGTTCACCCGCTGTCGGGCCGATGTTGGAATTGCCAAGTTGGGCCTCCACCGTCCGAACGGCTGACACCAACTCGGCGAACTCCGCGGGATCGGCGCTGAACGCGTGATCCGGCCCCGGTAGCGACTTGTCCAGCGTAAAATGCTTCTCGATCCAGCATGCACCAAGCGCAACGGCTGATATGCTCGCGGTGACACCCGCGGTGTGATCGCTGAAGCCTGTCGGGCAATTAAACGCCCGCGCAAGCGCAGGAATCCGCCGCAGGTTTGTCTCAGCCGGTGCGGTCGGATACGACGACGTGCAATGCAGCAAGATGAGCTGCGCGTTGCCGGTCGCGCGAAATGCGAGCACGGCATCGTCAATCTCGGCGAGCGTGGCCATCCCGGTTGAGAGCACCGTGGGCAGCCCGCTTTCCCCCATCGCGCGAATCAGCGGCAAATGTGTGAGATAATCCGACCCGTTCTTGAGCACGGGCACGCCGAGTTCGCGAAGATCGCGGATGCCGCTTTCACTGGTGGGCGTACTGTGAAACATCACACCGCACGCGCGGCAGTGTTCGCAAAGCCCCGCGAGTTGCGCAACATTCAACTCGCAACGCTTGAACATGTGGTACTGCGATTCGGTAACGTCGCGCCCCTGACTGCGATAGTTGTGCGTCAGGCTGCGATCGCGCACGAAGTCTTCCGTACGGTAATTCTGAAACTTGACGGCTGTCGCGCCCGCACCAGCTGCTGCAGTAAT
>JACKHH010000004.1 GCA_020639095.1 Phycisphaerales bacterium | reverse complement strand
GACCGAGTTTGGCAAATCGCCATTGCTGCCGGCTGACGAACTCGCCGACATGGGTTATCGGATCATCATCTATCCCGTCACACTTCAGCGTCTCGCGATGAAAACGATTGCAGATGCGCTCGCCAAGTTGCACAAGGCGGGCACGCAAGCGTCGCTCGTTGACGACATGCAGACGCGCCAAGAATTGTACGAATTGCTGGGCTATGATCCTACGCGGTGACGCTGCTTCCTCGCGGACGCGGCGTCGCGCGCGGTGCCGGGTTGTTCGTTGCGGGGGGAAGTGGAGCGATGGGCGATACGACTTTCAAACCTGGACTCGTTGGTGCGGTTGCGGGTGAGACCGCAATCTCGTCACTGGGACCTGAGGGGCTGCGGTATCGCGGATACGCCATCGCGGATTTGGCGGGCAACGCGCGCTACGAAGAAGTTCTGCACCTCATGGTTTACGGTGAGTTGCCCAGCCGGCGGCAGCTCTCGATCCTGCACGATACGTTGATGGAATATCGCCGCCTGCCGCGACAGGTGACGGCGACGCTGCGTTCGATACCGACCGACGCGCCGTTGATGAACGTGCTGCGGACGACCGTGTCGCTGCTCGGGCATTTCGACCCGACGCGCGGAACAACGATCGACGATGCTCGGCGACGCGCAATCTGGATCACAGCATCGACCGCGTCACTGGTGGCTGCACGTTACCGCTTCACGAAACACAGCGAACCGCTCGATCCCAGGCCGGGGCTGACGCACGCCGCTCAGTTGTTCTATCAACTCACCGGCAAGGAGCCGGACGAAGCGGGCCAGAAGTTGCTCGACCTGATGCTCGTGCTCAGTGCCGAGCATGGTTTCAGCACACCGACGTTCGCCGCGCGCGTGGCTGTGTCCGGCGGACAGGATTTGCTCTCGTCCATGGTGGCGGCGATCGCGACGTTGTGCGGCGCGCCCGCGGACGCGGAGTGCATGCAGATCAACGAATTGCTGGGCCGCTTCGCCACCGTTCAAGACGCGCAAACGTTCGTCGAATCGGCGCTGGAGAAACGCGAGTCGCTGCCCGGTTTCGGACACGCGATCTATCCCGAAGGCGATCCCCGCGCGGTCATTCTCGAAGCGAAGGTGCGTGAAACTGCCAATGTACGCGGCATGGACCGGTTGATGGACATCTACGACGCCATCCGTGATGCCGTGTCGAACCGCCGCGGCACACTACCGAACCTGGGGCTCCCACGAGCCATCGCGATGCAGGTCCTGGGGCTGCCCGTCGAACTGACCACACCGCTGTTCGTGGTCAGCCGGACCGCGGGGTGGTGCGCACACATCATCGAGCAGATGCGGGAAGGCACGGCATATCGGCCAACGAGCAACTACCGCGGCGAATTGCCAAGGCAGATACCGCCGATGCATTTGCGATAGGGGGTTGAGTGCAGAGTTCAGCGTGCAGAATGCAGAGCGTTCGATGACGGCACACAGTTCGCCGCGCGCGCACGCTCGTTCGAATGGTCGCAGGTCGAAAGTCAAAGGTCGAACGTCGAAATCGAGAAAGACGCCACACTCTCGACCTCAAGCCTCAAGCCTCAGGTCTCAAGCCTTCGCACTTTCCCACCTTCTCACTTTTCGAGAAAGTTCCGAATCGCGGTGAGGTCGTCGAACGTGATATTGCCTTGCCGCGCGATGCTTGTGCCGTCTGGGCGGACGCCTACGCATGCTGGCAGCACGTCAACGTTGTAGGCTGCGAGTTGGTCGGGGAACTGTGCGGCGTCGACGCTACAGCGCACCGTGTCGGCGAGCAGGGTATCGGCTGAGTTGGATTGCAGCAGCCGCATCGCCCGCACCGATTCGTCCTGCGTCGCGGAGTGGAAGAACATAAACAGCCCGGTGCGGCCATCGCGGGCGCGATTGGCTGCGAACTCGGGTTCAGTGGACCAGCGCCAACCCGGTTTGGCGGAACTGAGTTGCACGTTCGTCGCCGAGGCCGCCGTTCCGTTGCCCAATGCGTTGTCGAGAAAACCAATGATGCGATCGACCGGCGCCAATCCCTGAAGCACGTCCGATGTGCCGTCGCGATGCACGATGATGATTGCCGGGTACTCTTGCACACCGTACTGCGCGACATGGCCGCGGTTGGGGATGAAGTCCCAGTCGAGCACGCAGTTCACCGTATTCGTACACTGCGCCGCCACCTCGGGCCGCGACATCCGTGCGATGAGCTTCGTCGAATCCTCGTCGAGCCACCACTTGTAGACGATCAGCAGGTTGCGATTCAGACGCTGCGCCCGATCGACGGCGGTCTCGTACACGCCCTCGGCGCGGAGCAGGTAATCGGTGGGGCGGGGAACCGACGTGTTGCGCTGCGGCTTGGAGCCCGGTGCCTTCGCGGACGCGAGGAAGTCGCGAATACCGTCGGGCGTCAGGTTCTCGGTCAACGCGTGGTACGTGCCGTCGGAATGCACGACGACGACGCCCGGCGGTGAAGTCACGCCGAACTGTGCCATGTACGCGCGGTTCGGGGCGTACGCGGAAACCAGCGAACAGCGTACGAAGTTCTTGATCATCGGCGCGAGTTCCGCCGACTTTAATGCATCCTCAAGATCGGCAGAGCCCAGGTCGAGGTGGTCGCGATAGCAGATGAGCAGGTCGCTCGCGGTATCAGCCGCCGTTCGCTCAGCGTCGATATAGCTGTACTTCCACGCAGGCGCACACCCGGTCTGACCAACGGTGACAAATGCCGCAACGACCAGCGCGCAACAGACATAATGCGTACAGCGGCAGAGCGCACCGCCCCCGCGTTGAATCGCACCGTCCTTGCTCGTGTCAGGTTGTTTTAGGAATCGCAAGTTGGCAAGCCGTCCGGCAGTGGTCCGCATCGAGTGTCCTGAGCCGTCTTGGTCGCGAAGTGTAGCGAGCACGGCAACATCACGCAACGGCGCGGGGCATCGGCGAGACTGCCTGTGAAAAGGTGCGCCCCGGAGTTTCCAAACCTCCAGGGCGCACCGTAATGCGAATCTGGGCAAGCGCGATATGTGCCGCGTTACTTCGCGTACTTGATGCCGCAACCATACGGCTTCGTGCTGCTGGTTTCGACCGGCGAGCCGTTGAGCGCGGCTGTCACTGCGCTCGCAACGTAGTTGTTGTCGCTGTCCTTGTCATCCGCGGGATCGTCATCGATCGCACCCGAATAGACGAGCACACCCTTCTTGTCGATCACGAACATGTGCGGTGTGGTCTTTGCGCCGTAGAGATGTCCGACCGCGCCGTCCTCATCGCGAAGCACGGGGTAGGGCAACTGCACGTCTTCACTTGCGATCCACTTCTTGATGCCGTCAATATCGTAGCCGCCCTGGAAGTCCTTGTTGGTGCTGTCCACCGCGAGCCATACGACGTCCTTGTCGGCGAACTTCGCGAAGGTGTGCTGCATGGTGTGATTGGTTTTCTGATGGCGTACGACGAACGGGCAGGTGTGGTTGGTCCATTCGAGAACGACAACTTTGCCCGCGTACTGGCTGAGCTTGTGCTCCTTGCCGTCAACGTCCGTGAGCGTGAAGTCGGGCGCCTTCTCTCCGACCTCGGCCTTCGCCTCCATCTTGTGGCCGTCCTTCATGCCTTCGGTGTCTCCGAGTGCCGGGGTATAGAGCACCCATGAAAACACGCCAAGGCACAGCGCAGTCACTGACAACGCGCGTTTCATCTGAGGTTCTCCTTTCGCAGGGATCTTCGTCACCGTGCTCCGGCGCGACCTGACGCCAGGTCGTGTCCACAAGCCGGGGGGTGGCGTAGGGGTTTCGCGTCGCGCACGGCATTCGCCGCGGTCGTTTGCCGCCGACGCTCGTGCGATTCTATGCCCCGTCCAGTCCAGCCGCCAAAGCGTCCGATGCCGTTGAAACGAGGACGTTACAGCCAGCCGCGTTTTCGCAGCGATCCCGGTGGAATCGACACCCCGCGGGGAGGGGGACATTAGCCCGCGCGCCCGGATGTTTGCCTCGGGACGGGTTCATTTGCAGGTCTGAGGCGTTCTAACCTCCTTTGGCACCATAGCTGACCGCGCCCTGTGCATGCTTTGACGGATAAGTCGCAACATCTCCTCGACAATTCCGTACACGCTGTTGCAGAGATTTTGTTGGCAATGCTCCGACGACTGTAGTAGGTTACCTACGACGCATGTAGGAGGTGGCCGACGCGGGGCTTTGCAGCCCGGCTGGAACGTCGCCTCACCGGGCTCGTTTTCCTCCTGAGAATAATCGAATGACGCGCTACGAATACGAACTTGGCGATGCGGAGCTGGACGTGCTGCGCGCGCTGTGGGACTCCGGGCCGGGTACGGTCCGCGACGTGATGGCCCACCTGCCCGCGCGGCGGCGCGGCGTCGCATACACGACGGTGCAAACGCTGCTCAATCGACTCGAACAGAAGGGCTACGTCGCCAGCGACAAGTCCGACCTCGCGCACGTGTTCCGCGCCAAACTGACGCGCGAACGCGTACGCCGCGCACGGGTGAAGTCGCTGGTCGGCCAACTCTACGACGGAGCAGCCGGTGCGCTCGCGCTCCACCTGGTGAAAACGCAAAAGCTAAGTCGCGAAGAACTCGCGGAACTGCACAAGCTGATTGAAACGCTGGATGCGGATGAGTGATGAGTTACGAATGAAGAATGAAGAATGAAGAATGCTGGATGACGGGTTTCTGGCGTCGCGCGATCTTTGATTTTTGATATTCGGTTCAAGACCTTGGACCTTTGACTTTCCACCCCTTCGGATGACTTGTGATGTCCTGGGCTGAGACATTGCTGGATGGCATGTGGCGAAGTTCGGTGGCGATTGTGCCGCTGGCGTTGCTCGTCGCGCTTGTGTGCTGCCGCGTGAAACGCAGGCCGGGCACGCGGCACGCGTTGTGGCTCGCCGTGCTACTCGGGCTCGTCATTCTTCCGTTCCTGCCTGCGCCACCCGTGTCACAAAGCGAGCCGACGCATGAACAACGTCTGAATGAACCGGTCGATGCGGTCAATGTGATCGATGCGGATGGTCGCTTGGCGGACCCGGCGCAGCCCGAAGAGCAGTTCGCGGACGGTGTGGATGCGATTGGGCCCGCGACGTTGCCGACCGCAATCCTTGAGGATATCGCGTTAGCAGATGCGCCGCTTTCGATCGAACCGGCTCAGTGGTCATACGAATCAGTACACGAAGACTATCTGACAGGAATCGTTGACCAGCCGCTTTCCAGCAAACCCGATGTCGAATTGCCGTCGGATGGGAAACCCGAAATCGATGCCGTCGCGGCGCGCGCGCGCGAAGTGTCCGCTGTCGTCGGAAAAGCCGTCAACGCAATACTCTCACTTGCGGGCGTACACAATGACGGTGCAAGTCTATCCGATGCCTGTGACAAGTATGAAGCGACCGAACTGCTTGAAGATCGCACCATCGCAGCCACGCCGGCAGGCGTGCCCACTCCCACCATCTCTGATCTGACGGAACAGGAAATCCCAAGCGCTGCACCGGAGCCCCAGCCACAAACCGCGGATCAAAGCGAAACCTCAATTCTCAAACGTGCCGTTCCGATGGTGCGCACCTGGCGGAACTGGATCGGACAACTGGCGGCTGCCCGCGACGCGCTGGGGTCGGTGTCGCCGATTCCGCTATCACTCTGGCTCACCGGCGCGCTGCTGTACGCACTCGCGCAGTGCGTGCTCGCACTTCGCCTTTCTCGACAACTAGCGGCTGCGGAGGCAGCTCCGCGCGACGTTGAATGCCTGGTGGCGAACGTGGCGCGGGGGCTGCGTCTGCGGAAAGCGCCGCCGTGCGTCATCGCGCATCGCAAGTTGTCGCCCATGATTTGGTGTGGTTGGCGTAAACGACTCGTCTTGCCCGCGGAGTTGTGGGCGGAACTGGATGACGATGGTCGTCGTGCTGTTGTGACACATGAGTTGGCGCACCTGCGGCGCAGGGACCACTGGGTGCGTTGGCTCGATGTGGTGATTGGCTGTGTGTATTGGTGGCACCCGGTGGTGTGGTGGGTGCGGTCGCGGATGAACGCGGAGGCGGAAGTGTGTTGCGATGCGTGGGTGACGTGGTTGAACCCGCGCAAACGCAAGGCCTATGCGTCCGCGTTGCTCACCGCAAGGCAGTATGTCTCATCAGAAGCACACGCAGCGCCGGCAGTTGGGATCGGCGCGGGAACACGCAAGACGAAATCCTTTGCCAGGAGATTGACCATGATCATGACGCGTAAAGATGCCCCGGGTTTGTCGCCCATGGGCTTGGTATTGGCTGCCGCCATCGTACTTTCAGGTTGGATGGCGACGCCCGCGAAATCGTGCGACCCGAAAGAACCAGCCGCTGTTGAAGCGAAGTCGTACGTGGAAGCCGGTGGTGGTGTCTATGCCGTGTCGGCGACATCGCCGGAGCCGTTTGTCGTCGCAAGCGCCCCGGAGCCACCCGCAACGGTCTATCTGGTTTCGTCACCCGGCGACGACGATGATGGTTACAGCGATGACGCTCTTGAGGATCGCCTCGATCGTCTTGAGCGGCAGATGTCGCACCTGATGGACATGATGGAACACAATCACGCGGGCGTGGGTGGCCACGTGACTGGGACTGTGTCGCCGGCTGCCCCTGTAGCACCGGCTGCTCCGAAGGCGCCGCGCGCTCCCCGTGCTCCGCGGGCGCCACGCGCTCCCAGGGCGAGCACTGTACCGTCGGTGCCGAAAGGCATCGCGGGCTTCGGCAATGACGCCACGTATGCGAAGGAATACAAACTCTCAGAAGGCAAGCTCAAGGCGCTCATCGAGTTGATGTCGCGCGAGGATGTGCCCGTGCTGATCTCTGCGGGGAAGGATGGGATCACGGTTCACGGAACGGCGGAGCAGCACGCGGTGTTTGGTCGTTTTGTTGCGGCGATCGGCGACGAAGCGCATGAAACGTACAAGCTCTCGGGGGGAAAGCTCGACGCATTCGCCAGGCTGATGATTCGCAACGACGTGCCGATTCGCGTAAGCCCGGGTGATGACGAAATCGGTGTCGACGGCAGCCCCGGCGAGCAGCAGGCGGTTAGCGATTTTCTCAAGCTGATCAACGGCGAGCCGATCGATGCCGCCCGCACGGAACGTCACGGGTTCTTCGGCAATCGTGCGGTGTGGACGGCGCCGGAAGATTTCCCCCGCGCCATGGGGCAGGCGAGAGTGAGCGGCGAGACGCTCGCTCGCGCACGTGAACTGGCGGCGCGCGGTGCATCGGAGAAAGTTCGCGCTGCGTTGGAGGCTCAGAAGTCCACGCTGCACAACGAGCTTCGCAACGTTCGCGAGCAGGCGCATCAGTTGCTGCGTCAACGCGAAGACTTGGAGCGCGAAGCCCAACGCCTCCGCGAAGAAGCGGACCGCATGCGCGAGAAGGCCGACCAGGTGCGCGAGAAAGCCGATCAGCTTCGCGAGCGTGCCGGTGCAGACACCGGCAACCCGGAGGAACTGGAAAGGTTTACGACGGAGTACGTTGACGCCCAAGCCGTGGTGACGGACCTCGAGCACGCGCTTGCGGTGGCCAGTTCCGAAGCCGATATGCGCGACGCGCACATGGAGTTTGTTGAGCATCAGATCGAAGCGCTCGAATCGCAGGCGGAGGTGCTGGAAGAGCGCGCCGAGGAAATCGAGTCGGCGTTTGATGTCGAAGTTGACATCGACGTTGATGACGACGTCGATGCGGATGTTGATGATGATGTTGATGGCTCTGAAGACGCGTACTTCGAGAATCACGCCTCCTAATTGATCCGGTTCCCCGCCCGGCGGGCCGTCGGTGCAGGTGCGCACCGCGTCGGCGCCTGCCCGTTCGGGCGGTTATTGATATTTCACAACCGTGCCGCGCGTAGTTCTTCGTGCGCCGGTCAGATCGGCTGATCAAGTGATTGGCAAGTCGAAACCGGTGCGATCCGCCCAAGGTGCGCGCGGCCGGGTGGCACTGACAAGCTCCGCTTGTCAGTGGAGTAAACAGATCGGCATCAAGTTCACTAACGCTGAAAGTAACCAACCATGTGTACCAGGTCCGCAAAGCAAGTACTGATCGCCGCGTTCGCTGTGGCGACGCTCGCGTTGCCAGCCGCGACAGCGCATGCTGCCACGAAGCCCGGCGCCTCCGAGATCCGTACCACGGAGAGCAAAACAGCTCAGACCGTGCGGCAACTCGACGCCGCCAACGGACTGCTTCAACGCGGCATGTACGACCTGGCGGAAGCGGAGTATCGCGGCGTGCTTGCGGCCCGTCCCGATGCCGCCACGCAACAGTCGGCTGAGTATGGGCTCGGTGTGTGCCTGTTTCGCTTGGGAAAATACGCGGATGCGATTGACGTGCTCGCGCCGCTCAGCGAGGCGACGAATTTCGAGTTCGCTGCCGAGGTCGGCGTCATGCTCGGTCGCAGCCTCGCCGCCCTCGGTCGCAACGCGGATGCGGTCGCAGCCTTCGATACGGTCGCGCAGCGGTCTGGTAAGCATGAACTCGCAGCCACAGCATCGGCTGGTGCGATCGATGCGCTCTATCGTGCAGGCGACTACGACGCGATTCTCAAGCGCGCTCCGCGCGTATTGCGTCAACTGGACGCGGGCGCTGTGCGACAACGTGTGCAGTTCATACAAGCGCTTTGCGAGTTGAACACCGGTGATTACACGGGAGCCGAGACGCACCTTACCGCATTGCTGGAGAACGATCTCGATGCCGCAATGGCAGGGCAGGCGCGTCTGATCGTGGGGCAATGCGCCGCCCGTCGCGGTGCATACGAAGACGCCGTGAAATGGTTCGCCGGCGTTCTTGAAAGCAAAGACGCATCGCTGCACGCCGAGGCGCAGCTTGCGTCCGCCGACGCGCTCTACCGCTCGGGTAAGTCGAAGGCGGCGGAAGTGGCGGTTGACGCGATGTTGCGGGGGGATACGGATGAAAAGCTCGCGGCACGTGCGCAGTACTTGAAGGGGCGTCTGCAATTTGATGCGGGCGAGTACGCCGATGCACGAGCCGCATTTGTACTGGTACAAACAAGCGACGCAGTCGATGCGGGCGACCTCGGCTATTGGATCGCGAAGTGCGCGCTACGCGCCGGAGACGCAACGAAAGCAGCCGAACTGCTTACGCGACTTCACGCGGAGCATCCGGACTGCGCGATGGCGGCGGAGGCGGAGTACGACCGAGCCGTTGCGCTGATCGCGTGCGAGCGCTCCGCCGAAGCAACCAACGTGCTCGACGAATTCCGTACGCGCTTCGCCAAGCATGTGTTGGCGGCGGGAGCGCTGCATTTGCAGGCCGTGGCTGCTCAGCGCGCGGGCGATATGAACGCGTGCAGCGACAGATCGGCTGACTTTCTTAAGGCGTATCCTGACGATCCGAGTGCCGCCGATGTTCAACTGCTCGCGGGCCAATGCGCCTACGGGGCTGAGAACTGGGCGGATGTGATCGCGAATTTCGCAGTATTCGTCAAGCGATTCGCCGAAGACCCGCGCGCGACGGATGCAGCCTATCGCGCCGGTTTGGCGGCGTATCGGCTGGCGCGATACGACGACGCGGAACAGTGGTTTGGGCGACTTCCGCAGGGGGATGCGCTCGCGGAGAAGTACGCACCGGCGGCGCTGGCCCTGGGGGACATTGCATTCCAGCGCAGTGATTGGGAGAACGCGGAACGCTGGTTGAGTGTTTACCTGTCGCAGAACGCGGTGACGGATGCGGGTGACGATGCGCTGCTCAAACGTGGGCTCGCGCTACGCAAACTCGCTCGGCAGCGTGACGCACTTGCGGATTTCGAAGCGCTGCTGGCGAACCGGCCGAACAGTCCGCATCGCGGCAGGGCACAGGTGGAACGCGGTGAACTGCTCGCGGAACTCGGCGACAGCGATGCCGCTCAGCAGGCGTTCGCGGAAGTTGCCAGATCGGGTGATGGCGGTGAGCTCGCGTCGCTCGCGACGTATCAACGCGCGGTGCTCGCGATGCAGGCGGGTGAATACGCCCAAGCGGTCAAGCTGCTCACCGAAATGCTGGAGAGCGAAGGTACGAGCGGTCGGTCGGCGGAGGCCCTGTATCAACGCGCGCGTTGTCGCATGGCGCTGGGTGAGTACGCGGAGGCGGTTGCGGACTTCGCGAAGCTGCGAGAAGCGTACCCGGATAGCACGCGGGCGGTCGCGGCGCAGGCTTGGACGGTTGCAGCCCTCGCGCGTCAGGACCAAGCAGCCGATGCACTCGCGGCCTACGACCAAATCAATCAATCCGATTGGGGGAAATTGGACAGTGCGACGCGATCAGTCGTCACGCAGGAACGCGCTTGGGCGCTGCGCACGACCGGTGACGTAAGGGGAGCCGATGAGGCGTACGCGACGCTGTTGGCCATGCCCGACGTCGCCGGCGACACGCGAGCGCACGCGGAATTGGCGGTGGCTGAGATTGCGATCGATCGCGACGGATGCGACGCCGCAGCCGACCGACTTCAGCGATTGACTGCGAACGCGGCGACCTCTGACTTACCGTCGTCTGTTCGCGAGCGTGCGTTGTATCGCGTGGGACTCTGTGCGCTTCAGGGCGAACATTGGGAAGACGCGCAGAACGCGTTCAATTCGCTGCTTACGGACTATCCCGAGAGCAGTTATCGCGATGCCGCGCGCGTGTATTGCGGTGAAGCGGCGGCCCAGCGCGGGCGCTACAGTGAAGCTCAGGCATTGCTCGAACCGGTGGTTGAGGCGTGCGGTGATGATGCCCTTTGTGCGCCCGCGATGTTGCGACTTGGCGAAGCCCTCGCGGCTCAGCAGCGCTGGCTGCGCAGTGAGCAGGTGCTAACCGACTATCTGAAGCGCTACGCCGACGATCCCGCGTGGTATCAGGCGCAGTTCGGTATCGCGTGGGCGCGCGAGCATCAGGAGCGTTATGCCGACGCAATGGTAGCGTATCGCGAGGTGGTCGCACGTCATCAGGGGGCGACCGCGGCTCGGGCGCAGTTCCAGATCGGCGAGTGTCTCTTCGCGCAGGGGGAACACGAGGAAGCTGTCCGTGAACTGCTCAAGGTGGACATTCTTTACGACTATCCCGAGTGGAGTGCGGCTGCCCTATATGAAGCCGGTCGTTGTTTCGAGCAGATGGGCCGGCGTGTCGATGCCCGCAAGCAATTCGAAGCCGTGCTCGAACGCTACCAGGATTCCCAATGGGCGAAACCGGCGGAGGAACGCCTGCCCAAATTGACGGCCAGCGCCGTGCCAGGACATTAAGTAAGAGGAAACATCCAAAGGGTGGCACGGACAAGCTCTGCTTGTCCGTGGTAATCAATACTTGACGTGAACATCAAAGCAAGGCTCACGTCAGATTGACCCACTGACAAGCCAAGCTTGTCAGTGCCACCCCACGCTGGAAATTCGAAGATAAACGCCGGGAGGAGGCAACTGTGTTTGCAAAGTTGATGATGGTGGGGATATCCGGAGCCTTGCTCGCCGCGGGTCAGGGCGAACCCGCCGATGGCGCCCGCGCTGTTCAGGTGCAATCGGTTTGGGATTTCCTGGTCAAGGGCGGGCCGATGATCATACCCATTGCGGTGTGCTCGCTCGCAGCGCTCACCGTAATCGTTGAACGTTCGCTCACGCTACGTCGTGTGCGCGTGGTTCCCCCGGGATTTCTCGAAGGCGTCCGCACCGCGTTCTCCGGCGGGCCAGCCGATGCGCTGAGCTACTGCACCGCGAACCCCTCACCGATCGCGACAATCTTCCAAGCCGGTCTCAAGCGCGCAAACGACACCCCGGATCGCCGCGAGAAGGCGATCGAGGAAGCCGGTGCGCGCGAAGTCTTCACGCTCCGCAAGTACCTGCGATTGCTCGCGGTGGTCGCAGCCATCGCGCCGGTCATGGGCTTGCTCGGTACGATCTTCGGCATGATCAAAGCGTTTCAAACGGTGGCGCTCGCGGGCGACGCGCTGGGGAAAACGGAATTGCTCGCCAAGGGAATCTATGAAGCGTTGATCACGACGGCAGCGGGCCTGCTCCTCGCGATCCCGGCGCTGGTTTGCTACCACTGGTTGTCGTCGAAGATCGACCGGCTGGTGTTTGAGATGGACCGGATCACGGTCGAGTTCTTCGAGGATTCAGACTTCGCGCGAGCCAAGACGACAGTCGCGCCGCGCTACGAACGGCCGCAAGTGCCGGATAAGGACGGCGACGATCACGCAGCCGCGGCTCTGGCCCGAGTGTGACTTGATTTGAATTGCGAGACGCAAATGTGGGTGGCACTGACAAGCTCTGCTTGTCAGTGGCGAAACAGGTGACGCGGGATTCACTGGAGCCTTCCCGCTGCATCGATGCAATCCGCGCTCGACCACTGACAAGCGAAGCTTGTCAGTGCCAACCTGAGCTGGACTAACTTTGCTGGTCTGAACATCGTTTGGAGGGTCGCAACCGTGCTACTCAAAGCCGCGAAGGTAGATACGCCGGTCAGTCTCGAACTGACGCCGATGATCGACATGGTCTTTCTGCTGCTGATTTTCTTCCTCGTCGCGACCACGCTGCGTCAGGAGGAACTCGAGATGGAGATCGTGCTTCCCGCGGCAGAGTCCGCGGCACCGGTGAGCATGGCGCTGCGCGAGATCATCATCAACATCGATTCGGAAGGCAACGCGATCGTTAACGGCAAGACGATGGACGCGGACGGCGTGCAGGCGCTCGTCACTGATGCGGTGAACGTCAACCCGGAGCAGAAGGTGACGGTCCGGGGCGATCGGCGAACCGCGTACGACCACATCGCGCGCATGCTCGACGCGTGTGCCGCGGGCGGTGTGGATGCTCCGTACCTCGATACCGTGCCCGTGAACTGATCGACGAAGGCGGCCAAGCATACCGTGTCTCAACGCGCTGAATCATCCGAGAAATCGCCGTCAAACGTTGACGGAAAGACCCCGCGGCGTCGGTGGCGGCTGCCGATCTACCTGTCGGTGTTGCTGCTGATCGCGATGGTTGGCATTGCCGTTTGGCGATCGATGCCGCAACAGCACGCCTACTACACCGACGGCGCGGACCTGCGCGTGTCAGCCGATACCGCACAACTGCGTGACGTGCTTTGGCGCGAGCCCGTCGCGCTGTCGAATGCGATCAACGCGAGTGGCGACGACTACGAGCCCGCGCTGAGCAACCATGAGCAAACGCTGTATTTCGTACGCGGAAAAACCGGAGACGATGCGAACATATACACCGCGCGGCGAATCGGTGACGCGTGGTCTGAGCCCGTTGCGCTGGACGCCGTCAATTCGGGATACGACGACCTCGGCCCGCGCGTCAGCGCGGACGGTTTGTCGCTCTACTTCTACAGCGACAGGCCGGGCGGTATCGGCGGATACGATCTCTGGGTGGCGCGGCGTGCAACGCGCGATGGTGACTTCGGCGAGCCCATGAACCTGGGCGCGCGCGTCAATACCGCGTGGGACGAGTACAGTCCAGCCCCCGCGCCGGACGCATCGGCGATCTACTTCTCGTCGAACCGCCCGGTGAACGCGGATGAGCCGGCGCCGTCGACGCGCTGGTCCGCCACGCTGCGCGAAGACCGCAGCCGTCGCGGTTACGATTTGTACGCCGCGAGCGTTAGCGCATCAGGATTCGGCGAAGCTCGGCGGTTGGATGCGCTCTGCACGCCAGCGGACGAGGGCACCCCCGCGGTCAGCCCCGCCGGTGATTTCCTGTACTTCAGTTCGAACCGATCCGGAGGAGCCGGTGCATTCGATCTCTATCGCGTGCGCTTCAAAGAGAAGGGATTCGGCGCGATCGAGTGGTTGGGGAATTCCGTCAACACGCCGGCAGACGAACTCGACCCGTCGTTGAGCATGGAGGGATTCGAACTGCACTTCAGTTCGAATCGCGCAGGGGTCGCGTCGCGCGCGGGTACGGGCGAACCGGAGTACGACATCTATCGCACCACGTCGCGTGAGGTTTTTCGCGATGCGGAGACGCTGCGGGCAGGATTCGACTGGGACGGGATGTGGGCGGTGCTGTTGCCGAGCATGTTGCTGCTCTTGTTGTTGCTCCTGCTCTTGCTCATGATGCGGGCGTTTCTTGATTCCACGTGGCGCGGGCGGCTGAGCTTGCTCATGCGTTGCCTGCTCGCGTCGTTGCTCGCGCACCTGCTGTTGCTCGCGCTCTTCATGTTCTGGCAGGTGACGACTTCGTTCTCCGGACTGTTCAATCGCCCGGGCGGTGTACGTGTGGCGGTGGCTGCTCCGGCCCGGGCTGCGGGACTCGCGGCACAGGTGCGCGGGAGTTTCGCGGACGCCGTGGCGCCGACGATTGTGCCGGTGAGCTTGCCGCGCGTCGAAATGCCCGCAATCGAACCCGTGCAACTCGCAGCGACGCAGGTAAAGCTCGCGCGTGCGGAATTTACGCCACCGGAAATCAGTTCCCCGCAACACGCGCTCGCGGATGCGCAGCCCGTTGACGCAGCGATGCCATCATTGCCCGATGTGCGTACTCGCGACTTGCCGGTAGAGGATTTACAAATCGATACAGCGCTTCCAAAACCAATGGAGCGGATGCACGCGGAAGAATCGCCCGCGAGCGTACCGATCGACACAACACCGGTCGCCACACAACCCCGACCCGCGCTACCCCAAACGGATACTTCACCGACGATGCCGCAGATGGAGTTGCAAGTTGCGCCCGTGGCGCTGACGGATGCACTTACGGCAGAGACGGAAAACATACCCATGCCCGTGCGCGATGCCGAGCACATCTCAGATCGCGCTTCCGCAATTTCGCCGCAAGTAGCAGTACAGCTACCCGCGATGACCGCGCCGCAACTTGCCTTGCCCACATCGACCGCGAAGCCGCAGGCAATCCAAAAGGAGTCGACACCAAAGTTGCCGACGATAATCCCGCACGAGGCATCCCGGCCAATGGCAGCCACTCCGCCGATGGATGCGCCCAGGCTCATCAACGAACCCGCACAACTTGCGCCCGCGACGATCGCAACGGACAATGCAACGATTCCACAAGCGCATATCGCCGACGCAACACCGCAAGCGGTAACTTCCGAACCCCCGTCGCGCGTTACACTCGAACCGCAACTTGCCTGGGCGGACACTGCGATCGATCTGCCAGCACCCGCATTGCAACAGGCACCGCCGCAGCGCGTGGAAGAAGCAATTGGCATGCCGCTCGCGCCGATCGCCGTGCCCGCGCGAGCCGATGCACCGCTCGACTTGCCTACACTCGATGCGGCACGCTGGGAGTTGCCCGCAGCGCCGACCACTCTGCCGAGCGCTCCGGAAATCCCCATCGATCTGCCGAATCAGGAGCGTGTGGCTGACGCTGCGCCGACGAATACGCAAGCGCCCCCGCGAACAGCCATCGACTTGCCGCCACTCGATGCCGGGCCGCTCGAACTGCCCATTCCGTCCGCGCCGTCGAAGCTCAATGCCGTCAGTGGCACCGTCGTCGACGCGCACACCGGCGAACCGCTGCCCGGGTCGGCTGTCCGTCTCGATCTTGCGGGTGGCGCCACGGTCACGTCGCTCACCGACGATGCCGGTGCGTATGCTTTGGAAATCCCAGACGTCCCGGAGTACTTCGCGATTTCGGCGTCGCTGGAAGGATATCTCCCGGCATCGACGAACATATCAGCCGATGCAGTTCGCGGGCGGGCGTTGATCGTGCATTTTCAACTGCGACGTGCGGACCTGTCAGCCGTTGCGATCGAAGCGGTCCCCGACGTGCATCACCTTGGGGATGACCACTTTACGGGTTCGGTGAACAGTCAGTTTCAGAAGCAAAGCGAGGGGGCGCGTTACACGGCTGAGTTTGAGTTGTCGCGTTTGCAGGTCGCGCCCTACATGTCGCGCGGCGTGCTGGTGATGCTCACGCGTGGCGTGCAGATGCGGCATCCCATCTACCTCAATGGCCGGCGCACGTCGTTGCGGCTTGCGTCCTCGCCGAATGACGGAAGCTTCGGCGAGTTTCGCGCCGAGGTGGACATCGCGGATCTGCGCGAGGGCACGAACACATTCGAAATCCGCGCCCAAAGCCGAGGCGACGACATTGACGATTTCGAGTTCGTCAACGTGCAGCTTCACGTCGCGCCGTGATTTACGGTCGCTATACTCGAACAGCGTTACATCCGGGTGGCGCTGACAAGCTCTGCTTGTCAGTGGTGATCCCGCGAAGCCCGTTCTCAGGAATGAAAAACCACCACCCAGATTCCACGGACAAGCAGAGCCTGTCCGTGCCACCCACAGCGCTATCTGCTGATCGAGCCCAGGTTCGGTACTCTCGCCCAAAACCTCCGCCGAAATCCCACGTTTTCCGCGATTCTGAACCCGTTGCATGACGCGTTCAAATCCCCAGCCGATCCCGCCGATCGTGCTATAATTGGCGGTGTGGCTGGTCGCGACGACACGCGCAGTGCGCGCCGCCGGCGCCACGTGCACAGACGCAGATACTGCACCAACATATCGACAGGAGAACTTCCGTGATCAACGAGCGCGATGGCCAGGACGGGCGTGATGTCATTCGTACACGCAAGACCGGCATCTGGATTCTCAACAACCCCTCAACCAACCAGGGCATGGCTTTCAGCCCCGAGCAGCGACACAACCTGCGCGTCCGCGGCATGCTGCCGTACCGCACCTTCCAGATTGAAGACCAGTTGAACATCGCGCTCGAACAGATCCGCGCAAAGTCGTCCCCGCTCGAGCAGTACATCGGGCTGGCCAGTCTCCAGGATCGCAACGAGGTGCTCTTCTACCGTCTGCTCGTCGAGAACATGGCGGAGTTCATGCCCATCGTCTACACGCCGACGGTGGGGGAGGCGTGCCAGAAGTTCAGCCACGTCTTCCGCAACCCGCGCGGCATCTGGCTTACACCCGAGGACATCGACAACATCCCCGAGGTGCTGCGCAACGCGCCGTTCCACGACGTTCGCCTGATCGTCGTCACCGACAACGAGCGCATCCTTGGTCTGGGTGACCAGGGCTGCGGTGGCATTGGTATTCCGATCGGCAAGCTCGCGCTCTATGTCGCCGGTGCGGGCATCCATCCCTCGCATTGTTTGCCGATCAGCCTAGACGTCGGCACCAACAACCCCGACCTGCTCGACGACCCGCTGTATGCCGGTTATCCGCATCGCCGCCTGCGCGGCAAGGCGTACGACGAATTCATCGAAGCCTTCGTGCAGGGCGTGAAGACCGTGTTCCCCCGTGCAGTCATCCAGTGGGAGGATTTCCACAAGGACCGCGCGTTCACGCTGCTCGATCGCTATCGCCGCCGCGTGCCGTGCTTTAACGATGACATCGAGGGCACCGCCTCTGTGACGGTCGCGGGCGTGCTCGCAGCGTTGCGGGTCACGCGTCAGCCGATCGCCAAGCAGCGCATCGTGCTCATCGGCGCGGGCGAAGCGTGCACCGGTATCGCCCGGCTCATCGGGACCGCCATGCGTGCCGAGGGCGCGAGCGAGGAGACCGTCCGCTGTTCGATCCTGGCGTTCGACAGCAAGGGCTTGCTGCACGACGGGCGCACGGTTGATGAACCGAACAAGGTCGAGCTGACCGCGCCGCGCGACCTGCTCAAGCACTACGGGCTCGATCCTGCCGGTGACCTTTCACCGACCGCAGTCATCCGCGCGATGAAACCCACCGTGCTCATCGGAGCGACGGCGAAGCCCGGTGCGTTCACCGAGGAGATGATCACCGAGATGGCCAAGCATGTGGACCAGCCGGTGATCATGCCATTGAGTAATCCCAACAGCAAAGCCGAGTGCGCCCCCAAGGAGGCGATCGCCTGGACCAATGGCCGGGCCCTCGTCGCCAGCGGCAGCCCGTTCGCCGATGTCACCTACGAGGGCAGGCGGCACGTCATCGGGCAGGCGAACAACGTGTTCGTCTTCCCCGGTGTGGGCCTGGGCGCCATCGTTTCGGAAGCGAGCGAGATCACGGAGGAGATGTTCTTCATCGCGTCGCGCACGCTGGCGGAATTCGTCAGCGAGGAACGTCTGGCAAGCGGTGCGCTCTATCCGCACCAGTCCGACCTGCGCGAAGTGAGCTTCAAGATCGCATGCGAGGTCGTCCGCTTCGCCAGCGAAAACCACATCGGGAAAGCCGTGCCCGAAGACCGCATCGAGGACCTTGTGCGCTCAGCAGTCTGGCACCCAGCCTACGCGCCAGTCATGCAACCAGAACCCGAGCACGCAGGCGTGTAGGAATCGCTACAATGTGTGCCGATGATCATTGATGAAACCAACTACGAGATCGCCAACTCGGCTGTGCGCGATATCCTGTTCATGTATCGCGACATGGCCGAAACGTACGCCGGGTTTGGCGGCACAATTGACACGGGCACATTTGACCCGTTCGACTTCCTCGAAGTTGAGGTCGTAGAAAAGGAGGGCTATTCGCTGGATATTGACGCGAGGCTGCTCCGCAACGGCGCGTCTGTTGCGATCGTGTGTTCGCTTCATGACGCTCTTTGCAAAGAACCAGCCGTGTGGTCCCTTCGCGATCAAACGATCCAGGTAAGAGATGCAGGACTTTTTGACTTCGACGACGCCCTTCGCGCAGTGATCGACGCCGGCCTTGCCCCTACTGAGGAATTCTTTGGCGGTCTCGCGACCGTGTATGAACGCCTCGTTAGACCCTATCTCAAGTACCTTGCTGAGAGATGAGAGGCTCGCAGCCCGAACTGGATCATGCAGGCGTGTGAATCCGAGTCGCGACTGTAAGGGAGCGGAAGAGAATGTGAGAAAGTGCGAAGGTGAGAAAGCGCGCACGCGAGAGCGGGCGCACATCACAAATCGAGAGATCGCCAACGCAAGCAAGTGACTAAACCCCTCCCCCTCTGGGGGAGGGCAGGGTGGGGGAATACTGCGAAGACGCTCGCGCACTATCTTGCTTGCCTTGCTTCAGAGCATCACTTCCGCCTGCTCATTACCGCCCGACCCGCGCACCGACAGATACCCGACGCTCAGCAGAATCACGCACCCACCGGCGATCGTGCTCCAGTGCGGCACTTCACCGCGCGCGAAATACACCCACAGCGGATTCAGCACCGGTTCGATCATCACGATGAGCACCGCGCTCTGGGCTGACACGTGCCGGTTTCCGCTCGCGTACAGCACATACGGCAATCCGAACTGCACAATCCCCGCCAGCGCCACCAGCCCGACCTGCGCGCCCGTTGGCAACTGCTTCTCGATCATCAGCGCCACCGGCAGCAGCAACACGCCCGACCCCACGCAGCACAGGAAAATGAACACCACCGGATCGAGCGCGCGCACCTTGCGAAAAAGCACGATCTGCACGCCAAACACCAACCCGCTCGCGAGCCCGATGGTCAATCCCAGCCGATCGCTGCCGTACTGCGCTGCGAAGATCAGCGCGATCGCCAGCATCGACGCGACAAACGCGGCCCACTGCGGTGCCGTTGCCCGTTCGCGATTGATCCATGGGGAAAACACAAATACCCATGCCGGTGCGGTATACTGGAGAATGATCGCGTTGGCTGCGGTCGTGAGTGTTGTCGCGATGACGAACGTCGCGCTCATCGCGGTGAAGAACAGGACGGCTGCCAGGGTCCAACCCGGATGTGCCACGCGCCGCCATCGCGCAAAGGCGAACGGCGCAAGAAAAGCAGCCGCCACCAGCGAACGGTACGACGCGATTCCCGCGCCGTGCATCCCGTGATCATGCAGCAGTTTGATGAGCACGCCGTTGGTGCTCCACAGAGCAGCCGCCAACAGCAGGAGGATGACTCCGCGCCGCGCGTCTGCCGGTGCGGAAGGCATGTCAGTCGTGGTCACGGTGCGTCCGCCAGGATACGGCAGAGTTCGCGAAGCTTGTCGTTGTACGGCCTGCTCGAACCTTTGAAGCCGTTGAAGATCACGCTGAACGCATACCACTTGTCGTCGCGCGTGCGAACATATCCGCTCAGCGCCCGCACGCCCGACATGTACCCGGTCTTCGCGTACACGTCGCCGTCGACGCTGCGCATCCGGCCCGCAAGCGTTCCGCCGGTGCGGTTGCCCGCGAGACTGCTCAGGAACAGTTCGCGACGTTCGTGCGTGTGCATGTATTCGAGGATCTTCACGAATTCCGTCGCGTTGGCTTGGTTGCTCCGGCTCAGCCCCGATCCGTCAACGATGGAGATCGTGTTCAGGTCACAACCGACGGAATGCAGAAAGCCCGACACGGCTTCGCGCCCGCTGCTCCACGAACCGACGGCTGGAAACTCACCGCGTTGCTGCATCCGCTCATACCCCAGCCGTTTGAACAGCGACTCAGCGCACATGTTCTGGCTGTCGCCGCCGATCCGACCGAGCACATACGCAATCGGCGTGCGGTGCGCAGCGAGTACCTGCAAATCGGGCGGCAGCGAACCGTCGCTGCGTCGCACGCGGGCATAGCGAATCTGCCCGCCGAGGCGAACGCCCGCGTCGGTCAGGTGTTGCGCGATCGCGGTGGCTGCGAACGCGTTCGGTTCCGCCGCGGAAATGGCCTGCAACGTGACGCGTTCGCGCACCTTTCCGCTGAGCACGATCTCCCAACTTCCTGGTACGCGACCGACCGCCGGCGAGTTCGGCTGGCCCGGTGCAACGGTACGGCAACGGTTCTCGATTTTGAAGATGGGCGTCGGTGGGTTGAGCGCGTAGTTCGCGGGCTGCCCGGCGTCTGCCCTTGGCCAGACTGTGACCTCGACGCAGTTGTTGTAGAGATTGAGCCCGCCGATCGGCGCGCCGTACCAGCGGACAAGGTCTTCCGCGTCCCACTCGGGGTGGATGTATTCGTCGTCGAAGATCGTCGCATCCACGACCAGTCCGCCGGGTGTGTTCGCGTGCCCACCGGCTTGCAGCGCATGCGCCCAGAGATCGAGGAACGCGAGCGGCGCCACGCCCTGGTCGGCAGCCACCTCGGGATCACCCAATGCCGGGTCGCCGTCGCCTACGATCACCAGCGTATCGCCGAGCTGGCCGATCACGGTCTCGAATGCGGTCGACTCGGGGAAGTGGTCGATGGCCGCCGCCAGCACCACGAGCTTTTGATTGCTCGCGGGCGTGAGTCGCCGGTCGGCGTCGTGGGCGTACACAGTCTTGCCGGTTTGCAGATCGACAATGAGGGCACCGCACTGCACCTTCGGATCGGGGAGGTTGTCGAGGACGGAACCGATTCGCGCCGAAATGTTCGCGGGCGTCGTCCGGTTCGACTGGGCGGCTGCGGGATGCGACCAGCCGAGCGATGCCACGAGCGCGGCAGCCGTCGCCGCGATCGTCCTGCGATGCCATCCCATCGTACGCGCCATCCGTGCCAATCCCCTGATCCTGGCGGACTCCGTCCGCGAAACTGCTGCCATGCTTGCGGGCGTCCACAAGACGTGCAAGAGGCCCGATATACCTGCCGGAATGGGCTGCATCAAGGATTGAGTCGGAGTGGTCTTCCGATACGAATGCGGTCTAATTTTCAGACGCCTTCGGGCCCTTGACTGCCACGGCGCGAGCGATATATTTGCCTGACTCGCTTGGTGGCACAGGTTGTTCGCCGCCGACGGGGCGAGTGGGTTGATTCGGAGGCGACTTCGAGGCGACCGGCTCGGGTAGAAAATCAGGGCACGTAGCTCAATTGGTCAGAGCATCGGACTGTCGATCCGAAGGTTGCGAGTTCGAGTCTCGTCGTGCTCGGTAGCTAAACAAAGAGGCCGCAAGGGTTTAAGCCCTCGCGGCCTTTTTCGTGCGCGTTGCGGACGGCAGAGAATCAGCAGGTGTTGGGCGGCAACGCAGGTGTCCGCTACTCGCCGCCCATCGCGGTTCGGCGCGGCGCGGCGATGACGTACTTGGCGAAGGCTTCCGCCGACAACGCCTTGCCGGTGGCGCGCTTGGTGAGTTCGTCCCAGGAGTAGAGGTTTCCGGGTCCGAAGATTTCCTTCTTGAAGAAATCGCCGGCCTTCGGTTCGCCGTAGAAGCACGTCTGATTCGGATCTGAAATTCCCAAGATCGTCTGTGCGACGTGGGCGCGAACCTGGGCGGCGAAGACATCACCCATCATGTAGCTCTGGTAGTACACCGGGTGCGAGATGATGTGGATCTTGGCGGCGAAGCCGGGCAACGACTTGTCGTCCGGCGGGGGCAGTAGCTGGTACTCGGCTTTGAGTTTCCACCACAGCGCGGCAAGGTCCTGATCGGGGTTCTCGTACATCGCGTGTTCAAAGCGCACCATGACCTGCGTCCAGCGCGAGAAAATGAGCTTCTCTGCGCGAAGGCTCTCGCGGAGCGCGTCGCCGTCGGCAGCGGCTGTCTCGGCATCCAAGCCGCGGACGCGATGGAGAAAATCCTCATTCTTCACGAACGCGCCGAACATCATGGCGATGCCTTCGGTGGTGAGGCTGTGCGCGGCGGTGTGGAGAAGGAAAGGCACATCGTTGTCGATGTACTTGTCGTAAACCGCGTGGCCGATTTCGTGCACCATGGTGTCAGCCCAGTACGCGTTCGACTTGGCGTTGCAGAGCACGCGGATGTCGCCTTCGCGATCCATGTCGTTCGCGAAAGCGTGCGGTGTCTTCCCTTCGCGTTCATAAAGGTCGCTGCGGGCAATGATGTCGTCGCAGGGCATGCCCATGCTGGCGTAATACTTTTCCGTAAGCTTGACGAGATCGGTGTCGGCGTAGATGCCGTCAAGGTCGATCGCATCGGCTGGCGGCGCTTCCTGGAAGAAAATGTCAGCGAAATGCCAAGGGCGGAGTTCGTCGACCTTGATTCCGAACTGGGTGGCGCGATCGTCTTTGATTTTCGCCATCAACTGTGCGTAGGGCGCACGCGTTAGGCTGTCGAGTTCGTCAAAGAGTTTCCAGAACGGCCCGACGGGCAATTCCTGGAGCGCGAGCTGCATTTCGAAGAAATTGGCAAAACCCAGACGCGTGGCCTGGGCGTTGCGCAGCTTGGCGCCTTCGCGAAGATGGTCGACGGTCTTGCGGCCGACACCGATGTAGCCCAACCAGGCGTCGCGCGCGGCGCCCGAGTCTTGGGTGACGCGGAGGATTTCACGCACCTCGTTTTCGGTAAGCGTCTTGTCGCCAACCTGGCTGCGATGCGTGTTGAAAATCTGCTCGACCTCGTTCTCCATCGCGATGATCTGATCCTGAACCTGCGGATCGGCTTGGTAGGGCAGGAACTCGTTGTAAATGACCTCGAGTTCGCGGCGGAGAATGGGGTCGCGAACGCCATCACCCTTCTTGAGTGCGGACAACTGCTGGAACACCGCCTTGTCGCTGTGGAGCTTGGCGAGGGCTTTGTCGGATTCGGTCTTCTTGGCGAATGCCGCATCAGAACCTGTGATATTCGCCTCCCACCACGCGGACTGGGCGGTGGTCCAGAGGGGGCGGTATTGCGCGAGGTATTGATCGCGCACGGCGACGAACGCGGCTTCGTCAGGCGTCGCCGCTTTCGACTCAGCCATTAGGGGAGACACCATCACACAGACAACCAACCAGCAGAAAATCGTTCGCATGGGAGTCCTCTCCGAACCAACCGATCGCTTGAGGCCGCTTCTCGCAGCTCGTCATTGGGCCCAATCCTACACCCAAACTGGATGAGTATATAGGAACACCGGTTTCGATGGTCCTGGGCATGGTTGGGTGCATTCGCCGCATCGACGACGTCCCGCGTCAATCCGCAAAGTACACATCGATCTCGGTGAAGAACGTTCCCTGGCCCACGTCTTGTGCGATCCAGAGCAGGTGCCGGTATCTGCCTGATTGACCGTCGGGGTCATTGAACGTTACTGATGATCCGTGCACGCCGCCGTTGCCCAGGTCCTTCGTGTTCACGACGCCCAGCAGCGACCAGCCCGCATGCTCCGCATTGGTGAGCGCGGGCGAGGGCATCTCTTCGCTTGCGGATCCCCATAGGGAAAACACCTGCGGCGCGCGGTCGTCGCGATGCCACGAATATGTGTTGATGCGGTCGATCGCGACAGCCTTCCCGAGATCGATGAAGAACCGGCCCTCATTGTCATACCACACGCACCGCTCGGTATCGTCCTCGTTGCGCGCGACCTCACCGTCATTCAAACGCGGAAGCGTATCGCCGACCGCACCAGAGGCTGAGTGCGGTGAATACTCGCCATCCTGATCGTAGAAGCGGAAGACCGCGTCGTGTGCTTTCGATGTGTCGATGTCGTCCGCGTCACTCGGTGGGCCCATCGACAGTGCATCGAAACGCTCCGCGCGATCGGTGGTCACGCGCGCGGCGGATACGACGCCTTCGAACACTGGCTTGGGCGGCGGTGGATACTTGTGACGAAGCGTGATCGGCTTACGGTCGGTGAAGTCGTCATACAGTGGTGCTGCCGGCACGGCACTCTCGTTTGAACCGCCCGCAACACTCACAGCCATGATTTTGATTCGCGGATCATTTGGCAAACGCAGGCTGCGATCCTCAATCCGGCGCGGCAGCGCTTGCGCAAAGAGATAGCTGAACTGGTAGGCTTCGTTACCCCGCGTCGGATGGTGACGGTGCGAGCAGAACCACGCGATCGGCGTGCGTTTGATAAACCCAGGCGTGATGCCCACAACCTTGCCTTCGCAGCGGTAGTCAACCTCATCGAACGCGCGATCCCAGACGCGCTCGTCCCACTTGCCGACGAACCCGGTCCACTCAGGAATCGTCAACTCCCGCGGCTGGTCTCCAACCATGAACCGCGCGGAGACGTCGGTATCGGCAGCAGCCAAGATGCCGATGCGTTCGTAATCGCCGTCGGGCAGTTCGATGGTCTGCCCGTGACAGGTGATCGCGTTGTTCATTCCATTCGACGTCGCGCCAAGCACGTATTTGAAACCACCGATCTCCAACGCATCGGGGTACAACTCAGCCGGGTAGCTGCGCCCCTGCAAATCGAACGCACCGTCGGACCGGGCGCTATCGGGGCTGACCACGTCGGTATCAAAATCCAGCGGCAGCGCACGCGACGCGACCATTGCCGGCGCCGGCTTGTCGAAGCGCACCGCGAAGCTCCGCAGATGATACGGCGACAGGTTGAACGCCAACGTACCGTCGCCCACCTCGGCATCGCCGATCTTCCGCTCCTGACCGTCCACTTCCCAGGCTTCAACCACGGGAGCCGTGAAGCGGATGCGGACATTGTCAGCCTGCCTGCCCCACAGTTCCAGCACGCGCACGATGACCGCGTCGCCCTTCTCGGCATGCTTGAGCGCGCGGACGTCAACCTGCGGCGTGCTCACATTGAGAAAACTCCAGGTCCGCCCGAGCGTGCCCTTATGCTTGTCGGTCTGGAAAACGCGCAGCGGCTGATTCAATCGCCGCGCCTGCCATTCCGATCGACCTTGCCGCCAATCCCCCGCGTGCCCATAGAGCGCATAGGTAATGTCATGCCGACCCCAGTCCTGGCTGTGCTGATCGAGGTACCCCTTGCGCACGCCCGGCGTGTAGAGCAGTGTCAGGCGGAGCTGGCGGTCGTTGGGTTTATCTGAACCAAACTTGCTGTCCTCCAGGACGCTCACGCCGTAATCACCCGATTCATCCGTCAGATCAAACCACTCGTGCGACGGGACCTCATAGCGTTTGGGTTCGTAGTTCCCGCGTTCAATCGTGCCGACTCCCCAGGTGTACGTCGCGTTCGGATTGCCAAAGGTGAAAGGGAAAGACGCGCGCAGCGCGCACTCCGCCGACTGCCAATCGATCTCCGTGGCAAACTCGACACGCGCGCCCGCATCGCCCGCCGCCAGGCGAATCCGCTGCGTGAAAATGGAGTCGCGCGCTTCGCGTTGTACCTCCAGCGTGCAACGCACCGGTCCCGACTCGACAATGCGAATGCGCGCGGGCCCGTCGACGTGCCCGATCGGCGGGTTCTGCCGGTCATTCCAATCCATGTTCCACGCGGGCCAGTTCTTCGGTTTTTCGTGGGTGAACTCGAGCTGCGCGGGCTTCGCGAGCATCTCCCGGCCGGCATTGCCTTTGTCCACAATGCTCGACACGTCACCGTTCTCATCGAGTTTCACACGGTAGCGCGCGTTCTCGATGGTGCGTTCACCGATCTGGACTTCAGGCTGCTCCGCTTCAAACGGCGAATCGGATGGGCGGACCTCATAGACGCTCCACGAAACCGGTGGAACGTGCGCGGAGAACAACACGCGAACCGTGTCGGCTGAGCGATCCAGAATCTGGGAAGCGATTTCCTGGCCCTGGCCGTCGAACACGCGAACGTAGCGCGGCGCGGACTGCGCGCCGAAACGTACGGTGGCTTCGACGACATCATCGCGTTCAATCGCCAGCGGGTTGTAGACCACCAGCGCCTGACCCTGCACATCGGTATCAAGCGCTCGGCCAATGGCAGCCGTCGAGTCGGTCACGACTGACGCGAAGCCATTCATCGCGATCACTTCGTCGTTCCACGAGTAGCCGTACGCGCGGGGAATGCTCGTACCCGGAAGGATGTCGTGCATCTGGCTGGCCAGCACGCGAATCCACGACGCGTAAATGCGTTCGGATGGATAGTGCACGCCAGCCACCGTCTCCGCAGCCACCGCGGACCGTTCAGCCGCGTCCGCGAGAATCTCATTCTTGCGGTTCCAACGTTTCATGTACGCTTCCGAAGTCAACGTACCGGCAGAGTGCTCGGTGAGCAGCAGGTCGCCCTGGTAACGCGGAAGTCGCGCGCGCTGTGCCGGGGTGATGTCGCGAAACATCTGATCGGACGAGGTCAGCGCGACTTCAATCAGGCTGTCGTCCTGGCCGATGCTCGCGAGGTAGTTGCGAACATCCTCCTCGCGCGGCGCCCCACCCATGTCGCCGACGCCGTAGTAGTGATAGTCCGCCCAAACGCCGTACTTCTCGCCGTTGTGCAGTACGCGCGCCACCCACTCGGGATTGCGATCGACCCGGCCCTTGATCGCGGTGCCGTACGAGCCCGGGTCGAGCGCGGCGATCACGGATTCGCCGTCCGGTCCAACCCAGACGCCCACCGGGAAGGGAATACCCACAGCGGATCCCCAGTGTAACTTTTGCGTGGAGAAACCCTTCAGCCCGCAATGGGCGATGATCGAAGGCAGCGATGCGGGAAATCCAAAGCAGTCCGGCAGCATGAAGTCGACGGCTTCCGTGCCGTACTCCTCGCGAAAGAACGCGTTGCCGTAGAGCACCTGCCGGATGATTGACTCGGGGGCGGGCACGTTGGAATCGATTTCGTCGACCGAGGAACCCATGGTGTGCCAGCGACCAGACTGAATATACCGCCGCAAGCGCTCGTACTTGTCCGGGTAATACTCCTTCATCATCGCGTGGCGCGCCGAGCCGGTGAAGTTGAAGACGTAGCCCGGAAAGTGCTCGAATAACGCGAAATTTTCATCGAGCGTGTTGGGGATGTAGGTGTTGATCGTCGTTGTATAATCCCAGCGCCACTGCGTATCGAGATGGGCGTAGCCCACGCAGTAAAGCACCTTCTCATTGTCCAGGTCGTGCGAGACCGCAGTCGGCGGATGCGCAATCGCGACACCGCACGCACTGGAGAACAAGGCCGCAACGGCGACCAACTTGATCAGGATCGTTTTTGGCATACCCGTACTCCTCCTGACAGCATTCACATCCGCACGTTGCAGTTGTAACTCGTGATCCAAACGTCTTGGTTTGCCTGCTTTTCCAGCACAATCGATACGGTAGTCGAAGGGACGCGTGCGTTGAGGCCACTCGTCGACGACGGACCCGCCGCACTGGTAGAACTTTGCGGTTGCACTTTCGGAAGTCCACGGGATCATGGACCCTCTCGATTGAGTTGTCAACGAATCGAAACGCACCGACGATCGTGGCACGGCTCATCCGATCGTGATGCGCCCCTTCGTCAACCAGGAGACCTGCACGATGCGAGCTTCGCTGTTGGGTATCGTCATCATCGCGGCATTGGGCGGACTGCTGTTCGGTTTTGATACCGCGGTCATCTCCGGCACAACGGTTGCGCTAACCAAGGCGTATGACCTGAGCCCGGGCAGCCTGGGGTTCACGGTCGCGAGCGCTCTGATCGGGACGATCGTCGGCGCGCTGGTCGCGGGTTTTCCTTCGGACCGCTTCGGACGCAGGTGGACGCTGTTCATCATCGCGGTGTTGTACTTCGTTTCCGCGGTAGGCAGCGCGAAGGCGTGGGACTGGTATTCGTTCGTGATCTTCCGCTTCATCGGCGGGCTGGGCGTCGGGGCAGCCTCCGTCGTGTCGCCGCTTTATATCGCGGAAGTGTCTCCCGCGCGCTACCGGGGCAGAATGGTCGCGATCACGCAGTTCAACATCGTGCTCGGCATGCTGCTCGCATTCTTTTCAAACTACCTCATCGCCAAGTGGGACGTTGGCGAAAGTGCCTGGCGCTGGATGTTCGGCGTCGAGGCGTTTCCGGCGTTCGCGTTCTTTGCACTGCTCTACCTCACGCCGCGAAGCCCGCGCTGGCTCATGACACAGAGGCGCGAGGACGAAGCCCGCACCGTGCTCGAACGCTGCGGAACCGACTCCGGCAGCGTGGATGACGACATCACCGCGATCCGTACGTCGCTAGACCTCGAGCACCACAGCATACGCGAGCCTTTTTTCCGCGCGGCCTATCGCAAACCCATCCTGCTTGCCGTCGCCATCGCGATGTTCAACCAGCTTTCGGGTATCAACGCGGTGCTGTACTACGCTCCGCACATCTTCGAACTGGCGGGCGCGGGCGAGTCGTCCGCGCTGCTTCAGAGCGTCGCCATCGGCGGTACCAACCTGGTGTTCACGATGGCTGCGATGCTGATCATCGACCACTTCGGCCGGCGCCGTCTCATGATCGTGGGCTCGATCGGGTACATCATCAGCCTGGGCAGTACCGCATGGGCGTTTTACAAGTACGGGACCAACTTCGACGCGACCGGAAGCACCGTTGTACTCGTGAGCCTGCTCGTCTTCATCGCGTCACACGCCTTCGGACAGGGGGCGGTAATCTGGGTGTATATCGGCGAAGTTTTTCCCAATCGCGTCCGCGCTCGCGGGCAGGCGCTGGGCTGCTTCACGCACTGGTTCATGGCTGCGGCTATTTCGTGGACCTTCCCGATGATCGCCGCCAAATCGGGCGGCCATACGTTTGCGTTCTATTGCGGAATGATGATCCTGCAATTGCTCTGGGTTCTCATGGTCATGCCCGAAACCAAGGGCATCCCCCTTGAGCAGATTCAGAAACGCCTGGGCATCGAATAAGTGACACATCCACGCGAGTCGTGAGGGGTACGTGATGAAGTTGCTGGGCATCGACATTGGCGGAACGCACGCAACCTGCGCCGAAGTGCACACCGGCTCGGGCGCGCCCGTCATCGGACAACCCAAACGCTACGACGTCGATGCGCTGGCGAGCGCAGACGTGATTCTCAACGCCTGGTCAGCCGCCATCCGCGATGCGACCGATCCTACGACGGTGAACGGCATCGGTGTCGCCATGCCCGGACCGTTCGATTACGCGCGCGGTGTCAGTTACATCAAGGACGTGTGCAAGTTCGACGCGCTGTACGGCATGGATGTGGGCCAGGCCCTGCGCGAACGCCTGAACCTGCGCGACGATCAGGTCATCGTCTTCGAGAACGACGTCAACGCGTTCACCCTCGGCGAGTGGCTCGGTGGAGCTGCTTGCGGGATGCAACGCGTCCTGGGCATGACGCTCGGCACCGGTTTCGGGTCGGGGTTTCTCGTGGACGGCGACATTATTACGGAAGGCGCGGAGTTGCCACCGGACACGACGCTTGGCTTCGTACCGTACCGCGACGGAATCGCCGAAGACTACATCTCGCGAAGGGGGATGCTGAAAGCGTACCGGGCGTTGGGGGGCGATCCGGCCTTCGACGTCGCGGAGATCGCGTCGGCAGCCCGCGACCACGATTCCAATGCCGTCCAGGTTTTCACCGAACTGGGCACGATGCTGGCGGAGGTCGTGCAGCCCTTCGCGGAATCCTTCCGCGCCGATATTGTCGTGATCGGTGGATCGATGACGCGTTCGTTCGACCTCTTTGAGGATGCCTTCCGCGCCGGGTTCAAGTCGCAAGCGCAGGTTGCAACCGCCCGTTTGCTGGACACTGCCGGCCTGCTCGGAGCCGCGGGGCTGGCAGAGCGCCGACTGGTGTGAGGCGGTCCATGGAATGCGGGTCGCCAAGCCAACAACTTCGCACGGCACTTGGTCAACGCCATCTCGCCACCTTGAGTGGTGCATGCGGATTTCCATAGGTCATCAACGCAAGAGTGAGCTTACGACCTACGAAGTCAATCGCTCTACCGGACTGCGCAACGTCCGATCATGCGGGGTTGGGAAATGCTATCGTGTCAGGTGTTCGCTGCGCTGAATGTTGATGGCAAGCCGATAACTCCCGACTTCCAACGATCGCCGGTGTATCCGTCGTGAGGTAGACACTCCATAGTTCGTGCCGGCACGTCGGGATTCCGTCAATTCGCAATGTAGGATTTCGCAATAGTGGATCTGTTTCCTGTCGATTACCATTGAAGCGGATCTCGTTGCCATGCGCACTGCCTGTCAACGGTCGCGGACAGCATGCATGATCGATCTGAACGATGAAGAAACACAACACTGACGACACAACACTCGTGACGGAAATCGGGCTCCCGCGTTCCGCGGCGCTCGCGGCTGCCATGACCGGTCTGGATTCGTTCCTCGAAGACGTTCCCGGCGGATTCCATTGGGAAATTCTTGATGCGCTGGGCGACGGCGTTTACCTCGTCGATCAGAGTCGCCGCATCATGTACTGGTCGCAAGGTGCCGCCGAGATCTCCGGCTACCGCGTCGAGGAGGCGCTCGGCCGCCACTGCTCCGAGAAGATGCTGATGCACGTCGACGTCGACGGCCACGTGCTGTGCAAGGAGCACTGTCCGCTCAACGCGGTGATGGCCGACGGCAAGCCTCGCGAGGCACACGTCTACATGCACCATCGCGACGGACATCGCGTGCCGGTACATGTTCGCGGCTGGCCGATTCGGGATATGTCGGGTCAAATCATCGGCGCGTTCGAGACCTTTACCGATCGCACAGCCCGTGTCGACGACATGCAGCGCATCAAGCAACTGCAAAACGCCGCGTTCTGTGATGCACTGACCGGTGTCGCCAATCGACGCTTCCTGGAAAGTGCAATCACCGGCCGCCTCGCGGAGTTCAGCCGTACGGGCATTCCCTTCGGACTTGCCGTCGGCGACATCGATCACTTCAAGGCGTTCAACGACACGCACGGTCACGCGGTGGGGGACGAGGTCTTGCGCATGGTCGCCCAAACGCTGCGTAGGGCCACGCATGCGAGCGATCTCGTCGGCCGGTGGGGCGGTGAGGAGTTCGTTGTCATCCTGGGCGTCGATCAGAGCAACCTGCGAACGTGCGTTGAGCAACTTCGTGCATTGGTCGCGGAATCATCTTTGACCATGCAGTCAGGCGACTTGCGGGCGACGATTTCGCTTGGGGCAACCATGGTTCAGCCTGACGACGATCTCCAATCCATCGTCACCCGCGCCGACAGAATGCTTTACCACAGCAAGGCGGCAGGTCGCAACCGCGTCACAATCGCCGACACACCGGCACTTGCGCCCGTCGCTCAGGCGGCGGCCTGCGAATGTCATTTGAGATAGCACCGCGTCGTGATACTTCGCAGTACGACCACGAAAGAGGGGTGATCAGCCACTCGTTGACGAGCAACTGGCCACCCCGTGCGGGTTTCAATCTGAGGTGTACTTCTTACCGAATCGGCGCGTTGCTTACGGCAACATACCGGTGAACGCGGATTGCAGTGCAGCCACGTCCTGCAGGTCAATGTCGCCGTCTTCATCCCAGTCGTGGTTTGCACACTCGGGAGTCGGCACACCACCGTTCGGGCCCGACAAGCAGTTCACGAAGTTGATCGCGTCGAGGTTGTCAACGTCACCGTCGCCGTCGTCGTCGAACGGGAAGATCGCGCCGGACACCACGCCCTGCAAGGTGAGCGTCAGCGGCGCACCCGCCGTCGAACCGGGCAGGTTCTCGTCAGCCACATCAAAAACGTACGTGGCAGAGTAAGCACCCGGCGAAACCATCGTCGGGTCAATCGCGGCATTGAACAGCAAGCTTTGACCGCTCGCGAGTTCGGCAAACGGCGCCACATCGGTCGTGAGCACGTCGTCATCGCCCGCCGGCGTCACCGCGACCAGATCAAGACCAGCCGTGAATCCGGAAACCGAAGCGAGGTTGTGGATGCTGAACGCAACCGTCTGCACACCACCAGCCGCTGACACCGTACCGAAGTCGATCACCAAACCGTTTGAGTCAGCATCGCCCGCGAACGAAGCGTCCGAGTGATCGTACACCGTGAACGAGACGTCGATCGTGTCGTCGCCGTCGTCCGCACCCTGGCCGGTGCCTTCGCTGCTGATGTCGAGATTGTCGACAACAACCGAGCCACTGTACGAACCCGGAATGCTCGTGATTGCCGAAACGCCGACGTTGATCGTGCGCTGCTGCGACCCGAAGTCGAAGGCGTTGAACCGGCCGGTGACGTCGGAGGTCGCGTCGCCGATGACCGACACCAAGTAATACGTCGGGTCGGTGCCTTCCTTTGAAAGTGTGATCGCCGTCGTCGCGGGCAGCGGCCCACCGACGATGACCGGAGCGTAGGCCAGACCGATCGTCGACACGCCATCAAGCGGTTCGCTCGGCGACACGAAGAGCGTGCTGTCATTGGCGCCGTCGCCGAAGATCGACCAGACAAACTCGGGGCGATCGACGAACGGGCTGCGGTTGTGCTGGTCCTCGTAGATCAAGTGGCAGCGACGACGCTCGAAGTAATCGGGCACGTCGGTGTAGTGCCAGCGCACCATCGATTCGAGGTCACCCATCTGATTGCCCGAGGGAATTCCGTTGACGAGCGAGAGCGTGCTCATGTAGCGCGTCGCGGAGTAGAACTGGCTGCGTGCGATGTCGCCCTTGTCCTCGTCGCCGGGGAAGTAATACGAACCGACGGAGCCATACGCACCGGTCGTGCTGACGATGCCGAACGGCTTGTTTCCGCGTGAACTGTTGATGCTCGGATTGACGGGGCGGAGGGCGTACGGATCGCCGAGGTTGCCCTTCGAGCTGTCGCTCGCATCGCCCGGCTGGAGCGACTGCGGCCAAACATGCTCCCGGCTCCAGGTGCTGCCGCTGGTCCATGCCGATGGAATCGAATCGCGGTTGTAGACCAGCAGGATGTTGCCGGGCACTTCCGGATCGGCATCGTAGATGGCAGCCGACGTCTTGAAGTCGCCGTACGACTGCTGCACGTGGCCACTGGTAATGATCGAGGAGAGCTGCATCTTCAGCGTGCTGCCCTGACCGGTGGCAGCCGAGTAGTAGCCCGCGGGCGGATCAAACTGATCGGTCGGAATCGGGTTGTTCACCGAAACCGTCATCGTGTCCGTGGCCACGATCTCGTCGGCATCGGTTACCGTCAGCGTCAACACGTACGCACCGACGGCATTGAAGGTCACCTGTGCGGTGCCGGGATCGGTCGTCGCGTTCACTGCGCCGCTGCGATACTGCCAGCTTACCAAGCCCGGCGTGGTGACCGGCGTCCATTCGTAATCCACGCCGGCAAGTCCCTCGGCGTCGTCGGCCATCGCGCCCGTCAGCGAGATCGTGACAATCGATCCGCTCAGTTCGACATTGCGATCCGGGCCCGCGTCAGCCGTCGGCGGCGTCATCGGATTGCCGACCGCAAAGGCGTCGGTTTCGATCGACCCGGTACCGCCCGAAATCGCCGTCGCGATGACCGTCCAGTTGCCTTCGTTGGCCATGGTCACGTTCGCAATGCCGAAGGCGTTCGGATTGCTGATCACCAGGTTCACCGGTGCGCTGAACGCACCACTCGTCAACTGCACGGTAACGGGGCTTCCCGGGCTCGGTGGACCGGTCAAATCGACCGTGACCGTCGTCATCTGCCCAACCGTGAACGTCGAAGCCGCCAGCGTGACATCGCCCACCAGCGGGCCGCTGCCCATCACGGTAAAACTCCATGACGGCGGCGTGATCGTGCTGTTGCTCGTAGTCCAGTTGCTCGGATTGCCGATTGCCGCGAGCAGTGCTTCCGGCGTGCCGGTCGTCGTGCCGCTGTAGTAGCCGTTGTCCGCTTCGGGAATGTTGACGGCTGACGTACCCGCCGTCAGGCCGGTCGGCAATGCCGTCGTGTTTGAACTCGTCGCGTCGGAGTAGCCGGCGCTGTCGAAGTTGACCGCGTGTACGAATGCCGGACTGCCCGGGTCGCCAGTGAATGCCAGGATCTGGTCGCCGGATGTCGACAATGCGAATCCGCTGGCGCCGACACCCGCGTTGTTGATCGCCCATCCGCCCGAAGTGAACGGGTTGCTCTTGCTGACGACGGTGCCGGGTGACAACGTGCTCGGGGCGTTGTACTGAATGCCGCCCTCGTTCGCCCGAAACCCGCCGCCCGCCTGCCAGCCGGAATCGGTGAACCGAATCACCGTGCCCGAGGGAATCTCCCGAAGCACCACGAACGCCACCGCGTCCGGATCGTCCGACGCGAACGAAATGATCGCGAGGTCGCCCACGTTGAGCGCGAGAGCGTTCGCACTACAGACCAAACTCATTAAGGAAGCAATAAGAAACGTACGACGCGCGAAAAGCCGGTGTGACATACTTCTGTTCCCCTGGCCCGTCCAAAAAAACCGCACGCACCACGTGCATGCTTCGGAAAAAAGCGTAGCCAATTCCCAAGCACCCAGGTAGCCCATTCGCGCGAAGTTACCGCTAAGAAGCGTGTCCGAATTGTGATGCCGCGCGGACCGTCGGGCGGCTAGAATCAGGAAACGACTTCACGTGCGTCGTGACAGGAAAACCTCAATCGTGCCGGCTTCGCGTCATGGGCAATTCGCAATGCAGCGGAGCGCAGTCCGTGCTCGACGGGTGGTCCACCCCTTCACGGGGTGGGGTCGTGATGATCGTGTGCCGTCCAATCTAGTAAGGAAAATCACCTATCCATTCCACCAGCCAGTCCAACTGTTCGTCCGTGAGTCTAGGCAGGACCGCTTATAACACGGTCATGATGGGAAACCAAGCAGTGGGATAGCTTCTAGCCAGTACCCGTGCAAGTAGGGCTGCAATGAAACAAAGACGCGAATTCTACTTCACTACATACCCTCCGATGCAGCTGAATGTAATGGCGAAAAAGCGATCGCCCACAGTCGATTTGTTGCACCAGGCGGAGTCGGCCACCCCCATAGCGTACATTCCCCGATTTCCAAATATGCAACAGGAGTGATAGGCCAAGGTCGCAATGACTGTTCAACCTGCTGGCCGCGAATCAGTCAGAAAGGTTCACTCAGTAGCGCGGATATTGCACACTGCGGCATCTGAGGTCAGCGAAGTGCAGCGTGCTCATGCGCAGTCAAATCGTTCACCGCGCTATGGACCATGAGTGAACCACAGATCCATCGTAGGCAGGGTGCCTGTGAGCCCGCTCCTTGTCGAAGGATCAGTGTGGATGAATTCGCCTGTGGGCGTGCTGTTTGGCTGCCGCCTCGGCTGCGTTTTGCAGGAGGATCGCGACCGTGACAGGGCCGACGCCGCCGGGTACCGGCGTGACCGCGCTCGCCTTCTCGACGACTTCGTCGAACTTCACGTCGCCGACGACGCGCGTCGCGTTTGGATCGTCAGACTGCGGATCGGGCACTGAGTTGATGCCCACGTCGATGACGATGGCGCCTTCTTTGACGTGCTTGCCGCCGATCAGTCCGGGCACGCCAGCGGCTGCGATGACGATATCAGCATCGGCGGTGTGCGCCGCGAGGTCGGGTGTGTACTTGTTGCACGTGCGTACGGTGGCTTCGGCGCACATGAGCGACAGGGCGATGGGTTTTCCCACTATGCTGCCCTGGCCGACGATGCACACGTCCTTGCCGCGCACGTCCACACCCGTTTCCTGGAGGACCGCCATCACCGCGAGCGCGGTACACGGTGCAATGATCGGCGTGCCGTAAAACAACAATCCGATGTTCGCGGGGTTGACGCCTTCGACGTCCTTGTAGGGATCAATCGCATACTGGGCTGCCGGCGTGTCGAGGTGTTCCGGCAGCGGCAGGTTGAGCATGACACCGGTCACCGCGTCGTCGTGGCTCAACTCCTCGATGAAGTTCTGCAAATGGTCGTCGTCGATCGATGCGTCGAGCGTGTGCAGGCGATACTCCACGCCCACCTTGGCGCAGCGTTTCTCCTGCGAACGGGCGTAGATCACCCCAGCGGCTGGGTCGCCGACGATGATCGCGTCGAGTCGCACGTTAACGCAAGTAGCCTTCAGCGCAGCCACGCGCTCGGCCGTAGCCTCACGAATGCGCGCCGCCATCTCGGAACCATTGATGATGCGCGCTGCCACGTTGGGAAACTCCTTAATGCACCGATGACTACCCATGTGGGACCGGCTTTCTAGCCGGTCATGACCGGTTGGAAAACCGGTCCCACATGCTGTTGCCTTCACCACGTCATTCTTGTCGTTTGCGGCTATTTCCAGAGCTTGCGCAGCGGTTCGATCACGCTGGTCAGAATCTCGCGGCGGTACCCCGGGTTCTGCCAGAGGTAGACCGCGCTGATGCCCAGCCCCAGTATCGAAAGCAAAACCAGCGCCCGCTTGATGCCGCGAACGCGTCCGGCGAAGCGTCGCGCCATCATCGGATCGCCCGACAGCTCCGTCAAGAAACGCATGCGCGACGCGATGCTCGAATGGCGCCAGCTTCGTTCCGTCGGCGGAATGCCGTTGAGCAGCGCGACTTTGCCGAGCGCTTTCACAAAGATGCCCGCGCCGGTCGCGCACACCGCGTCGCCATTGGCTGCGCCTGAACCATCGTGTACGCAGCAGGGCAGTCGGCAGTTGTCGCTGCGTTTCGGCGGTGATGCACAGCTTGCGCCGAACACGTCAGCCTGCCGTTCAAACCTTCGCGATACCCATCCGAAGCCAATACCCCAAATGGGCACGATTGCGGCCAGCCCGAGCGCTTGAATCGCATCATCGCTGAGGTGCCACACAGCATTGGCGTCGCGACAGGTCCGCGCGAGGAACTCGATCACGCCCGATGCGATCAACATGCTGATCAGCGCGAAGAGCAGGAAGTAGGGAATGTGGTGATGTCGCACGTGCCCGGCTTCATGCCCGAAGACCGCTTCGATTTCGTCGTCGGTCATCGATGCGAGCAGCGTGTCGGAGAGCATGATGTAGCGCACGCGGGGGAAGAGGCCCATTACCGCGGCGTTGACCATCACTCCGTCGCTATGCCACACGAGAATCTCACGCACGCGCAGTCCGATGCGCCCGCACATCGCGAGCAGCTTGTCGCGCAGCGGCCCTTCGGGCAGCGGGGAGGTCGCCCACACGCGTCGCAGCAGAATTGGGGAAAACACAAAGATGGCCATCGCGACGACACCGAGCAGTGCTTCCGGCGCCCATTTCGAACCGGTGAGGCGAATGAGCGCGGGGCGGTACTCGCGTGTGGCGGCGAAAGTGATGACGATGATCGCCAGCGGAAGCGCGACGATGAGCACCTGGTGTCGCAGGTTGAACACGACGTAGCGCCATCGTGAAGTGCGCTGCGCCGTGGGCGTGAATCCGCGGCTGGCTTTCTCGACCGGGTAGAGCATCCACCAGATTGCGATGAGGCTCATGAAATAGGGGACCAGGATGCAGAGTTGGGGCAGTCCGGGAATCGCGCGTATCAGCGGTATGTCCGCGAGCATCAACGGCCAGGGAGTCACGAGCAGGTGGCCCGCGAGCGCCACCAGCGCCGCCACCCGCAACACCAGCACGCCGCGATGGTAAAAGGGAAGTGCGGACGACGCGCGCGTCGGGTGCTTGAGCCGCGTGCGCGTGATGACGCAGAGCATCTGGGCTGCTAAGGCGATGATAATCGGCGTGCCCCAGACCGCCAGACATACGTCGAGCGGCCTGTGAAGCCACGGAGTGCCCGGCGGACCGTCCGGCCACCAGAGCAACAGCGCGAATGCCATGACGATCTGTAAGTGCATTCGATATAAAGAATTACGTTCGCAGTCGCGGCGGCTGCGCGGTTTCGCCGATGTATCTGCCGGGTATCGACCCGGGTCGGGTATAGCAAGCGGCGAGGGATATCGTGATAATTACGCCGCTGTGACCGAATCTCGGATTCGGATGACGATGGACCGATGACGGCTGGTCCCGCGAGTATTGTGCGGTTCGCCTGAGAATCCACAACCCGCGAGGCACTCGTTTTTTGTGGAGGTAGTCGGAGATGACGCGTTCTGCTGTATTGCTTTGGATGGTGGCTTTGCTCGCATTGCCGATATCCGCCGCGCGTGCGGCCTACGGCGAAGAGGCGTATGGCGAAGACGAGATCGATGTCGTCGTGGCTGACGAGCAGGCCGACGACACGCCACCCGCCGATGCTGCCGACGCACCCGAGGGTGAAGACGGTGAACGCGCTGAAGGCGGCAGGCATTCACGGGGCCGCTTGGTGCCGGGCAGTGCAGCCCGCAGCCGCAGTGCTCGGTTGCTCGAAGCGTTTCGCGACGAAGTCGCCCGTTCGCTTGATTTGGATGACGAGGCTGCGGACGACGTTCGCGAGGTCTTCGAACAGTACATCAAGCCGCTAAACGAAAATGCGGCGCGTATGGCTTCGGATCGCCGCGATCGTGGTGCCGAGATTCGCGATCTGGTTTCGCAACTGCGTGAGGCGCAGCGTGAGGGCGATCGCGAACGCGTCGATGAACTCCGTGAACAGATCACGCAGTCACGCAAGGACAACTCGGGCGAGGAAGTCGACTTCGACCAGCTGGTTTCCGACGTCAGTGATGTCATCTACGAAGACCAGATTGACGCGTTCGACAAGATTGCTGAGAAGTACGAAAAGAAGCTGTCGAGCGGTAAGAAGAACACGGATCCCGTCCAGTTGATCCGCAAGGCGTTGTCCGCGGTCGATCTTTCGGTCGAACAGCGTCAAGCTACGCGCGACATTTTCGCCGATTACGTGCAGGATGCCCGTGAGGCGCGCGGCGACGAAGCCCGTATGAGTTCGCTGGCGGACGAACTTCGTGATGCCGTTCTCGAAGAACTGGACGATGACCAGGCTGCCACCTTCAATGAGCGACTCGCCAAGCTCCAAGAAAGCATCGGTGGTGCGAAGCCCAAGGCGGGTAAGCCCGCGACGCAGGAAACGGCTGGTGAAGAGGGTGCCGTCGAAGAGCCCGCCGACGAAGAAGTGCCGCAAAGCATGATCGACGACAATCCGTACGATGATCCCAGCCCGCCGGAATAGCCGTCAGGGCGTCGGCGATTGCCATCGCCGAATCGTAAGGATTTCCCAGGGTTATTTTCACGTCCCGTGCCTCCATGTTGAAATGGGGGCACGGGACGTTTCTTAGGTGCGATCGATCAGTTCGGAGAGCGCCCGCACCTGCTCGCTGAGACGCGAACGCGTGCGCTGTCCGCGACGCGTATCGAAGAACATTGCGGGCCCTTCGGTGGCTGCGGTCAGCGTCGCGCGGATCTCCGAGATCGTCGAGCGGTTGTCGTCGATCACGTGCGTCAGATGTCGTGCACGCTGCGCAAGCCGTTGGTGCGATGGCGCTACTCGCGGCGCGCCTTCGCGAACACCACCCGACTCGATCTGACCCGTTCGCTCTTCGAGAACGTCCGCCTGCCGTTCGATGCGATCGAAGGCTTTCCGTAGCGTCGTAGTGAGTCGTGCGCTCGTCGTCGACTGCTGATTCAGCGTGCGCGCGATCTTGTGCGCCGCGTTCCGTGCATTCTCGGTAACATTGGCAGCCGCTCTCGCGTCCGCGATCTGATTGCGCAGTTCGGCAATCACCGGGCTGCACCGTTCACCGGCGGCATCCATTTGCTCGATGACGCGCGTGAGCGCCGCTTCAAGCCGGCCCGCGCGGCGCGCGATTTGCTCGACGCGTGCTTCCGCGTCCGCCACGCTCTTGTTCAGGTTTTCGCGCACACCGGCTGCTGCTTGTATCGTGGTGCGGAGTGAGATGTCCGACTCCGCCGGGTCACGCTGCGGATGTCCGGTGCCATAACTGGGCTGACTGGATACGGGTGCGGGCGAGCCTGCCGGTCGGGTTTGCGACGCGGGCAGCCCGACGTTCATGCGCTCTGCCGCGACACTCATGCGATACATCAGGTCGTCGCCGATACGCTGCGCGACCTCGTTGAGATGCTGCGCTGCCTTCGCCGTTGCCGGATCGATTTCCGGCGCTTCGGCTGCGATTGCGGGGTGATGCACGATGTTCGCGTCGTTTTGACGTCGCTGCGGGATGCCCGCACCGGGCGCAACCTTCGGCGATGCAAACTTCGGACCACCCTGTGCGACCGATGTCATCTGCTCAACCACGCGGCGCGTGAACGGTCCGTCGACGGACAACTGATCAGCAGCGTATGCGCTGAGCATCGCGTTGTCGCAGACCGTATTGATCAGTCGCGGAAGACCCTGCGAATACTGGTAAATGATGTCGATGGCTGCGGAGTCGAAAATCCGCTCGGGATACTGCGCGCCGCCCACGCTGAGGCGGTGCAGAATGTAGCCTTCGGTCTGCTCGCGGGTGAGCGCACGCAGGTGGAAGCTGCGGAACATGCGCTGACGGAGCTGACGCATGTCATCGGCTTCAAAACGCTCACGCAACTCGGGCTGACCCACGATGACGATCTGAAGCAGCTTTGCGTCATCGGCTTCGACATTGCCGATCATCCGCACCTGCTCGAACGCATCGCGCGAAAGTGCCTGGGCTTCGTCGAGCATGAGCACGACGGGTTTGCCGTCGGCGAAGCGCGCGATGAGGAAATCCTGCAAGCGGCGCAGCAGATCGGCGCTGGTCTCGTGCGGATGCGTGTCGATGCCGAACTCGCTGCAGATGCAGCGGAGCAGATCGGTCGCGGTAACCTGCGTTTGGCTGATGCCCGCAAACACAATGCGGTCGTTGAAGTGCCGCAGCATGAGCCGCGTCATCAACGTCTTGCCCGCGCCGACCTCACCCGTAAGCAGCACGAAGCCCCGGCTCTCGCTGATCGCGTAGATCAGCGACGCGAGTGCTTCTTCGTGGTCGGGCGTGGAATAGAAATAGCGCGGGTCCGGCGTGTTGTTGAACGGTAGCTCGCGCAGTCCGAAAAACGAGGCGTACATAGCGGTCCCTCTTGGTCCACGGACGGTCCTTCCGCGGGTGATCGTTGACGCGCCGGCGCACGCGTACCGTTGGCCATATCGGTCCGGTTATCCGGCCGCTTGAGGTTGGGAGGGGGTTGGTTGCGGGCAATTGCGGAGATTGTCGGACGCAGGCGAAATCAACGTCCGAGAACCTGTAAACGGCGTCTTTTGCAAGGCTTTGATTCAGCGGGACGCTTCTGCACCCGATAAGTCGAGCGGTGGACCGATAGCCTGGGATCGGCAGCAGGTAGGCGATGCCGCCAGGCGCGGACCTGACGGGTTTGGGAGACACAAGGACGTGTGGAAATCCCGGTTCATGGCGATGACGTTGCTGATTGCGATGGCGCACCTGGTTGCAGGTTGCCAGACATCGCATCGCGATATGGTGTCCTTCCTCAAGGCGCACGAGCACGAAGTCTCCGCGATCGAGTATCGTGTGGGAATTCCCGATGTCGTGCAGATCTCCGCGCCGCGCGTGCTGGAGATCGATCAGGTCTCGCAGTCGATTCGCCCAGATGGCAAGATCGCGCTGCGTCTGCTCGGGCCCGTCAAAGTCGTGGGCATGACCGAGAAGGAAATTGCCGCGAAGCTCTCGCGTCTGCTCGAACCGTATTATGAAGACCCGAAGGTGCAGGTCCGCGTGACCGGATACTTCTCGAAGAAGATTTACCTGTCCGGGCTTGTCGGGTCGGGCGGTGGTTACGGTAACGGTGGGCAGAGTGTCGGTACGACGGAGCAGTGGCGTTCGATTCCCTACACGGGCAGGGACACCGTGCTCGACATTCTCGCGAAGACGAACCTTTCGTTCCTCGCGTGGGAATCGCAGATCAAGGTTATTCGCAGCAGTCCGTACGAGGAGGAGCGCCGCGAGATTCATATCGATGTGGCGCACATGATTCGCACGGGCGATACCAGCCGAAACGTGCTGCTGCAACCGAACGATATCCTCGTTGTGCCGCCGACGCCGCTGGGCTGGCTCGGATTGCGCGTGCAGGAAGTGATGTTCACGTTCAACCCGTTGCTTGCGGGATACCAGTACCCGGCATCGGTGAAGGACGCGAACGACGTTTACAATGGCACCAACAACTGACGTTGGACGCGGCATGCACGATAGCGCCGCGAGCGAACGTCAACACGTAGCGAGCAGACATGGGACGGATTGCTGAAGCACTCAAGCGGGCAGAAGCGGAACGCGAGCGTCTGCGCGGCGCGCAGGGCGGTTCAACGAGTTTGTTGGACCCGCCGATCACGCCGCAACACGACCGGCCTAAGCACAACGACGACAGCGGCGACGATGCGGAAATCTCCGTACGCAGTCCGATTGCCGCGGACGAGGGTATTCACGAATCCATCCAGCCGTTTTATGATCGCTCGTCGCTGATCTCAGAGCAGTACCGTTCACTGCGCACGCGTTTGCTGACGCAGAATCCGCAGGGCGAGCACCGCGTGCTCGCGGTTACCAGCGCCATCCCGCGCGAGGGCAAGAGCGTCACCACGACGAACCTCGGCGTGATTCTCGCGGAGATTCGCCACTTCAAGGTGGTGCTGGTTGACGCGGACTTCCGCAGAAGTCGGTTGGGCACGCTGCTCGACGCGAAACCGGGACCGGGATTTGCCGACCTGCTCAAGGGCGACGCGCGCTACGAAGAGGTGGTGCGGCCCACGGCAATTCCCAACCTCTACCTCGTTCGGGCCGGCGAGACCAGCGGGCGCAGTGCGGCTGAGCTGCTCGCGTCGCAGCGCGCCGGTGCCGTCATTCGCCGGTTGCAAACGGATTTCCATTACACGCTCATCGACACACCACCCGCGACGACGGTTACCGACGTCGGCATCATCGGGCAGATGTGCAACGGCGTGATCATGATCGTGCGCATCAACACCACGCCGGAACCACTGGCGCGGCGTGCGGTGCGATTGCTCAAGGTCAACAAGGTTCCCATTCTCGGGTGTCTGCTCATCGGCAGGGCGGATCGCGGCATGGCGTCGGGATACTCCTACGGCTACTACTACCGCTACTACCACAAGGATGTCAGCGATTCCAATCGGTAAGTGCAGCAGCGTTGTGAGCGATCCGGGCGTGATTTCCGACCGGCTTATCGTGTGCCTGGCGAGCAGTTGGGATATTGATCCGACGTGCAAGCATCATCTCATGCGCCTGCTTTCGGCGCGCAATGAAATTGTCTGGGTAAACTATCACGCGTCGCGCCGCCCCAACCTGTCGCGCGGCGACTTGCGCAGTGCTGCCGGTGTGTTGCGGCGCATCGCGCGGGGTACGCGACCGATCCAGGAGCACATGGTGCAGACGACGCCATTGGTCCTGCCCGGTGCCGCGGGTGGTTTTCGCGATGCGATCAACCGCCTGCTGCTCATCTCGCAATTGCGGCGGATCATCAAACGTCGCCGGCGCAGTCCCGATCAACCCGTGCAGCTTTGGACGTACGCCCCGGACTCCGCGTTTCTTGCGGGCGCGCTGGGCGAAGAGGCACTGGTCTACTATTGCGTCGACGAGTTCAGCGAGTTTGAAGGCTTTGATCGTGAGGCGACGCTGCGTGCTGAAGACGAACTGCTCAGCAAAGCCGATCTGGTGATCACGACTTCGCAGCGACTCTTCGCAGCCCGGCGCGAGCGACATCCGCGGGCGTACCTCGTGCGTCACGGCGTGGATCACGCGCACTTTGCGAAGGCGGTCGACCGCAAGCTGCCCCGGCCTGAGACGTTGCGCGGCATTCGCGGGCCGATCATCGGGTTCATTGGCCTTGTGCAGCACTGGTTTGACGCCAAGCTGATGGAGCGCGTCGCCCGGCGCATGCGCGACGCCTCGTTCGTCATCGTCGGCGACTGTCGCATCGATGTGTCGCGGCTTAAGCGCTTGCCGAATGTGCACTTCACGGGCCGCCAGCCGTATGATTCGCTGCCGGCGTATTGCTCCGCGTTCGACGTGGGTTTGATTCCGTTCGTGCGCACGAGCATGACCGACAATGTGAACCCGATCAAGCTGCGCGAGTATCTGGCGGCGGGTCTGCCGGTGGTGTCGACAAGCCTGCCGGAAGTCCGGCCCTACGCGCCCGATGTCGCCGCGATCGATGGTGTCGACGGTTTCGTGCAAGCGTGTCGCAATGCGCTAGCAGTGAGCGAGGTCGCCCAACGCCGCGCCCGCAGCGAACGCATGACGACGGAGTCGTGGGAAGCGGTAACGGCACGCGTCAGCAAGCTGGTCAACGAAGCCGTGCAAGCACATCAAACCAACGGCAAGTAGCCCTCCACCTAAGACGATCGCGCTTCGCAAAAAGGGTGGCACGGACAAGCTCCGCTTGTCCGTGGAAGATCAGGATTGGTTATCCATCCCAAGCGAATCCTCAAGGTGCCGTGCGCCCTCGCCAATCACCATGGACAAGCAAAGCTTGTCCATCCCACCCCTGGTCATCAAAGCGAACTTACCGGGACTCGCTATTGCGAATGGCGTCAATAAAGATTGAGTGTTATCGTCAACAGCCGGCAGGCACGTTTGGCGGCTTCGCCGTTATTATTCCGATTGCGTTCTACGTGCCTCAACGGGAAGACTTGATTCATGTGGTCGGTGCTCAACGGGACAATCGTGAATGCCGCGATGGTGGCAGGCGGGTGCATCATCGGTGTGCTCGCAACCGGCAAACTGCCGGAGCGCTACCAGCGCATCATCCTCGACGTACTCGGGTTGATCACGATCACGCTGGGCATCGACGCTGCCGTGGTGCGGTTAAACGCGGTCATCGGTGAATACGGCGCGGTGCCGGGCGCGGGCAAGACGTACGGCGCGCGCCTTGGACTGTTGATGGTCGGTACGTTGGTGGTGGGGGCGTTGATCGGTACGTGGCTCAAGCTGCACGAACGGCTTGAGGGGCTCGGCCAGGTGATTCACCGGCGTTTCGCGCGCGAGGGCGAGCGGAGTTACGCTGAGGGTTTCCTGACCGCGAGCGTGATCTTCTGCGTCGGCCCGCTTACACTGCTGGGTTGTCTTAAGAACGGCGTCGATGCCGATCCGAGTTACCTTTACGTCAAAGCACTTCTGGATGGATTCTGCGCGATTGCATTAACGGCTGCCCTGGGGATGGGCGTTGCGTTCAGCATTCTGACGATTGTGTTTTTTCAAGGCGGGCTCGCGCTCATCGCGTACTACTCCGCCGGCGCGCTGCCCGATCTCTCCGTGCAGATGATGAACGTGGTGGGGGGTGTCATTCTGCTCGCAACCGCGCTGATGATCCTGGAGATCAAACGCATCCCGGTGGCCAACATGCTGCCCGCGATCTTCCTGGTGCCGCCGACAATCTGGGCGGTGGAACAAATCTCCCCAGGCCTGCTCATGACGATTCGAGCAGCCGGCGCCCCTGTTTGACCGCGATCGGACTGCGCTCGCATTGCAAACCCCTCTCCCCCTTGAGGGAGAGGACGGGTGAGGGGGTAGGCGATTGCGCCACCCGCTCAAGATGACATCCACCTGCTGACGAACGCCCTCGCATAATGCCCTCCCCTAACCCCTCCCAAAGGGCGAGGAGTTTCGGCGCGCGCAACCGTCGCGCAAACCGTATCATGTAGACGTATGTGCGACGAACTCATCCAGCGCGCCGGCAGATATGTGGACGCGTTCCTCGCGGCAGAGATTTTGTCGCGCGGCGACGACGGCGACTGTCCCTACCTGCCTGATCGCCAGGCGTGCAGCGAGGGCTTCTCCGTCGCCGACGAGTTTGATCCGGCGATCTACCGCGCGCTGATGGATCGCGGTTTCCGCCGCAGCGGCAGGGTGATCTACCGCCCGGTGTGTCGTGGCTGCTCGTCGTGCATTCCGATGCGCGTACCCGTCGCGACGTTCAGCGCGACGCAGTCGATGCGTCGCGTGTGGCGCGGCAATGCCGACGTACGCGTGGTGATCGGCGACGGCGCACCATCCGAAGAGAAGTACGCAATCTACGCGCACTATCAGAGTGAGCATCACGACGGCACGATGTCCGGCGACATGGATTCATTCGCCGACTTCTGCTACCGATCGCCGCTGCCGCAACTCGAGCTTTGCTACTACGCGGGCAATCGGCTGATCGGGGCGAGCATTCTCGACGTGGTGCCCGGCGCGCTGAGCAGCGTGTACATGTACTTCGATCCGCGCGAAGCCAAACGCAGCCTCGGTACCTACTCGATCCTCTGGGAACTGGCGTACTGCCGCGCGGAAGGCTTCGCGTACTACTACCTGGGTTATTGGGTGCCCGGCTCGCGGACGATGGACTACAAAGCGCGCTTCCGACCGGCGGAGATTCTGGGCGACACGGGATGGCAGCTCGCACCCACCGCACCGCAGCAAGAGAACCCAAGAACACGGCATTCGTAGCATTTCACTGAAGGCGTCGCCCCGCGCATGCACGCGTCGTGCGCCGGCGTACTCGGTACCGCGTGCGGAATGGCGGTATTGCAGCAAATTCACAGGCCCGCCGATACGTTAGTTGAGAGTGTGTGAATTCTGCCCATTCCCCCTAGAAGTGCTGACGTTGACGCAATCTGCTGCTAGAATCCGATAAAGCCCGACGCGGGGCGCGCCCAATGGGGAAAGCGGTTTCCGGCGGTAAGCCGGGTAAGGAACGAATGCGGTGAGCGGGATCTGGCGCTCCGCGCGCAACTTCATTTATAAACGCATTTTGCATGCCGACGATTCCCCGCACCGGCTCGCCATGGGGGTCGCCATCGGTCTGCTCGTCGGGTTTACGCCCACCATGGGGGCGCAGACGTTCATCGCGATCGCGATCGCAGCCCTGTTCCGGGCCAACAAAGCCGTGTGCATCCCGATGGTCTGGGTGACCAATCCGCTGACCTTCGTGCCGGTCTACGGGTTCTGCTGGTGGCTGGGGTCGCTGATCACCGGGGGGGCGGTCTCCGCCAACCCGGAAAGCGTGCTCCAGCAGCTTCAGGAGGGTGGTCAGGGCTTCCTGAGCGGTTTGTTTACGCTTGACTTCTGGGCGTCGATGTTCCGCCTGATGATGGAGTTCGGTGCCGAGCTTTGGATTGGTTGCCTGCTGATCGGTCTGGTCACCGCGATTCCGATGTACTTCGTCACCCGTCGCGGCATCACCACCTACCGCACCCGCCGGGCGGATCGCCTGCTCAAGAGCCAGGAACGTCGTCGCGTCCGCCGCCTTGCCCGCGCGGAGAAGGCTGAGAAGGCCAAGAAGGTCATCGCGACCGACGCGATGTAGTTTCCTCCCCCAATCTTCTCTTCTCTTTATTCGATTGCTTTGCGTGTTGCCGGAATCGGTTAGCATCCCGGCTTGATGTCTGCGCACGTGCAAAACCAACCACGACTGATTCTTGCTTCCGCCAGTCCGCGGCGGTGCGAGTTGCTCGCGGACGCGGGGTACGTGTTCGACGTGATGCCCGCGGACGTCGACGAAGATCAGCCCATGTCCGCAGGTCAGTCACCGGCGGATTGGGCGGCGGAACTCGCGTTGCTCAAGGCGCGCACCGTCGCCGATCGACTCGATGACGGCATCGTGCTCGGTGCTGATACCATCGTCGTCGCAAACGGCGAGATATTCGGCAAGCCGACAAACGAAGCCGATGCCCGCCGCATCCTTTCGGTGCTGCTGCACACGCCGCAGGATGTCATCACGGGGGTGGCTATCGTTGACGCAGCCACGGGCGGTTGCGAGATGCAACACGACACCACGCGCATCGTGATGACCCCGATGACGCCGGCGCAGTTGGACGACTACATCGCGGGCGGACTCTGGCGCGGCAAGGCTGGTGCGTATGGCATTCAGGATCACGACGACGCGTTCGTGCGCGAAATTGCGGGCAGCTTTTCGAACGTTGTGGGTTTGCCCATGGAACTGGTGGGCGAGTTGCTTGCACGCTGGGGTGTGCAGCCAAGCGGTGGGGCGGGCCTAGAACTTTGACCCAAGCGTGTCGTCGCTGCCGTCGCGCAGCGCAACCGGCGGGCTGAGGATTTCCTTGAGGATGATCGCACGTCGCAGGCCCGCGGTATCCAAATCCAACTGCATCGGCGTCCTTGTGAGCGAAGGGGATTCAATCGTCTCGGGAATCGCGCTCGCGCGATCCTCAATCGCATCGATGATCGCGTCCAGCGGGGGTTGCTCGACGTAGTGTGGCTGGGGGCGCACCACCTGACGTTGCGGCCGCGGCGCGGGTCGTGTTGTACCGGGCGTGCGCACCTGCGGTTGCTGCGGCGGACGACTGACCGGGGCGCGTGGTGCCGGTCGTGCGGGTTGCGGACGCGCCGGCGGAGCCGTGGGTTGATGCAGCGTCGGATGCGCCGTCGTTGGACGTTGCACGGGCTGCGGAGCGCGGGCGATGGGGCGCTGCGGCTGCGGCCTGGCTGCGGGCCCGTCGTCGATCTCCGCGTCGACGGTGTCGTCCTTCTTGCCGAACACCTTGGTGATGACGCTGCTCAACCCGCCAAGCGCAGCAAGGCCGACGTAGATCAGGAATGACCAGTCGAAGTCGGGCCCGTGAGATTGTGAAAGCAGGTTCAGCATTCGTATGGTTTCAGTCGCAACTGTACGGGTTCCTGTGCGTTGATGGCGGTCGCCGGTTGCATTGTGGTGCAGGCATCTTGCCTGCACGTTTTTCTTGATTCGCCGCGTTGCCGGTTGCGTCCGCTCCCTGACAGTCGCGGCTCGGATTACTCCGCTCCCTCATGGTCGCGGTTCGGTTAGGTTGGCTTCTTTCCGGGGTCTTCGCCGCCGATCTTCCTCCGCATCGTTGTATCGGCATCGATGTTCTTCATGCGGTAGTAGTCGAAGATGCCGAGGTTGCCGTTGCGAAAGGCATCAGCCATCGCCTTGGGCACTTCGGCCTCTGCGAGCACGACGAGCGCGCGGTTCTCTTCGACCTTGGCGCGGAATTCCTGCTCGGCAGCCACCGCCATCGCGCGGCGCTGTTCTGCCTCGGCTTTGTAGCGCTTGGTATCCGCTTCCGCTTGGTCGGCTTGGAGACGCGAGCCGATGTTCACACCGACGTCCACGTCGGCGATATCGATGGAGAGAATCTCGTATGCCGTTCCCGCGTCGAGTGAGCGGGCGAGCACGGCTTTGCTGATCGTGTCGGGGTTGGCGAGCACGGCTTTGTGACTCTCGGACGAACCGATCGCGGAAACAATGCCCTCACCCACGCGGGCGATGATGGTTTCCTCGGTAGCACCACCGACGAGCTGGCGGATATTCGTTCGCACGGTCACACGTGCGCGGGCTTTGAGCTGAATGCCGTCCGCAGCCACCGCGTCGATGGTGTTTTTCCCGCTGGCAGCGCCCGGGCAATCGATCACCTTGGGATTCACGCTGGTTTGCACGGCTTCGAGTACGTCGCGACCCGCGAGGTCGATGGCGGTGCAGGTTTTCCAGTCGAGTCCGATGTTCGCGCGGTCGGCGGCGACCATGGCTTTGCATACGCGGTCGAGCCTGCCGCCCGCGAGGTAGTGCGCTTCCATCTGGTCGGTGTTGACATCGACCAAGCCCGCCTTCACCAGGCTGATCTTGTTGTTGACAATGACGGCGGGCTGCACCTTGCGGAAGGGCATGGTGATCAGCTGGAGCAAGCCGACGTCGGCGCGGGTGAGCTGCGCCTGAATCCACAGGCGGAACACGTTGGCGACGAGGTAGAAGAACAGCATGAGCACGAGCAGTACGACACCGCCAACCACCCACGTCATGGGGGAGACTTGCGCGAGCAGCGGGTTGATCTGTGCGCTGAGCATGAAAAGGCCTTTCTCAGAGAGGTCTGTTTTTGCCTTGTTCGCCTCGATGCTGCGTTGAGGAGATTCTTGTTCGGTTACGTCGTCTTCGCCGGGCGGACGACGAGGTTATTCAGTTTCACGTCGATGCCCACCACACGCTGACCGCTGTCGAGTATCCCCGATTCCGCGACGCTCGGCACGCGCTGTCCGTCGAACTCGCACATGCCCACAGGCCGCAATGCGGTGATGGTGGTACCGGTCTTACCAATGTACGCGGTACAGTTGCCATGGTCCGACGGAATCGCGTTGCCGGTTGCCTGCGGATTCGGCGGTGCGATCCATTTCGCCATTGGCAGCCGGTGTACGTTCTTGATACCCAGCAGCAGCACGGTCGGCACCAGCATGATACACCCGATCAGCGCGATGGCTCCACCGGTCGTGGTGTACGCAAACGTTTGCCAGATCGCCACGCCAAAGCACGTGAGCGACGCAATCGTCAGCAGGCCATGCGACGGCACGAACACTTCCGCGACGATCAACACGATCCCGGCGAGGTACAGCACCACGATAACCGCGATCGAATCCACGCGTTGTCAGGCCTCCTGCCCGCTCGACTGGTACTTCGCGACCACTACGCGATTGCCGGCGCGCTCGACGACGCGCACGTCAGCCGGTGGTTCGATGTAATCACCCAAGGTCACCACGTCGACAAGCTCATCGCCGAAGCGGGCTTTGCCCGCCGGTCGTAGCGTTGAAACCACCGTACCGATATCGCCGACGCGCGCATAGCCGTGATACGGGTCCGTCGACGGGCCGGTATCCACGCGCGTGGGGTTGAGCGGGATCGCACTTTGCAGCCAGGGAATGTGCGGCAAGACCCGGCTGAAGATGATCATCGCGACCACGCCCGCCGCCGCTCCGGACGCGAGCACCACCACGCCGCTTTCCAGGCCCTTGACCCCGGGCTCAAGCTGCGGCCAATAGATCGGGAAGGTGCGACCCGGTTCGTCGGGCATGAACGTCGCGAGCAGACCGACGATGACGCACATTATTCCGCTGATTCCGGCAATTCCAAATCCGGGGATCACGAAGATTTCGAGCGCGAGCAGCAGGAACCCGATCAGGATGATGACGATTTCCCAAACGTTGGCCAGACCGGTGAGGTAGGGGGCGCCGACGAAAATGCCCAATGCAATCAACGCCACCAGACCCGGTACGCCCACGCCCGGCGTGTGGAATTCCACGTACGCGCCCAGCAGGATGATCACCAGCAGGAAGATGCGCACCGGCATCGACGTGAGCCAACCCGTGAGATTCTCCGACCAACTGAAATCGAAGTGCGCCCACTCGCCCGCGATATTGTACCGGGCAGCCAACTCTTGCGGAGTCGAAACGATCGCCTTGCAGAAACCGAATGCGGTAGCGCGACTCTGCGACATGGTGAGAAGCTGCGTGTCCTTCACGATCGGCTGGGAGAAATCGATCTTGCGTTTTGAAACCGGATCGACGTACGACTTGATCAGCTTCCACTCGTTCGGTCCGGATTGCTCCTCATCATCGGCTTGGAAGCCTTCCGTATCTTCGCCGAAGAGTTTCTCTTTCTCAGCCTCGTCGATGAAACGACGTTCGCCGGTCTTGGTATTCTCAACCCAGTAAACGACGATTTCCTTGACGACCAGCGACTCGCAGAGCAGCGGGTCATAGCCGTTACGCGCCGCCGAATCCTGGAATTGTTCGATCACCGGGCTTTCCGCCTTGGCCCGCAGCGCTTCGGGCACCTCCTGCGGACCGGTGGGCCCGCCGAGGATCACGCCGCAATCGCCAATGACCGACGACGAACTCATCACGATTTCGTCGCACGCCATCGAGATCATCGAACCGGCAGAGTACGCGTCAGTGTTCACCCACGCGACGGTTTTGATGTCGGTGAGGTTCTTGATCATCGCGCAGATGTCGAGCGCGCTCGACACCATCCCGCCCGGGGTGTCGAGTTCGAACACGATCACGCGGGCGCCTTCGTCGCGCGCCATCTTGATGCGCCGGCGCAGGCTTTCGGTGGTCACGTCGGAGATTTCGCCGTGGATGGTGATGATCGCGCCGGGCACGCTCTCGCCCAGAGCGGCTGGAAGCGCGTTGCTGGTTGCGTGATGGGTGCCTTCCGCGGTTTCGCCTCGGGTGGTCGCGGCATCGCCAAGCACCCACGCCGCGAGCGACAACAGCAACACCGCAGAGATTCGTCGTCGTTGGGTCATGGCATCACCGGGCTGCATTGGCAGCAGCGAGTCGCGATCTTGCAGGCAAACCATCTCCACGAAATGCGCATGCGCAATGGTAATTCGCCGCCTGCGGGCGGGCAAGCGACACCGCTCGCCGTCATTCCTCCGCAACCGAACATGCTTGCTGCCGCCGCGTGCCGCGACGACGAGCCGGTTGGTTGCGGCGGTATCCACCTACACTATAGTAACACGTGCTACGCACGGGCGTCGATTACACGATTTTGTCAGGATTGGACCCGTGATCGACCCGCCGCCTTTCCGGCGTCCCGAATCGCCGATTGCTTGGGAGAATACCGCGTGATGATTTCCAATCGCAGCCGATACGTTTCCACTTTGCTGGTGTCGATACTTGTCGTTGGTGTGAATGCGACCGCTCGTGCCCAGGATGCGCCGGCACCGGCGCCAACCTTCGACGAACGCCTTGAGATAGCCAACATCACCGACAACATCCTGCGCGGTAAGCCTCCGGAGGTTGCCGACTACGCTACGCTCGCCAAGGACAAGGGCGTTAAGCGGATCATCTGCCTGCTGAAGCAGGACGAGGTATCGGCTGAGCAACAGGACGCGGCGAAGAAGGCGGGCATCGAATACATCTTCCGGCCCATCATGGCGGTGGAGTCCGACAAGCAGGAAGAGCGCCGGATCGATCGACCCGCGGTCAAGGCCATTGTGGAAACCCTGCGCAATCCCGGCGATGGCGTCACGTACATTCACTGCGACAACGGCCGCGACCGCACCGGTGTCGTGCACTTCGCGTACCTCGTGCTCGTTGACAAGCTGGACTACGGGTTCGCCGTTCTGGAGATCGCGCGTCGGGGATTCAACGCCTCGGGGCATCAAGGTTTTCAGGAGGACCTGAAGTTGTTGGCGTCGGGGCTTGATGCCTTGCCCGTGTTGCAGGTGATGCCGATCTCCGACCTTCAGCTGACCAGTCGCGGCAAGCGCATGGCGGTGCCCGGTGTGCGGCTGAACGTGAAAGAATCGGGCAAGGGGTCCGCAGTGTACACGCTGCACGGAGGCCCGGGCGAAACGCACATGACGCTTCGACCTTATCTTGACGATTTCGCGAACGACCACGACCTGGTGTACTTCGATCAGCGTGGTTGCGGTTTGTCATCACGTCCGCAGTTCAGCGAGGCGTATTCGATCGAACGGCTCGTTGAGGATCTTGAGAATCTGCGGAAGGCACTGGGGCACGAGAAGATTTCGCTGATCGCGCATTCGTCCGGTGGGGCGGTGGCGGCGCGCTACGCACTGGAGCATCGCGAGCATGTTGACAAGCTGGTCATCGTGTCGAGCTGGGCGAGTTCGGACATGATTACGAAGACGTCCGTGCTCGGTCTGGTGCTCATGTCGCACAAGGATCAGGATGCGCTGGCCGATGTGCTCCGCAAGCTGCGTGAGGAGCAACGCGACTTCAACGATGAAGAGCTTGGGGAAATGCAGAAGTCGTTCTACCCGGCACAGTTCTTCGGGAAGATGACGCCCGAGTTTCGCGAGGATTGGAATCGCCGCGCAAAGCTCAGCGCTCTCGCCTATCACGCGCTCTCAACGGAGTACTTCGGAAAGACCACCGATCCGCAGCATCTCGACCTGCGCCCGCAGCTTGCGCAGTTGGCGGGCGTGCCCACGCTGGTGATCGCGGGCCGCTTCGACATCGTCACCCCGCCGGGCACGGTCAAAGCCTATGCCGACGGCATCCCGGGCGCCCGCTTCGAGGTCTTCGAAAAGAGCGGCCACCATCCTTTCGTTGAAGAGAACGAACGCTTCGTGAAGCTCGTGCGCGAGTTTCTGGATGGGAAGTAGCGCTCGTTGAGTGCGCGGTCATGCCAAGTGTACAGCGATGATCGTGATGTCGTCGCCTTGCGGCAATGAGCCGCCGAAGCGCTTCACGTCTTTGTTCAGCGATTCGGCGACGCTCTTGGGTAACAGGTCGGTGGCATCGCCGAAGAACTGTACGACGCGTTCGGTGGAGTAGAGCGCTTCGCTTTCGTTCGCGGCTTCGATGACGCCGTCGGTGTACGCGACCAGCGTGCAGGGCTCGTCGCCCAGCGGATAGTTCGCGACGCGGTACTCGGCATCGTCGATCACGCCCAACGGATAATCGGGGTCCACGATCAACGTTTCGACTGGTTTGCCCGCGCGCAGAATCTGCGGCGCGTGATGGCCCGCGACGCTCAGTTCGAGCGTGCGCGTTGTTGGATCGATGATGCCGACGAGACAGGTGATGAAGCGCGACGCGTCGGTGTTCCGGCTGATGAGCATGTTCCAATCGTTCATCAGGCTCGCGAGCGGCCGGCCCGTGGGCAGCGTCATGCGGACGGCTGCCTGCAAGTTGGCCATGAGCAGCGAGGCCGCCACGCCTTCACCGGTGACGTCCGCGATGATGAACGCGAGCTTGCCCTCGGGCAGTTCGAGGAAGTCGTAATAGTCGCCGCTGACATGGTAGCCGGGACTGTTGATCGCGTGCGCCTGCACGTCGGCGCGCTCCGGCAACTTCGGGGGGAACAATCCGGTCTGGATCTGCCGCGCCATCGCCATCTCGTTCTCGAGTTGCAGCTTGAGCTTTTGCTCTTCGAGAAGCTGCGCGTTGATCAAGCCCGTCGTCACCAGCCTGGCGATGCCCGCGAGGAAGTCGATATCTTCCTTGGAATACGTCGTTCCGCTGGAAACGCGGTCACCGTAAATCACGCCGAGGTTGCGCTCACCCGAAAGCAGTGGTACGCACATCGCGGAGCGGATGCTGTTTTGCACCATGCTGACGGTCGGATCGATCGGACCATCGGCTGTGTCATTGACGATGACGCGTTCGCCGTGCGTGAGCGCGCTGCCCAGGATGGTCCGGCTGACCTTGAGTTCGCCCTCGCTGCCGCGCAGGTTGCGCACCACCGGCCAGTCGACCATGGAGCCCGTGCCGCGGCGCACCGCGATGGCGCCGCGTTCAAAGCGCAGCATCTGGAAGCACACGTTCATCGCGTCTTCGAGCAGTTCGTCGCGTTCGCGCAGACGCGTGAGGCGGTCGGTCAATTCGTAGAGGTTTTCCAAACGTCGCTGCGACAGGTCGGCCTGTTGCACGGGGCCGTGATAGGTCGTCGGCTCGACGGAAGGGCGCTCCTCGGAAATCACCACGCTGGTCATCGAGGTGATCGCGGAGTCGTCGCGAAAGACCAGCCGGGCACTGCCGATGAGGATGCTGTCGCCGGAGCGCAGCGTTGCACTGGGCACCGCGATATCGTTGACCAGCGTTCCGTTCTTGCTGCCCAGGTCTTTGATGACGTACGAATTGTTCTCACGGCGGATCGTCGCGTGTCGTCGCGACGCGCCGAGATCATCGAGCGGGACCTCACAGCCCGGGTCGCGGCCTATGACTACCGCGTCGTCCCCCAGCGTGTGGGTCCGCGTGCGCCCGTGCATGGTTGTGATGATCAGTTCCGCCACGATGTGTAATTCCCAAACGCGACCGGCTGGAAAGCCGATCCCACAGCACTGTTGCTGACGTTACGGTTTCTCGTTGCAGGTGCAGACCTTCAACCCGCAGCCCGGGCATCCTTCGCCGTACTTCTTGTGCAGGGCGGCGCTGAGGTTGATGCCTTCGACGTTCGCGAGCGTCACCACCCACGCGAGTACGTCGGCGAATTCGCCTTCCTTTTCCTCGCGCGTGCCTTCGCGAATAGCAGCCGCCAACTCGCCGACCTCCTCGCACAACCAGAGAAAGGTGGCGGTGCTGCCGCGTTCGCGATCCTTCGCGCTGTACATGCGCTCAATCAGTGCTTGAAAATCATCCAACGTCATCGACATGCGTACATTCCAATTCGAGTCGCGACTGCCAGGAAGCGGACAACGGCGACAGGCACCCGCGGTCCGAAACGCTCCAATGCGCGATCAGTATACCATTTGGCGGGGGAATCGTAACTACGCCGCGCCCGGCGCCAACGGCTCCATCAGGCGGACGAGCGTTTCGAGTTGCACGCCGACCGGAGCCGACCACACGAGGAAGAAGAGCGCCTCGCGCACGTGCCGCTGAATCGACCGTTCCATGAGAAATCCGCTGCCCTTCGACAGCGTGAGCGCGGTCAGCGCCAAACGCATCACCACCGCGTTCACCGCGATGCGGATGTCCGTCGAGGGCGCTTCATAGGCCGGGTCGTCGGTGCGGTCGGCTGCGTCGAAGAGTTGTTTGCGAACTGCGTGGTACTCCGCGAGCAGCGGTTCGAGCACGGCACGGAAGTGCGTTTGCACGCCTTGCCGCTGGTTGTGAATGTAGCCGTACAACGCGTCCGCGACGCCGATGCCGCACGCGCTGGTGACCAGCGGTTTGACCGGAGTACGCAGCGCGAGCACGCGTTCGGCTGGCCCGCGCAGAAGCTCATCCGGCTCGACGCGGAAGTTCTCGCAATGCACGCAACTGGTGCGCGACGCATTGAGTGTGAACAGCGCATCGGGTTCGTCAACCCGCAGCCCTTCGCGATCGGTGGGCACGCACGCGAGAATCTGGTTGCCGTCCGCAAGCACTGCCCCCGTGACGATCCACTTGGCTTTTACCGCACCGGTCGCCCAGGGCATCATGCCGGTGAGGCGATAGCCTTCGTCCTCGGGTGTGGCTTGCATGAGCTGCCCGCCGCCGCGTTTCGACGTCGTGAGCTGCGCGATTCCGACCGTGGTATAGAAGTCCCCGCGGGCCAGCGCCGGCAGAAGCTTCTGCTTGAAGGCTTCGTTGGGTGAGGACGCGATGAGTTCGATCGCGCCGTCGCGCTGCGTGCTGATGAGCGCGCTGCTCACGCACCCGGCAGCCACGGCGGCGTAGGCTTCGAGCAACTCGCGGTGGGAGAACGGTTCGCCGCCGTACTGCTTGGGCACATTCCACCGCCACGCGCCCATTTCGACCATCAGATCGACGCACCGCTGCGGCCACTCGCCCGAGGCGTCGTATTCCCCGCCCCAAGCGTCGAGCGATTTCGTAAGCTCCGCCCGCTGCTCTACCGTGAGTCCTGCCATGCGGGTCATTGTAGGCGATCAAACCGCATCGGCCAGTTCAGCAAAATCCGAGCCGCGACTGTAAGGGAGCGGACGAAAGAGAATTCGGCTGATTTCGTAAGGGTTGCTTTGACAGAGCACGCATCGCTGTGTTTGCGAAATCAAGCCTGCCGGCGCACTCACAGGTTTCCGCTCCCTGACAGTCGCGGCTCGGATTACAACAGCGCGCGGACGTCTACGTCGAGCGCCTTGGCGATGCGTTCACTAGCGAGTTGCAGGAAGAACGCGTCCGCGTCAACCCATTCAGCGTCGCCGCGATCAAGCACCTTGATCGCGTCCCGGGCCATCGCTCGCAGAAATCGCTGTGGGATTGCCGCGACATTGTATCTACCGGACGGTTCCATCATCGCATGATTCTAGGCCGATAATCGGCCAGGAACTATTCCGCAAGCCGGGAACCAGATAGCCCATCGTTGACGCATTCGGTCGATATTCCTACCCTACCTGCTTGCGGGTTGGGCGTCTGGCGCGACGCCCGGTTCTGCTGCTTCTTGGGGTTACATTCACGCGGTTTTCTGCACAGGGTTTGCGGTCATGGCTATCAAGATCGGGTTCAGCACCTCGGTTTGTCCGGACTGGGATATTCATCGTATCGCGGAGCAAGCCAACGAATTGGGCTTCTACGGCGTCGAACTGGCGGCTGTTCGCGACGAAATCCACCTACCGTCAGCCGAGGACCTGCAAACCGACAAGGAAATCGACGCTGTCCGCAAACTCTTCGAGGACAACAGCGTCGAGATCGCAGCCATCGCGAGCATCTACGCGTTCGACGCCCGCGAGAAGCACATCCGCCTGCGCAGCTTCGACCGGACGGTCGAGAACATCGAACTCGCCCACAAGCTGGGCTGCCCGATCGTTCGCGTGCCGCTGGGCGCGCCCGTGGGCCGCGAGCCGGTGGAGCACTGTCTCGCACGGCAGATTCCGCACCTTTCGGAACTCGCGCGGATCGCCGCCAAGAACGGCGTGACGCTGCTGATGAGCAACACGCCCGGCTTCCCGTCGTCGCGTGCGGTGTGGTTCGTGGTCGACGGTGTTTCGCATCCCGGTGTTCGGGCTGCGTGGAACCCGGTGCTCGGGCGTTCGTGCCTGGAGGATGAGACGATCGCGCTGCCGCGACTCGGCGCGCGGATCCGCGCCGTGCAGGCGGGTGATGCCGCGTTTGATGCCGATGGCCGGTTCGGTGGATACAGACCGTTCGGCGAGGGCAACGTCAATTACGCGAAGACCATCGACCTGCTCAAAGGCCTGCTTTTCGACGGTTACGTCACGCTCGATTGGCCGGCTGCCCGCATTGAGAAATTCCCAGCGCCGGAAGCAACGCTGCCTGCTGCCTTGTCGCACCTGCTTGAACGTCTGAAGCACAACGACGACGAACTCACCGCGTACAAGAAAGACAAGAACGCCGCGAACTGGTCGTACGCCACCCCGTCATACGTCGAACGCAAGGTGGCGTCGTCGGGTCAGGAGACTGCGGTCGCGACGGCGGACGATGGCGGCGAGGGTGAAGCCGCGTCTGACAGCGGCGCGCCGCGCGTACCCAAGGGCGGTGATCCGAAGATCGCAGCCCTCGTCGCGGAAGCGGTCAAGAAGGTCCGCGCCGCGCGTGCAGCCCGCGGCGGTTAAAGCGCGTAGGTCGGAGAACCCGGACGAAGTTGAAACCACTGGTAAACCCTGACCCTGGAAGGGCCATAGGTTTTAGTCAGGGGTGCAAACTCCTGGTTGCTGTGACTGTTCTTGAATTATCAAGCCCTGCAAGGGCGCTACATGTTGGAGCGTCGTTTGCCTCCAAGTGTGTCGCCCTTGCAGGGCTCGACGCCAATTGGCTGATCGCAAGACGAGGGGTTTGCACCCCTGGCTATGTACTCTCGCCCTTTCAGGGCGTTGATTCGCGTATCCTGCTGGTGCGCGGTTATTTGGCCCCGCAAGAAGCTTCCTACAGCGGTGCGCCGCGCTGACCGTCCCCGAATGCTATGACTGTTTCCCTTGATATCATCGTGTTCGCCGGATTTGTTGCTTCCGCTGCCGGTCTTTGCGCGGTGGTGGCGGTTGAGGGGGCGCGGATGACTTCGCGGCGCTACCGGTTGGCATGGACTGATCCGATTCAACTTGCGGATGCTCCGAAATATTCCCCACTGACGACAACACTGGTGCCGCTTGCGGGCGTGGTCGTTGCTGCCCTTGCGGTGCTGTTGCTCGCACCTGTGTCGCCGGTTTGGCGTACGGGTGTTGCGTCAAGCTTGCTGTTGTTCGCCGAGGGCATGATCGCAGCGTCGGCTGTGCTGCTGCACCTGCGTCGACAATGGTCGCTGCTGTCCGCCGGTGCGGGGTGTTTGCTGCTCACGGTGGGGGTGTGCGGACTGTTGCGCGTGCTGCTCGGTTCCGCCGGCGCAGCGACGAGCCACTACGTCGTACTGTTGTTCGCGTGTACGATCATGGCTGCACTCTGGTCTTGGCTCGCGGAAGTCTGGAACCAACAGTTGGACAATGGCAACGCCTGGACCGTCGCTGGCCGACTCATCCCGTTCATGCGTCACTTCGCTGCGGGCAACCTGATCATCGCCGTGGTGTGTGCATTCGCGGTCGCGCGTGCAGTGTCCACCTGGGGAATCATCGGACATGTCTTGCTGCTGGCTGTCATTGTGGGTTGCTGGCGGCGATTTCGCGGTGTGACGTTTGCGATTTTGCTTATCGCGGCTGGAATAAGTATGTTGTCTCACCTGATGCCGCCTGCGTCGTCCTGACGCGGGTTTGACTGTTTCGCGGCGCGACAAACTTCGGCGATCCCGGAGGTGGGGCAAGTGAACACGACGCGCACGCAGCGGCTCATTCGCCTGCTCCAGATGCTCCAATCTGGGCGCAAATACGATGCCGACGCGCTCGCGGAAGACCTGCGCGTCTCGCGGCGCACGCTTTTTCGCGACCTCAACATGCTCGAAGCCGCGGGCGTCCCTTACGGTTACGACAAGAAGACACAGCGCTACTCGATCGGCAAGGACTACTTCCTTCCGCCGGTCAACCTCACCGTCGGCGAAGCGCTCGCGCTCATGCTCATCACACGCAAGCTGACCAATCGGCAGGTGCATCCCGAGTATCGCCAAGCCATCGAAGCCGCCATGAAGGTGGAAGCAGCCATCCCGCCGCGCGTGCGCCGCCACTGTGGGTCGATCATCGACAACGTCGACGTGGAGTATTGGCCGATCAGCGATGTCGAGGGCGTCCGTTCGGTGCTCGATACCGTGCATCACGCGATCAACCTGAAACGCAAGCTGGCCGTGAAGTATGACTCATACTTCGACGGTGGCATCATCACCACAACGTTGCACCCGTACCGGGCTGCCTTCATCCGCCGCGCCTGGTACGTAATCGGCCACAGCGAGCGTCACGAGGAAACGCGAATGTTCAAGCTCGAACGCATCGAGCAGATCAACATCATGCAGGAGACGTATCCGCCGAAGGAGGACTTCCGCCTCGATGAGTACGTCGGCAACGCGTGGCAGATGATTCGCGGCGAGCAGCGCTACCACATCGCGCTGCGTTTCGCGCCGATGGTCGCGGGCAACGTCGAGGAAGTGCTTTGGCACAAGACGCAGATGACGCAGCGTTTGCCCGACGGATCGCTGCGATTCGAGGTGGACATCGACGGGCTCAGCGAAATTGCCTGGTGGATTCTTGGCTACGGGGATCAGGTGGAAGTGCTCGAACCCACCGAACTGCGGGAGATCATCGCGGAACATGCCCGGAACATGCTTGCGTTCCATGGCACCGGTGGCGCGAGATGCGAGCAGCCGCAGGATGTCGGCGGCGGATCGGAGTAATGGCGTGCGCGCGGTGATTCAACGGGTTCATTCCGCTTCAGTCGTCGTCGACGGTGAGACGATCGCGCAAATTGACGCGGGACTGCTGGTGTACGTCGGGGTTGCAGCGAAGGACATCGAATCCGATGCCGCGTGGCTGGCTGAGAAGGTGCGCTACCTCCGCGTCTTTCCCGACGATGGCAAGCCGCTGAATCGCGACGTGGCGGAAGCCGGCGGTACGGTCCTCGCGGTCAGCGCGTTCACCACGCAAGCCGATGCCCGCAAGGGCCGGCGACCGGGTCTGAGTTACGCGGCTGGTCCGGAAGAAGCCGAACAACTCTACGAATCATTCTGCGCCGCACTGCGCAGTCTCGGCGTGTCGGTGCAGCAAGGTCGCTTCCGCGCACACATGGACGTATACAGTGTGAACGACGGCCCGATCTGCGTACTGGTGGATTCAACGAAACTATTCTGACAGCGGTCGTCGCAACCCCTCTCCCCTCTGGGGAGAGGATGGGTGAGGGGGAATCCAAGGCCGGTGTCAACTTCGAGGTAGCCCGTTCGTGCAGTGCCCTCCCCTTGCCCCTCCCAGAGGAAGGGGGGGCGGTTGGCGGATCACGCCAAAAGTCGACAGGCCTCGCCGGCGATCAGCGTACCCACGCAGACCAACCGCAGTTGCGACATAGCAGGCCCAACTCGGTGTCATTGGGCGCGCACGCCTCCACCAATGATCGCTGCTTGCACTTCGGACAGAGATCATCAGGCGTCAACCTGACAACGCGGCCCCCTTGGACCGCCTTATACGGTTGCGACGTCGCCGCCGCGGCGACGCCGGTGGGTTCCTTACCGGAGTGGGGCATCGAGAATCGATTCCGCTGATTCAGTCATACCCCGACCAGCCCCCATCTAAGCGGGGAATTCGCCGATGCACAATAGGGTGCTTACCTGATCTCTGCCCGGCGGTGCGCTTATCTACCCGCGATTCCGCTCCTTCCGCCGCATCGCTTCAAATTGGCGCGGGCTTATGTTTTTGGACGTCGAAGCACTTGCTTTGATTGGCAAAATCATGTAACGTATAGGTTACATATGAAGCCTGAGTCCATGGATGCGGTGTTTCAGGCGTTAGCGCATGCCGGGCGAAGGCGGATATTGGATATCCTCAAGCACAATCCCGGCAGCTTGGTGGGGGAGGTGTGCGCCGCGTTCGACACCAGCCGGATTGCCGTGCTCAAGAACCTGCGCGTGCTCGAGGAAGCGAATCTCATCGTCTCGCAGAAAAGCGGTCGGGAGCGCAGGTTGTACCTGAACCTCGTGCCCATCCAGATGATTCATCACCGCTGGACGACGGAGTACAGCGCGCTGTGGGCGGAACGGTTGGCGACGATCAAGTATCGCGTGGAGGCGGAGGCGGAATCCGGCGCCAAGGCAACTCAGAAGCCGACGAAGCGTAAACGGTCGAAGAAAACCAAGGCACCGCGTGCGAAGGGTGAGTGAGAAAGTGAGAAAGTGAGAAAGTGAGAACGGGGGACGGTGGGAAGGTGAGCGCAGGAGACAGTAGCGCGGGTTTGATCATTTGGTAGCGAGCCGCGGGCATCAGTCCGAGCGGTTTGCCGAACAATACCCGCGAGGAATTGGTCAAAATCGACCTAAACAATGAACGATGAACCACAAACATTGAACGGTGAACGGGTGAGAAACTTACTGGGCTGGGTACTTTCTATAGAGGGATGATTCGATGGGTGACACGATTCGCAGCGTATCGCAGGTCTTCATTCGCGGGACGATCGAGCAGGTCTGGCGGGAGATCACCAAGACCGGCGAGATTCAGAAGTGCATGTTCAACATGCAGATGCGCACGTCGGGGCTGAAGGTCGGCGCGAAGATCCGCATGACTTCGCCCGACGACAAGTACACGACGGTGGTTGGCGAGGTACTCGAGTTCGATCCGCCGCATCGCTACGCCCACACCTTCAAGTTCACCGCGTACGACGACGCGCCCTGCAAAGTGATCTACGACCTCAAAGAAGTCGAAGGCGGCGTTGAGTTTACGCTGACGGCTGAGGACATCCCCGCCAACACCAAGACCGCCAAGCAGATGGTCCCGGGCGGCGACATGATCTGTAAGACACTCAAATCCGTTGTCGAAACGGGCAGGCCGACGTTCGGCATTCGCATGCTGTATGTGCTCTTCAAGCTCATGGCACCGCTCACGCCGAAGAAGTGCCGCAGTGAGAATTGGATGGATTGAGTTACGAATGACGAATGACGAATTGGCGGGTGCTTTGCCGCAATCGTATTCCCTGCTCTCGTGGAGCGGGGCCAGGGGAGGGGCCGGCAGACCGCGCGCGACCCCTCCCCGTTCTATCCAATAGATGAACGCTGAACGCTGAACGCTGAACGATGAACGAGTCACTCCGCGTCGCGCAAACAAAAAGGGCGGGCCAAAGCCCGCCCCAGTTTTGTCATTCGTCATCTAACATTCGTCATTGCCTATTCCGGCTTGGTCTTCGTCGGATAGGGCGGCGGGGGCGGCAGTTCATACGAATGTTCCGCGATCTTCTCCTGCATGAGTTTGATTGCGGCTTCGAGCTGCGCGTCCTTGCCTTGGAGCACGTCGTGCGGCATGTTTTGCACTTCGATGTCGGGATCAACGCCGTGGCCCTCGACCGGCCAGTCGCCGTTCAAGCCATATGGACCGAACTGCGGTGGCGTGGTCACGCCACCATCGACCAGCGGCTGGTGCGCTTCGATACCGACGACACCGCCCCACGTGCGCATGCCGATCAGCGGGGCGAGCCCGCGGCGTTTGATGGCTTCCGCAAACCACTCGCCGCTTGATCCGGTGTCCTCGTTGATCAGCACGACGAACGGGCCGTTGAACGCGCGCTCGGGGTTCGGTTGCTGCTTGCCCTCACGCGGGATGGTCACGCTCCACACCTTGCGTTCGAGGCGATCGATCAGCATGTCCGACACGAACCCTCCGCCGTTGTAGCGTTCGTCAACGATGAACGCCTGCTTGTAGTAGTGCGGGAAGAACACCTTGGCGAATTCGATCGCGCCGTTCTCCATCATGTCGGGGATGTGCACGTAGCCGATCTTGCCGTCGGTTGCCTTTTCCACCATGGTGCGGTTGTGCTCGACCCACTCGCGATAGCGCACGCCCCACTCGTTGCGCAGCGTCTTGGTGCGATAGGTCTTGGCGCCGTCGCGCGTCGGTTTGTCGTTGTAGGTGATGGTGACGACCTTGCCGGCCTTGTCGACGAGCGCAGCGTAGACGTTGCTGATGCCCGTTCCGCCGCTCGCACCATCGGCTGTGATGTCGACCCCGTCGATGGCGAGGAGGTAATCGCCTTCGTGAATCGGGCAGCCCGGCTCGTCGAACGGCGAGCGTTCCGTGGGATCACCCGGTGTTGAGGGGTAGATGTGTGAAATGTGATAGAACGCGTCGCCGCGGTTGGCGGCGAAGTCAGCCCCGAGCAAACCGACCGGCACGTGGCGTTCGTCGTCGGCGAAGTCGCCGCCGTTGACGTAGGTGTGACCGATGTTGAGTTCGCCGATCATCTCGCCGATCAGGTAGTTCAAGTCGCCGCGGTTCCCGCAGAAGGGCACGAAACGGCGATACTTCTCGCCGTTGGCTGCCCAGTCGAGCCCGTGCATGTTCGCATCGTAGAACCAGTCGCGCTGCACGCGCCAGGCTTCGTTGAAAATCTGCATGAACTCCTGCTGACGATCGACCATGATGTGTACGCCGTCCAGGTCGATCGCGCCATCGCCGACCTTGGCTTCCTTGCCGGTATCGACCACGCCGTACTTCGATCCGCTGCGATAGACCAGTTTCTTGCCATCGGCGCTGATGTGGTAGTTGGCAATTCCGGGGAGGACTTCCTTCGTCTCGCGTTCCTCGATGTCGTACTTGTAGAGGTCGAGCTTCTCGGTGGTCTCATCATCGACAGTTTGGTACTTGAGGAATTCCAATCCCCCGCGCTTGAGGTAAACGAATCCGCCATCGATACCGGTCAGGCGCCAGTAGTTGCCCGAGGGCACGCCGTCGGCTTCCACGATGCGGCGTTCGATGCCGTCGAGATCGATACGCGTTTCCTTGGCTTTGTCCTTATCCTCTTTCTTCTCGTCTTTCTTGTCGCTGTCGTCATTGTCGCCGTCGTCATCGTCCTTGACCTCTGCCGATGAGTCCTTTGGTGCGAAGGGCGAAGGCTCATCGTTTTGCAGCAATACCACGTACGGTTTGCACATGTCGAGGAACACGTGGTTTTGATCGACGAAACCCATCACCGGCGAGAACGTGCGGTAAGAAAGGAAGTAAAGGTACTTGCCGTCGGGATCAAAGGAGGGGCTGAAATCCTCGGTCATTTCGCTGGTGACGCGGTGATTTCTGCCGTCGGCGATATTGTGCAGGAAGATGCTCTCGTTGAAGCTGCGCTCCATCTTACTGTACGTGATCCACTTGCTGTCGGGCGAAAACTCGTAATCCTGAATGCCCCAGCGATACCACCCGTCGTCGTATTCGCCCTGATCGATGACCTTCAGCGAGGCTGCGTTCACGTCGACAAGGTTGAGCCGCATGGCTTTGTCGGAGAAAACGAGGTACTTGCTGTCCGGCGACCACACGGGCTGCTTGCGGTAGCCCTTGCCGTCGGTCGTCAGTTGCCGCCACTCGCCCGTCCCGTGCTGATCGACGAGGTAGAGTTCTTCTTCGCCGGTTTTGTCCGAGATGAACGCGACCCACTTGCCGTCGGGCGACCACGTTGCGTCCTTTTCGCGCGAACCGGTCGTGCGCGTGAGGTTGATTGGCTCGCCATCCTCTGCCGGGACGTTCAGGATTTCGCCGCGCGCTTCCAGCACCACGCGCTTGCCCGCTGGTGACAACCCGAACGAACCCGAACGCGGCGACACGTCAACGAGTTCCTGACGCATGCGAACGCGGTCGCTGGGAATATCAATTTCGACTTTTTTCGATTCGCCGGTGGCGATGTCGAGCAGGTAGGGCGATTCCGCGTACTGGTAGACGATGCGCCCATCACCGAGCGACGGATACTTCACGTCGTAGTCGCGGTAATCGGTGAGGGCTGCGGTCTCGCCGGTCTTCGTGTCATAGCGATAGATGTTGAGCGTGCCGTGGGCGCGGTCGGAGGTGAAGTAGATCGCGTCGCCCGCCCACATCGGGTAGTTGTCGGTGCCCGGCCAGTCGGTGATCTTGTGGTAATCCCCATCCGCCAGGCTGCCCATCCAGATGTCTTGTGCGGTTCCGCCCTGGTGCCGCTTCCACGTGCGGTCTTCCCGGCTTATGCGGTTGTAGGCGAGTTGCTTGCCGTCCGGCGAGATGGCAGCGAGCCCCGCGCGGTCGACGTTGACCCGCTCGGGCATGCCGCCGTCGACCGACACCAGGTAGATTTCTTCGCCACGGCGCGGCCAGGTGCGCGTCGAACGGAAGAGAATTCGCTCACCGTCCGGATGCCAACCCAGCACGCGGTCGCGCGACGGGTGATAGGTGAGCCGCTGCGGTTCGCCGCCGTGTGCGTCCATCACATAGACGTCGGTCCCGCCGTCATATTGCGCGGTGAACGCGATCTGTGATCCGTCGGGTGAGAACTTCGCGTACGTCTCGCTTCCGGGATCGCGCGTGATGCGCCGCGCCTCTCCGCCGGTTGTGGGCACGAGCCAAAGATCGTCCTCATAGGTGAAGACGATGGTGTCGCCATGCACGTCGGCGAAGCGCATCAGGTGCGATTCCGCCTTCGCGCGCGGTGCGAGCAGCGTAATGGAAAAGCCAATGGCGGCTCCGATCAGTATGCGCGTTTTCATCACTTGTCGATTCCTGGTTGGAAAGCAGTCAGCCAAACGGTTCCGCGCCCGAGGAGAAGCGGACCGGACGCGCCGGATGCCCAATGCATCCGCCGCACTTCCGGCAATCGGGCCGAACTAGGGCTACGAAAGATCGGCGAAAGTAGCGGAATCAACGGCCCGAGGCAAAGCCCGAACGGGCGGCAACGCGCGCATCCGACAAGTATTGACAGAAGTACGCCGCTAACGGGCCGGCGGATTTGTCACGGGTGTGTCCGCAGTTGGTGGCAGCACCTGGAACGCGTCGCGTCCGCTCATGGGCACGGCGTGCAGCTTGGCATTCGGAGTGATTGGCGACTCGGCATAGACGGGCATTGCGAAGTCGCCCCACACGCGTACCACGGTGTAACGCACGACGTGCCCATCCTTCACGAAGGCCAGAACCTGGATGTCTTCTTCCATCGCGATGCCGGTCCTGCCGATTTTCTCCCAACGAAAACCGAGCGCCTTCTCCGCGGCATTGATCGAGGTGTACGCTCCGAAGACGTGCAGTTCGTCCCAGTCGAATGATGTCAGTTGACCCGGCGTGAACGTGCTCCCGGCTGCTTGTTGCTTCGCGATCGCGCTGCGCAGGTCGCGTCGCAGGAATGCGCACTGCGCGCGATCGTAGACCACGCCCAGACCGAGAATGAACGTCAGCCCAAGTAGTGCGATGAGCGGGTGCCGCCAGACGCGATTCGCCAACCTGCCGAATGTGTGCCCTTGCCCTTTCTCCGCCTCTTCTTGCGGCGCGGTGACGTTGCCGAACTGCCAGCCGCACTCGGGGCAGCGACCGGCATCGACTGAGGCGCGCAGGTCGTATCCACACAGATGGCAGATGTCGGTGCCGAAGTAGAGGCGTGGGGATGTGTACGTTTGCAGGATGGCCACCGCGAGAAACAGGAGCGGCGCGCCCGCGATCAGAAAGGCGATTGTCGATTGCGGTGGAAGCGGGAGGATTGCGGTCACAATGATCAGCGCTGCGACCGACCACGACATCAGCGCGAAGCACTTCTTGAAGTCGCGATTGCGCAGCAGCGCGAACACGAATGGTGAGCTGCCCAGACCGGCAAACATACCAATCAAGCCGCTCAAGAATAAACCGCCAAGCAATCCGCCGAGTTCAAAGCGATCCAACACCAGCAGGTATGCGAACATCCCGTAGATCGCTCCGCCGAAGATGGGGTAGAGCGCAACGCTCGAGCTGTGCCGCGCGGTGTACGCATGTCGCGGTGGAATGGGCGGAAGGGGAGACACCAGACGATCCTACGCTTTCCGTGTGGTTGGGGTTCCCGGTAGCGCGGCGAGTGTACCGCCCTTACGGCACCGGGTCGATGCCGCCTTTGGAGAACGGGTGGCAGCGGCACAGGCGGCGCGTGGTATACCACCCGCCCTTAAACAGGCCGTGCTTCTCGATGCAGCCAATTGCGTACTCGCTGCAATGCGGCGTGAACTTGCACTGTCCGACGAGATGCGGGCGGATGTAGGACTGGTAGAAGCGGATGAGGAAAATGGCGAACCAGCGGAACGGCGACGAAAGTGACGCGTGACGCGTGACGAGTGACGGATGATCTTCAGGTCGTGACCATTGCCGTTCTTTGAGTGCCGTTGTTGTTTCGTGAAAGTCCGGCATGGTTGTCAAAGCCGTGGAATGCTGAATTCGACGGTGAACGATCGGATGATGCGGCGGGCAATAGCCCGCCATACAATCAATTCGTCATTCGTCATTCGTCATTCGTCATTCGTCATTCGTCATTCGTCATTCGTAAATCGTAAATCGTAAATCGTCACTCGCCGCCCTGCGGCGACCCCTTCCCGCCAAGCCGCTCCAGGATCGTGATCGTCTTCTTCGCGTAGTGTTGGCGGCCATCTGCTGTTGTCATCAGCAGTTCGATCTCGTGCTTGCCGGGTGCGATGAAGTATTTTTGGCCGTTCATGCCGTTGGAGATCGGTTCGCCGTTGTCCATCCAGAGGAAGTATGCACCATCGCTGATTTCCGCCGGCGCCACCGCGCTGAACGTGACATGATGCGGCACGATGCCGATCGTCGAACTGACGCGGATGCGGAGTTGGTCGTCACGTGCGTTATCAAAGCCGCTTGGCGTTTGCTCGGCGACGGGCTGGGATGCACGCACATCGGAAACAATCGGCTTGGGATTGCGCTGAGCGCTCGCAACCATATCGACGGTCTTCGCGTTCTGATCGTACACGGAATTGAGGGTGACAGGCTCCGCCCGTTGCACGTGCTGTACTTGCGGCGCAGGTGTGGGTGTTGCGCGTTGCTGCTTGCGCGGCGTCTGTCGCGTGTTGCGTTTGCGACTTTCCTTTGCCCGCTGCGCTTCGCGCTGCTCGCCGGTGAGTTGCGTCACAGAGACGACGCGACTCTCCTTCTTCGTCTGGCCGTTCAGCTTGCCGTTGAGCTTGGGCAGCGGCACGCGGGTGACCTGCATGCGCGCGAGTTCGGTGGGCGGGGTCTTGGCCGTCGCGCCGATCTGCCGCGCGAAGAAGTCCGCCGCCACGCTCGGCCTGCGTTCGTGCCCGAGGTCACGGAACACGGCGAAGGTCACGTCAAACCCGTTGTGGGCGTACCACTTGGCTGCCTCCTGCGATTCACGCCGGCAAATCGCGAAGTCGTTCTCGGTGTAGAAAATCCCCACCTTGGTGTCGCGATACTTGGGCACCTGGTTTTCGTCGAGGATTTCGGAACTGAAATTCGATTGCCGCGGCGCGATGCAGGTGAAGCGCTCAGGGTGATGGTTGATCATGTAGTGCGCGAGATACCCGCCGGACGACCAACTCGTGCTCAGCACCTTGGTCGGGTCGATGTTCACGCGTCGCGACACATCGTCCAGCGCAGCCAGCGTCACCTCCTCGTCACGGCGAATGGCTGCGTTGATCTTCGTCGGGCGAATCTTGGCGATCTGCCGCAGCAGGTCGGATGTGAGCGTCTTCGGCGCAATTACGACGTAGCCGTAACGATCCGCCTCCTGTTGCCATTCGCGAATCTGGCTGCCATAGTCGTCGAAGGGCCGCATGCCGTGAAACGTCACCACCACGGGCCAGCGTTTGCTCGACGTCGCGCTGTTCTCCTCCTCGTAGCCCTCGGGCAGATAGAGGAAGTACTTGCCGTGCGTCGTCGGTTCCGTCAGGTGCATCACCTGACCCTTGCCGGGCGGCTGGCCGACAATGCACCCGCTCGCGAGCAAGCCCACCACGCAAAGCAGGCCCAACCTGATCAGCCATTTGATTTGATTCACAGTATTGAACCCCGGTCGCTGTATCCGTGCAGAATGCGACATTGTAGCAGCCAGGCCCCGATTGCCTAGCATCACAAATCCGCGCGGACGCAAGATATCACAGCTTTGCAAGGGATCGTACGCGACGAAACGCCCGTATGACCGGCGCCAGTTTGATTGAGAAACGTGCGTACGCGCCGTATAACCGCATCCATAATGTGTCGGTGATCCTTCCCCGACTGCGCAGGGCGCCGCGCACGCACGTTTAGCGGCGAGCGGCACGCGAGCGCGTCCGGCGGGAGTGCTCACCGTATCGCAGTAGCGTCGTAGAAGGAGACGTGCTCCCCTGCGGGTCGCCGCTAAACATCGACCCCGCGTTCAGGAAAACGACAATCCGCGTCCGAGCGGTTGTGAATAGAGAAGGATCTCACGATGAGCGATACGCCGGCGACGGCTCCCAAGTTCGCCCACCTGCACCTGCACACGCACTTCAGCCTGCTCGACGGGGCGACGCGCATCGGTCCGCTGATGGACCGCGTCAAAGCGCTCGATATGCCTGCGGTCGCGATCACCGACCACGGCAACATGTTCGGCGCCGTCGAGTTCTACCGCGCCGCCAAGTCGGCTGGTGTGAAACCGATCATCGGTCTGGAGGCGTACATCGCGCCGGGCGATCGCCGCGATCGCTCGATGTCGCGGATGAAGGAGGCGAGCTACCATCTGTTGCTGCTCGCGCAAAACCTCACCGGATACCGCAACCTGCTGCGTCTCGCGAGCATCGGCTATCTTGAAGGCTTCTACTATCGCCCGCGTATCGACAAGGAGACGCTGCGCGAACTCAGCGAAGGGTTGATTTGCACCAGCACCTGCCTCGGCGCGGAGATTCCGCAGAAGTTCATCCAGAGCAACCGAGCCGCGGCGGAAGAAGCAGCCAAGGAATACCTCTCGATCTTCGGCCCCGAGCGATTCTTCATCGAGTTGCAGGATCACGGCATCCCCGAGCAACGTGCGCTCAATCCCGAGTTGATCGATCTCGCGAAGCGCATCGGCGTGCCGCTGATCGCGACGAACGATGTACACTACCTCGACGAGGGCGACGTCGAAGCCCACGACATTCTCTGCTGCATCAGCACCGGCAAGCTGGTCAGCGACGAGAACCGCTTCAAGTTTCCATCGGGCGAGTTCTACCTCAAGTCGCCCGAGCAGATGGCCAAGCTTTTTCCGAACCAGCCGGAAGCGCTCGCCAACACGCTGCGCATCGTCGAGATGTGCAACGTCGAGTTGGATTTTTCCAAGCGCTACGCACCGGTCTACAAGGTGCCCGAAACCAGCACAGCCGAGGATGAACTCCGCAAGCTGGTCTACGCCGGCGCGGAGAAGAAATACGGGGAAATCTCCGACGAACTTCGCGAACGCCTCGACTACGAACTCGAAGTGATCTCCGGCAAAGGTTTCAGCAGCTACTTCCTGATCGTCTGGGACCTGATGAACTTCGCCCGCGAGAACAACATCCCCTGCGGCGCGCGTGGTAGTGGTTGCAGCAGTGTCGTGGCCTACTGCCTGAACATCTCGCTGCCCGAGCCGATTCACTACGGGTTGTACTTCGAACGTTTCATGGACCCCGACCGCGACGAGATGCCCGATATCGACGTGGATATCTGCCAAAACGGCCGGGCCGAAGTCATCAACTACGTGCGTGAAAAGTACGGCCACGTCGCGCAGATCATCACCTTCGGAACGCTCAAAGCCAAGGCAGCCGTGAAGGACGTCTCGCGCGTCATCGGTTTGCCGTTTGACCAGGCGAACGAGCTGACTTCGCTCATTCCCAACGCGCTGAAGATGACCATCGACATGGCGTTGGAGCAGGAACCCGACCTGCGCAACCGCTACGAGACCGACCCAGCCGTCAAGAAAGTGATCGACGTAAGCAAGAAGCTCGAGGGCCTTGCGCGACACGCCGGCATCCATGCCGCGGGCGTCGTCGTCGCGGACCAGCCGCTGGATAACTTCCTCCCGCTCTACAAGCCCGCGAACGACGACAGCGTGGTGACGCAGTTCGACGGGCCGACGGTGGAAGCGGTGGGGTTGCTCAAGCTCGACTTCCTTGGTTTGCGTACGCTCACGACGTTGCAGCGCGCGATCGATCTGGTGAAAGCGCACCACAAGATTGAGATCGATCGCGAGCAACTCGACCTTGAAGATCAACGGGTGTACGCGTTGTTCTGCCAGGGATTCACGAAGGGGATTTTCCAGTTTGAATCGCCCGGTATGCGCGACGTGATCACGCGGATGCGGCCTAACCGCATCTACGACCTGATCGCCGCGAACGCGCTCTACCGTCCCGGCCCGATGGAATACATCGGCGACTACGTCGCGCGCAAACACGGCCAGTCCTGGACCACGCCGCACCCGGTGATGTCCGAAGTGCTCGAAGAGACTTACGGCATCATGGTCTACCAGGAACAGGTTTCGCGCATGGTCAACCGCTTGGGCGGGTTGGAACTGAAGCGCGCGTTCCGCCTGGCCAAGCTGATCAGCAAGAAGAAGACCGACCAGATCGCACGTCAGCGCCCCGAGTTCATCGAGGGCTGCGTCAAGAACGGCCTGGATAAGACGACGGCAGAGAAGGTCTTTGAGGATATTCTCAAGTTCGGTGGCTACGCGTTTAACAAAGCGCACTCGACCGGATACGCGCTCGTCGCGTTCCAGACCGCGTACATGAAGGTGTATTGGCCGGTCGAGTTCATGGCTGCGTTGCTCACCTTCGAAGCCGGTCAGGCGGAGAAGGTTAACGACTACATCGACGAGTGTCGCCGCATGGGCATCACCGTCGCGCCGCCCGATGTGAACGCCAGCGCCAGCGACTTCACCCCCGACTATCGCGACGCGGACAAGAAGGTGATCCGCTTCGGGCTCAGCGCCATCAAAGGCGTCGGCGCGAAAGCGGTGCAGGCCATTCTCGCAGCCCGGGAAGAGGACGGCCCGTTCAGCAGCATCTTCGAATTCTGCGAACGCGTCGATTTGTCCGCCGTCAACCGCACGGTGGTCGAAGCGCTGATCAGTTGCGGTGCGTTCGACTCGACCGGGGCGATGCGCAAGGCGCTGATGAAGGTCGTAGACGACGCAATCAAAGGCGGCCAATCCGCGCAAGCCGATCGTCGCAGCGGACAGGGCAGCCTCTTTGGTGGCATGGAAGAAGCTGACGATTCATCGCACCATAGCACGCTGGGCACCGAGGAGTGGACCGAGTCGGAGATGCTCGCACGCGAGAAAGCCGTGCTTGGTTTTTACGTCACCAAGCATCCGCTCGCGAGCTGCGCGCCGCTTATCGAAGCCTGCGCGTCAGCCAACACCGTCGAACTCAACACCTTCGTCGACAAAACACCGGTCGTGGTGGGCGGGCTCGTGACCAACGTGCGCAGCATCATCCTCAAACGCGGGCGCAACGAAGGCAAGAAGATGGGCGTGATCATGCTCGAAGACTTGCAGGGCAAGGTGGAAGTCACGCTCATGCCCAACGAACTCGATCGCTACCGCAACGTGCTCAAGGTCGACGCGATTCTCTTCTTCAGGGGATCGGTGAACCGCACGCGCGAAGAACCGTCGGTGCGCGGCGATGAGATCATCACGTCAGCCGAGGCGCCGCGCAAGCTCGCGGGCAGCCTGCTGCTGCGCTTCGACGAAAGCGCCACGGACGAAGCCCTGCTCCAGCGTGTGCTCGACACCTGCCGCGCGAACTCGGGTCAGTGTCCCGTGTACCTCGAAGTGTCCGCCGGGCCGGCAGAGTCCGCCGTCATCAAGTGCGATTCCTCGGTGAGCGTCAGCGTGACCCCGCGTTGCCTTTACGCCCTGGCGGACCTGCTCGGCGCGGAACGCGTGTCGTGTCTCAGTGCAATCAACCGGCGCATTCCCTGGACTGAGGTGATCGATCGCGGTGCAATCGATGCGGCAATGGTCGAGCCGGAAGTTGCAGTGACAGCGTAAGGCCCGAAGTGCAAATCCGAGCCGCGACTGTAAGGGAGCGGAGTAAAAGCAGGGCACACAGCGCGCTACTTGCGCCAATCCAATAATCGGCTGACGACCATTTCTATGCAGGCAGGATGCCTGCACCACAATATCCGCAATGCGCGATGATATGCAGAACGCGCCGCGCAGAAGGTGTATGGCAGGCACTGGCGAAACAACCGCCGCGCAAGCTGAAGCCTCGCTTGATCGCGCGCGAACGTTTGCGTCACTGCGCGAAAGCGAGGCTCCCTGACCGTTGCGTTTCGGCGGTTCGCCGAAACAAGGTGCAATGTCCTGTAAGTCTTTTGGCTTGCACGTATTCAGTTGTCGTTTCCAACCAATACTATGCATCACGTTTTGCGTGTGGGCAAATCAAAACCAATCAAAGCGCAAACTTTCTCCGGTGATCCAGCAGGTCAGCGCGTCAAACGATTCACAAGGCGTGCGCGCACACCGTGCAGGCAAGCCGCTACGGTATCATCATTAATGCGGCGCTGCACACAAGCGTTGCGGCACACCGGCATACGCTTTGTGCGAAAGCTGCAGCAGAACTTGGCGACCGCGCTAGAATAACTCGGCGAGAGCGGGCCGGATAAACCGACGGCAAGCACGACCAACCGTCGGGCACTTACCCTACGGTGCGTTCACGAATGTGCGGCGCTCGTTATGGCGAAAGGCGGGAGTATCGGAGCAACATTTTCTTGACCCTTTTGGCGCGTCCGATACCCTGCAAGACGGATACTTAAACAACCATAGACCGTAGCGACCGGAGACGACTCTGATGTCCACCATCGACCTGAGCCACCACGGGATCACTGTAAAAACCGTCCTGCGCAATCCCAACCCCGCCCGGCTTTACGAGGAGGCGCTGAAGTACGATGCCGGCACCAACATCGCGGACGGCGGCGCACTCGTCGCCTATTCCGGCGCGAAGACGGGCCGGTCGCCGCTCGACAAACGCATCGTGCGCAATCCCGAATCGGCGAATGACATCTGGTGGGGCCCGGTCAACATCGCGATCGAAGAATCCACCTTCATGATCAACCACGAGCGCGCCGTCGACTACATGAACTCGCGCGAGCGCATTTACGTGATCGACGCCTTCGCTGGTTGGGACCCGAAATACCGGATCAAGGTGCGCGTCATTTGTGCCCGGCCCTACCATGCGCTGTTCATGGACACCATGCTGGTCCGGCCGACGGCGGAAGAATTCGCCAACTTCGGAAAACCCGATTACACGATCATCAATGCCGGTCAGTTTCCCGCGAACAGCCAAACGCCGTGCATGACCTCGAAGACCAGCGTCGATCTCGATTTCGAACGCGGCGAAATGGTCATCCTCGGCACCGAATATGCCGGCGAAATGAAGAAGGGCATCTTTACGGTGATGAACTACCTGATGCCCAAACGCGGCGTGCTCAGCATGCACTGCTCGGCAACGGCTGAGAAGGATAGCGAAACGTCGTCGTTGCTCTTCGGCCTGTCCGGTACGGGCAAAACCACGCTGTCAGCCGATCCGCATCGCCGTTTGATTGGCGACGACGAGCACTGCTGGACCGATCAGGGAATTTTCAATATCGAAGGCGGTTGCTACGCGAAGGCGATCAACCTCACCGAGGAAAACGAGCCTGACATCTACCGCGCCCTGCGCTACGGATCGGTGCTCGAAAACGTGGTCTTCGACGAGGAGACGCACCAGGTGGATTTCAGGGATGTAAGCATCACGCAGAACACGCGCGGTGCGTATCGCATCAACTACATCGACAACGCGAAGATTCCCTGCGTCGGCGGGCATCCCACCGAGATCATCTTCCTCACCTGCGACGCGTTCGGCGTCCTGCCGCCGGTGAGCAAGCTCAACAGCGACGAAGCCATGTACCACTTCATTAGCGGCTACACCGCGAAGGTCGCGGGCACCGAGGTGGGCGTGACGGAACCGGAAGCGACATTCTCCGCATGTTTCGGCGCGCCGTTCTTGGTGTGGCATCCCGGCAAGTACGCGGAACTGCTCGCAGCGAAGACCAAGCAGCACAAGACGAATGTCTGGCTGGTCAACACCGGTTGGTGCGGTGGGGCGTATGGTACGGGATCGCGCATCAAGCTTGGGTTCACCCGCGCGATTGTGGACGCGATCCACAGCGGCCAGCTTGCGAGCGCACCGACCACGCCCGATCCGATCTTTGGGTTCAACGTGGTGACTGCGTGCCCCGGCGTTCCCGGCGAAATCCTCGTCCCGCGGAACAGTTGGAAAGACCCGAACGCGTTCGATAAAACCGCACGCAAGCTAGCCGGGTTGTTCAACGACAATTTCCGCAAGTTCGAGGATGGCGTCAGCGACCAGATCCGATCGGCTGGCCCGTCCGTATAGTGGCAAATCCGGCGTCGCATTTCCCAGGTTTGACCGCGATTCCGTCGATTCACCATAATGACCCTCATGACCGGCATTGATCAGCCCGGAGAGGAAGCCCTGCGCCCGCTGCCCGAAAGCGAGCCGGCGGACGTTCCGCGCCCCGAACCGCCGGTACACCCGCCCGACCCTGCGGACCGCAAGCTGATCCTGGGCGTGCTCGATGGTGACGAGGATGCCGTCCGGGCGCTGGTGGATCGCTACGACCGGCTCATCCGCTACACCATCTTCAAAGCCGGAAGGCGGCACTGCGAACGCGACCCAGGCTGGCTGGACGCCCGGGCAAACGAATCGTGGACGGGCATCGTTGAGTCGTTGCGTCGCAAGGGCCGGTCTGCCATTCCGCCGAGCATCCCGGCCTACTTCGCCCGCGTGGCCCGCAACAAGTGCCTCGACGCAGCCGCCAAAGCCGATGCCCGCCAGACCATCCCCTTCGAATCGGCGGGGGTGCCCGAGGAGTCCGTTAACCCGCTGACTGACCCCGAGACCAACCCCCTGGAAATGCTCGAAAGCGTCGAGCAGATCACCGCCCTCCGCGAGTGCATCCTGCGCCTAAGTGAAGATGAGAGAGTAGTTTGCAGCGAAATCGGCCTGATCCTCGACCGCCGTTGGAAGGAAGCGGCGGAGCGGTTGGAGATGCCGGAATCGACCCTGCGGTCGCGTTGGGGCCAGATTTTCGAAAAGCTGCGGTCCTGCCTCGAAGAAAAAATCTCAAAAAAGTTTCGCGCCTAGCCCGCGTGCTCCAGACCCTAGTTATGTCAGGGGTGATTGATCACCCGCATTGAACGGTTTGTGGCCCAGGAGCCGCAAGGCTTGGGAAGTCGGAGCTACGGTGATGTCGCTGAGTTCGTCTGATAACATCCGATTCGAGCAGTTGATCGCGGAAGCGTTCGCTGCGGAGAAGGCGGGTGTCTTCGCTCAGACGCCGGTCGACGTTGCTGCCCTGAATTCAGGGTCGCTGGCTTCGACTGCTGCACCTCAGCCGGCTCGCCGGATTCGCTTCCATGAGCGGATTCTGGTGGGATTGCCGGTGGCGGCGTGCATTGCCGCGGTGATTGGGATGGCGTCGCTTTGGAGTCTCGACTCCGGCAACAACGCCATGACCAACCCACTGGCGTCGCTCAGGCCGGTCTCGGCTCAGGCGGATGCGTTCAGTGCTCGTGCGGTTGTCGACTGCATGTCCGGCCCGGGCGCCACGGTCTCCGACCAGTGCAGCGCCGCCGACTTCGACAACGACGGCGACGTAGACCTGCTCGACCTCAGCGCCTACCAGCGTGAGGCGGCTGGCCTGAACAGGTAGTGCTTAATCAGTAGCTTATCGCAACAAATGTAAATGCGTTGGTTGCGCGTTTTAGCCCCGGGTTTACGGGTCCCGGGGCTTTTTTTATGCGCGCACACTTCGGTATTCGCCTTAGTTCACGGGTTACCAGCAAGCAATCACTCACGATATCCGAATCAGAACCCCCTGCGCCAAGCAGGGGGCCGTGGAGTTCGACGCCGTTATGGAGATTTGTTCAATACGCGAATGGCTTCTTCGTTTCCTAATGGCGAAAGCCAAGCAATGCGTGTGCGACGGTAAGCAACCCGGTTGAATCCTCTACTGCTTGGGTCCAAGCTTCGGGGATTGCTGTGATGCCGTTGTATGCTCCGCTGATTGCTCCGGCGATGCAGGCTGCGGAGTCGGAGTCGCCATCCATGTTGGCGGCTGCGATCACCGTTTGGCGATAGTCGCTCGGTGTGCGCCAGAAGGCGTAGAGGGCGCAGGCGACAGCCTCCTCCGCGATCCACGCGTCGCCAAGCTCCTCATACGCCGATGCGGGAGCGTCGTCGAGGACGTTGGGTACCTGGCGCAGCTTGGCTGCGAAGGTGCGTGAGATCGGCGCGGTGGCTACCACCAGGCGGTCGTACATGTCCCGCGGCTCCATGCCGTCAAGCGCCCAACTCGTCAGCAGCGCCATGGCCACGCTGCCAGCCGTTGCGCACGGATGGCCGTGCGTCAATTCGCTCGTCCGACTTGCCAGTCGAATGATCCGATCATCATCGCCGTGCCAAGCGAGGCCGATGGGTGCTGAGCGCATCGCGGTTCCGCAGCCCTTGGAATTGTTGTTGCCCGGCGCTCGCCAAGAGCAATCCGCCGCCAGTTCGCTGCACGCAGCCATGCAAGTGTTGCCAGGGGCGCGGGTGTTTTCCGGTGAACGCGACCACGTTACAAACTCGCGTGCAACCTCGGTCAGGAATTCATGTTCCGCGGCATTGCCCTTCTTGAGGATGGCCCGAGCCAGCGCCAAACTCATTTGGGTATCATCTGTGAATGTGCCGGCAGGGTAGCGTGCGAACGGGTGCAGGTCGGTGATACCTTCGGAGCCGAACCGGCTTCGGATCGACTTCAGGGATAAGAACTCGACCGGGAAGCCGAGCGCGTCGCCGATCGCGAGTCCGAGCATCGCACCCTCGTACTTCGCAAGCAGGGATTCTTCAAGTCGGGGCATGGCCTTCCGCCGCGCGTGTGGATTCCAGGTTTCCCCTATTACACCAGAAAACGATAGAATGAGAAACAACGATCCATGAGGTCATCGGAGCGTGCATCCGTACTCCGTGCGTCAAGCAGGGCGCATGGTCACTGGTGACCGTTCCGGAGTCTTGGGGGATACTCTCTTTGTCCGTATTCCGGTCGGGTGGCCCACCCCCTTCACGGGGTGGGGTCGCGACAATCGTGTGCCGTCAAATCGAGTAAAGGAAATCACCTATTTGTTCCAGCAGAAAACCCTCGGAGAGGGGTCGGCGGCAGATCGCCGCGGCTGTTAACCGGGCAAGCGCCCCGCCATTCGGATTTGCCGTTCGACGCACTGAACTATCAGCTACCACCAGCGTACACAACGCGGGCCGGACCTACATACTCGACAACCGCCCACCGTCCACCGGCAGATTGATACCGTTGACATAGCCAGCCGACGGCGACGCGAGGAAGCCGACCGCCGATGCGATTTCGTCCGGAGACGCCAGGCGTGCGGCGGGGATGTCTGCCAGCCATTGCTCGGTCAATTCAGCTTCGCTGATGCCGTGGGCTTGCGCGCGGCGCGTGATGAGCGAGCGCAGGCGGGCAGTATCGGTGTAGCCGGGCAGGACGTTGTTCACCGTGATGCCATATTTCCCAAGCTCGCCGGCGCAGGTCTTCGCCCACGCAGCCACTGCCCAACGCGTCGTGTTCGACACGCCGAGCCCCGGAATCGGCTCACGCACGGAGATGGAGATGATGTTGATCACCCGACCATAGCCGAGCTGCTTCATGCCCGGCAACAGCGTTTGCAGCAGCAATTGGTTGCAGGCGAGGTGCATGCGCAGGGCGGCCATGAAGTCGTTGGGCGCGGCGTCGACAATCGGACCCGGTGGGGGACCGCCGGTGTTGTTTACGATGATCGCGTACGGGCTGGTCTTGCGGACATGGTCGGCCACAACCTTTTGAACCGCCTCCGGCTCGGCGAAGTCAGCAACCAGCCAGTCGTGCGCTTCCGATGCCGGCGCAAGTCCGCCGCACACCCGCGCGAGCGCATCCCCGTCGCGCGCCAGCAGCGTCACACCCGCACCAAGCCGGGCAAGTCGCTGCGCACACGCCAAGCCGATCCCCTGCGAACTCCCGCAGACCAGCGCACGCTTGCCCGCCAGATCCAAACCCAAACCAGCCGTGTCCATCAGCACCTCCCAAACGACGCCCGCGCGCACAAGCAATCGACAGTCGTGACAAACCGAAGGCCACCGATCACGAAATAGGTCGCAAGAACTGGGCGAGGCGGGAGTCGAACCCGCACCCCGGTTACCCGAGAGAGGATTTTAAGTCCTCAGCGTCTGCCATTCCGCCACTCGCCCGGGCGCGCATTGGGCGCGTTTGCCCGTGCCCGGCGTGCAAGCGTACCGGACCACCGCCGCATTGGGTAGGGCTTGGATTAGAGCGGGCATTCGGGATTTTGCGGGAAGTGTGCGGACGTTCCCGCTAACATGCCTTTGCCGGAGTCCATCGGCTGCTGTGTTGCGGCTGCCCGTCTTTGAAGTGAATCGATCATGCGAGTTGTGTCCGCGGCCATCTTGGTGGTTGCTGTGCTGAATGACCGTGTTCACGCTGCGCAGGTTACGTACGCCGACACGAGCGCGGCGTGTGGCATCGGTGCGGTCAGCTTTGAAGACGGGTTGGCATCCGGCATCGCGGCTGCTGACTACGACGCGGACGGGTTCGTCGACCTCTTCATTCCCAACGGTCCCGGCACGGCTGACCAGCTCTACCACAACGCGGGCGACGGCACGTTCGACGAAATGGCGGGCACCGTCGGGTTGGCGGATGTCACCTCGCATCGCTGCGCGCTTTGGTTCGATTATGACAACGACAGCCGCCTCGATCTGCTCATCACGAGCGACAGTCAGGCCTCGCCCAACTCGTTCAAACTCATGCAGCAGCAGTCGGATGGTAGCTTCAAGGATCGCACCAGCGTCGCCGGTCTGGTGATGACGCAGGCGCAGTTCGGTATTCACCAGCGCAGCGGGCTGGCGGCCGGCGACCTCGATCGCGACGGCGACCTTGAATTCGTCTCTACGATATGGAACGGCCCGATCCACGTCTTTAACAACAACGGCAATGGCACGTTTACGAACGTGTCAGCCACCGCGCTGCCCGGCGCGCCGAGCGAGTGGTATCACCAGCCCGTGCTCGTTGACCTGACGAATGACGGTTGGCTTGATCTGTATGTCGCGGTCGATTTCGCGCCCAACCAGCTTTGGGTGAATCAGAAGGACGGTACCTTTCTGGAGGTCGCGCCGGCAGCCAACGCCGACAACGCCATGAACGACATGGGCATCAGCATCGGCGACTATGACAACGACGGCGATTGGGATTTCTATGTGACGAACATCGAGGACATCGATCCGCCCACCGGTTTGCCCGAGTACAACATCCTGCTGCGCAACGACTCCGTGCCCGGAACGCTTCAGTTCACCAATGTCAGCACCGTTTTCGGCGTGGACAATGTGGGCTGGTCGTGGGGCGTGACGTTCCTCGATGCCGACAACAGCCGGTGGCTCGACATCGCGGTGACGAACGGATGGCGCGCGGGCTGGTGGCAGTTCGATCAGTCGCGCCTGTTCATGAACAACGGCGGACCGTCCGTCTCCTTCACCGACGCGTCGGCATCCTCCAACTTCAATGACACCGATTACGGCGCTTCACTGGTCGCGTTCGACTTTGATCGCGACGGCGACCTCGACCTCGCGCAGACGATCATCGGCGGCGACGGCCCGGACGACTTCCGCCTCTATGCGAACGACTACGTCGACAGCAACGGCACGAACCACTATCTCGTCGTCAAACCGCGCATGGCCGGCGGCAACACGCACGCAATCGGCGCGAAGGTGCGGGCGCGTGCCGACACTGTCGTCATGCAACGGCTGATCACCGCAGGCACGAGCTACGTAGGCCAGGAACCGGCGGAAGCGTTCTTCGGTCTGGGCGCATCAACGGTCGCCAGTCCGGTCACGATCTTCTGGCCGGACGGCACCTCCACATCGCTCACGAACGTGGCAGCCGATCAGGTGCTCACCGTGTTGCACGGCGGCCCGGGCGATCTCAATGCCGACGGCGCGATCAACGCAGCCGATCTTTCCCGATTCACCTCATGCCTCCTCGGCCCGAACTCCGCGCCCAGCGCAAGCTGCTTCGCCGCCGATCTCAACCACAACGGCACAGTCGATTCGTCAGATTACGCAGTCTTGCAACGGCTGATCGACTAACGCCTACCGCGTGTCAACGGGTACGGGCATGAGATTGTGGGCTACTGAGTAGGTGACTGTCGTGCCTCAAAGAGCGGCGCAAGACGGCTTGCCAATTCCATCGCTGCGGCCTCACTCGCTTTGCGACCGGATCGCCAGGGTGGTTGAAACGCGATGAAGGGAAGTTCAATCCGCTGCGTGTTGTCCTGCGCGAGGATGACGACGGCTGCGTGTGGGGAGTTCCCTTGCGGGCCGATCACGTGTTCCACCGCGCAGCGTTTGACCGCCTCAACGGGAATGCCGAAGCGGTTGCAATCACCCTCGAAGGTAATCTCAAGGCGCTCGTGATCGGCCTTCACGAAGCCGAAATCCACGGCTGTGTCGAGCATGAGCTTGACCCAATTCGCGCGCGGCACATACTCGACGAACATCGCATCGGGATCATCGGGATCAACCCAGCGGTCCTCGCGCGAACGCACCAGCTCGCACATTCGCCGGTGCAGAAAGCGATCGCGCAAAGACTGCATGTTGCGGACGAACCACACGATTGCAAACGGTGAGGAAACGCCACCGACGGTCAGCAGAGCGTAACGCGCCCAACGGGGGATGTTGTCCGTCGCCGGTTCGGTCACGCCAATCACCGTCGTCAGCACGCCCACAATCAGCATGATCACTGTGACGCACAACACGCCGAGAGGCGCCATTGCCCAGAGTGCGCTCTTACCCAACACGCGATTGTTCGCAACCGCACCCTTGCGATACTCCGCGAGTTGCACGTGCTCGATCGGGGGAATTGCAACTTCATCAACAACCTCAGCCGGCAACTCCGCCGGCATCTCCGCGGGTTGATCGACCGGCGGGGCCACGATCGGTGCGGGACCCGCCAGAGCACTCAGCGGTGCGTGCAGCGGCGCAAGCGCTGCCGTTTCGTGCGGCAGCAGTCGCCTGCGCGTAATGACCATTCTCCCTATGGCCATTTCAAACTGACCCGCTTGCGTCAGCGAACCGCTCTTGCACGCGCGCACGCTCAGGTACGCCGGACAGGGTTCCGCACGGTCGCTATCCTCGCGGCCGCAATACTCCAGCGCCATCGTCGTGTTCCGCGCATGCGGGGCCGACGACATCTGTGGGAGATTGACGATGTCCGCCGGTCGCCCATCACGCAATAGTTGTGGAATGCGGGCAGCCGCACTCTCCGTGAACGTCACCAGATGTTGATTCATCCATTTCCCGCATCGCTCGCAGAAGGGGCGCGACGCGCGACTGAAGCCTGCGAGCGCCGGCAATCCAACGCAAGCCGCGGCTTCCAGCAGGAAGATGAATACGTTCATGCCATAGTCGAAGGTGGTCGGCGGGCGCGTATCGCTGTCATCCGAGTAGCTTGGGACGCTCTCGGACTTGTCGTTCCTGAGGCGATACTCAATGTAATCGGGCAGCAGGTCGACGCGGTACCACTGGGAAATGCCAAGCGCGTGGACCAGCCCCGCGTGATAGAAACCCAGGTACGCCACCGCCCCAGCCACAACGCCGAACATCATCGCCACCGACCGATTGCGGACATGGCCGTGACTGATCGCGGCGCGAACGACATACGCCAGAATGATCGCGACAACGAACGCGACAACGCCCAGCAAGTAGAACCCGACCGTGAGCAGCAAATACATCAACGTGCTCAGCGTGAGCGCCACGACACCGGTGAGCACGACACGCGGGAAGAACCGCCCCCAGTCAATCCGCCCACTGGCTTGGTAGTGCGGTACGGTGTTTTCTGGATTCATTGCCCGACGAGCCTCGTGATGCGCGGAACCATGGCGACGCCCGATATTATCAAAGCATCGCCGCGATTTCACGGGTCTTCCCAATGCGGTCGGGGCGGGATGTGGGCAAGCGTGGCAGTCCGGGTAGATGTTGTCGCCCGATCCGCCGAAATAAGACGTATGCATCGGGCTAACGAATCCTCGCAAACCGGAGGATGGCGATGAGCTGTCAACCCTCATCAGACCAACGCTGTGCCAAACGCGACGACGACCTGCTGCTGGGCATGACGAGCTTTGTGAGGCTCGGCGACGGTGCGCAACTCGAAGGCATCGTGCGCGACGTGTCGGACGGCGGCGTGAAGATCGCGGGGCTCACCGGGGACCTGGCCACCGGGCACGAGGTGCAGCTCACGCTGGTCGTGCTCGGCGGGGAGAAGGTCGGCTGCCACTGCGAGGTCTGCCACGTGGAAGACGGCGCGAGCTACGGCCTGCGTTTCCTCGCACGCCCCAAACCCATTGAAGAAATCCACATCGGGCGCTGCACCCGCTGCGACAAGGAGTTCGCCGTCGAATTCAAGTACTGCGGCTATTGTGGCGACCGGCTTCACCGCATCAGCCAGACTGCCAGAGCGTAGTACCCTCGCGACGATACGCCATCGTTTGCATTCGGACCGGTCTTTGCGTCAAATAGTCGGCGCAGACTTTTCCCCGGCAGGTTCCGAATCAACGAGCGGCAATGGCATCCCGAAAACGACAACGTCGGCAGTCGAATGATCGCAAGGGCGCGCCGAGCGCGGGCCACGTTGCGCGCGCGGAGTTGGACGGGACAACAGTTTCGCCCAAGCGTCCGTGGGCCTTTCGCATCGTCGTTGTGTTGCTGCCCTTTGCCGCGCTTGCCATCGCAGAAACCGTGTGCCGGCTGAGCGGCTACGGCGGATATCCTCCGGTAATTCTGCGCGTCGCGAACGATGGTCAGCGTACCTGGTACGCCACGAACCGCCCGGGCACAGACACCTTCTTCGACACGCGGCGGTCGCGCGGCGGCGGTATGCGCGAGATTCATTTCGCCGATCCGAAACCCGCGGGCACGGTGCGCATCGCGCTGCTCGGCGGGTCTGCGATGCAGGGCTTTCCCCAAGTGCTTCCGCTGACCAACGGCGGGTTCCTCGAAGCCATGCTCCGCGACGCGTGGGGCGACTCGCGCCCGGTCGAGGTGCTCAACTTCGGCGCGACCGCGGTGGCGAGTTTTCCCGTTCGCTGCTTCCTGGACGAAGTGCTCGAACACGACGTTGACCTCGTCGTGATCATGTCCGGCAACAACGAGTTCTACGGCGCGTACGGCGTCGCATCGCTCTTTTCCGCTGGTCGCTCGCCAACCGCGATGCAGGCAACGCGCTGGGTTCGCGGGCTCGGGCTCACGCAGTTCATCGCCGCGCTGCAAACTCCGCCACTGGACTTCAAAGGCACGCTGATGGAACGCGTCGCGGCTGAGGCGCAGATCGGTATCAACGATCCGCTCCGAGCCGCGGCTGAGCGAAGCCTGCGCGAGAATCTGACCGCGATGATCGCACGTTGCGCTGAGCGATCGGTGCCCGTCATCGTGTGTACGCTTCCGACGAATGAGTCCGGTCTGGCGCCGATCGGCGAGGATGCGACGGATGCGTTGAACGACGCGCAGCGTGCCGAATTCGCAGAGAACTTGCGAGCAGCAAAGCAATCGCTTGCGACGGATCCAAACATGTCAGCCGAGCACGCACGATCTGCCATCGCGCTTGCCGACTCCGCGGCGCTGCCGCACTTCATCCTCGCAAGAGCGCTCTCTGCAACCGGAGCGAATGAAGAAGCAGAACGAGAATACATCAAAGCCCGTGATTGCGACACCATGCCCTGGCGCGCGACGACCATGACCAACCGTGCGGTCCGCGATGCCGCCAAGACCGGCGCGACATTGTGCGACATGGAGGCAGCGTTTCGCGCAGCCAGTAGCGGTGGGGCGATTGGCTGGGACTTGGTCGAGGACCACGTACACTATTCGCTGCACGGCCAGGCGCTGTTTGCGCATACGCTGCTCGAATCATTTGCGACGCTGCCCGAACCGTTGCACGTCGATCCCGGTGCAGTCGCTGGCCTGCCCGATTGGCAAGCCTACGCGGAGCGACAGGGTCAGAGCAGCTACACCGATCTCGTCGCGACCGAACGCTTGCGTTCGATCTTCAACATCGGTTTCATGCAGCGTAACAACGGCGACGCAGCCGAACGCACGCAGGATCGCTGGGCGCGCTTGCTCGGCGAAATGTCCGAACGCGATCGGCAGGCCGTGGAACAGTGGCGCAACCCTGACCTGCACGGCTACACCGATTTCCCGCTGACGCTCGCCGTGGGTGCGTATCACATGCAGGACGGTGATTGCGAAAACGCAATCGGCATGTTTCGCGTCGCCCGCGCGTCCGTGCCTGCCGTGTCGCTCTGGCGACTGGAGAGCACCTGGTACCTGATCAAGTGCCTCCGGCAAGCGCGCGGAGCGCTGACCCCCGAAGACGAACAGATGTGTCGCGACACCATCGCTGCCGGTGAACTGCTCAACCGAAGCACCGAAGCGACCGACGATGCCGTCGCGCGCTATGTCGGCCTGCTGGCCTACGCGCTGGGGGACTACCCCAAGGCGATCACGAACCTGGATGCAGCCATGCGACAGGCCAGCGAACCGGTCAACATCGAAATGGTCGCCGCCCTCGTCGACGCCTACCTGCAAACCAACCAACCGGACCGCGCCCGCACCGCAGTACAATCCGCAATGCGCGACCCTAAACTCGCGCCCTCCGCCCAGCGGCTACAACAACAGCTTGAGGCAATGCTCGGCGGGGACGCACAGTGACTGCTTACGCCAGGCAGTGACCGATGGCTTCGACCAGTTTGCTCTTGGTCACCGGTTTGAGCAGGACTTCGTTGAAATGTCGGATGTCGGACATGCCCGCATCGGGAATGCACCCGCTGACGAGGATTGCCGGCAGCCCCTCGCGAAGCGAACGCACGCGATCAAGCAGGGCGTCGCCACGCAGGTCGGGCAGATCGAAATCGGTCATCAGCAGGTCAATCTGATCGAGATGCGCCAGCGCGAGTTCCAGCGCTTCTTGTGCGGTACCGGCTGGGATCACGCGGTAGTTCGCGGATTCGAGCAGGGCGATCAGCACGCTACGCACGCTTTCGTTGTCTTCGCACAGGAGCACCGTATGCGCCGCACATGCCAGCGGTGGTTGTCGCGTTTCCGGTGCGTCCGCAGAATCCGCTTCGCTGTCAAATCGCGGCAGTTGCACGCGAAACGTCGCGCCCTGCCCCAATTCGGATTCGACGCTGATGGTTCCCCCAAGTTGGTTTACGATTCCGTAAACCGTAGCCAGGCCAAGTCCCGTCCCGGTCGCGCCGCTCTTGGTCGAGTAGAACGGTTCAAAGATATGCTGGCAGACCTCGCTGGTCATCCCGCACCCATCGTCAGCAACTGTCAACTCGACATAGTCAGCCAGTTCATTGTCAGGCTGCGATTCGTCCGACACGTTTCGGCACGCGATTCGAATCGTACCGCGCTCGCCGATGGCATCGCGCGCGTTCACCACGAGATTGAGCAGAATCTGGCTGAGTTGACTCGCATCCACCTTGACGACGCACGGTGATGCGTTACAGGAAATCTCAATCGCGATCTCCGCAGGCATCAACCGGCGCAACATGTCCTGCGCGTCGCGCAGAAACGCGTTGAGTTCGATGGCGCACGGCTGCAATGGCTGGTTTTGTCCGAACGCAAGCAGTTGCCGGGTCATTCCCGATGCCGTCGCCATGGCCTGCTTCATGTTCTCCGTGTTCTTCGACTGGCCATGTTCAAGCTCGAGGAGTTCCACGCCAGCCACGAGCACGGTGAGCAGGTTGTTGAAGTCGTGGGCAATTCCTCCAGCCATTCTTCCCAGCGAATCCATCTTCTGCGCCAGGCGCAACTGACGTTCGAGCGCTTGACGCTCGATCTCGCTGCGTTGCCGTTCCGCGATTTCTTCACGAAGACGATCGGCGCTTTCGCGAAGTTCGCGATACAAGCGATCATTCATCATCCAGGCTGCAATGTGATTCGCCAGAATCTGAAGCTGATTCAACTCGTCATCGGTGAATTCGCGCACGTGCGCTATCGCGTAAACGCCGAGTAGCCCGATCAACTCGTCGCCAACGATCATGGGGGCGCCCGCGTAGGACGAAAAGATGAATGCGCTCGGGTCGTTGCGTGCTTCGCGTGCAAATCGGGCGGTCGCTGCATCACGCCGAACGTCGGGGACCGACACGGCGCTGCGTTCCGCAACCATGCGCCCGGCGATACCGCCCTGGGCCGAGATCGTCGGCCAAAGGTTGTTGGAAGGAACCCCAACCGCGCCGCGGAGGTGCAATTCAGTACCGACGATTTCGCGGACGATGACCGCGTCCACGTGGATCAGATCCCGCACGCCGCTGAGCAACTGCGTAAGCTCCTGATCCAAAGGGTTCCGGCCGACAATCGGATGCGTCATCGCCGCAAGCGCACGCACCACCGCCTCCGCAGTGAGCGGAGTTGGGGAAATAGCAGATTGTGCGGTCTGACTCGTCATCAATGGCGTACCAGGCCCTCCGGCAGGCAATTAGCAGGACAAATGGCGAGATTGCGTTCACCCCAACAGAAAGTACGGCCACCGCCACTCCTCGTCTATCGACGGACGAGTAGGCGTCCTTACCGTTGCGGATCTCATTGAAAGTGCGCATCGGCAACCGGTGGAGCCGATAAGTCCACCACGGACGACCATTGCTGGCCGCCGACTCGGTGGTGCCGTACATAACACGATGTAGATTCAGGAGTTACGGCGACTGGACCGCGAAGGACTCGAACCTTCGACCCGCTGATTAAGAGTCAGCTGCTCTACCAACTGAGCTAGCGGTCCGCTGGGCGCATAGTAGGCCGCCTGAAGGCTTTTTTGTCAAGCAGCCGGGAGCGGGCGTTTGGCGGAAACGCGGGGCGCGAAAATGCCTTGTTTCCTGCCCAAAAAAAGCGAAAACACGCGAGGGAAATCGAAATCACTGCGCGTAAAAATTGGCAAGGGCTGTTCATTGAACAGCCCAAGCCTGGGAGGGAGAGAGAGAGTATTGAAAAGCCGGGGCAGAACCCCAGGCCTAATGTCGATTTCTGCACTCGGTTTCGGATCCGGGCTGAATTGGCCCAACTAGATGGCTCAACCCCGTCCCAGTTCCGCCTGCACTCAGGGCCTTTTCGGTCCCGCGTGCGGCTCTCTCAATCCCACGTTCGTGAGTTTACCGGCAGTCAATGCCCGATGCAAGCATGAAATGGAAACAATCCCGACGAAATCGCAGGCCCTATCCAATAGCCCGAGAGGTTCTCGGACCATGACATATCCTTCCGTCAAAATCCAGGTGAGACTGGGGCTTAGGGCTGGATCTCCAAGCCCTGCGTCGCACGCGTCCGGGTAAAGCTGCCGTTCGCCCGCGCCAGGGCTTCCTCAACCTGCGACGCCATCCACGGATCGCGCGCTTTGCTCGTCGCCGCGTCAGCCTGCATCGCCTCAAGGAATGCAATCGCGTCGGGATGTTGCGACATGCCCAGCGCCATCACGGCGATGCGCGACAAGGCCGCGCCTGCGGGCGACGTAGCGCCGGTATCGGTGCGCAGTTTCAGCGTCGCGGTGGACGCGTCGTTGCCCAATGCGCCGGCTGTCAGAAATCCCAACGCTTCACCCGTATCGTCTGCCATCGCCAAACGCCCCAGCGCGAGCAACCCTTCCGCGTAGGCTGCGAACTCGTCGGTCGTCAGTTCGCCGTCGAAGCTCGCCAGGTGATCCATGATCGCGGTGCAAGCACGCGCTTCGCCTGCAATGCCGAGCAATCTAAAAATGTTGGCGCACGCTTGTGCCGGAGGCGCCGTCGCGAGCACGTCCAACAGCGCGTCCACGCGCGCCGTCGTATCCATGTCCGTCAGCGCGTCAGCAGGTATGCCGCTCAGGTAACGACGCGCGACGCAGCGCGTGACGCATTCCTGCGCGGTCTCGCCCGATACCGGTCCCATCAACGCTTCCTCTGTAAATAAAGGCTCAGCGCTGATCTGTCGGAAAGTGCTACCCGGGGTCGGCGTGAGAAACGCGTTGCGTTCGGTTTCGTTCACCGCGTTGGTTTCCAGCTCGTACGCGTGCATGATGTTGCGCGCGCAATCGTTGCGATGCGAGAGCCCCTGCACGTGTCCCCATTCATGCGCCCACACATCCGGCGGCGCGTCATATGCGATGACCACGCTTCCGCCCGTTGACGCGCAACCAATCACAACGGCTGAGCTGTCTCCGGAGGATGCACCGCAAACGCCGACCATGAAACTCACAACTTTGAAGTCACCATCGACGGTGAAGATCGCGTTGAGCTGCGCATCATTGGTGACGATGTTGTCGCCGGTGTTGAAGGTCGTGATGTCGCCGACCCGCGTTAAGGTGGCCGGGCAGTAGACGTCGGGACACTCGTCCTCGACCGAGTACAGCAACCCGCCCGCAATTGCGAAGGTGTTGTCGACCTGCATCTCGCTCAGCGACTGCGCCGCGTGACGCGCGATCGTGACCGAATGGTCGAACGGTAGCACCTCGCCGTTGTCGCCCTGTGCCGGGAAGGGCTGAGCCATGAAGCTGACGCACGACAGCACCGAACCCCCGACGGCGATGCCGACCAGACTCAGTATCACCGCGCCACGATAGCTTGATCTCATCGGTATCCCCCAGTGCTAGACGCCGTCCGACCCCATCCGGGATGGTGGGGCGGATGCTTCCCCTCAGGACATAACGCATCTCGGCTGGTGTTTATTCTACTTCGGTACCAAGTGGCTGGCTGCTGGAGGCCGGGCGACGTTGCGCTGTGAATATGGGCAATTTGTGATGGAAAGCGGTAGTTGATGTTTTGATGCTCGGCTTACGGCGTCGAGTTATTGGTGCGCGGATTCCCGACCGCCTGCGGAATTTTCAGCGGTATGCGGGTGGACTCTCTCCCTTCGGCACCGCATAGCCGATGCCTCGCAATCATAGGCGCGCCGATCAAAAACGCGGTTCATTCAGGCTGAAAGACATACTTTACGCCGCAATTCAGCCCCGGCGCGGGTGAGCGCACATGGGCAATTCTGTCTGGCACGCCAAATGGAAGGGGGCTGAGTGAGCAGTTTGTGGGCTCGGAGAGACCTCCACCCCGAAGTTTGCAGTGCATTGGGTCAGGGTGACTGACCGTCAGGCTTACGAGCAGTAAGGAACTGGGACGCCATGGTTGCCAAGGGAAAAGACGTCACGCGGCACATTCTCGGTGAAGAAGGCTTGCCGAAGTATGTTCACCACCCCGAGTTTCAATACGCCGCCAGCTCGCGTGAATTCCTCGATGGTGTCGACGAGCAGATCGAGGCCATCGAGCAGCAGGATCGCTCTGGCGAAGCCAAGCTCTTCCGCGCCATGCACTACTGCGCCTTCCGCGCGTGGCAGGCGCGGGGCAAGCGCGTCGCGGTGACGGCTGCTGCCGCCCGGTGGATCAAGCTGCGCAAGCGCATCCGCGACCGGCTCATCATGGCCAACCTGGGGCTGTGCTACGACATGACTCGGCACACGCGGTTCACCAACGTCGACGAGGACGACCTGTTCAGCGAAGCGCAGCGGGCGCTGTGCGACGCGGTCGAGGCGTTCGACCCCTGGCGCGGCTACTGCTTCAGCACCTATGCGTGCAACGCGATCTATCGCGGGTTCCTGCGTCTTTCGAAGATGGAAACGCGTCGCGCCCGGTTCGTCAGCTTTGGTTTCGACCTCCGACTCGATACGGGAAAACTCGATCCTGCGCTCTCCGATCTGGACGAGCGCGTCTATCGTCAGCGGCTCGCGAGCTTGATGGAAAGCAACGAAGCCGGTCTCACCGACCAGGAGCAGGACATCCTCACGCGTCGCTTCCCGGAAACATCGGATAAGAAGCGTGACACGCTCGCGCGTATCGGCCGAGACCTTTCCGTTTGCAAGGAACGCGTGCGCCAGATTCAAATGTCCGCGCTGGCGAAGCTGCACACGCAACTGGTCGCGGAGCCGATCCTGAGTTGATCGGCCCCGCGAGGCTCAGCTTTGTCCCCGCGAATCGTTAACCTCCCTGCGGCATCGGGAAGCGTTCGTTGATCCACGCCTGCCACGTCGGCTGATCGCGCTCGATGGCTGATTGCGCTTTGTCGCCGTAGAGGTAAACGCTCATACACACCATAACCATTCCGCCGCAGGAAAATGCCCCGACATAGGCAGTACCCGGCGCCGGTGCTTCGAGTTGGAGCAGCACCGTGTTGGCATGAATTCCTTTTCCCAACGTGTCGACCACGCCGGCCATCCGCGGCAATCCGTCGGGTGTCGTCCAGGTCTGCCCCTTCGCGACTCCGTGCAGTCCGAGCGCTCCGCCCGCCTCCGCCCACGCGTCTGATTCCGGCTTGGTGGAAAACGCAACGAAGTGCATCGCCGAGCAGGGCATGCCTTTGAATTGCGCAAGACGCAGCAGCAGGATGCGGAAGTAAGCGGGCCAGCCCTGTTCGAGTCCGTCGAGTTGGTTATCCCAATCGTCGGTGTCGGCAAAGAGGCTGTGTACCACGCGCACCACGCACATTCCCCCCGCGCGGGCTTCGACGCTCCATTCCGTTGCGACCTTCGGCGAACCGGGTGGGCCCAGGTCACCTTCGGCCACGAACTTGTTCGGGGGCTGCCACGTCGTGATTGTCGCGGGGCAGTCCATCCCTGGCCCGAAGTTGCACACGAGCTGTCCGTCTTCGCGCTCATCGCTGCGGGTGGGGACGAACCACGAAGAGACGCCCGGTCCGCTGGCGATCGCCTGCCAAACCTCTTCCGGCGTACCCGGAACTTCGATTTCGACCTGCACCGAACGGCGCCCGGACGCATCCTTTTTCACGCTCATGTTACTTCCTTTCCTTTCGCTTCTCCGGGCGAGGGATACGCCCCGATCATCAGGCGATGTCGACGCCCGCCCGGTGCGGAGTCGTCGTGATAGCGAGAGACCAGCGCGGTGACCGCTGCCGTCAGTTCGTGGCTGAACGCGGCACGATCTTCTGCCGACCGGAATCTCACTTCGGTGTCGATGGAGAGTGTTGCAAGCCGTTTCTTGACGGCTTCGGACTTACGCAGCAACTGTCCGACCTCGCGAACCACGCGGGCAGCCAGCGCCACGAGATAGCTCGCGGAAAGACGGTCCATTCCCCGAGCAGGGTCAGCCGCGACCGGCCCGAGGGCACTGGGCGAAACGACATACGCGGTAGCTGTCGCCACCAATCGCCGCTCGGTCAATCCACCCCATTGCTTTTCGCTGTCCACGCGAATCAGCCCGTGCGATTCGAGCGTTCGCAGGTGGTAGTTCACCTTTTGTCGTGGCAAACCCATGCGCGTGGCGAGTGTCGCGGCGGACGCAGGCGTGCGCAGCTCCGAAAGCAGCCGGTTACGCATCGGGTCAAGCGCGACGCTGGCTGATGCTGGGTTGTCGATGACGCAGAGATCAATCATGACCGGCACAGCGTAGCATTGACAAAATAATTTGTCAATAGCGGCTTGGAGACTCAACAGTGGGGCACTTTGGGGTGGCACGGTCTTGCGCAGCAAGGCCGTGGTCTGGCCCGGTTGCCCCATGGCCTGACCTCGTCAGACCATGCCACGCCAACTCGTCGAAGTGGACCACCACGTGGAGACTTATCCAGTGATGTGTAGGGGCGGGGACCTGGCAGCAGTGTCGGCTGTTGCCTGTCGGTATCCCTCCTAGTTGCCGGTGAAAGCCGTCGTGCGGTCGACGAAGCAGATGCGGTTGCCGAAAGGATCGCGGGCGTAGAAGGAGCGTTCACCCCAGGGGCGGGTGTGGATTTGCCCAGCCGGTGCGTCGTGTACGTCGTGTTTGCAAAGCCGGCCACCCGCTTGTGGGATCGCCGCATGCACGGCTTGCAGATCGTCGACCGCGAAGTACAGCCACTCGGGATTCGGCGTAGCGTCACAATCGTCGCCGTCGGCCCGCGGATCAAAGCACGCGAGAATCGTACCGCCGCAATCGAAGTAGTGCCGACCTTCGGACACGCGCACACCGGCATCCCCGAACACCGTAGCATAGAACTTTGCCGCGACGTCAATATCCGAAACCGGCAGGATGACGCGAAACAGCTTTGCGTTCATTGCGATTCCCCAAAACAGAGCCGCGCCCGTAAGGAAGCGGAAGCAAACGATAACGCGTCAGCAAGCAGGAGGTCACTGCCCCCTCATGCGCTCCGCGTGTCGCCGGCTCATCTCCTCGTCCGAGAGGTCTTCTTTGTGCTGCGCGATCCACCAGGTGTTGCCACACGGATCCAGCACGCCGCCGTGACGGTCGCCGTAGTACATGTCCGCCGGTGCGGACACCGATTCCCCACCGGCAGCCAATGCTTTGGCGTAGACGGCATCGCAGTCCGATACGTACACGTAGAGCATCGCAGGCGACGGCGTACGCTCCGGCGGACATTCGCCCATCATGATCATGGAATCCCCAATCATCACCTGGGCATGCATGATGGTTCCGTCGGGCCGGGTCATCTTCCCCTTGTCCACCGCGTCAAATGTGTCGCCGACGAATTGCAGCAGACGCGGCACCCCGACGATGGTCAGGTACGGCGTGACCTTGTGGAATCCATCGGGAATGGTTTTGATTGCCATGGCGATTACCTCCCGCGCGGACAATGCAGCCGGTTGCACTGCCCTCGACATGCATTTCGACAAATGATCCACCAGCCCGCGCCGTTCAACTTTACCTCCTACCGCCCGCCCTGGGCAAGCTGTCGCGCATGGTCGCCCGCGATGCCGCGTTGCGTTACAATCCGCAGCCATGAGCGACAATAAACCCGTGCAGATTGGAATCCTGGGCGTCGGGCGGATCGCGGTGAACGCGTACGTACCGGCGATTCGCGCGGCGAAGAATGCGGAGTTGGCAGCCGCGGCCAGTCGTGAACTCGCCCGCGCGGAGAGCGTGCAGCCCAAGCGAGCATACGGTGAATACCAGGCGCTGATCGATGACGACGCGGTGGAGGCGGTGTACATCGCAACGCACAATGGCCTGCATCATCCGCTGACGCTGGCGGCGCTCGCGCGCGGCAAGCATGTGCTCTGCGAGAAGTCGCTGGCGAACAACGCAGCCCAGTGCGCGGAGATGGCTGACGCGGCTGAGCGTGCCGGCCTGCATCTCATCGAGGCGTTCATGTATCGTTACCACCCGTCGATTCTCGAAGCCAAGCGACTCATCGCGGAGGGCGCCATCGGCACGCTGCGGACAGTAGAGGCTGCGTTTAGTTTTCGCATGGAGAGCACGACGGATGTCCGGCTGACGCGGGAATGGGGCGGTGGCGGGCTGCTCGACGTCGGGTGTTATTGCGTCAATGCGTGTCGCTATTTATTCGACGCCATCCCGCGCGCGGTCACAGCCATGGGCGATTACCATCCGGAGCACGACGTGGATATGGCGGTGCATGGCGTGCTCGATTTTGGCGCGGGGCGATGCGGGGTGATCTCCTGCGGGTTCGATGCCGGCAGGCGCAACCGCATCCTCGCGTGCGGCACCGATGGCACGATCGAACTGCCGATGGGCGTGGGCATCAACCGCATTCCAGTTAAGCTGATCGTGAATGCCCAGGGCGAGTCGCGCGTCATCGACTACAAGCCGTTCGACATCTACCGCGCACAGGTCGAAGATTTCGCGAACGCGGTGCGCGGCGGCACGCCGATGCTCGACGCGCGCGAAGGCTGGCGCAACGGAGTGGTGATCGACGCGCTGGACGCGTCCGCGCGTCAAGGCGGGGGTTGCGTCGCGGTGGCTGCACAGTGAGCCAGCCGCACGATTCCAGGCGGAATCCGAGGTTCCAAAGCAGGTGACGATCAACCCCCCGCTTGAATCCAGCCGATGCACGTTGCGTCAATTCCGCTTGAAACAACCCAACCCAACCCAACCCGTCAAGCCGCGATACCAGTTTTTCATCGAGGCTGTCCAAGGAGTGCCCGCAACGGTCGACCGACGGCGTTGCGCCAAGAGAAAATAAGCTGGCAACTGAATCGTCCGGGCAACATACTGTCGGGCTGTCGGTTCTTCAGCGTCGCTTCGCGCGCGTCACGTTTAGAAAAACGCAATTCCATAACCCACGAGTCGTCAAGCCTTGTTGACCACGAATCCGCGACGTGATCAGCTTCGATTGGGCCGCCGATGTAACTCCATGAGGATGGAGTCAGCCGGGACGGATGTGCTGGATTACCATCATGCGATATTGAATATACATGACATCGTTCGCATCAACTCAATCGCGGCGGAAGTCCACGATTGAGCAAGGGCGAGGAGACGTATCATGCCTGGCATGAGAGCTGGATTCATCAGTGCCGTGACAGCATTGTGGTGTGCGGGCATCGTCACCGCGCAAACCCCGACCGACCCGAAGAGCGAGATCGTTCTCGGCATGTCGACCGCGCTGACCGGTCCGGCTGACGAACTCGGGCTGAACGTGCAAGCCGGTGTCCTTGCGGCGCTCGACGAAGCGAATCGTGCAGGTGGTGTTATCGGGCGGACGTTGCGCTTGGTCACATTGGACGACGGCTACGAGCCCTCACGAACGGCTCCGAACATGCACAAACTGATCGAAGAGGAGAAGGTCCTCGCGGTCATCGGCAACGTGGGCACGCCGACGGCGGTTGCGGCCATTCCCATCGTCAACGCCAGACAGGTCGTGCTCTTCGGTGCGTACACCGGCGCGGGGGCATTGCGCAAGACCCCGCCCGACCGCTACGTGATCAACTACCGCGCGAGCTACGCAGACGAGACTTCGGCAATGGTGGATGCGCTCGTGAATGAAGCGGGCATCAGCGTTGACGAGATCGCGTTCTTCACGCAACGCGACGCTTACGGCGACGCGGGTTACGTTGGCGGCGTTGCAGCGATGCAGCGCCACGGACTCAAGAGCGAGGTCAATATCGCGCACGGCCGCTACGAGAGAAACACCGACGCCGTCGAAAATGGGTTGGCGGACATCGTGTCGGCGCACGTGTCACCGCGGGCTGTGATCATGGTGGGGGCGTACGCGCCGTGTGCCGCATTCATCAAGCTCGCACGCGAATACGGATTTGATCCAATCTTCCTGAACGTGTCGTTTGTCGGTTCGCAGCCGCTGGCCAATGTCTTGGGAGATGCCGGTGAGGGTGTTATCGTCACGCAGGTGGTTCCGCACTTCGATTCGGACCTACCCATAGCCCGGGAATATCGTTCCGCATTGGCTGCGCGGGGGGGTGACATGCAACCGACGTTTGGGTCCTTCGAGGGATACATCGCGGGTCGAATCCTGCTCCGGGCATTGTCCGATGTAACGGAAATACCGACGCGTGAGTCGATTGTCGATGCGCTGGACGGTCTCGGCAAGTTCGACATCGGTCTGGGGCTCGAACTTGAGTTGAGTCCGGATCAGCACTCTGCCTGCCACGAGGTGTGGCCGACTGTTATCCGCGGCGGTGAGGTCGTTCCGATGTCCTGGACCGACCTGCGCAGGTGACCAACCGGAGAGCTGACTTCCTGATGCGCAACAACAAACATCGCGACAAACAGATTATTCAGCGGCTGGTCTGGATACTGGCCGCCGTGGGGCTTAGCGCCGGTGCGATCATGCTGGGCATGGAACACCGCGCGCTGACGAAGATCACCGAATACCGCAATCACACGCAGGCTGCGTTATCCAAGGCATCGGAATCATTTCAAGCATTGCGTGCCGAGCGGGAAGTGGTCGTGCGCGGCATCGAAACCCACTTCGCGGAAGAGCACCGCGACGTTTCGGCGTCGATTCGCAAACCCGATTCCCTCGTTCCGCTCATGGCGCGCTGCAAAGCTGATCTGAGTGAACTCTCCGCGTACGAGGGTGAAACGAACGGCGCTGTCGCCAATATGGAACAGGCGATTGCCGCGCTGTTGGGTATCCATACCCGCCTCGTGCAGTGGGAATGCGATTATATCGCGTTGAGCGCTCAGGTCTTGCAAGCTTCAAAGCGCGTCGATCAGGAACTCGCGGAACTGAAGTCGGAAGCCCACAAGCTTGAAGGTCGTAAGCGTTTGCAGGAAGCCATGTCGCTCAAGCGTTTTCACAACAGCGCGGAGGACGAGCAGGCAGAGATTGCGATTAGCTTCGTAAAGGAACAGGAGGCAACACTAGGCGCGAGCACGCTCGTTCTGGAGTTGAGCGATCTTGCATTGCAAGTGGAGCGCCTGCGAAGCGAGGAGCACGTTGATCACCTCGTGAGCCTGAAGGACAACGAAATGCGGCAGACGCTGCGCCGGCTCCGTGATGCCGCGGCGCGCGTGGACACTGCGGGGGTTGTCGACCTCACGTTGATGGTCGACAACGCTCAGGATGCGATCTTCGGCGACGGGTCGCGCGACGACCCGGACCACCAAACGCTCATGGTGGGTGTCGGCGGTCTCTATCAGCACTATCGCAAGCAACTCCTACTCCAGTCGACCAGCGCGGCTCTGCAAAAGTCGGTCATTGCGTGCGTGGAGAACTTCACGGAAGCGGAGCACGGCCTGGGCAGCATGCTTGGCAACGCGATCGTCCACGACGCCAACCGCGCGCAGCACATCATGCGGGCTGCGTGGCGCGACGCACTACTCGCCGGCGTGCTCGTCGCGGTCGCATTCCTGGTGCTGACCTGGAAGATCGCGGGTCTGGGCGAGGCGGCGGAAGCGCAGTTGAATGCCAAGAACCATGCGCTCGAAGCGACGATGGAGCAGCTTCAGATCGCCACGCACGACGCGGAAGCGGCGAGCCGATCGAAATCGGACTTCCTGGCCAACATGAGTCACGAAATCCGCACGCCGATGACCGCGATCCTGGGCTTCACCGACGTGCTTCGTTCAACGGCGGACGACCAGATCAGCGTTGCTCAACGCAAGGATGCCATCGAGACCATCGAACGCAACGGTACGTACCTGCTCCAGATCATCAACGACATTCTTGATATTTCCAAAATCGAAGCCGGGAAGCTGGACGTCCAGAACATACGCACGCCTCTGGTTCCCGTCATTGCGGAAATATGTTCATTGATGAAGGTCCGAGCGGACCTCAAGAACTTGCCGTTCTCGCTCGCGTACACCGAGTCAATCCCCGAATGTATTCACACCGACCCAATCCGGTTGAAGCAAATTCTCGTCAACTTGATTGGAAACGCTGTAAAGTTTACGGAGTCGGGATCGGTGAAGCTGGTCGTTGGCTTCGATTCCAGTGATGCGGAATCGAAGATACATTTCGATGTGATCGACACCGGTCCGGGTATGACGCGCGCGCAACTCGACAAGTTGTTCAAACCGTTTACCCAGGTTGATACGTCAGCCACGCGATCGTTCGGCGGTACCGGTCTGGGGTTGGCCATCAGCCGGCGACTCGCCATGATGCTCGGCGGAAGTCTCACCGTAGCGAGCGAGCCGGGCAAGGGCAGTCGATTCCGAATCACCGTGAGTACCGGTCCGCTTGACGGGATCAGAATGCTCGACAATCCGCTGGAGGCGACGAGCATTAAGGCTGAACCCGCGCCGGCCAAAAAAGACACCGTTCTGCAACTCAATTGCCGAATCCTTCTCGCGGAAGATGGCGTGGATAATCAGCGCTTGATCGCCCACGTGCTGCGAAAAGCGGGCGCCGACGTCACCGTCGTTGAAAATGGCAAGCTGGCGGTGGAAGCTGCCCTGGGATCGGCGGAGGATTATCCAGGCGACTCTGCGCTCCTACCCTTCGACGTGATCCTGATGGACATGCAGATGCCGGTCATGGATGGGTATCAAGCCACGCAAGTGCTGCGCGAACGCGGCTACACCGGCCCGATCATTGCCCTCACCGCGCACGCGATGATCGGCGATCGCGAGCGTTGCATCGAAGCCGGTTGCAGCGACTACGACACCAAGCCGATCGACCGCATCGGATTGATCAAGAAGATCACGTCGTGGCTATCGAAGGCGACATCGGACGCGGAGCACGAACCTGCGTTGCACGAGACCGCGATGAGCTAGCGGCCGGCTTGTGCCGGCGATGCGGCGGGCTATGCGGAAGCAATGTCCTTCGGCTTGCCGTGATCGTCGATCGCCACCATCACGACTTCGGCATCGGTCACGTGTACGCTGGTCGTTGGTGGTCGACTGCGTTCCGCCATCACCTTGACCTGCACGGTGATTGATGTCTTTCCAATGCGCTTCGTTTCGCCGTAGAGACTCAGCACGTCGCCGGTGAAGACCGGTTCCTTGAAAACAACCTCGCGCATGCACACAGTGACATAGCGGTGGTGTACTTGGCGACGGGCTTCGACGAACGCGGCTTGGTCGATGTAGCTGAGGATCACACCGCCGAAAATGCTGCCCTCGCTGTTGGTGTCGCGCGGCATCATCACGACGCGAATGGCCGGTTCGGCAATTGGCGGTTTCGGAAGCTGCGTCATGGTTCAAACATCCAATCAGGCAATACATTCGGTCAGCCGGTCGCGAGCGATCAGTGCGCTGCGCAACCTCCCACAGATGCACTGCGTATGCAAGCGCCCCAAGTTGAGCGGGTGTACACACTCGCCCCGTTCCTCAATCACCGCGGGACGATTGCGGTGTTGCTCTCTACCGGTTGGAGCAGTTCCGGCGGATAGCGCACCCATTGCAGGCTGAGGCCTTGTGCCGGGGCGGTGGGGCCGGCTTGGCGGCGATCGAGGCTGGCGAGGATCGTTCGCAGGCGGTCCGGTTCCCAGCGTCCTCTGCCGATTTCGATCAGCGTGCCCACCATGTTGCGCACCTGATTGTAGAGAAACCCCGTGCCGGCGACGTCGACGCGCACCTCCTCGAAGTGCCGGTGAATGTCGCAGCGCAGCACGCGGCGCACCATCGTCTCGCGCACGCAGCCCGCACCAGCCATCGCGGAGTAATCCATCTCACCGATGAAGTGGGTCGCAGCCTCCTGCATGCGCGCGACGTCGAGCGCGTGCCAGCAGTGGTAGGTGTGACGTTGCGTGTGACCGTCGACGGGCCGGTGCGTGCTGTTGTGAATGCGATAGCGGTATAGCTTCGACGTCGCTGATGCCGACGCGACGAAATCGGGATGCACTTCGTCCGCACGCCGCAGGCTGACGTCGAGTGGTAGCCGGGCTTGGATCGCGCGGCGCAGATTGTCCGTCGGAATCTCGCAGGTGGTGTGGAAGTTGGCGACCTGCCCGCGCGCGTGTACACCTGCATCGGTTCTGCCGCTCCCGCGTATGCTCAGTGGGTGGCGTACGACGCGGAGCGCGACCGACTCGATCTCACCCTGCACGGTCCGCAGGCCGGGTTGCGCCTGCCACCCGTGAAAGTCGGTCCCGTCATAGCTGATCACCAGGCGGATGTTGCGCTCCATGGCCGGCGATGGTAGGCCGCGCGGGCGCAAAAGAAAACCCCGCGCCGGTTGTGGCGCGGGGTATTCGAGTACGGCGTTCAGTGGGTTTTGTGCTGTGAACCGATTGCTAGGCGGCGAGCTCTTCCGCGAGGGCGGAACCGAAACGCTGCCGCAAACGCTGGAGGATGTCCTTGTGGATCTGGCTGACGCGCGATTCGGAGAGATTCAGCACCGCGCCGATCTCCGCCATCGTCAGGCCTTCATGGTAGTAGAGCACCAGGATCAACCGCTCTTCGCGGGCGAGACCCTTGGCGACATGCTCGGTGAGCATCTCGCGGGTGATGCACGACGAGGGGTCTTCGGCGTTAGTATCGCGCACGTCCCAGCCGCGATTGGTGCCGTGGCCCTGGCCGTTGTCTTCGGGTTCCATTGAGCTGAAGTGGACTTCCTTGCCGAGCTGCGAGAGGCGGCAGAGGTCTTCGTAGCGGCGGACGCTGATGTTCATGCGTCGGGCAATCTCTTCCGCGGTGGGGGGACGACCGATTTCGGTGTCGAGCATTTCCTTGGCGATCATGCGGTGCTTTTCGAAGGTGCGGACGGTACGACTTTGCGGGTCGAGGCTCCGCAGCCAGTCCATCACTGCGCCGGAAATGCGCTGCTGGCAGAAGGTTTCGAACTTGGCTTTGTGCTTGGGGTCGTAAGCCTCGACGGCTTCGATGAGTCCGTCGAACGCCGCGCTACAGATTTCATCGTAGCTGATCTGCGCCGGCAGGCGTCGTGAGAGGCGGGCGGCGTGGCTGTGGACCAGGTCGGCGTAGTGGACCACCAGCGTGTTGCGATCCTCGACTTTCTTGGTCTTAAGGTAGCGTTTCCAGACGCTGTCGATCGGCGAATCCTTCTTCGACTTTACCGGCATGAGGTGGTCTCCTCCGTCGTGCTTTGGGTCCGATGTTCCCGCATTGCCCGCGGTACAGAACACATATTCGGTCCGGGCAGTTTGAATAGAATAGTAAAAATAGAGAATTTACAGACTCTGGGTATATCGGTTCCGATACTTCGTCAATTCAGCTTGCGGAGGGGGAATAAGGGTGCCGCAGCGCTTGCGAAGCGATCGCCAAAATCGCGGTTCTCAATGTCGCCAAGGCCAATCCGGACGATGCACGTCCGCCAATGATCCCGGCGGGCGAGCCCCGCGCAATTGCTGCGCGTCGGAAACGGCGTCCTCTTCGGTAGTATTGATATACGATATCCAGACGCAGGGTCGGCGTGGCAAAATGGATAAATTTATTTCAGACGACGGACCGCCATGACACGAACGGCGGAAGTTGCGGGGTGAATTCAGTCGACCTTCGGTCCGGAAAGGCGCTCGACGAGCTTCGGCAGGTCGCCGCTATCGAAGGAGCCGTCGCGGTCGGTGTCCGCAAGGGTGCAGCGGTCTTCGATGCCTGTGTCGCCATTGGGTCCGCGGCAGAGTTGGAACAGTGCGTAGTCCGCCAGGTCGATGTCGTAGTCGCCGTCGACGTCTCCGAAAGGCGGCCTGATGCCGGTCATCGCGGTGGTGAATGCCATCATGTCGCTGCCGTCGACCACTTCGTCGTACGTCAGGTCCATGCGCAGGCAATAGTTGCCGAGCGTGCCGGGAAGCATGTCAGCGCAGCGCTGCATCCACGCGTAGTCGCTGGCATCGACATCGCCATCGTCGTCGGCGTCGGGCGATCGCGGCACCTGCGGCGCATCGACAACTTCAATGACTGCAAGGGCCGGTTCGACTGATCCGGTTACGTCACAGAATCCGTCGCCGCAATTGCTGTCGGCGAGCGCAATTGGCAGCGGGCTGCCCGCAACGATCACAAAGGCACCCCATTGCTGAATGCCACCGCCGTTGGATGCCCAGCTATAACTGGTCGTGCCCAGCGCCTCTGCCTGCACGTTGAATGTTGCAATCAACGCGGGTGAACCGACGCCGTCGAGTACGCCATCGCCGTCGGCAATACAGCCAACTGATAGATCGCCGGACTGGGGTGAGTTCGGGATCGGATCGAACACGCATCCGAGAATGCCATCGAAGAGCGGGCTATCGTATTCGTTCTCCAGCATCGTGATGACGCCACCCTGCGATACCCGCGGATAGATGAAATACGCTTTGAAGAACGTGTCGGGATCGGCACCGCTGATCTCTGCCCACACTTCGATTTCCAACGTGTCATCGTTCGCGTCGCCAAGGGTGAGCACGGCGTCGTCCTGACCGGGAGCGAGTCGCAATTCGAAGTGTACTGTCGGCGCGGCAACCGCACCGAATGCAAACGCGAACTGTGCGAGCAGCAGCGCAACGGCTGAACGGGTATGGAGCTTCTGACGCATGGAGCTTCGTTTCCCTTCCTGCGACCCTGAGGCGGCGCGTCACCTGAACCGCCGGCAGAAAGTCACCGCTCTGCCGGGCCCTAATCGGCTGGTGCGTATTCCGACGGAGCCGACTGATTGCGGCTCCGGAGGGTAGTGCCACTGCTCGCCAATCTAATATTATGCGGACTGGGGCAGCGCGATACAAGCCCCTGGGTTGCGTTCCAGGCGCTCGCCGGATCGCTTGTCAGAAGAAATTGGCTGGTTGACACCCTGAGGGCTACGATTAGAGTACGTGGCTCAAAATCGCCGATATCGCGGCCACCGGAATTCGCCGGTTGCGGGCGGGTTGGGGCGGTTTATTGGACTCAGCTTGGCGGGTGCCACGGTGTGGCACGCGTTGCTGACCCAGGGGCTCATAGCTCAGTTGGCAGAGCGCGTCGCTGATAACGACGAGGTCTCAGGTTCAAGTCCTGATGGGCCCATGCAGTTGAAGGTACGCGACCCGTGACGTGGGATTGGATAGCCATTGTGGCGTTCGCGGTTTTTGCGCTCTACGTCGCGTTCAAGGGCGGGGGGTGTTGCGGCCCGCGGAAATCCGATTGAGCGCACGGGGCGGGTTGAGCGTACCGGGCGGGTTGAACGTGCGGGCGGAGTCCGGCTCCGGTTTTCCAGCCGCCTTCTTGCGGGGCATGGTGGCGGTCTTCCTAGGCAAACTCGGGGACCGCAAGCACATCGGGGCCGTAGCTCAATCGGGAGAGCGCCTGGTTTGCAACCAGGAGGTTGGCGGTTCGATCCCGCTCGGCTCCAGTCTTCAGGCCACCGCTTGTTCCGGGCGCGGCAGGCAGCGGGGCTTCACATTTCGCCGGGCAGGTATCCGTACGGATAATCGATTTCCAGGCTTCGGCGTGATTGGTGTATTCCATCATCGGCCGCTGGCGTGCGCATGATCGGACGTGGCGCCAGGCATCGCGCGAAAAGTTGTTGTTCCCTAACGAAACCGTTGCAGCAAAAGTTGTCGGAATCCGGACAACGTGCTCGGCGTGCGGCGGTTTGCGCGTTTGCTCCCACGCTGCCAATCGGCGGCAAGTTCAATGATCCTGGCACGATTCAAGCCCAGGCTGAGGGTTGCCGCTGCGATTGCAAATGTTGCAATATTCGCCTTAGTTGCCGCAAAAAGTAGTATTCCAATTCGTTTTGCCGCTGGACAGCACCTGAGTCATCTCCTAATATTCTCGTAGCCAGCAGCGGCTATTGCGCGTCTCCCACTTCATCCGGCCCGATGATCTGAGGCGTGTGCTGCTGGCTCTTTTTTTTGCGCACATTTCCCACCTTCGCCGTTCGTATGGGAGTGATCGTCGGCCTGCAGCCTTTCAATCCGACTTTCCGAATCCGCCAGCTCGAGTGTACGCAGAAGCGCCCAACGAGCGCACGACGCGTACGTGCTGCTTGCTGATTCTCGTCGCGCTACGGCCGGGTGCAATCCAGCGCTGGAGGGTTGCGAAATCTCAAGATGCGCGACGGTGTCTGCGGGCAACCGGTATTGCAGAATCCCATCATCGCAGCGACGCAGCCCACGATCACCACATCAATATTCAGGGTCTTCGCGATGTTGGTGTTTCTTGCGTCGACACGACAGCAGCCGCACAGAACCGTCCAGGGTGGAACGCGCCGGTTACCGCGTCTTTCCGGAAGAATTGATGCTGTGAATCGGGGGATTCGCTATACTTCAACTTTCGGACGGAGCAGGCCGAAGATTCGCCAGTTGGTTTTGCATTAAGGTTTTCGAGATGAAGCATTGGGTCATCGCCGGGTGTATTGCGTTCGCGCTAATGTTCGTGGGATGTCAGCCGCAAAGCGGGGGATCGGACAATGGGGGATTGGACAACGGCGGGCCGATTGACTCGGGCCCTCCCGGTGGCGATATCGACGTCAGCGAAATCACCGGGCCCGGGGAAGATGCCGGCGACGCGGAGATCGACTTCCCGCGATTTGGCTCCGGGGACGTCACGCTGCCGAGTGGCGTGAATCTTTCGCTTGCGAATTTGCGCGTCGTCTCTGGTGCAGAAGAACAGCCGGTGAACCCCAGCGGTTCTTACTACACCTATACCTATTCCATTTGGCCTTCGCTGGTGTCCGTCGTTGACGCCAACGACAATGTCGTGCTCTGCGGCATGATGAACTCGTCGGTCGACGAGGAACTGAGCGCGAAGAGCACCGCCATTGCGCTGATCTACTTTGGCATGGGCGGTTGGATGCTTCCAGCCGATGACCTCTACGGAATTCTCTCGGACATCAGCAGACTCTCCGAGTGCGACGAACTCACCGAACTCATCGAGCAGGAGATGCGCCGCGATCCGCTGGTCATATCACGCGGCAGCGACACGATCAACGAAAAAGTTGAGTCCGTGGTGGCTGCGATGATCTCGCGCGAGGCGTTCCAAAGTTCCTTTGGGAAAATCCGCGAACCGCGCACGCGCATCATCGCAGCCGGTGATCCGTTTCTCATCCTCAGTCCGGGTACCCCGCAGTCGGGAATCACGTTTCTGCTCGACTCGTCGGCGCCGCAACTCACCGCGCGCAACAGCTACCGCCGGGCCGCGACGTTGTATCGCGTGCAAACCGGGTACGACGACGCGAGCGGTGAGCACGTTGACCTGCCGGTGGTTGAACAGGTGGGTGAGCCGATCGAACTGCCTGGCGGAGAAACCCTGACCATCAGCAGTCCGGGCCTCAGCACGCTGTTCAGCACCAGCATATCGTCACTTTGGAAGCCGACCGAAACCGGTCCGATCGAAGTCCCCGTGCGCGAGGGTGCGACGCGGACCTACTACGATCTGGTGGTGCTCGGCCCGTCGTTTGACGGCAGCGAATCGGACCTGCTCGATCGCTCGCGCTACGCAGCCATTCGTTCGGAGTGGAAAGACCTGCTCATCGAACAGCGGATCAACACGTTCCTGCTCAAGTTCCTGATGCCACTCGCGGAGCCTTTGGGTGTGGGCGTGAACACCGGCATTCGTTTTGGCGATCAGCCGCCCGTCGTGCGCACGATGCGTCAGTTGATCGAGCCGATTCTCGACGGCGCGGGCGTGTCCCTGCACACGCACGACGGATACCTCGACGCGGTCAAGGTTGTCTTGGAACGCTGGGCGAGCAATCGCGCGTTTCGCGATGACCTGACGGCTGTCCTGATTGCCGCCTATGGCGAGGAGATTGGTCAGAATCTCGACGCAGCCAAGATCAGCGCGCACATGGGGCGCCTCGCGCGTGCGTCGAGCGTGCGGGCGGCCATCGCGGGCGTGTTTGCCAATGACGACGTCGGGCACGTGCTCCGCAATCTGGAGAGCGCGGACGATGTGGCCATCTGGTCGGCGGAGGTTGGCGCGGTGAAACTCACGCCGTCGCCGGGACGCGTGTCGGAGGATTTCCCCTTCGTTGAATTGACCGCAACGGTAGCCGGCAGCCCGGCAGAACCGCTCACGTACGAATGGAGTTCGTCGAGCGGGATCGCGGTGTTCCAATCGTTGCTCGACGGCGACGCGGACCCGCTCACGACGTCGGAATCATCGGTCACCTATGCCGCGGAACCTGCATCGGTTGGCGAGGGCATCATCGATACCGTGACTGTGCGCGTTGTCGATGCGAACGGTACGTTGTTGGGAGCCGCAAGCGTGCAGATTCGCGGCGACGTCAACGAGGACAATCCTTGTCCGGACTATGTTGATGGTGGTTACAGCTATGGCGAGGAGATGCAGGTTCGGGTTTCTTCAAATGTGATCTCGGGCGGTCAGGACGTGTTCGTGGAAGTGACATACAACTTCCCGTCAGCGGATACTGGGCGGTCGAACGCGACGCAGATCGAAGCCTTCATGTCAGCCGCTTGCCCGCGCTGTAACCTGGGTTGCCAGTGCGATTCGGCGGGCAGCATTCCGATTTTCGTGGACGGTGAGCGGGCGACGAATCTCACGGATTGGGAATCGGTGCGCTGGCAGGCGGGTTCGAGTGAGACGCCGGAAGTGCAGATGTTCTGCGTGGCATCAGGCGCGAAGTTCTTCTTCCTCCCCGAGGGCGCGGACAGTGGGCCGGTCACGCATACCTTCCAGTTCACGATCGCCAGCGACTGGCCGGGGTGCCCGATCGACGAGCCCGATTGCACCTGCCCGAGGCTGGGCGGGCTGACCATCGACGGTGAGGTACACAACGAGATCCAGGCGTGGAAAGGGTACTTCGTCGCGGTGACGGAAAGCTCAAACCGCTACGTCGCACCGCTCAAGTTCGATACGAACCCGCTTTACGAGTCGCTATTGTCGTGTCCTGACGATTAGGGGCTGGCGGAGAAGATGGGGAATATCCGTCATCTGTCCGCGCGAGAGGCTTGGCGTGACGATGTCCGCGAGCTACGGGCGGGGCTGAGTTGGTGGGCGGCGGGGGTTCCGGTACGATACCGCCATGATCGCCCGGCTCCAGAGTGTGGCGTTTCTTGGTATCGATGCCGTCCCCATCGAGGTGGAGGTCGACGTCTCGGGTCAGGGTTTTGCCGGTGCGACGATTGTCGGTTTGCCTGATGCCGCGGTGAAGGAAAGCATCGAACGCGTGCGCAGCGCGATGCAGAACTGCGGGTACGAGTTTCCGCGCTACCGCACGGTGATCAACCTCGCGCCGGCTGACATTCGCAAAGAAGGGCCCATCTTCGATTTGCCGACGGCGCTGGGTATCGTCTTCGCCGAAGGGCAGGTCGCACCGCAATTCATTGATGAATACATGGCTGCGGGTGAGCTGGCGCTTGATGGTCGCGTCAGGCCGATTCGCGGCGCGCTGTCGGCGGCGATGCTGGCGAAGGAACGCGGGCTGCGCGGTATCGTGCTGCCGGCGGAGAACGCGCGCGAAGCCTCCGTGGTCGAGGGGATTGACGTTATTCCGGTGACGTCGCTGACCGAGGCCGTTGGGTTTCTCGCGGGTTCACTTCCGCTCGATCCGGTCGTGACGGATCTCGATTCGATGTTTGCGGACCGTTCGCGTTACGACGTGGACTTCTCCGACGTGCGCGGTCAGGAGCATGCGAAGCGGGCGCTGACCATCGCGGCGGCTGGTGGGCACAATCTGCTCTTGATCGGTCCGCCGGGATCGGGAAAAACCATGTTGGCGAAGCGGCTGCCGACGGTGTTGCCGCCGCTCTCGCTCGCAGAGTCGCTGGAGACGACGCGGATACATTCGGTTGCGGGCGAACTGGCTGCGGGTACCTCGCTGCTGGCGACTCGGCCTGTGCGTCATCCGCATCATTCCGCGAGCACGCCGGCGCTCGTCGGCGGGGGGACGGTGCCGCAAGCGGGCGAGGTGTCGCTGGCGCATCACGGCGTGTTGTTTCTCGATGAGTTTCCCGAGTTCGCGCGGCAAGCGCTCGAAGCACTCCGCCAGCCGTTGGAAGATGGACGTGTAACCATCGCGCGGGCGCACACGACGGTTTCGTTTCCGGCGTCGTTCATGCTCGTGGCTGCGATGAATCCGTGTCCGTGCGGTTACTTCACCGACCCGCGCAAACCGTGCAAATGCAGTCCGCCGCAAATCGACAAGTATCTCGCGCGGATCAGCGGGCCGCTGATCGATCGCATCGATATTCATATCGAAGTGCCCGCGGTTCCGTTCGCCGAACTGCGCGGCGAACGCGAAGGCACGGACTCAGCCGAGATGCGCGAACAGGTGGTGGCAGCCCGCAGACGACAACACGAACGCTACGCGGACAACGGCACAACGATAAACGCGCGCATGGGCAATCGCCAAATGCGCAAGCACTGCAAGCTCGACGATGCGGGTGAGATGGTGCTGCGCCAAGCCATGACCGAACTCGGCTTAAGCGCCCGCGCGCACGATAAGGTGCTCCGCGTAGCGCGAACCATCGCCGACCTCGCCGAATCCCCGGACATCGTAGCCGACCACGTCAGCGAAGCCGTACACTACCGGCGGTTGGACCGGCAGTTGTAGACAATGACGGCCATGAAACGCCCGCAAGGTCATACCCCATCGTGGGGCGTCTGACGCGCGGGATTGGTAAACGCTTTTGTTTCACCGTGACTTTCTTCGCCCGCTGATCGCACCAATCGCCACAATGATCATAAGTGTACCGGTTGTGGGTTCCGGAATAGCATGTATGCGCAGCGCCAACTCGCCGAATACACTGGGCTCGTCGTCTGGAAACGGAAGGAGGTAACCTCCGTTCAGTCCGTCTTGTCCCGATACTGAACCGTAGCCCAAATTCGAACTTACGGACCAAACGTGCGGAAATCCATACCGCGCAAGGGAAACGACCGGGTTGGCGACGTGAAAGGCGACCAAGTATCGCTCACCCGCGATGACGTTTGCATTCGCGCTGGTAAAATCAAAAGTCAGCTCGGTATCATCGGGATAGGGTATTGAATTGGCTGGTACAATGATCTCACCGAGTTGCGTTCCAGGTACATTATTGACAGCGGTATGTAGGGAAATGCGCAACGGCTCGGTCTCCGCCGGGCTGAATTTGAACATGATTGTGGCGATAGATGTTACCTGCCCGCTGAATGGGGCTTCAAACTCCTGCAACGCGGATTCATTGACGATTCCATTTACGCCGGCTCCGTATCCAGCACTCGTGAAGTAGCTCGTACTCACATGCTGTGTGATGTTATCAACCAGGACCATGTCGGCATTGGACTGCGACGCAGCCAATGCGGCCAATAGTGCTGCAATCCCAAGATATGCGCGCGCTTGTTTTGGCATGTCTCTCTCCTCTCGATTGTGCGATGCACACGGCTCTGTCTGATGAGACTACCGAATTGCGAAGGATTTGCTCAGCGTCTCTCTCGTCTCCTCTGGCCAGCCAAGGTATCCGGATGGAGCCGCCAAGTCAATCGCCCGGTAGTGTTTTTCCATTGTCACGCCGCCAATGCGAGGCCTCGCAACGCGTGGGGATACTTAAGTCCAGCTTGCCAAATCCTTCTCGCATAGCCGCTTGACGAGGGCATTTTGCTTGTACGCGACGTCGATTGCGGTTTCTCAAACGTGATAAACGGCCAAGACGGGCCCTATTGGGACATCCTTGGCAATTGCCCATATTTGGAAATGAAGTATTGACAACAATGTTGTCGGGTTGCTAAATTTAAAGGCAATTCTTGGAGGCGGTGAGAGAGAGCACGTCGATTTAGGACTCGCCCTTCCAATCATTCTGAGCATTTGCAGCTTTGCGTCTGGTCGACCCAGCGGCGGTTGCGATACGCGCAGCCCGCAGCCGGGTCACATGAGGAGCGGTGTCATGAAGTGGAATGGAGCGACGGTCGCTCGATTGGTATTGGTATTCTCGGCATTGTGGGCGTGGTCCGCGGACGCGGTCTTGGCGGATGCCTGGTCAACATATCAGCACGATGCTCAGCACACTGGTCGTTCGCCGGTGTCGTTCAATCCACAGGACTTGAACTACTCTTGGAGCGCACCGGACGGTTACTCCCTGCCACTTGTTGTCGGGAGCAAGGTCTACAGCATGCGCTATGGAGTAGGTGAGCAAACGCGAGTTGCCTCCTTCGATCTTTCAGATGGTTCAGTCAACTGGGAGTATTCCCAGAGCTATTTTTCACCTTCTGCGCCGACCTATGGCGAGGGGTTAATCGTGTACTCCGCCGAGAACCGCGACTCAGAGGACGGCCTCTACGTCCATGATGCTGCAACGGGCGCGTTGAAGTACACCGTCCCGTTGAGCAACCACACAAACAACATGCCGACGTTGCATCGCAACCCCACGACCAACAAGCTTGTGGCCTATGTCGCCACCAATCGAGATATCCAGGCTATTGAATTGGGAGATACGTCAGGGGCGGTCATCTGGACCGGCTCGGGGAACATGGGGGGCGACTCGATTCCGACGATTATCGGCGATTCTGTTGTTGTCGCCGGCCCCAATCATTATTACGCGTTCGACATGACCACCGGCACCCCGAATGAATTCCAGAGTGGCAGCGGAAGCGGCGGGGGTGGCGCGACAGTTGCGTATGACGAGGCACGCGGGCAATTCTACGTTTCGGAGTTGTATTCGGGAATTTCCGGGGGACTTACAGCCTACGCGTACACGGACAACAGCACGATTAGTCAGATTTGGCAGAAGACTAACGACGATCCTGGAATCGATGCTCGCATGGACGTTGCCATTGACGAGGATGGCTACATTTACTCATCGGACAACACGCGGCTCGTCAAGCTGGACCCAGCCACTGGGGACGAGGTGGATTTTGTGACCGGGAGCTTCGCAAACGGTATGGCGCCGATGGTCAGCGACGGTTACGTCTGGACGTTCAGCAGTTCGCAAACGCGAGTTTACGACACCGACACGCTCACTCTGGTTGATACATTCAGCGGGTCGCGTGGGAACAGCAGTTCGGCGTTCAGATCGCCAGGAGCCCTAACCGACGCCCACTTCCTGCTCACCTATGGGCAAGTCAACGACTCCGGCTTCGATGTTTATGCCATTCCGGAACCGACGATGCTGAGCCTCCTGACGCTGGGGACAGCGGTGCTCATGTATCGCCGCAACGGCCGCGTGGTATCAGGCTGACACCGGCGAACGGTCCGATACTCGCAGCGTGGCTGCTCTCGACAGTTATCAGCCCTTGCGTATGTCTTCAGTCGGGATTACCGCACACCGACGAATTCTCTGGCCAGCCCAATCCAGACGCATAGGATTGTGGCGATGCATCGGGGCACGGCATGCCGGGCGAAACGTCGGCAAGGTCCTCGCCGTGCACACGCGGCTTAACGAGTGGAAGCATGTGCGGCATGTTGGCGAGCGGTCCGCCTTTTGCGCAGCACCCGGCATTGGTGCTGCTGATCGTCATCACCGTTGGGTTGGTTCTCGGGAAGTTGCGCGTCGCGGGCATGTCGCTCGGGCCGTCGGGCGTGATCTTCGTCGCGCTGGCTGGCGGGCATTTCGGGTATCACCTGCCGGCTGGCATTGGACCGGTCGGGTTGGTGCTCTTCATCTACTGCATCGGGCTCAGTGCCGGGCCGTCATTCTTCCGCGCGTTTCGTCGACATGGCAAGGTGATGGCGCTGCTGGCGCTGGGCATCGTCGCGGTCGGCGCGCTGACGACGTTTGGTGTGGCCCGTGTGTTTCGCTTGCCGCCGGCATTGGCGACCGGCATCTTCGCGGGCGCCATGACCAGCACGCCGGGACTGGCTGCTGGTATCGAAGCCTTGCCGAAGGATAATTCGGTCGGCGTCGGATTTGGTCTGGCGTATCCCTTCGGGCTGATTTGCGTCGTCGCGTTCGTACACATCCTGCCGCGGCTGATGCGCGCGGACCTGCGCAAGCTCACGCGTGATGCCGAGGCGTTCGATGAGGATGCCCGGCGGATCGAGCGCGTCCTCGTCAAGGTCCTCAACCCCGCGGTCATTGGTCGCAAACTCGTCGATCTCAGTTTCATCGCGGATTACAACTGCCAAGTGTCGCGGATGCTGGTGGGCAATCGGCTTGAGCCGCTGCCCGCGGGGCTGGTGCTCGAAGAGGGGCAGCGCTTGCTGATCGTCGCGCGCAAATTCCGCCTGCCGCCGGTGATTCAACTGCTCGGCGAACGCGACGACCAGACCGGAGTCGTGCGCGACACCGAGGACCAGAGCATGCACGTGGTCGTGAGCGATCGCCGCCTCGTTGGGAAAAGCCTGTTCGAGTTGAACCTGCGATCGCGGTTTGGCGTGACGGTGACGCGGATCATGCGCCACGACCTTGAGTTTGTACCGCGCGTGGCGGACCGGATCGAGTACGGCGACCGGCTTCTCGTTGTCGGCGAGCACGAGAACCTGGAGCGCTTCTCCGAGTTCGCCGGGCACAACGTGCAGACGTTTGACGAAACGGACCTCGTGTCGCTGGGGCTGGGGATCGCGGCGGGTGTGGCGCTGGGCGTGGTTGAGTTCGGCATCGGTGGTCAGAAGCTCACATTGGGATTATCCGGTGGGCCGTTGCTCGTGGCGTTGCTGCTCGGTCACCTCGGCAAGGTGGGGCCGATCAAGGGGCACCTTCCGCGTGCAGCCCGGTTGCTGCTGACCGAGATCGGTTTGACGCTTCTGCTCGCGGACGCGGGCGTGAGCGCTGGAGCGGCCCTCGGTGAGGTGCTGCGAAGCTACGGCATCGCGATGTGTGCAGCCGCTGTCATCGTCGCGGTGATTCCGATGGTCGCTGGCGCAATCATTGCATATCGCGTACTGCACGTTTCGCTGCCACAACTGCTCGGCGGCATCTGCGGAGGCATGACCTCGACCCCGGGCATCGGCGCAGTGACCGCAAGCGCCGGCTCCGAAGCACCGGTAGTTTCCTACGCGGCAGCCTACCCCGTCGCGCTCATCATGATGACGGTCTTCGTGCGCATGCTCGTCGCGATGATGAGTTAACACAATTCATCTGTTGGCATTCGACGACTCTTCCGCGATGATAGCCAGCGGGTAGAGAGAATCCCCATTGCATTGTGTGATATGCTGCCGGCGGAGGTGGTTCGTCATGTCAGCGCCTTGGTCAGAGCGATTCGAGCGCGATCTGAGCGTACGTCTCTCCGCGGACTTGGTCGAGTGGTTTGATCGGTGCTTGTTCGAAAGCCAGGATCCCATTCAGCTTGGCGAGTTCGCAATTCCGACGATTCCGGATTGTGTATTTGACCTATCATCGTCCACCATTTGGGCTGGACTCATGCTTCCCGACACGATCCCGGTCCTTGAAAACGGATGCGGAGATGTGGTCGCAATGCGGATTGGCAAGGACGGTACAGTCACCGAGTTCATCGCTTGGTCTCATGAAACTTGCTGTTGGTTGCCATATGGCCGGTCATTGCCGGAAGCAATCCTGAGCGACTTGGCAAAAACCAGACTCGAGATATCGCCTGACGAGTACACTGACGAAGCCTCCATTGACCGACCGGTTGAAGTGTGGGCGCTCGAATATGTCCGGCGCGCGACGTCGCAGTCGTTCCATTGGCCCGAGTTCAATGTGATCAACCGATCGTCGGCGCTTCGGGCTCTTGTCGCTGCCGGTATTTCCGAGGCATTTGCTCAACGTGAATTGTGTCTGCTTGATCTCAAGGTTGAGCTCGTTGAGAAACTGAGGTACCTCAAGGAGCACGAGTTGCTATGCGAACTGCTGTCGCGATGTACGATTGGGCCTAACCTATGGTTTGGTTCACCTCCGCTTTCCCGCGAGGAACTTGATCGACTTATTGGTGTGCTCGGGCAGCCTATCGAGCCATTGATCGCACAGAATTGGCTTGAAGCAGCGAGTCGGGCCCATCAAATCTTGCAGATACGTACGGATCTAGGCTGGCCGTTCATTGTCGCAGGCCGAGCCGCGGAGCGGCAGCAGGATCTCTCGGGTGCCGCCAAACACTACCTTGCCGCCTTGCGAACGCTTGGCACGAACACTCCATTCGCCGGGCTAGACGATCGCCATTTCATCTTGGGAAGACTGCGCGATCTTCAAGGACACTACTCGACCGACGACGTGCCACCCCCATTTGCCGGTGGACTTGCGGCCGATGAAGGTAGCCGTGGGACGTGTGAACGAGTTCGGCGGTACTGGCTGCAAATGGCTGAACGGGCTGAATCCAGCGGGCAGTACGAGTTGGCATACGACTGCTACTACCGTCTAGGGTGGGATCAGCATTGCTTCGACGACATGGATCAGATTCTCGACGGATTGATCCGGAGCGCAGAGTCCGCCGGGCTCATTGCGTTGGCCAAGGTGGCAGAGTTGCATCGTCGATTCATGTCGACTCCGATCAAGATGGCCGAGGGCGCAGAGAAGTTCCTCCGCCGACCCTCCTTCCTGCGCCGGTTATTCAGTAAGTGGTTTGCAGGATAGACGTCGGTGCCCGCTTCGCCGTGGCGCGCAGCATGATAATGATCCTCCTGCGCATGGTTGTTTCCGCGTTGGGTTATGCGACTGATTCTCTTGGAATTCGCCATTGCGCTCGTTAAGCTCTATGAATATTTCTTGTCGGCAATCGCATATCCTGCACAAGTGAGGACCCAGACGATGGACATTGACGAGTACCTGCGGACGCATGTTCCACGTTGCATTGCCGGTTTCGCGGCTGAGCACGTCGCGTATCCGCCGGTTGACACGCACGACGGAAGCACCGTGTTCCGAGTGCGCTGTACCTGCGGACAAGATCGACTCTTCATTGAAGGTTTTGATTGGCGGAATCCGGATTACGGAAATGAGTCCGTGTTCGTGGGGCCGATCAGTCTGCGCTGTTCGGCGTGTGGTGCCGTGAAAGTAGCGATCAACACGGATATTCATGGCTACGATAGCGAGCTTGGCCATGGTTCCTGCACGGTGAGCGGTGAAGGCGAGCAGAAGCAGTTCGCCTGTCCGACTTGCGGTCCAGGTCCGTTGGCGGTGCTTGCGCGTTTTGATTACCCGACAGACATATTTGTCGAACCCGACTTTGTCGAGTACGCCGGGCGTTTTCAGGACCTGTTCGACTGGTATTGGTTGTATGCCGAGTGCGGCTGGTGCAATCAGGTACTCGACGTTACGAATTTCGAGTGCGCGTGAGTTCCGCGAGTTGATATCGGCGCCGGAGAAAAGCAGGCATGCGATTGTCGACGAATTACGTGATTGCTCAGACTCTCTGCTTCGTCGTCGCGCTGGTGATGCACGCGTCAGCGTGTGTTGCAGCGCAGGACGCACTTCCCATCTCCTTTCAACTCGACAACGGTTGGGTTTACGACGGGCGGATTGAATTGCCCGATGCCGCAGTGCGCCGGCCTTGGGCGGTGATGCTGCTGGGTGGGGGGCTGGGGACGGCGATCGATTGGCATGCGCCCGGGATCATGACGATCGATGGCAAGGAAACGCGTGACGGCGATACCATCGCGGACGCCTTTCGCGATCGCGGGTTCGTGGTGATGCGCTGGCACGCGATTCGCCGCGATGATCCGCTGTACGCCAAGGATCAATTCATGATGGATGTGCCCACACCGGCACAGACTGTCGAGCAGGCGCGGAAGGCGATGGTGGAATTCCGCAAAGCCAAGGTTGTTCCAGACGATCACATCTTTCTGCTGGGCCACAGTCTTGGTGCAGCTCGGGCTGCCGCCCTGGTTGACGAGCACAAGGACTGTCCGGGCGTTGTGATGCTCGCGGGTGCGTCGCTGATTCCGTCGAAGCTTGATGTCGCGCGCAAGCTGCTCGCCGACGCAGACAATGCCGACTTCGATGGCATCGAGCTTACTGCCGATGAGCGCCAAGCATATCGGTTGCGCGTATTGCGTGATCATCGCGACGCGTGGAGCGTGCCGATTGAAGGCACGACCCGGCTCGGATCACCCTGGCCGGTGGACGTGCTCCTACGTCAACGCACGCCAACGCTTCTGATGGTCGGTGAATTGGACGAACGCTGGCTCACCGAAAGCTATTTGGTCACGGACTACCTGCGTCGCGGCAAACACCCGGACTATACCTGGAAGGTGTGGGCGGGTATCGGCCATCAACTCGGTCCAGAGCAGCCGGGCGACGTGACCTATGGCGATTACGGTGTGATCGCGAAGTCGAGAAGCGGGCCGATCGATGCGGATGTCGTGCGCACTGCCGTCGACTGGATCGATCAGCACGCGAAGTGAGCGCGTGAAGTTTGCCGCTGCACGTTGTTCCCGTGACAGGACCCGTCACTTCATTCCCCCTCACCCAGCCTCTCCCCCGAGGGGGAGAGGGGTTTGGTTGACCTTGATTGGTTTGCTACACTGCGCGGTGACGTTTGATCTTCGTCGTCGTGCAGGGGTATCGCCGTGCCCAAACCGCCAGCCCGATTGCTTTCGCTCGATGCCTTTCGCGGGCTGACCATTGCCGGGATGATCCTGGTGAACAATCCGGGCACTTGGGCGCACATCTATCCGCCGCTGCGGCACGCCGAGTGGAATGGCTGCACGCCGACCGACCTTGTCTTTCCGTTCTTTCTCTTCATCGTTGGCGTGTCGATGGCGTTTTCCCTGGCGAAGCGCCGCGATTCCGGCGCGCCGAAGCTGTTGCTCATGGCGCACGTCGTGCGGCGCTCGGTGATTCTTTTCCTGGTTGGCCTGAGCATGGGCGGGTTTCCGGATTTCCGGCTGATCGGTCCGTTCCTGCTCGTGATCGCCGGGCTGCAACTGCTCTTCCCAGACAAGCCGAACGTGGAACAATCCGCGAGCAGCACCGCACGCGCGAAGAAACTCGTTGGACTCGCCATGCTTGTGGGCGGGGTCATCTTCTTCGCGATTGACTTCGGTTACTTCCACGCGAAGGGCCTGCGCGTTCCGGGTGTGCTCCAACGCATCGCCGCCTGCTACTTCCTTGCGTCGTCGGTGGTCATTTGTTTCGGTCTGCGCGGCAGCGGGGTGGTGGCGACGATCATCCTCATCGCGTATGCCCTCGTCGTCGCGTACGTGCCGGCGCCTGATGGCTACCAAGCCGATGTCACCGGGCAGGACGGTTTGCTGCACGATTGGCTCGACAACCAGGTGCTCGCCGGCCACCTTTATCGCGAGCGGCCCGATCCGGAAGGCCTGCTCAGCACGTTGCCCGCGACGGCGACGGTGCTGCTCGGCCTGCTTACCGGGGCGTGGCTGCGACGCGGGCGCGACGGGCACGCGACGCTCGTGGGATTGTTCGTCGCAGCCAACGTCTGTCTGTTCGCGGGCTTGTGCCTGGATCTGTTCATTCCGCTCAACAAGAAAACCTGGTCGAGTTCGTACGTGATCTACACTGCCGGTCTGGCGCTGCACGTGCTGGCGATGTGCTATTGGACGATCGACGTTCGCGGCTGGCGGCGCTGGTGTGGCCCGCTGCTGGTGTTCGGGTCGAATGCGATCGTCGTTTTCGTGGCATCGTCGCTCACAGCGAAGATGTCGCACCGCTGGCACGTGAGTGAGGGCGGTCCGTCGGTTGGCGGCTGGTTGTATCAGCACGCGTTCGCTTCGTGGGCTGCACCGCAGACGGCATCGCTGCTCTACGCCATCTCGTACGTCCTGCTCTGGTTGGTGCTGATGTATCCCTTGTATCGCCGCCGCGTCTTCGTCCGCATTTGAGCAGATCCCATCGCAATGCCGGTACTTGGGCCGAGAATCACCTGAATTGCCGTGCGCCATGGGAGATTGGTTGATTCGCAATCGCCTGGGCGGGTATCATCGGACGCACTGCCGTTATTGCGATGGTGGTGCGCGCGGCGCGCTGCGCGTCTCAGTTCAACGCATCAGTGGAGTGGAAAGGTGAAACGAGGTCTAGCTCGAGCAGTTGTCTTGCTGCTGCCGTGTATTGTGGCAGCGCTGGCGTTGCCGGTGCGCGCCGCGCATGTTGTGCCCATGGATTTGCCGACGCTGTCGGACCATGCGGCACAGGTGATTGTGGGTGACGTGGTGGCGGCGGAGTCGTCGTGGGCGGAGAACCCGCGGCGCATCGAAACCGAGTACACGCTGCGCAATGTGCGTTATCTCAAGGGCGCACCGGTTGATGCGTCGGACGAGTTTACGCTGACGCTTCCCGGCGGGAAGATCGGCGAGTTGCAGGAACGCTTGTGCTGTGCTCCGCAGCTTGCGGTGGGCGAGCGCTGGTGTTTGTTCCTGCTGGAATCGTCACCGACCTGGCCGATCGTCGGGCTTTACCAAGGGGCGCTGCGAATCGAACGCGACGCGCAGCAGATCGAACGCGTCATCGGCGCCGATGGCAATGCCGTGGTCGCGATCGATGATGCCGGGTTCGTGCAGCAGGAGATAGCGCACTCCGCACATGTCGCTCCGGTAGTGCGGGCTGCGAATAATGTTCGCATCGTCCCGCGCGTGAATGCGGTGCGTCGCCCCGCGATGTCGTTCGCCGACTTCACCGCGAAGTTGCAGCCCATCCTCGATGCGAGTCGCATACACGAATTCACCGGACCGGCAGGCCGCTATACGCCGAAGGTGTTTACCGCCACCACGCTCAAGTCAGCCGCCACGGGCGAAGCTCCCCGGTCCGCAACGGAAACGCCAACGGAGTCGCCGCTTCGCGGAGCAACCAGCGTCAAACAGGTGCCAGCACCCGCCCGTGAGGAGGTGCAGAAATGACGACGCTTCGCAAATACATCACGCGCAGTCGCGTTGCCGTTCTGGCGGTGGTTTTGCTCGGCGCGGGTTGGTTGAGCGGTGACCGAGCCGATGGGTTTTCGTACTTCCAGGTTGGCGGTGTCAACGTTGTGTGGGCGGGGGCGCAGAGCACGCGCTTGCTCTCGCCGTCCACATTCCCGCCGGGCAGCGTCACGGAGTTGCACTACCTCGCAGCCATGGGCTTGTGGAACATCGTGCCCCGTTGCGACTTTGAGTATTCCTACGCGACCAACGAACAGGACTTTCCGGTAGACAATTTCGATGGATACAGCGACACGATCGCGGTACCGGCTGCTGACTTGGGGCCGGGCGTGTTGGGTGCGACCTATCTGGTGAACGATGGCGCGCAGTGGTTCGACATGGATCAGCTCTACCCCGATCTGCCGGAAGGCATCGGTTGGTATTTCGAAGCGAATCCGGGTTGCGATCTGGTTACCGCGCCGCTGGTGAACGGTTTCTCGTTCCTGCTGGTTGCCACGCATGAATTGGGGCACGCACTCGGGCTGGGCCATGACCCGGTCGGCACCGAAGCGCCGGGCACGCCGTTCCTCGTGCAGACGATGAACCCGCGCTACCCCAGCGGCGGGCCAATCGGTCAGGAAAACATCATTGAATTGCACACCGAGGATCGCAACGGTGTGCGTTTCCTCTATCCGCATTCGGGGCCGGCTGGTCCTGCGTACGTCGATCTGGCGAACGCGAGCTACTCGTTCAGCAGCACCGACATCGGCAAAGCCATTCCGGTGTTCTTCACCCCGACGGCTGTCGAACCGGGCGATGAACTGACGCTGCGCACGGTCATTGAGAATTTCGGCACGACGAATGAGTTCAACGTGCGCCTGGGTTATTACCTCTCGACCGATGACGTCATCGACGCGAGCGATCAACTGCTGGCGGACGTGCGTTTCGATCTCGCCTTCCAGGATGCGCAGGATTTCGACGCGGCCATCGACATGCCCGAAGACCTGCCTGCCGGTGAATACTACGTCGGTTCGATCTTCGACGATCTCGACGAAGTTACGGAGGAGTACGAGGACAACAACCACGTCATCTACTGCGACACGTTGACTGTCGAACAGCTCGCCCCGGTCATCAACAATCTGCCGCAGCAGAATATCCCCTGCGCCACGCCCTTCACCGGGCCGACGCCGGTGGTGACGCACCCGCTGAATATGGGGCCGATCACCTGGAGCATCGACAATCCGGAACCGGGCATGACCATCGACGACGAGACCGGAGTAATCTCCTGGCCGTCGCCGGTGCGTTCAGAATTTCTCTATACCATCTTCGTCCGCGCGACCAACAGCGCGGGCAGCTCGACGCAGACGTTGTTCCTCGGCGTGTCAGCCGCTGCCCCCGCGATCAACACCATCGGTTTGCAGACGGCGGTTTGCGGCCAGGAATATGTCGGCCCGGTGCCGCAAATCACCGCGCCGTCGTGCATGAACCCGATCATCAACTGGTCGCTGGACAATGGTCCGCCGGGAATGGGCATCGATTTCGAGACGGGTGAAGTCCTCTGGCCCGATGCCGCCGGTGTCGGCACGCAGCACCTCGTCACCATCCGCGCGACCAACGCCCAGGGCAACGGCACGCGCAGCTTCCTCGTTGAAGTGGTGGGCACGCCCGATCGCGACAACGATGGCGACGTCGACGACGCGGACTACGCCGAGTATGCCGCGTGCCACGACGGTCCGGACGTGCTTTCGGGCGCGGCCTGCGAGTGCAATGATCTCGACGGCGATGGTGACGTCGACCTGCGCGACCTTGGGTTATTCCAATTGGCATACAGTGGCCGGCGTGTGGGTGCGTGCTGCTACGGCAACGGCTCGTGTGATCTGAGCGCACCGCTGGTGTGTACGGACGCGGGCGGTTCGTATCTTGGTGATGGCACGACCTGCCCGGTGGGCGGCTGCCAGGGTGCGTGCTGCCTGTCGAACGGGTTCTGCCTGGACCTCACCGCGCCGAATTGCACCGGAGCAGCTGGCACCTTCGAAGGCGCCGGCACAAGCTGTAGCACGACAACCTGCCCCGGTCCGTAGGGTGGGCATTGCCCACCAAACCGGAACGGCAGCCGCGCATCGCAGTGAACGCCGTCGACCAAGCGGACCGGGCAGCGCGCAAAGTCGACGGGTTTCGTTCGCTAGGCCAAAGGGCATTCTGCATCGTTGGTGGGCGGTGCCCACCCTACGCGCGACATAGCGCGATCGCAGTCGTTGTGGTGCAGGCATCCTGCCTGCATCCCGCAATGCACGTGCGCTCGACCGATTGGAGCGTGCAGGCAAGATACCTGTACCACAATACCGTGTTCCCGGCCTGGGATCGCAAATACTTGCATTCCCAATAGGGAATCGTCTACACTCCGGCAGGCCGGTGCGGGTTGCGCCTGACAACGGAGGTCGATCCCATTTCCTCACTACGATATTCCTCGATTGCGGACGCGCGACGCGCGGCGATCCGGCATTTCCTGTTGATTGCAGTGTTCGCGCTACCGGTGTCGGCCAACGGCGCAGTCTTCAACATCGCCGACGGCGACAGCAACGGACTGATCGACGCCATCAACCTCGCCAACAGCAACGGCGAGCCAGATGTCATCAATCTTGCGACCAACGGAACCTACACGCTCCGTCGCATCGTGCATTCGGGCGATTTCCTTCCGTCCGAGGTAGGTTCCGATCGCAACGGATTGCCACCGATCGTCAGCGACCTGACCATCAATGGACATGGTGCAACGATCACGCGGCACAATGTTTCGTCCACCCCGGGATTTCGATTGGTCCAGGTTGGCGATGTCGGTTTGGCCGGCGATGCCGAGTTGAACGATCTGACGCTCAGTCGCGGCGCCGGATACGGTTTCGGTGGGGGCGTGGTGGTGTATGTGGGGAGTATCGGGCTGAGTCGCTGTCAGATCACCGACAACTTCATGGGCACCGCATACGGCGGTGGAATCTGCAATCTGGACCATTGCACATTGACTGAGTGCATTGTTTCGCGGAACACCGTGTTCGAGTCGAATTTTCCGCCAGGCCCGGGTATTAGCCTGCAGATTGGCGACGGATTGTACAACCGAGGAACGGCCGTCATCGAGTCCAGCCAGTTTATCGACAACGATGATCAGGGAATCTACAACGAAGACGGCGCTGTGCTCTCGATGCGCGGGTGTTTGATCCAAGGCAGCTGGGCCTTCGGAGTTACCAACTACTTCGGCACCGTAGACATCTCCGATACGCATGTAACATCGAATGGGCTGGGTGTGGGCAACCGTGGCGTCATGTCACTGGAGGGAAGTGTAATCTCGAGGAATGCGGCCGGAATTGGGAACTACGGAGACCTGACCATTGTTGACTGCGACATTGCGGAGAACATTGATACGCAAGCAATCTTGTGCACTTATCTCAAGCCCTGCGGCGGGGTATACAATGTTAGCGTTCTTAAGGTATTTGACTCGCGAATTCGCGATAACGTGGCGTTGGGAATCGCGGGCGGAATCTCTTCGGTACTGGAGAACTTCGCTAATCCAATGAGCCTAGTCGTGTCCGGTTGCGAGGTTTCAGGAAACGCAGGCTCAGGACACGGGGGCGGTATCTATGCCGAATTCCCGGCGGTTGTCCAGATAGCCAATTCGACCATCAGCAACAATCATGCAGTTACCGGTGGGGGGATCTATAGCAAGTCCCGTAGTCTGACGCTCGTCAATTCGACGGTTGTTCAAAACGAAGCCACGACTGGTAGCGGCATTTACGTCAGCCATTCCGTCGAGGCTGATGATGACTACACGTCGCTGGTGAATACGATCGTTGCGGACAACGTCGGCGGTGACGATTGCTCGGTCAATGTCGGCGCGATAGTTTCGCGTGGCCACAATCTCGACGGCGACGGGACGTGCAACCTGGATACGAACGGTGACATTCCCTTTGGGTTTGCCAACCTCGGCCCGCTGGCGGACAACGGCGGGCCAACGTACACGCACGCGTTGTTGCCGGGCAGCGATGCGATTGACGCGGGAGACGCCGCTGCGTGTGCAGCCGATCCGGTGAACGGTGTCGATCAACGCGGCTATCCGCGACCCGCCGGGCTCGCCTGCGACATCGGGGCGTTTGAAGTCGGGGACTTCGACAATGACGGCGTGATCGACGGCGTGGACGTGTGCCTGTCGCCGGCCGCCGCGCAGGTGAACAGTGTGGGTGGTCCCAAGGGCGACATTGATGACGATTGCGCCGTGACGCTCGACGACTTCGTGTACTTCGAGCTCTGCCTCTACCTGTCAGGTCCGAACACCTCGCCGCTCTTCTTCGAGTGCGCCGACGTGTTCGATTTCGACGGCGACAATGACGTAGATCTCGTCGATTTCAGCCGCATGCAGATAGCCATGTAGGGTGGGCACTGCCCACCACCCGGACGCGTCGTAGTCTATCGCTGGTGGGCAGTGCCCACCCGACATTTGATGGTGCCTACTCGTCCAGCGCGTGGTGCAGTGTGGTCATGGGGACGGTGATGGTTTGTTTGCGGCGGAGGTCTTTCTTGCCGCGTTTGGTGGTCAGCGTCACGGTGTAGTCGCCCGGTTCGCGGTAGGTGTGCGTGGGGCTGGCGATGGGCGAGGATTCGCCGTCGCCGAATTCCCAATGGTACATCGGCGGATCGAATGACGCGTGCGTCTTGAAGCGCACGGTGTACGGGTCGGCGGCATTCGATGCGGAGTTCTCCGCGCTCGCGGCGAACGCGCGAATCCGCAGCCAGGGCACCTCGCGAATCACCCGTTCGAAGAACTCCTGCGCCAGTTCGGGATGCGCGCGATGCGGGCCGGGCACCTTGCCGTCAAAGACGTACGCGTTCTGATCGTACAACCAGCGCACGCATTCGCGGGCCTCTCCGCCGGTCAGCACATCGGTCGTACCGTAGAGCACGAACACGGGTTGATACGGGTCGATCTTGCCGATGGTGTCGCTGAAGAAGGCTGAGTTGAAATTCCCCTGCATGACGGCAAGCGCACGAAACACGTCGGGATTTCGCAGGCCGGTGTAGAGCACGGCGAATCCGCCGGCGGACCAGCCGGCGAGGAAGACCCGGCTTTCATCGATGCTGTACGCACCGCGAACGTGGCGCACCACGTTGAGCAGCGTGCTTTCGTCCTCGTTTTGCAGTTCGATCTGCCGATCAGCCGATGGCGTCAGGTCGCCGCGCGTGCCCTTGAGTTTGGGCGCGACGACGATGAAGTTCTTCTCTTCCGCAAGTCCGACCCAGTCGCGAATCTCGCGCAGTGCCGTGTCCCACGGCGTCGTTCCATGACAGAGTACGACGAGGGGGACCGCTTTTTGCGAGTCGTAGCGCGAGGGCACGTAGATGAAATAGTTGCCCGCGGAGACCGGTTCGCGTACCCGGCGGATGGGCTCAGGCACGGTGGGGTCGGCGTACTGCGGGCAGCCGGCGCACATGAGGCAGCAGGCGGCAAGCAGAATGCTGAACAGCGAATGACGAGTGACGAATGACGAATGACGAATGAACGGATTCCGGCGTGCGCTTGTTCGGTACATCGTTTCGCGTTCCTCGTTCAGCGTTGGGTTTTACCTCTGTTCGTAGCCGCACGTCTTGACGAAGTCCGCGAAAGTGTTGCGGAATTCGGTCAGGTCGGCATCGGTCAGCGTGCGATCGGCTGCTCCGATGCGCGTGCGGTAGGTGAGGCTGCGTTTGCCCTGTGGCACGGACTTGCCTTCGTACGCGGTGACGTAGTTGATGCGGCGCAGGAGCGGGTGGACAAACGTCGCGAGCTTGCCGTTGACCGTGCCATACGTGTCCGTCGCGGGCACGAGCATGGAGAAGTCGAGTTCCACCTCGGGATGCTCGGGCACGGGCTTGAGTTTGAGGTCTTCGGCCTTGGCGCTTGCGAGCACGCCCAAGTCAATTTCCGCCCAGGCGATTCCCCAACTCGCAAGGTGTTCGTCCATCTCGCGTCGCAGGGCCAACGGAACCACGCTGACCGTACCGGCAGCGATTCCGCCGATCGATACGCCGGCTGTCTTGTGTTCGTGCGCCCAGGCCGGTGACGCGCCTTCGTGCGGCACAAACGTTGCCGGCGTCCCGAGCACGCGCCACGCCCACGTCTCCACGTCGCCCTTGAGCGTCGCGAAAAGTTCGTCGTCGATGTTTTTGCCGCGCTGCGCCACGATCATGCCGAGGTTTCGCCGTTGATTGGATACGTCGCTGCCCGCGGTGAACACACTGCCCACCTCGCACAACTTGAACCCATCAAGGTGCAAACGGTTGCGGTCAGCCGCAGCCAGCATGCCGGGAATCAGGCTGTGTCGCAGCGTTTCCTGGCCCGAAGCGGCAGGGTTGCGCAGGTCGATCGTCGACGGTGCGGTCACGTTCAGATGTTTCAGCCACGCGTCATCGAGCCAGATGTACAGGTGTACCTCGCAGTAGCCCAGTGCCCGGCACAACGCGCGCAGCGTCTCGCGTTCGCGGACGTGCTGCGTGTTCGGCGGGAAGTGTCGCACCGTGACATCGGGCAGACGCGAGTCGATGTTGTCGTACCCAACGTAGCGGGCGACTTCCTCGATGATGTCGGCTTCGATGCCGATGTCCTTTGTCGCGCGATAGCTGGGCACGCCCACCTTGAGTTTGCTGCCGGCTGGTTGCACGTCGAACCCGATCGCGGTGAGAATGTGCGCCATCTCCTCGTTGCTCACCTCGTGACCCATGAAGCGGCGCACGAAAGTCGGGTCGATCTCCACCTCGATTGGATCGGCCGGTTTCGGGTAGCAATCCGAGAGCGTGCTCGCGAGTTCGAGATTGGGGAATTCCTGCTGCGCGAGATACACGAAGCGCTGAATCGCCTGCACCGTGTTGACTGGGTCGAGCGACTTCTCAAAGCGGGCGCTCGCTTCGGTACGCAAGCCGAGTGCGGTGGCGCAGCGGCGGATGCCCGCAGGCTCGAAGTTTGCGGATTCGAGCAGAATCGTCTGCGTGCCGTCGGAGACTTCCGTCTCCAACCCGCCCATGATGCCGGCGAGTGCCACGTGATGACGCTTGTTCTGGATCATCAGCGCGCCGTCGGGCAGCGTGCGCTCAACACCGTCGAGAGTGGTGAACTTCTCGCCCGGTTTCGCCAGACCGACTTCGATCTTGGTCAGCTTGTCGCCATCAAAGGCGTGCGTCGGCTGGCCGAGTTCCGCCATGATGTAGTTGGAAAGGTCGACGAGGCAGTCGATGGGCCGCATGCCCACGTGGCCGAGGCGCACCTGCATCCACAGCGGCGCCGGTTGATGGCCCACACCCGCGATGCGCAGACCGGAGTAGCGCGGGCAGCGCGCCGCGTCGTCGATTTCGATGGGGATTTCCGGCAGGCCGTTCTGCGACAGTTCCGCGAGCGGCGTAATCTGATAAGCCTTGAGCGGCAGATCGAGTATGGCGGCCACTTCGCGGGCAATGCCGTAATGTCCCCAAAGGTCAGGGCGGTGCGTGATCGACTTGTTGTCGACCTCGATCACCCAGTCGTCGAGCATCTCGGGCGGAATGGCTTCGCCGGGCACCATGCTCGGCGGGCAGAAGATCGCGTCATCCTCGGCCATGGGAATTCCCAACGAAGCGCCGTCGAGAATCATGCCCGTGCTGTCCTGGCCCGCCACCTGCGCGGTACCGATCTTCCCCGTCGCGTTCGTGCGCGCACCCGGTGGGGCGAAGATCACGCACTGATCGACGCGCAGCACAGGGGCTGCCGATACCGTCGTCACCTCGTCGCCACCGACGTCGAGCACCACCTTGCGCAGGTTGCGCGTCCCGGGCAGTTCAGCCAGCGAGACGACCCGCGCGGCGATCAGTCCCTTCGCCTCAACGGAAACGCGCTCCACGCCCTCCACCTCGGCGCAGGTCATGGTGAAGCGCTCCGCCAGGGCTGCCACGTCCAGGTTGCCGGGCAGATCCACAAAGTCGCGCAGCCAGTTCACGGAAATCAGCATCGGTCGCGCTCCACCACGGTCGGCCCGTTAAGCCGCGACGGATGCACGATGCTCCGCAGGTCGCCCTGGTTCATCACGCGAATGTCGCGAATCCCGTACTTCATCATCGCCAGTCGGGTCAGACCCAATCCGAACGCAAATCCGGTGTACTCGTGCGGATCGATCCCGCCGAACTTCAATACGTTCGGATGTACCATCCCGCACGGCAGTATCTCTAGCCACCCGCTCTTCTTGCACGTCGCGCAGCCATCGCCACCGCAAATCAAACACGACATATCGAGTTCGAAACCGGGCTCGACGAATGGGAAGTAGCCCGGACGAAGTCGAACTTTCACGTCGCGTTCGAACACTTCGCGAAGCAGCAACCGCATCACCGCGATGAGATTCGCGATGGAAACGTTGCGATCGATCATCAACCCTTCGCACTGGTGGAAAGTGTTCTCGTGCGACGCGTCGATCGTTTCGTAGCGAAAACATCGGCCGGGCACGATGCAGCGCAGCGGCGCGCCGAACTTCTCCATCGCCCGCACCTGCACCGGTGACGTGTGCGTTCGCAGCAGCAGCCCGTTCTTCAACCAGAACGTATCCTGCATGTCGCGGGCGGGGTGCATCGCGGGAATGTTCAGCGCTTCGAAGTTGTAATAGTCGGACTCCATCTCGGGGCCCGCTTCCACCGTGAACCCGAGACGCTCGAAGATGGCTTCGACCTGCCACTGGACAGCCGTCACCGGATGCACGCTGCCGAGCGGCGGGCGTTTTCCGGGAAGCGTGGGGTCGAAGGCCGCCGTCTGGGATGCGTCGGCTGCCAGGTCCGCCTGTTCGATACGCTGGGTGTGTTGATCGACAAGCTGCTGAATCGCCTGGTTGGCTGCGTTGAGGGCTTTGCCGACTTCGCCGCGTTCTTGCGGCGCGTAGTCCTTGATGGTGCCCATCAACTTGCCCAGCGAGCCGCTCTTGCCGACCACCTGACTCCGCGCGGAGCGCAGCTCATCGACGGTCTTGGCGGATTTGAACGACGCTTCCGCCTCCGTCTGAATGGCTGCCAGTTGGTCGCGTAGGTCTGCGACGTTCACTTCGTCGTGCCTCGTTCGTAACGGTCTGTTGGCGGCGCGTTCCGCGAACCGATTAGCAGGAGAGCCGCCAGGGTCAAAGACCGGCTAGGTTAGGCCGCTATGGTGTGGAATTCAAGGCGAGCAAGCGAGTTACGTTCGTATTGGCGTTTGCGATTGGACGGTGGTGCGGTGGCGGCCTATTCTCGACGCGTGAGAAGGTGCGAAAGTGAGAAAGTGAGAAGGTGAGAAAGGGTGGCTGTGAGATAGGGCGACGGTGAGACTGGGTGGATTGGCGGTTGTCGTGGGCTGTAGCGGCCTACTGAATACGTGGGTACTTGGGTGGTCGTCCGCTCCCACCGTGTCCTCCTCTCTCCTCCCGACTTGGTCGGCGTCGGACACGATGTGGTCGCGGCTCTGTTTTGTCTCCCCTGGCTTGACGCCTGGGGTTGTTGATTGTCTGGAGGCGGTTTGATGGGTGAACGGGTTGCGATGGTTACCGGTGCCGGGTCGGGGATCGGGCGGGCGATCGCCGAGGCGCTGGCTGCGGACGGGTGTCGCGTGGTGCTCGCGGGCCGGACGGCGAAGCGGCTCGTGGAGACGCAAAATCGCATTGCAGCCAGCGGCGGCGAGTCGATGGTACACATGACCGACGTGACCGATCGCGCGTCGATCGAAGCGCTGATGCACGCGACGGTCGAGCGCTTTGGCCGGCTCGACGTGCTGGTGAACAACGCGGCGACCGCAGTCGTCGCGGCGATCGCGGAGATTGACGCCGCGGACTTCGATCAGATGCTGCAAATCAACACGGCTGGTGTCGTGTACATGTGTCGCGCGGCGTGGCCGCTGCTGGCGCAGAGCGGTCGTGGGGTGATCGTGAACGTTTCGTCGCTGGCTGCCACCGATCCGTTCCCGGGTCTGACGGCATACGGTGCGACCAAGGCGTTCGTGAGCCTGCTCACCAAGGGCCTCGCCGGCGAAGGCAAGCCACACGGGATACGCGTGTACGGCGTCGCACCCGGGGCGGTTGAGACCGACATGCTGCGTTCTGGTTTTCCTGATTTCCCGGCTGATCAATGTTTGCAGCCGAGCGATGTCGCGGCGCTGGTGGTTACGCTTGCGAGTGACAGGATGCAGCACTCGGTGGGGCAGACGATTGAAGTGAGAAAGTGAGAAAGTGAGAAAGTGAGAAAGTGAGAAAGTGAGAAAGTGAGAAAGTGAGAAAGTGAGAAAGTGAGAAGGTGAGAAAGTGGGTGGGGGAGAGGCAAGCGTTTGGATTTCGGGGCGCCCTCCTGTTCGATTCGTTGACCTGGGTTTGGCCCGGGCTTGGCGCCCGGGGTTCTGATTTACGCCGGTTGGGGGCCGTCGGTAACTGCAACGTTGGTTGAGAGGTCGTCGCGGACGCGTTCGTGCAGGCTTTTGCCGGAGAGTGCCTCGACGGCTGCTCTGATCTCCGCGATGCCGTCGCGCGGGATTGCGAGATGGCACACCGGGTCGCCGGGCGTCACCGACGGCAGCGTGGACATGCCGAGCACAACCGCCTCGGCTGGGCTGCGCAAGACGTTCTGCTGCTTGCCGTGCAGGTCGGAATTGGTCGCGATCGGCTGGTCTTTTTCGATAACCTCACCGGGCGCGACGTGAAACTGAAGGATGCCGCCCGCATCCGCCCGCAGCCACTTCGTTTCGTCAATGTGTACCTGGTAGGGCGGTTTCTTCGTTTTTCCCTGTACCATTTCGAGTTCGATGAGAACGTTGCGAATTCCCCGCACGCCGACTTCAACGACCGACGGTTCGATTTTCCATACTTCCCCGGCTTCTAGAATGATGGTGGGGTGACCCGCCTTGCAGGACGCGCGGCGCAGTGAACCTTTGGGGCCCCGGCCATTGACGACGAGTTCACAACCAAAGGCGTTGGCGATGCGCGCGACCTCGGGATTGGTGAGGTCGGCGCGAATGTTGGGAAAGTTCGTGCGTCGAACGGCTGCGGTGTGCAGGTCGATGATGTAATTGCTCGGCGCGACAAGGTGTCGAAAAATCGCATGCGCGAACCGGCTGGCGAGGCTACCGCCGGCCATGCCGGGGAACGCGCGGTTCAGGTCGCGGCGATCGGGCAGGTAACGCTGGTGGCGATCGAACCCGAGCATGTTGATCACGGGCACGAGCAGCAGCGTGCCAGCCGACAGCTCGAACGGCGAGTCGAGAATGATCGAACGCACGATGCCGATGCCGTTGAGTTCGTCGCCGTGCACGGCTGCCGTGACGAGCACGACGGGACCGGGCTCGGCTGCCCGCCATACCGTAACGGGCAGCAGCACGGGCAAACCGCTGTAGCTCTCCGAGACAGTCACGGTGATGTCGCGCTGCTCACCGGGCTCGATGATGTTTTCGCCAATCTTGAGAACTTCGTGTGATTCCATTGTGCTGCTCACGAACGCGCATCAGCCGTGCCGGCTTCGATCTCGGCGATTTCGGATTTCTTCAGCTTGCGGGCGCGGCGGCGCTTGCGCGGAGGAATCAGCGCCTTGAGCGCTTCGATCTTGCCGAAGCAGAGCAACCGGTCGCCGACCTTCAGTTCGCGCGCGACCTTCGGGTTGGCGATGACATTGCCGTCGCGATTGAGCGAGAGCACGAGGATGTCGAGGTCGCGCAGGCTGCACTCGGCGATCGTCTTGCCGACGAGTTCCGACTTCTTGGGGATGGGGACTTCCGCGACGCCGTAGCCCCGGCTGACGGTGAGCCGCTGCCGCAAATCCATGTCGGGCAGGTCGATGCGATCCGCGACGAAATCGATGATGGCTCCGGCGACGTCGATGTCGGTGGCGCCTTCGATGCCCTCCAATCCGGGTGACGAATTGACCTCCATGATCTGCGGGCCGTCGCGACCCTCCAGCATGTCAACACCCGCCACCCGCAGCCCCATGATCTGCACGGCGCGAATCGCGGTCTGCTCGTATTCCGAGTCCAGCGTGATCGATTCGGCGACGCCGCCGCGATGCACGTTGCTGCGAAACTCCTGCCCCTGGGCTGTTCGCCGCATGGCTGCGACCACCTGATCGCCGACGACGAACGCGCGGATGTCCTTGCCTTTGCTTTCCGACACGAACCGCTGAATGAGCACGTTTTGCTTGGCGCTTTGCAGCGTTTCGATGATGGCTTCGGCGATCTTGATCGTGTCCGCCAGGATCACGCCCACACCCTGCGTACCTTCGAGAAGTTTGATGATGATCGGGGCGCCGCCGACGCGTTCGATCGCGGGTAGTACGTCTTTCTTGTCGCGGACGAACGCGGTGTGTGGGATGCCGATTTTGTGCCGGCTTAGGATTTGCAGTGAACGCAGCTTGTCGCGCGAATGTGTGATGCCCAGTGCCGAGTTCGCGGTGAACACGCCCATTTCCTCGAACTGCCGCACGACCGACGTACCAAAGTACGTGACCGACGCGCCGATGCGCGGAATCACCGCGTCGTAGTGCGATAGCGGTTTGCCCTGGTAGTAGATGTCGGGGTATTCCTCCTCCAGTGAGATCGCGCACTTGAGCGTGTCGAGCACTTTGACCTTGTGACCGCGGTGCTCGGCTGCCTGTTTAAGCCGGCGCGTGCTGTAGCAGCGGGGGCTGCGTGAGAGAATGCCGATCTTCATGACGACTTCTTTCGTTTCTTGACGCGGCGCGGCAGGCCCTGTTCATGCTTGCGCGTCACGTCGATCAGAAAACCATTCAGCGCGGTGCGTCCGAGCAACATGCGGCAGATCATCTTCTCGCGCCGCACCAGGCTCAGTTCAATGTGCCGCCGCAAACCGCCCATGCGAATCTGTGTGGTCACGACGAAACGCTCCTGCGCATGTCCCGTGCTCGAACGCACGCGCGTGACCCGGGTGATGTCCGCCGTCACCGGAACGCACTTGCTCTTGTCCGTGCGACTCAGGACAACGTCGAATTTCACGCGATTGCCCGCGAGGTGGACGATGCGGTCGACATGGATGGCGCTGGTTCGCGCTCCCGTGTCGATCTTGGCTTCGACGCGGCGAATGCCCCACTCGGGCAGCGAGACGTACTCCCGCCAGCCGATGATGTGCTCGGACGCGTGTCGCCTGGTTTCGGGCACCATGCCGTGTGCTTCCCGCCTGGTCCTGGAAATCGGCCCGCGACGCAACCCGTCGAGCCGCTCGATCGTCCACCACGTGCAGCGTATCGCAGTCGCGGGCGCATCGCCAGTCTGATGGTTAACCAACGGGTTGGGTGGGTTCAAGCCAATACGGGGCGATCGGTCAGAGGTGATCCGATGCTGATCGGACTAGACGGAGCGTACGATGGTAGCACCACAGCTCGCACACGCCGGCGAGAAGTTACCGCGAATATTCGCACCGCAATGGTGGCAGTACCACGGGCCGATCGCCGTACCGCACTCCGGACAAATTCCCGATTGATTGCCGGTCAGGTCGTAACCGCACTGGTTGCAAAGATGCGCGTACATTCGCCGCCGCACCACTTCCAAGTCAGCGCCCATGAACCCGACGCGAATACCGGCATCGCGCAGGGCGCACGTGGCTTGCGCGTTGATCGTTACAAGTAGCAGAAGATTGAGAAACGGTACGAGCACGAGGAAGATGTAGAGTATGCGCCAGATGATATTCCGCTTCAACGCGGCCATGAGCATTACGACAACGATGGCAACGCATATCTGAATACCAAACCTCAAAGACTGAAAGGCGATGGCCACGCCGATCCCTGATTTCATCGGCGCGTAAACGCCCAAGCCATACGGCATGACGCAGAGCGACAACACCTGTATCAGGATGCACCAGAGGAGGAGTCGCTGGCGCTTGGCGATGCGAAGGAGGTCCATGTCGGTTGGACGTGAGGTGCCCATGTGACGTCCGCTCCCGGTCGGTCAGGCGGCATTGCGCTTGGCGTGTTTGGCAAATACCAATCGAACCCATGCTACGCGTGTCGGTTGTGGATTGCAACGGGGTATTCTGTGACGGATGGCGAGCAGCCCCAGGCTTTGGCGCCTGGGGTTCTGACTCTTGTGGTGGGGCGGTTGGTATTTGCCTATGCCGTGGCGGTCGCGGCAGTGTATTCGTCGCTGATTACCATGCCGTCGCGCATGGTGATGATGCGGTCACAGGTCTGGGCGACGTCGGGCTCGTGCGTGACCATGATGATGGTGCGGCCATCGGCGCGCAGGCGGGCGAAGATCTCCAGGATCATCTCGCCCGTGGCGGTGTCGAGGTTTCCGGTGGGTTCGTCGGCGAGGATGATCAGCGGATCGTTGATCAGCGCCCGCGCTATGGCCACGCGCTGCTGCTGCCCACCGGAGAGTTCCATGGGCCGGTGACTGGCGCGGTCCGCCAAACCCACCTGCTCAATGAGGCGGTCCGCGCGCTGACGACGCTCGGACACGTGTACGCCCTGGTAGAAGAGCGGTACTTCGAGGTTCTCGCGCAACGTGAGTTGCTGAATCAAATTGAAGTTCTGGAAGACGAATCCGATGCGTTCGCCGCGAATGCGCGAGAGTTCATCGTCGTCGAGCTTGGAAACGTCGACATCGCCCAGGCGATACACCCCAGCCGTTGGTCGGTCGAGGCAGCCCAGGATGTTGAGCATGGTGCTTTTCCCCGATCCGCTCGCGCCGCAGATTGCGACCGATTCGCCCTCGCGGAAGTACATCGTCACCCCGCGCAGCGCGTGGACCTGTACGTCCGTTCCGGGCTTGGCGTAGATCTTGACCAGTTGCTCGATTGAAGCGATGTCCACGGGCGGATGTCTCTTAGGATGTAGCCTTGGTGTCGGACTCCGCGTTCTCCGCGGGTTGCGCAGCGTCGGTTGACTCTGCTTCGATCGACTCTGCCTCGGTGGAGGTCGCGTCGGTTGATTTCCCGTCGGTGCGCTCAGTTGTAGACGTCGTATCGCTGGCAGGAGCGCCTTTGCTTGCGCCACCAGCCGGTGCACCGCTACCGCGCTGCTTGCCGCCCTGATCTTTGCCACCGCCTGCACCGCGCTGACCTGCTCCCGGTCCGCGCTTCCCGCCACCGGGCGGACGCCGACCAGCCGAGTTGCCCGCATCACCGGTTTCGTCGGGCAGCTTCGCGATCATCGCGGCAGTGTGTGCGAGCAGCACATCGTCGCCCGCACTGACGCCGTTGCGAATCTCGACGAACTCGTCGCTGGAGTAACCGGTCTCGACCGGCACCGGCTCAGCCGAGCGTTCGTTCTTTCCCGAGAAGACAAACGTACGGCCCGCCCGGCTATAGACCGCCTGCACCGGAACCGCGACCACGTCGTCAACCTGGCGCACGAGAATCTCTGCCCGCGCGGTGACACCGGGCTTGAGTTCCGACTTGTTCGGGTCGAGCGTGATTTCGGTGTCGTACTCTTTGAGATTGGGATTCAGCCAACGGTTCTGCGAGTCCGCGAGCGGGGCGATTTTCGATACCTTGCCGGTAAACACCACGCCCGGAATGCCCTCGACCTCTACCGTAGCGGACTGTCCGACCGCGATCTTGCTCGTCTTGGCTTCGTGGATGCGAACCTTAACCTTCATCTCCGAGGTGTCGGGGAGTTGGATGATGGTCTGCCGTTCGTAAACCTCGCTGCCTTCGGCGATCTGACGCTCGTTGCCGCGCCACATGTCCTCCGCGAAGTAGACCACCAGGCCGTCGGCCGGTGCGCGGATTTCGGTTTTGGCCTGTTGTTCGACCAGCTTTGCGAGCCGGTCGCGGGTGAGTTCGAACTCGGCTTGTTTGGCTTCGGCGTTGGAGCGGAGCTTGGCGGCCTCCGCCTCCGATTTCTTGCGCGTGCGTTCGAGATCTTTTTCAGCTTCCTCGATGTCGGTTTGCTTCTGCTGAAGGTTCTTGGGGTGGTCGTATTCGAGGAAGACCTGCTTGCTGCGTTCCGCTTTTTGAACTTCGACACCGGCTTTGTATTCGTCGAGCTGCTGCGATTCGAGTTCACGTTCGGTGATGAACTTCTTCTTGAACAACTCCTGCGAATCGATGAGCGTGCTCTTCGCTTGCTCCCAAGTCTTCTTCGCGGTCTCAAGCGCCAGCTCTTTCTCAAGAAGCGACAGTTCGTAGTCGCCCTTCTGGTACTTTTCGAGTTCGGTCTTGGCGTTGGTGACGGCGAGCACGGCTTTGCGGATATCGCTGGCGTGCTGATCGAGCGCGATGTCGAGTTCCTGCTGCGCGGCGTCGGCGGACGCTTTGGAATTCTGCACCGTGATCTGCTCTGAGCGAATCTTGTCTTCGATCTCGTTGCTCGCGAGCTTGGCGAGCAGGTCGCCTTTCTTGACCTCGTTGCCTTCGGGGATGAGCCAGATGATCGTCGAGCGGCCCTCGACTTCGCACTTCACATCCACGGAGCGCGTGGCTTCCAGTTCACCTTTTTCGTTGAGCTTGATCGCGAACGACTTGCGCGTCACGGGGTAAGCGGTCGGTCCGGTGGTTGCAATAACCCCGCGCGGCCCGCGGAAGTACATCATGTACGCGCCGATACCAATCACCGCGAGGACCACGATGCCCAGCAGGAACTTACCGCGTCCCTTGCGCGACTTGTTCGCGCCGCGCGATGCAAATGCACTTGAGGAATCGGCTCCGCCGGATCGTTGGGGGGGCGGTGAGGTCACCGTGGACATACGAGTACTCCAAACGCGGGGGGTAGACTACGACCGGGTCAATTGTAGCGCCCGGGCACTATGCCCACAACTTCCGACGGATCAACGGGTTGTAGAAACTTGTGGCGGAAGGCGGCGGTTGCAGTGGATGACGGCTAGGGGTTAGTTCACGGTGGGTACTTCGCGGACCCAGTAGCCGTCATCATCGATACGCAGCGTACCGCAGTCGCGGAGCAGGGCGAGAATCGCGAGCCGATAGTCCGCAAGCGCGTTCGCGTACTGGTTGGTCGACGACTGCACGGCATTCTGCGCTTCGACAAGGTCACGGTTCGAGCGAATCTTGCCCCGGTCGAACAACTCTCGGGCTTGCTCGTTTCGCAGCTTGTTGACCTCGATGTTCTGAAGCTGAATCTCCATCGAGGTGCGGGCAAGCTCAACGTTTCGCAGCGCGCTGCGGACATCGAGCACGACGTTCTCACGCGCAAGTTCATAGCCACGTTCGGATCGGCGGAGTTCAATCAGTGACGCACGGAAGTCGTTGCGTTCTTCACGGCGGTCGATGGGCAATTCAAGTGCGAATACTGCATCCCAACGCGTGCGCTCCGTGTTGTAGCTGTACGACTGAATTCTGTTGGGATCGGTGTCCATCGTCACGCTGCCGGTAAAGTCGAACGCGGGCAGGAAGTTGTTCCGTGCGATGCGGACACCACGCTGCGCATCGTCGATGAAGTCGAATTGATTGATCAGGTCGAGGCGGTACTTCAGGGCTGTGGCGATTGCTTCACGCTCGGTGACATCGGGCTCGAACAGGTCGAGGTCTTCGTCTACCGCATCAATCGGCGACTCCGTCGGCATGCCAATGCGGATTTTGAAACGGTCGAGCGCGTTGCGATACTGCACCTCCGCCGTGATCAGATTGTTACGACTGTCGAGTACCTGCACGCGTGAACGCTGCGCTTCCACCTGCTCCACGTTGCCCACGTCGAACAACGCCTGCGTGCGATTCAAGTCGTAGATTGCGTCATCCAATGCCGTTTGCGCACTGCCAATGCGCGCCTTAATTGCAAGCAGGTCGAAGAAATCACCCGCCACGTCAACGGTGAGGATGCGACGGTTGCGTTCGAACACGCGCACCGCGTAGATCAGGTTGCGCTCGGTTTGATAGCGCGACTCATACGCCACGCGGCCCGCGCCCTTGAGCAGCGGAATGTTCGCCTCCAGAATCATCTGACCGGTCTCGCCGGTCGTGGTGTGATGGCCGATGTCGCGCATCAGCACGTTGACGATCCGCGCGGACACGTCACCGCCATAGGGTAGCCGCTGCGTCGCCGACAATTCCGACACCGCAGCCATTGCCTGGTCGAAGCTCTGCTCCTGGCCGTAATTGGTGTAGCGGGCGCGAATCTCACCTTCGAGCTGTGGCGTCCAGAGTTGCCGCTCGGTCATCAGATCCAGCGCCGCAAGATACAAATCTTCCTTCTGCGTCTGAAAGTCCCACGCGTGATGGAAGGCGTAGGCAAGCGCCTCGGACAGCGTGAAAGGCCGCAATCCGTCCGTCCCGACGACCTCATCATCGTCCATGCCCACGACAACGCCGTTCGAATCCACGTACCCGTTCGTGCCGGTGTTCATCTCGGGCAGCGGAGCGGGGCGGTTGAAGGATGCCGGTACGCGGTTGTCTATCGGGTGGGGGACAAACGCATACGGATCGCTGCCGCTGCGACTCTGCCCGTCTTCCTTGCCGATGTCCGCGTCCGACGTCGCACCCAGCGCATCAAGCTGGCGCTGGCGAATGACGCGGTTCGCGATGGTGTCAGCCGAGTTGATCCAATACTGGTCGCAGCCCGCCAGCAGACCAGCCGAAACCAGCAATCCGCAGGCGAAGCAGAGGGTGCAAATCCGCGCGAGTGCGAGGGGTTGATTGTCGGGGGAGTCTTCCGCGGATACTGCCGTGAGTCTCATGCGGGCATTTGTGTCACAGCAGTTCGTACTGTCAAGGGCAATCGGTACAATCTCCGACGTGGCTGACAATTTAGCACAACAGATTGAACGGCTTGCGGGGCGCATCGCTGCCGCTCGGGCGATTGCCGTGATGACTGGTGCGGGCGTATCGGCTGAGAGTGGTGTGGCGACGTTTCGCGATGCCGGTGGGCTGTGGGAGGGGCACCGGCCTGAGGATGTGGCGACGCCCCAGGCGTTTGCGCGCGATCCCGAGATGGTGTGGCGGTTCTACCTCGCGCGGCGACGCGGTTTGTGTAATGTAAAACCCAATGCGGCGCACCATGCGCTGGTCGCGATCGAACAACGCTGCCCGCAATTCTGCTTGATTACGCAAAACGTGGACGGGCTGCACCACGTCGCGGGCAGCCGCAACATCATCGCGCTCCACGGCGACATCTGGATCGACCGCTGCACGAAATGCGGACACGAACGTCGCGCAGAAGCAGCAACCCAATCCGAGCCGCGCCCATCAGGAAGCGGACAAAACAAATCCGAGCCGCGACAGTCAGGGAGCGGAAAGCAACCAATACCGCAAAGCACCTCAACAACCTCCCAAGAAGATACAAACGCTACGACCCACGCCGAAGAAATGCCAAGTTGCAAAGTGTGTGGCGCGCTCGCCCGCCCGGGCGTAGTCTGGTTCGGCGAGATGCTGCCGCCCGGGGCGATCGAACATGCCGCGGAGGCTGCGAGCACCTGCGAACTGATGCTCGTGATCGGCACCAGCAGCGTGGTGCAGCCCGCGGCATCGCTCGCACACATCGCCAAGCGTGCGGGGGCGACGGTGATTGAAATCAACCTGGAACCCACCCCCCTGACCGCATCAGCCGACGAAACCCTCCAAGGCAAAGCCGCGGAGATCATGAGCCAAGTCATACGGCGAATACCAACCAACAAAAGGTAGGGCGGGCTATTGCCCGCCGAGGCATAAGAGAGGCATCCGACCGAAGGAAATAGCCAGAGCGGGAAGTTGTTAATCCGAGCCGCGACTGTAAGGGAGCGGTGGGAGGACTATCGCGCGAGATTTGCAAGCTTCCTGAAGAGGCGTTCGCCCGACAACGAATCAGCAGACAGCCAGTCATTGGGCGTACGATGCAGCACGACGAAGCGCCACCGTTTGCCTCCGCTCCCTGACAGTCGCGGCTCGGATTGGCTCACGTCACTGGGAGACCGGTTTTCCAACCGGTCAGACCGGCTGGGAAGCCCGCCCCACACGCACAATGATCGGGACCAAGAGCCAGGCTCGAGTGGGTCAACATTGCGTGTCGCTCGATGCGAATCAATTCAAAGTCGCTTCGATCAACCCGACGATAGCCGCGATGGTGAAAACGTGAACAACCAGGGTGGTGCTTATCCTTCGCTTGAGATTGCAAACTGATTCAGTCACAATTCATGCATCGTGAATGACAGAACGAGGGGTCGACAATGTGAACGAAAGGCCTGCTTACTTCAGCCACCGATGCGTGTACTACCGCAACTGATCTTGTTGTTGGTGGCGGTTCAACAAGCGGGATGCCGCGACGAGGCGGCGGCGACACCGAAGCCGCGCAGTAGTACGCTTCATGTCCATACCGGTGCGATGTTGTCGATGATCCGCATCATGGAGCAGAGCGGGTATCATCCTGCTGCTCCCGAAAAGCAAGAGAGGGCTTTCAAAGACGATCCTGTCATTTGGCTCGGTCCTTGCCACATCGCTGCACCTGCCAATTGGCCATACATCACTGAATGGCGCCTTACAATCTACGAGCGGTCTCGATCTGAGCAGTATCACAGCTTTGTTTCCGTCGAAGCTGAACTTAGATTCAACGATGCAATTATCGCTGCCTTAATAGATGAGTGGACGCGAATGGGGCCAAATGGCCTACACGAAGAGGTTGTACGCCAGGGAGTGCGGCTGGTCCGTGACGCGGCAGAGCGGTTCGAAAATGAGCGCGCTGCAAATTCGAGTTCGATACGCTTTCTGAACGACATGCACGTTCGAGTAGATCACTATAAACTGAGCGTCCAATTTGTCGATAACGAGGGGTTTGTCGATGGTGAAGGCGTTGAGCCCGATTTCTCTCGAGCAATTCTCCTGTTCACTTATGTTGATTAGAACCTATCCCAAAACCTCTTTGAGTAGTAGCAGCGTGCAACCAAGATGCAGGAAGCCCTGAAACATCACCGTCGACTTCTCCCATCGGATGCACAGCCGACGGTAGTGTTGAATCCAACCGATTGTGCGCTCCACCGTCCACCTGCGTTTGTATCTTCGCAGCGACCGGCCATCCTGGGTCTTGTGTTTCTTCTTGCGGTTGCTTCGGTGCGGGGAGATCAACTCGATCCCCTGCGCATCCAACTCGGCATCGAGCGCGTCGCTGTCATAAGCCTTGTCACCAACGATGCGCTCGGGCGTTTCTTCGGTGAGCATGAAGTTGAACAGCCGCTGCACCAATTGGGATTCGTGCGGGCTGGCGGAAGTCGTGTCGACGGCGACCGGCAACCCCTTGGCATCGACCAAAACCATTATTTTTACGCCTTTTCCTGCTTTCGTGCTGCCGATGCCATCACCGCCACCACGCGCCTTGCTGAAGGTGCCGTCGATATGACATTCATACAATCGAAAGCCGTCGCGCTCTTCAACTACACGACCGGCATCGCGCATGATGTTCTCGAAGACGCGACCCTCGACCCAGCGTTTGAACCAACGATGAACCGAACTCTTCGAGCCGAATCGCTTGGGGAGGTCTTTCCACTTCGCACCGTTGTCGAGAATCCAGAAGATACCTTGAACGGCATTGCGTTTGTCCACTGGTGGTCGTCCGCCCTTGGGGCTGGGCGTGTGATCGGGAATCCGTTCCACCAACCAGTCCAACTGTTCGTCCGTGAGTTTAAGCATGGCCACTTATAACATGACCATAATGGAAAACCAAGTAATGGGATAGTTCTACCTTCCATACTTGGCTGCTCATCGTGAACCTCCATGTTCTTGCCGGAACTTGAAAGGTGTAACGATAGCAGCCATTTGTACTTAGCGCACTTAAAGTCCCCCTTCGCGCGCATTCTTCGTAAAGGGGTGGGCCACCCGACCAAATTCATGGGGGACGCTGAGACTATGTCATGGGCATGTCAGCCGACGGACGCCTCAACGAACCCGACGATCGCCGCGACGGTGAGTAGCTCGGTGACTCGATCCTGCCGCGGGTCGTCGCCGATTCGCGAGACATCCAACGATGGGAACCGCTTCGCCATTTGCTGGAGCGAGTCTTGTGTGATCATGCCGTCTGGCGTCACTTCAATCGACGCGCTCGATGCGAGTTCCTGAATGGGGATGTCGACCTGGTAGTGCTGTTTGAGTCGGAATTGCAACTCCAGTATATCGATCGACTCGCCATTGAGGTCTTCGAAGAACCGTGCTTCGGGGACCACCTCCTCCTCGTCAACGCCGAGAATGTCGACCAGCATTTCGCGAATCGTATCGAAGTGTGTTGCGGTATCTGCCATGGGGGTCTCCATCAGTGCGTACTCACGGCTGCACGTTTGCGTTTGATTTTGGTTCGGCCCGCAGAGCCCGCGTCCAGCTTCTCCGCGAGCAGGGCGTACGACTCATCAATCAGGCTGGCGTATACGCTCGTCACCATCGGGTGCGCATGTCCCATCTGGCGCTGCACGAACAAGAGGTTTCCACCGGTTTGCTTGTAAGCGAGGTAACCGTACGTGTGTCGCAGCAGTTGCACGCTCGCGCGCTCGCCCAAACCCGTGTCGGTTAGGATGCGTTTGACGCGCCGGTACATGCCGGTGCGTTCGTAGGGTTTACCGCGTTCATTGAGTATCAGCGTTGCCTGTTCCGTGTTCCGCCTTGAGCTTGAGGCGATGTCCTTTGGGCGGATTGATTTCACGTACTGTTGAACCAGCGCGGCGACACGTTTCGGAATGCACACGGTGCGATCGTCGCCGCGTTTGCCGCGCACAAACAACTCCGATTGGCTGCGGCCTATTCGCGCATCAGCAACACGCAACGCACAGAATTCAGACGTCCGCAGGCCGGAGTGCACCAGGACTTCGATGATCACCTCATCCGTGCGGGCTGCGCTGCGTTGTTGCGGGGCGGCGGTCGTCGCTGCCGTGCGAACATGATCGAGCAGGGCGCCCAGTTCCGCAGGCGACAGGAACATCTCGGGCGTGATCTCCCAGGGGAGGCGGGCGCGTACTCTTTGTCGATCAGTCATGTTGCGTATTGCTAACGCAACAAAATTGATCTGTCAAGCGCGGATTTTATTCCTCCCGTTGTGGAGAGATTTGCGAGCGGCTAGCGCCGCTTGCCGTTCGTAGACTGCTGCCCCAGCATGGCGTTCAGGCGGGTGGGGTTGTTGGCGCATTCCAGGGCGCTGGTCAGTGTGATTCTGCCGGTTTGGACGTGGGATGCCAGCGATTCGTCTAGCGTGATCATGCCGTCGCTCTTGCCGGTGAGGATCGCGTCGCCCATCGCGACGAGGTTGTTCGAACGGATCGCGCTGGCCACCGGCAGGTTGTTGAACATCACCTCGATCGCCAGGATGCGTTTCTCGCCGGGGGTGGCGCTGGGCAGCAGGTGCTGGCTGAAGACGGCGCGCAGGTTCAGCGCGAGTTGGGCGCAGATTTCATCGGTGCGATCGCTGGGGAAGAGGTCGGTGAATCGGCTGACCGCGCCTTTGGCGTCGCGCGTGTGCAGCGTGGAGAGCACCAGGTGGCCCGTCTCCGCCGCGGTGAGCGCCATCTGCGCGGTTTCCTGATCGCGAATCTCGCCGACAAGAATCACGTCGGGATCCTGCCGCAACCCGTACTTCAGGCCAGCCGCGAAACTGGGAACGTCCACGCCAACCTCGCGCTGCGTGATCAGCGCGTTGTCGCCGAACACGTGCACATACTCGATCGGTTCTTCCACGGTGATCACGCGACAGCCGTACATCCGCACCATGCGTTCGAGAATGATCGCGAGCGTCGTGCTCTTGCCCGAGCCTGCCACCCCGGTCACGAGCATGAGGCCATTGTGAAAACCAACACAGCGGTCAACGATGTGCTCAGGCAGGCCCGACCACTGCACGGACGGAACCTGCGCGGGAATCATCCGAATGCACGCCCCGAGCGACCCATGCGCATAGAAGACATTGAAGCGAAAGCGGTGCAGCATTCCGTCGATATCGAGTTGGTAGGAGAAGTCGAGATCGTGTACCAGTTCGTCGCCCATGCGGCGGGCGGCTTCGTGTACGCTGCGATCGATCATCTCGACAGAGGCTGCGGGGCAGACCGCGCGAAGCATCGCTTCCAGGGCGGCGCCGTCGACCGGGTCGCCATAGGCCGCCAGCTCCCCGTGTACGCGCAAGCGCGGTGCGTGGCCTGCGAGGAGGTGCAGGTCGGACGCCTCGGCGCGAACGGCATCGGTAAGCAGGGCGTGGGCTGTCTCGCGCGCGGTGGAAGACTCGGCTGTCAGCATGCGGGGCTCCTGGCGGTGCTCGAAATGCCTCTCGCTGGTGTATCGGCGAGCGTGCGTGGACGTTTCATTTGTGGGTTTCCCACGGCATGAGCGGGTGAACGTCCGAGAATACCGTTGCGGGTTACACAGGAGTTACACGATTCGCCTGCGGAACGGGCGACAACCCGGTAAGCTGAATTGCAGGGTCAAGACTTGATGGTTTCATGTTGAGATGGAGGGCGGCGAAGCGTTTGCGCGCCGTCGTGGAGATGCATCACATGTACGTGTCGACTCGATTCGCCAGGCAGTCGTGGTTGTCAACGGTTGGTTGCCTTGCCGTGCTCGCAAGTTGCTTGTGGGTAATCCCGGTCAGCGTTGCGGTTGCCAAGCCTCCGGCAGACAGCAGCTCAGCCGATGGTTCGGGCGAAGAAACTTCAACGCCTACGCCTGAGCGCAAAGGGCCGACCAAGCGCACGGTCAAGAGTTTCACGCCAGACCCGAATGCGATATGGGTTTGCGAAAAGTCCACCGTGACCATGCCGCCGGTATGGCGAGCCGCCGTCAAGAGCGTCGACTTCGCGTTTGAGATTCGCAACGACGGAACTGCGCCGCTGCAAATGCGGGCGCGCGGTGGTTGCGGAACCCACTACAACGGCAGTGCCGAACGTACGATTGAACCCGGCGACACTGAGCACTTCGTCGTGATGCTGAGTTGCCCAAAGTTGCAGGGTGATTTCACGCGTGAGATCAAGGTCGAAACGAATGATCCCTCGAAGTCGCTGCTCAAGCTGATCTGCAAGGGCAAGATCATGGATGCCGTCCGGCTCGACCCCAAGCTCGTCAACTTCCGCCGCATCTTTGAAGGCGCGGAAGAGCCCGCGCAGGAGAAAGTGTTCATCATGCGCGGCGACGGTGATCCGATCGCGCCGACGCTACTTACCTCCGAAGATGGTGACGCATCGGCTGTTCTGCGCACGATCACCGAGGGCGAACGCTACGAACTCGTCGTGACCGCCCATCCCAAGGCTGACTCGAACAAAGTTCGCGGCCGGTTCGCGTTGACGACCGGTGTGAAGGACGATCCCAAGATCTACATCAATGTGTACGGCACGGTTGTTCCGCGCGTCTCGATTCGACCGGCAGCTTTCATTCTTCCGTCAACGACGCGCTCGTATTGGAAGGAAGCGGTCGAGTTGATGTGGAACGACGGGGAGCGGGGGCGCATCCTCAGTGCCACGACGAACAACCCGAAGTTTGAAGCTCGGTTCTACAACGAGAAGGACCACCGACGCGTTGAAGTTGCGCTGGTTGATCCGCTGACCGACGAGAGTCTGCCGGAGGATCTGGAGGTAACCGTTACGACCGATGATCCGAAGTTCGCGGAAGCGAAGATTCCCATCGTCTACCGCGACGTGACGAAGATGAATCGCAGGGTGGATCCGCCGAGGCCGAAGGTTCCGACGGCTGTGCTTCCGATGCAACCGAGTGGCGGCAATCCCTAGAGCACTTGTGACGTCGCGGACACGAGACTGATGACCGAACGCGATTCGGTCGCGCCGAACCGCGAATTGCTTTTGATCGCGGGGAGTACCCGCTATACTGTTCCGTTTACCGCTTGTGACCGGCAACCCGTCCTCAGGTTGCACCAAAGGGCAGAATGCATGACACGGAAACGATTTACATGTAGGCGGCGCTGGGCATGTGTTGCGGGCTGTTGCGCCGCGTTTGCCTTGATGCTGATGGCTGCACCGTTGGCGGTTGCCGCTCCGAAGCCGACCGACACCAACGCCAAAGAGACCCCGGCCGACAAAGGCGCTCCGGCGACGACCACGCCCGCAACCGAGAAGGGCGGAATTGCTCCGGCACCTCCGGTACGTAAGGCGCCACGAAGCACGGCGGCTCGTGGGGGCAACAGCTTCAAACCCAACCCGGACGCGAAGTGGTCGTGCGAAAAGACGTCCGCATCGGCAGAGCCGGTCTGGCGCAACTCGGGATCCAGCGTTGACTTCGCATTCAAGATTCACAATGACGGCACGGCTCCCCTTCAGATCCGTGCCAAGGGTGGCTGAGGCACTAGATATAACGGTCGGGCTGACCGTACGATCCTTCCGGGTGAAACCGAAGACTTTGTTGTCAAACTGAGCTGCCACAAGCTGAACGGCAAGTTCTCGAAGAAGATCTTCATCACGACCAACGACCCCGAGCACCCCAACGTCGAGTTGGTGTGCAACGGTCAGTTGTTGGAAGCCGTCAAGCTAGATCCCAAGATTGCGAACTTCGGGCGCATCTCGCCCAAGCCCGGTACCACACCGGAACGCAAGATCGTCATCACGCGCGCCGATGCCGGTCCGATCTCGCCGTCGATCATCCCGATCAAGGATGAAGACGTGTCGGCGGAACTCAAGACCATTGTCGAAGGCGAACGCTACGAACTCATCGTGCAGGCGCATCCCAAGGCAAACGCGACCAGCGTACGCGGGCGCATCGCAGTGAAGACGGGGTTGGCTGAGGAACCGACAGTCAACATCAACGTGTTCGGCACGATCCTGCCGCGCGTGTCGTACCGCCCGTCCTCGTTTATGGTGCCGTCGACGGGGGACGCGAGTTGGAAGCAGTCGGTCGAAATCGTGTGGAACGAGGGCCAGCCCGGCCAGTTGCTCAGTGCGGCTGTCAACAATCCCAAGTTACAGGCGACGGCCATCAACAGCGGAAATCGTCGGCGCGTCGAACTTACCCTCACGCAGGAACTCGGCGACGCGGGCTTGCCCGCGGGCGTGGAAGTCACGGTAACGACCGACGACAAGGATTTTGAGGAAGTCGTGATCCCGGTTCGCTTGCAGCCCGTTCGCAAGCGCGGGCTGGCCAATCGTCCGGAACCGCGCAAAGCCAAAGGCGCCAAACCGGTGAACCGCGAGACCAAGTCGGATGACGATAAGCCCGGCGAGGAGTCCAAGGGCGCTGCTTCCGACGAAACCAAATCACCGACGGATGCATCCACAGGAGAAACGCCGAAGCAGTAGGGCGATTGCTTTTTCCGGCGCTCCTGTGGGACCGGCTTTCCAGCCGGTCATGACCGGTTAGAAAACCGGCCCCGCAGACAGATGTCGGTGGCGCTCATTTGAACCCGATGTCGGCGATCACAGGCCGATGGTCGGAACCATGCCCCTTGCCCACGGAAACGTCCGTGCAGGTCAGGTCTGCACTCAGATACACGTGATCGATGCGAATGCCCGGCAGATGTCGCGCGGCGGACACGTCCGGCCACGTTGTGCCCCGTCCCCACCCTGCGATATCCCAAGCGTCCGCGAAGTTCATCTCGGCCATGGCGGACAGAATCGGGCTCGTTGGCGTGGCGTTGTAGTCGCCAGCGATGATGACCGGTAGCGTCTCTTGCGCGAGTTGTTCGCGAATGCCCGTGAATTGCCGCAGGCGGTGGGACATTGATCCCGCGAAGGGCTGGTGCATGTGTACGTCGTAGAGTGCGACGTGTCGGCCATCGATGTCGATGACCGCGCGCATCGGAGGAGCCGGTGGATCGTGGTCGAAGTCGTGCGCCTCGACCTCACCGACGAATGGGCGCTTCGAGTAAATCGCCAGCCCCATGTCATACTTGCGCGGTTTGTACACGTGATACGGATAGCGCTCCGCGAGTTTGGGCGATAGTCCCGCTTCCCAATGCGCGGCGTACTCCTGAAAGCAGATGACGTCGGGATCGCTCGCCGCAACCTCTGCCGCGACGCCGTCGAAATCGCGATTCGGTCGCAACAGGTTGTAGGTCATCACGCGAAGCGTTTCACCGGATACCGGCGCGATGGATTTCGGACGATAGCTCCATACTGCCGGCAGCAGCGTCCACGCCGTCACGGCTGACAGGCCGACGGCAAGCCAGCGCTTACGCAAAACTATGGCAGCAGCCAGCGGGATGAGCAGCAGCAACCCGATCTGAAACGACATCGTGCGCGCAAGCGCTCCGAGCGTCGCCAGCCGAAACAGCACACCGTGCCTGGGCATGTGCAATACCGGCAGTACGTAACCCAGCGACAATAGGGATATCGCCAAGGTGAGCAATCCCCGCGCCGCCCAGATGACCAGTTGACGCACGCTGCTGCGCCACGCGTTTGCCCAATCCGCGCGCGGACTTTCCGCCAGGACGGTCAGTTCTTCCGCCATCGTTCATCCATTCGCCAAGTCGTGAGGTTCAAGGAACGTCGCTTAGCATCGTACGCGTCCGCGACGGTTCGAGTTCGCCGATCAGTCCCGAATGAGCCTGATATCTGCGATCGTCAGACGATGATCGGACCCCGGGCCGGTAGTGACACGTGCGGAAGTGCACTGCAACGACTCGCTGAGATAGACATGGTCCAAACGCAAACCCGGCAAGCCACGCATCAGCCCGATGGCCGGCCAAGTGGCTCCGCGTCCCGAACCCGCTTCATCGTAGGCGTCGCGCAACCCGAGTGCTGCTAGATCGCCCGCGTTCGGCGAGCGCTCCGTGGCATTGAAGTCTCCGGCGAGAATCGTCGGCAATGATTCGTTCTGAATGATCTGTAGCAGGTCACCGAACTGCTGCCGGTTTTCCATAATGTAGCTTCTGCGCAGAGGTGGAAGTAGGTGAATGTTGTACAGCGCGATTTTGGTGTTTGCGATCTCGACGGTTGCCCGCATCTGCGGAACGCTCGCACTACCCATCGGCAGGGACTTCGTCGGCGCTTCTGTGAAGGGATACCGAGAGTAAATCGCCGCACCGAAGGAATCCTCACACGGGTAGAAAACTGCAAAAGGGAGTTCGCTCGCAAGTCTTGCCCGAATCGCCACGTGCCAACGATCGGTGTATTCCTGAAAGAAGATGATGTCAGGGTGCGTCGCGGCGATCACGTCCAGCATGGGCGCGGTGGTGTTGTTGACCATGAGCAGGTTGCAACTCACGACAGTGATATCATCAGGACGCGCTTGATCCGCCGGTGTGCGCAGCATGCTCAATGCTTCTGGGCCGACGGTGTATAGGAGGATGGGCAAGAGAGCAGCTGCAAACCGCCAGCGCTTCTTCAAGAAGCTCGCGAGCAGTATGACGCACAGCGTTAACCCAATGTGAAACTCAAAGACGCGAAACATGAATGCGCACCAGGCAACGGCAGCATAGGTTGTTGACGGTGATTCCCACCGTTGCGGGAGCAAGTGCGCAAAGAACAGGAGCGCGTAGGCGGCGACAACGAAAACGATGGCTTCGGTCCGTCGCATCCGCTTTCGTTCTTCTGGTGTAGGGCGGAGTTGGCGTGCCCAGAATCCACGAGGTTGGATTGAACTGGTCGTATTTTCTTCCATCATGCTGCCCCTAGTTTAGGATGCACGTTCACTCTGGGCGCTGACAAAAACCTCAAGGATTGTCCGGATGTGTCGTCGGCGAATCTGGAGACGTGTGGCAACTGCGCAAAAGAAAAGCCACTGCTCAAGAGCAGTGGCACGCGATGCGTTCTTGATTCTTGTGAATTTGTAAACCCAGCTTGGCGGTTTCGGCTATGCGCCCTCAAACAACGGCGTCGAGAGGTAGCGTTCGCCGGCGCTGGCCAGGATCACGATTATGGTTTTGCCCTTGTGCTCGGGGTTGTTGGCGACCTGGTTGGCGGCGCACAGCGCGGCGCCGGACGAGATCCCGCAGAGGATGCCTTCCTCGCGCGCCGCCCGGCGCGCCCAGGCGAACGCGTCATCATCCGAGATGAGCACGGTGTCATCAACGACGTCGAGATTGAGCGTCTCGGGAATGAACCCGGCACCGATGCCCTGGATGCGGTGCTTGCCGGGTTGCAACGGCTGGCCGTTGCGCACCTGCGTAATCACCGGCGACGTTTCCGGCTCCACCGCGTAGCACATGAAGCTCGCCTTCTTCGTTTTGAGCACTTCACCCGTGCCGGTGATGGTTCCGCCGGTACCCACGCCCGCAACGAGCACATCGGCTTGGCCTTCGGTATCCGCCCAGATTTCCTCAGCCGTCGTCTTGCGATGAATCTCCGGGTTGGCGGGATTGCGGAATTGCTGCGGGAGGAACGCGTTGGGGGTTTCTTCAACGAGCTTTTCCGCGACGCGCACCGCGCCCGGCATACCGTCGGCTGCGGGTGTGAGCACGAGGTCCGCGCCAAGCTGCCGCAACACCGATCGCCGCTCCACTGACATGCTCTCGGGCATCGTCAGGCGCAGCCTGTAACCCTTCGCCGCGCAAACAAACGCGAGCGCGATTCCCGTGTTGCCGCTGGTCGGTTCGATGATGACCGTATCCTGGTTGATCTTGCCGTCGCGTTCGCCGGCTTCGATCATCGCCATGCCGATGCGATCTTTCACGCTGGCGAGCGGATTGCGGAACTCAAGCTTGGCGTAAACGGTCGCGGGCGCGTCGATGATGCGGTTGATCCGCACAAGCGGCGTGCGTCCGACGCTGGCAACACTCGTATCAAAACGATTTCCCATGGCTCAACTCCATTTTGGCTTGATGTGGCTGAGTGGGTGGGCTGCCCGGCGCCTGGTCCACTACGATTTCCCCCGCCACACAAGGGTTCGGCCTCTGTGGATTCGATCGTAGATATCAGCGTCGGCGATGTCAACCAGCCGGTGGGGCGGCGAGCATCGCAACGTGTTGATTCGCCCCAAATCGGCGGTATATCTGTGCACTCGTGCCATGGATGGCGTAGACTGTCAGCCACCGGCTGAGACACCGGAGATATTGTGCAAAGGAGTGCACCATGCAACGCGGGAAGCGTTACCTCAAGATGTACCTGACCGTTCTTGTCGTGCTGTTCTCCGCGAACGCGGCGATGGCACAGTTCCCCGGCCCGTTCCAATTCAGCTTCGCCACCAGCCTGCTTAACAAGATCTTCCTATTGCCTTTCACGTTCCTCGGCTGCTTGTAACAGCGCGGTAAGTGTTGCTTTCAGGCGCTCGCAGCCACCTCGCGTATTGCGTTAACGGCTGCGTCGATTTCTTGGGCGGTAGTGAACGGTCCGGGCGAAATGCGCAGCGCGCCGGCAGGGAAGGTTCCTAGGACGCGATGTGTGTACGGAGCGCAATGCAGTCCCGCGCGTGCGGCGATGTCGAATGACTCATCGAGCACCGCGCCGACATCTTCCGCGTCCATCCCGTCAATGATCAGCGCGCACGTCCCCACGCGAGCGTCGATCGGTGCCGGGCAAACGTTGCGGACGCGCTCGACTTCGCTAACACCTTCTTCAAAACGCGCGAGCATCGTGCGGATGTGCGCCAACGCTTTCGCCGGATTCAGTGCAGCGAGCGCCGCCGCAAGGCCCGCAATACCCACCGTGTTCGGCGTGCCCGCTTCCAGATGCGCGGGCCACTCGTCCGGCTGGACCGGGTGCGCGGAATCGGCCCCCGTTCCGCCTTGGCGATACGCAGCGATCTCTACATTCGAGCCGACATAGAGCGCGCCGAGCCCCGGCGGGCCGAGCAACTCCTTGTGCGCCGGAAACGCGAGCAGGTCGACGTGCCACGCAGCCACGTCGATATCGACGACCCCGACCGTCTGTGCCGCGTCGAGCAAATAGTACGCGCCATGCTCGGCTGCGATCTTGCCGACTTCCGCCACCGGCTGAATCGTCCCGATCACATTGCTCGCGTGCGACACGGCGATGAGCCGCGTCTGCGGTGTGATCGCGGCGGCGATGTCCGCGGGATCGATGAATCCATCCGAGTTGAACGCGACGCGCGTGAGGGTGATCATTCCGCGGGCGCGCAGCGTTTCCAGCGGACGCGACACGCTGTTGTGTTCGAGCATCGTCGTGATGACGTGGTCACCTTCCCGCAGCACGCCGTGTAGCGCCAGGTTTAAGGCATCCGTACAACTGCCCGTGAACACCATGTGCGCAGGATCGCTGCCGCTGACAAGCTGTGTCAGTTTTCGCCGAACGTCCGCGACCATTCGCTCGGCATCGTTGGCGGCGGAATAGCCGCCTCGGCCCGGGCTCACGCCGCACTCGCGCATGTAGCGCTCCATGGCGGAGAGAACGGTGGAAGGTTTGGGGTAGGTGGTGCTCGCGTTGTCGAGGTAAATCATGGGTCACCGTCAGTGCCCGATGTAGCGGGCGTAGACGCTTCGCGCCTCGTCCGCCAGCTTCGTGCCTTTCACGATCGCGCGTCCATCGGGGAAGACCGTGATCGTGTATTCGCCGATATCGGCTTTGATCATGAACTTGCTGCGCGCGACCGGTTCGCGCGCAACCGTCGCCAGCTTGGCTGCGATGGCGTCGAAGTCAACCTTGGCTGCGTCCGAACGCGCTGGGCGGATCTGTACCGCGTTGCGCCCGCAGAGCGTGGTCGTGCTGCTGGTGCGTTCGCCGGTGAGGTATTCGAAGTTGCGCTGCCCGCAGCAGGGGCAGGGCTTGTCGCTGCGCACCGGGTTGATGTTGAGTTGTGTCAGGCGTCCCGTCCACGTGTCGATGTTGGTCAGCGTGCTTGAGATTTCACTAGACGAACCGATCAGTATCTTGATCGCAGCCACGCATTGCAGCGACGCGACGATATTGACGGCTGGTCCGATGACGCCCGCCGTATCGCACGTCGGACTCATCTCCGGTGGGGGGGCAGACTCGAACACGCAGCGCAGGCATGCGGTTTGTCCCGGGATAACAGGCATCACCAGGCCCGTCGCGCCGATCACCGCGCCGTACACCCAGGGTTTGCCCAGTTTGATCGCGATGTCGTTGATCAGGTAGCGCGTCTCGAAATTGTCCGTGCCGTCGAGGATGACGTCCGCGTCCGCAACCAGCCGTTCGATGTTGTCGATGTTCACATCCGTGACCAACGGCTCGACGGCGACACCGGAATTGATCCGCCGCAGTTTGTCAGCCGCTGCGACCGCTTTCGGCAGATTGCGCGCGATGTCGTCCTCGTCGAAGAGCACCTGCCGCTGAAGGTTATTGAACTCGATGTAGTCGCGATCGCAGATCCGCACGTTGCCGATGCCCGCGCGAACCAGCGTGCTCGCGATTACCGTGCCCAGCGCCCCGCAGCCAATGAGCGTCACCCGTGAATTCAGCAGGCGCTGCTGACCCGCATCGCCGATCGGCTCAAAGAGCACCTGCCGCGAATAGCGGTCAGGTGCTGCGGTACCGTCGGCAATACCCGAAGCCGCCTCGGCAGGCTTGCCGTCGCCAGAGTATTGATCACGGGGTTCACGTGCGGAGAAAGCGCTCATCAGGCACCGATTGTAAGCCCGAAACCAGCCAAGATGCCACCCAACCGACACCGCAGCCCCGCCACCATACAACACGCCCGCCACGTCCAAGCTCCGACACCGAACGAGGCAGAATAGCCGCCGCAGACCAGCCGGGATTGACGAAAAGCAGCCAACCCGCGAAGATACCCGCCGCAACACAGGGCAGGTAGCTCAGTTGGTAGAGCAACGGATTGAAAATCCGTGTGTCGCTGGTTCAAGTCCAGTTCTGCCCATGACGTAACTCGTGAAGCCTCAAGGGTTTAGGTCCTTGGGGCTTTCTTTGTTTCGGGGAGGGCGATCCCGCGCGCTGCCCGGCGCGCCGCTGGCTACGCGTGCAGCAATGTTGATCTCCAGTCTGACCACTTCCGGTTTCGATCCGCCCAATTGCTCGCGGCCCCGAATCGATAGGGAGTCCACCCCTGTTCACGGTCCACAGCGGTGAGCGCATTCCTCAGGGCGATGTCTCGGCTCTACAATCGCGCTGGCAACAGGGTACCCTCAGACAGGAGGTTTGAGATATGCGGTTGGTGATCGCGATTTGCTTCATGGTAATCGGCTTGTTTGTCTGTTCTGCCAGTACGTTCGCGGAGGGACCGGCTGATCTGGACCGCGACGGCGATGTGGACCTTGCCGACTATGCCTTGCTCCAGCGCTGCTTCTCGGGAAGCGGTACACCTCAGGCGACGCAGGCGTGTCAGGTCTGTCGCCTCAACGACGACCCTGCGGTCGATCTTGATGATTTCCAATTGTGGCGCGATTGCTTGAGCGGACCGAACGGAGTCGTTGCGGCTGGCTGCACACCGCAAGGCCCGCAGTACTTCCCGCGTGAATCGGTCTGGTATCAGGACGTTTCATACTGGCCGGTGGACGCTCAGTCCGCGGAGGTGATATCTTGGCTGACCAACGCGGGCGGGTGGGGGCTCGGACACATGCAGATCGACTTCTCGATCGAAGTCTTGCAAGCCGACGTCAGTACGCCGCTCATGTCGTTCACCCCGACGGACGATTGGTATTTTCCTGATTGCGACATCGCGTCCGTTCCGGTACCAGCAGGCGGCGCACTGGAGGGTGAAAGCGGCTACGCGTGTGAAAGTGACGGCGATTGTCACCTGCTCGTGATGTACCCGCCGTCGCAGCAGCTTTTCGAAATGTGGCGCGCGAACATCGACAATGGTGAATTCTACGGCGGATGCCTGGCGGTGTGGGACATGACGCGCGCGTATCCACCGGTGGGGCGGGGCGAGAACTGCACGAGCGCGGACGCTGCCGGTTATCCCATCGCACCGCTACTGTTCAATGCCGACGAGGTCCAAGCCGGTTGGATCGATCATGCCATCCGCTTCATCTTGCCGAATAGCCGAATTCGCAACGGCGTCTACGTGCACCCCGCCACGCACTCCACGAACGCTGCCAGCGGCGGAATGAGTGCTCCGCCGTACGGCGCACGCCTGCGCCTTCGAGCGGACTATCCGCTGGCGTCACTGCCGAACGAGGCTGCGCGCACGGTGGCGCGGGCGATGCAGCGCTATGGCATCCTGCTCGCGGACGGCGGCAGCGTGGCGCTAACCGCACAGAGCGACCGATTCACGCTGGCGAAATGGGACGGCCTGCTCGGCCCGCACGACCTGACGGCGATTCAAGTCAGCGACTTCGTGATGGTCGACGGCGGCACGCGTATCCCGTACACCGGCGACTGCGTGCGCGAACCGTAATTACGAACCGCCTGGCAACACCTCTACCTGGCGCTCCCCAAGCAGGGGAGGGGTTTGCAATCGAGGTTTCCTACCTGCTCATTTCTTGCGACGAATCAACGACAGTCCGCCGAGTGCAAGTAGGGCAATTGTCGCGGGTTCGGGGACCACGTTCACCAGCGCGTCGGTGTACGCGTTGTCGCCGTCCTGCACCGTCACGATGGCGGGGTCGCCGATCGCGGGATAGAGGCCGGCGAAGTCGCCCGGTGCGTTGCGTTCGAGCAGCGACACGTTCAGCAGCAACTGCCAACTGGTGATCTGCTGCAACGTCGAGTTCCAATTCCAGATCATGCGCGCGGTGTACTTGCTTGGCTGGGCCGATGCGCCGTCCCAGTCGATGTGGCTGTCCTTGTCGAGCACGAGCACCTGTTGGGAATTACCATCCCAGGTCCACGGTTCGGTCTGGCCGGGGTTGGGCGTGCCGGCTTGGAAGTACGCGGACGAGCGAACCTGCACCCTGCCGCCACCGTTGCTCGAACTGCTGTTGCCATTTCCGCTGTTGGGCTCGACCGTGCTGGTGAACCAGCTTGCCGCGCTCGTGCCGAACTTGGCTTGCAGCTTCGGGCCGCTGGCTGCGGGCAGCAGTGAGTTCACACCGTTGCCGTTGATTGCGCCCCAGCCTGCGTCGCCGGGCGTGATCGACTGAAACTCACCGCCAACGCCGAGCACCGTGTCGCCCGCAAGCCAATCGAGCGCGGAGTCGTTCGCATCGGTGATTTCCAAATTCGATCCGGGGCTGACGGTAAGAGCCGCGCTGTACACGTCGAACCCGTAGTTCGCGCTGCCTTTCACGTAGGTCCCGTTTTCGAGCGAGTGACCCGCCATCGCCCAACCATCGGCTGACGGAATGCCGGTGACCGATGCCGCGGACGCTGATGCTGCGAAGACGCATCCCGCGAGGATACCCGTTGCGAAAGCTGTTAGCTTGGTGCGAACCATGTCTCTACCTTTCCCGTACAGGACAGTGTGAACTCACCGCCGTTTGCGGTGTTGTGTACAAATCACGGGCGCATGCGCTGTCAGTGACTTTGCGCCGTGCATGCGCAACGAAGCACCGCGCGTCATTTTTCGGACGCAACGGCACAAGAAAAGAGAGCTACCGCCTCCGGGCGGCGCTCTCTCTCTCATTCGGCGCGGCTCAGTTTTGTTTGGTGGCCCCCCCAATTGGGCCGGTGTTCATTTAGCGATGCTAGCAAGGTCGCGCGCCGCGTGTCAAGGCGTGGCACTGCGTACAGATATGGGACGGCAAGTTACACGGCCGAAATGCCGCATTTTCGGCGCCGTGGCGGGCGACATCCGCCCCACCGGTGAAATGCGGCTTTCGGGTTTTTCTCAAATTCGGCGGGATTGCGCGTCCCATACGGTTGCAATACCCGACGCCGACCGGATGGGTCTCGACGCGCGTCACCACTTTGGTGCCGGGTGAGAGGATCATGTTGGGGTTTGTTGGGTCATGTAGCTCCTGTCGATTGGACATTCCAAGTGGGCTAGTTGATGCCCACGACCTCAAGGCGCTCCACTTGCGAGGACTCGTCGAACCGCAGGACGAGCCATGCGGCATCACCCATTCGTATGAACCCGCGCTCAGGTCCCAGGAAGTAAGCGGTGTTCGTGTCTTCGTAGAGTCCTCTTCGATCAGGTGATCCAAGCAGTGCCTCGATATCCTGTGCGGACATGCCTATGAGGGGCTGCCGTTTCAACAGATCGTCGAGCATGTCGGCACGCGGATGGCGTCCACGCGGTATGCTTCCAGTGTAGCGCAACTCTTGCCACAACTCGGGATCGAAAGGCCGAGCGTACCAGGCATCCGCGATAGCCTCACTCGCGGGCCAGATGACGCGGAGATACAGGTATGCGCCGGCGGTGGCATGGAGACTGAGTACCACGCCCGTTGCGCATACAAGTGAGATGATGGCGACTCGTATTGTCATCACCACCCGACTCGGCCTACGTCTCGCGCGATCGCCTTCCAATCCTGGCCCAAATGGTTTCCCGCACTCCGGGCACCTTTCAGGTGAACCTCGCAGATCGTAACCGCAGCCCAGACATTGTCCTGCCGCTTCTCGTACGCACCTTCTGTATGATCGAATCTTCCACCAGACGAGAGTGATCGCGCCAGCGGCAAGTGTCAGCGCCCATCCGATGCGCATCGCCCACGCTGAGCCATGTGGTGAACCCCAAGTGCCTAGGTACCAAACGATCGTACTGATATAGAGGACGCCAATACTACAGAGGAGCCATAGTAGGTAACTTGTGAGTTGCCGAGCGTATCTCATGTAGCACGCTGACGGTCATGAGCCGGATGAAGACGGTGCAGTAACATTGGCAAGCCCCTCGCTTCGAGTCAGGAGACTTGTCGGCACCTTAATGGGCGAGTTCATTGCCGTTCAGCATATCCGCCAGGGTTGCGTTGCCAAGGGATTCGCTTGCTTTTTCCCGTACGCTGCTCAGTAGCGTGCGGAGTTGGGTGTCGCCGGCGTTGAACTGTTCGAGCGGGCGGGGGTCGCCGGCTTGGATGAGTTCCGCGGCGGTGATGCGTTCCGGCGGGCGTGCCAGGGTGTACGCGGGCGCGTCGCCGTCGACCGTGCTTTCCGCGCCGGCAGGGCAGACGATTCCCACGCATTCGAGTCGTTCCATGATGTTTTGCGTGGACTCGCCGGGCAGGTTGATCGCGCTGCAAATCTCGTCGAAGGGCATCGGCCCGGCGCCGGTGAGGAAGCGTCGCGCCACGACCAAGGCTGCGGCTACGACGTCCGACGGGCCGAGCGTGATGCGCTCCGCGAGTTCGGCAAGTTGAAGCCGTTCGAGATTGGCGGCGGTGTGCGCGAGCTGCGCTCCGAACAGGAAGATCGTCCACGACAGATTGACCCACAGCAGGAACAACGGCAGCACGCCGAGCACGCCATACAGGCTGCCCTTGATGACGAGGTGCTGAATGTACAGCGTGAAACCCCAACGCGCGATAAGCCATGCCGGGACCGCCACCAGCGCGCCGCCGACCGCAGCCCGCATCTTCACACGCGTGTTCGGCAGCAGCTTGTAAATCGCGGACATGACCAGGATGCCGACGATGATCGGCCCCACCCAGCCAATCGGCACCATCAGGTATTTGATCACGGGCACGTTGAGAAACGTGTCGATCATCCGTTCGCCAAGGTACGATGCGAGCGCGAGCACCACCGGCCCGAGCGTGAGCGCGGACCAGTAGATGACGATGCGCCGTCCCACCGCCCGACTCCTGGGCGCGCCGAAGATGCGGTTTAAGGAATTCTCAATGGTGATGAGCAGCGTCAGGGCGGTCCAGATGAGCAGCGCACCGCCGATCGGCCCGACGCGCGCAAAGGTGAGCTTGCTTTCGACGCTCGCGAGCACGGCTTCGATCTCGTCGGCGACGTTGTAGACTTTGCGCTCGGTGTCGCCGTCGGTATGTTCGTCCTTGGCCTGTCCGGGCGATGGTGTCGCGGCGGACGTGTCTGACTTCTCGCCCGGTTCGAGCGGTTCGATGGCTACGGTTTCGATGCGGGCCAGTCCGGAGACGTTAAGGAACTGGCGGAGGCTTTCCTTGCTGTCTTCGATGACGCCGATCGATTTGAGCACGAGCAGGGCGAAGACGAGCAGCGGGATGAGCGCGAAGATCGTGCGAAAGGAGAGGGCGGCGCTCATCGCCATCAGGTTGTTTTCGCGGAGGCGGTTCAGACAAAACCGCCACAGCGTGAGTTGGAAGCGCAGGAAACGCGTCCATCTGCCAAGCTCTCCGCCGGAATCGTGAACGGCATGCTCAAGTTGTTCGCGGAACCAGCTCACAGCCGGTGAGCATACGCCATGTTCGGCGCGTTCACCAGCCGTTTCCGGACGGCGAGTGGCTGGCAGGGTGGCAGCAGGCTAAGCTCATGATTGGCGAGTACAGATAGAGTCGTAGCAATTGTGCGGCGTTGACGATTGCGTCGAGTATCGGCACCACTCGCCCCCGATGGGGTCGCGGCCGCTAGCCCAGGGTTGCGCCGAAGGCGCTACCCTGGGAACGGCGGGCAGAGAGTTTGTTCAACCCCAACGGGGTTGCGGCACCGGCAAGCGGTGAGCCACCTCAATCGAATTGCCGCAACCCCGTTGGGGTTAATGGAATGATGTTACGTCTTACCCAGGGTAGCCGCTGCGCGACAACCCTGGGCTATGGGCCGCGACGCCCTTGGCGTCGTTTGGATTGGCGTGGAATCCGCGTGAATGGGTGGTGACTGCGATGAACGACGAATCGTCGAATCGAACACTGGATCATGCGGACGTAACGGTCGCGGATGATCTCGCGCGGTATCGCGATCAACACGACGACGACCTGTTGTCGCTTTCGCAGGCTTCGCCGGTGCTGGTCGTCTTCCTGCGGCACTACGGGTGAGTGTTCTGCCGCGAGGCATTGGCTGAGGTCTCAGCCCATCGGCAGGAGATTGCGTCGCGCGGTGCGCGGATTGTGCTCGTACACATGTTCAGCGAGGAAGAAGCCGGGCATCTGTTCGGTAAATACGGCCTGGACGACGTCTCGCGTGTCTCCGATCCGCAGTGTCACCTCTACAAGTCGTTCGGATTGGAGCGAGGGAGTCTTGGCGCGATCATGGGGCCGAAGGTCTGGCTGCGCGGGGCGAAAGCGTGTGCGGCGGGGCATGGCATGGCGAGACCGCGCGGCGATGTGCGTCAGATGCCCGGTGCGTTTCTTGTGCACCAAGGCGAGATCGTGAAGTCGTACCGCGCAAAACACTCGGCCGATCATCCGGACTTTGTGCAACTTGCGGCGCTGCCGGGATAAGCAGATTTGCTGTAAGTGAAGGAGTAGCGAACTCCCCTCCCTCTGGGAGGGGCAAGGGGAGGGCGAATTGTGCTTGTGTTCAAGCGCAATCTTGATCGCAGCGTTTTCGCAGCATGCCCCCACCTGACCTCCCCCAGAGGGGGAGGGGTTACGGCATCGTGCTAGAGCAGCATTCCTGCGATGGCCGCGGTCATGAAGCTGGCCATCGCGCCGCCGAGCATCGCGCGCAGGCCGAAGCGGGCCAGATCGCTGCGCCGATTCGGCGCGATCGTGCCGATCCCGCCAAGCTGAATTGCGATGCTCCCGAAATTGGCAAAACCGCAAAGGGCGTAGGTTGCGATCAACTCGCTGCGATAGTGCATCGGTGTCGCCGAACGCATCACATCCGCCAGCGACCCGTACGCGATGAATTCGGTGAACACGAGCTTCTCGCCGAGCAGGCTGCCGAACGTGCGAATGTCGTCGCTTTGCACGCCCAGCGTCCACGCCAGCGGCGAGAAGATCAGCCCGAGGATGCTCTTGAGGTTTAGCGTTTCGATACCAGCGCTCGTGAGCATCGGTTTGAGCCAGCCCCACGACCCCACCCAGCCAAGCACGTAATCAACGCCCGCGATCAACGCGATCAGCGCCAGCAGCATCGCCCCGACATTCGCCGCCAGCCGCAGGCCATCCGTCGCGCCCGACGTCGCGGCGTCGAGTACGTTCACCGTGGTTTTCTCAAACTCGATTTCGACGATCCCTCCCGTCTTCGAATGTTCCGTCTCGGGCAGGATGATCTTCGCCATGACAAAGGCCGCGGGTGCGGACATGACCGACGCGGTGAGCAGGTGCTTGGCAAAGAGGATACGTTCCGCGTGACTCTCACCGCCAAGCATCGCCACGTAGGCCGCGAAGACCCCACCGGCGATCGTCGCGAACCCACCGACCATCAGCGTCATCAACTCGCTCTTGGTCATGTCGGAAACATAGGGACGAATGACGAGCGGTGCTTCCGTCTGCCCGACGAAAACATTCGCAGCCATCGCGAGCGACTCGGCTCCGCTGACACCCAGCACGCGATTCATCACAAACGACATCGCGCGGACCACGCGTTGCATGATGCCGATGTGGTAGAGCACGGACATGAACGACGCGAAGAAGATGATCGACGGCAACACGTGAAACGCGAAGATGAACCCGAGCACCTTCTCGGCGTAGAGCTTTTCGCCGAGCAAATAGGTCGCGCCCGCATCCGCGAAGCTGAGGATGCGCGTAGCGGCTGCTGCGATGCCCTGGAAGAAGTCAGCCGCGAGCGGGACGCGCAGCACGAGCAGCGCGAGCACGACCTGCATCGCGATGCCCGCGACGACGATGCGCCAACGCACCGCCCGCCGGTTGTTCGACATCAGCAACGCGATGCCGAGCAGCACGACGATCCCGATTAATCCCGTAAGCCGGTCCGCGATTCCTACCAAACGCGTTACCTCTTAGACGAAGGGCGGGGTGAAGCACTCGGCGCAGCGCGGTTCATACGCCTCCGCGCCGCCAACCACAAGGGGTGCATCGCTCGCCACCAGCCTCTGTGTGTAGACCGCTTCCGCGCCGCACCGCGCGCAAGTCGACGTGAGCCGCGTGATGTGATCCGCATGCCGCATCACGCGTGACACCGCACTGAACATACCGCCGCGATGGTCGAAGTCCACCCCAGCCACGAACAGGTTCACGCCCTGGTCGACGAGCGTGCTGCATACCGTCAGGAAGCCTCTGCCGAAGAAGTGGGCTTCGTCGATGCCCACGACGTCGTAGCCGTCAGCCGCTTCGGCGATCTCACGGACGTCGGAAACCGACTTGGCGGGGAAGGTCTCGCCGGTGTGGGTGCGGAGTGTCGCGTCGCCGCTGCGAGTATCGGCTGCTGGTTTGAAGGCGATGACGCGCTTGCGGGCGTCGCGTGCCGCGGCAAGTCGCTGCACGAGCGCTGTGGTCTTGCCGGCGAACATGGGCCCGCAGATCAACTCGATATGTCCGTGACGCGATTTCTTCACCAGCTGCTCCTGCCCACGAAGGCGGTCATGCTAACGAGCAGGTCCGATGTTGAAAACACGTTGGGCGCAAGTTTGCAAGATGACTTTTGGCAATCGTCGGACTGTCCGCGTATCATCGTGAATGTCGTTCACCTGTTTTGTAACGAGGTTGCCTCGCGTGTTATTGCATCAGAATTTGCTAGAGTCGATTGTGCAAACCCTGTCCGCCGGGAAGCGGGCGGCGCTGTGCGCGGTGGTGAAGACGCGCGGTTCAACACCGCAGTCGCCCGGCGCGATGCTGCTGCTGGACGAGCAGATGAAGACCGTGGGTACGCTCGGCGGCGGGTGCGTGGAAGCTGAAGTGTGCAAGCGTGCGTTCGGATTGCTCGAACGCGACGAGGCATCGCTGCTCAGTTTCCAGCTCGATCACGACTATGGCTGGGATGATGGGCTGATCTGCGGCGGCGGAATGGATGTCGCCGTGATGCCGCTTACCAGTGTTGCGCGTGCGGACGAATTCCGCAAGGTGCTCGCGGACGTGGCTGCCGGTGTGGACACGCGCGTTCATTTTCGCGTGCTGAGCGGTAGTGAATGGTGCGAGTACGCGGTGCTCGTGGAGGCTGAGCCCAAACTGGTGATTGCGGGTGCGGGGCACGTTGGCGCGCAGCTCGCGCGACTCTGCGTAGAGCTGGAATTCGACGTGACCGTGATCGACGATCGCGAGGATTTTGCGAACGCCGATCGTTTGCCGGCGCCAATCAAACCGGTCGTCGGCGACATCGAGCAGACGCTGCGAACGCACCCGATCGACCGCGACACGTACGTCGTCATCGTCACGCGCGGGCACAATCACGACGAGCAGGCGCTGTCTGCCGTCATCAACTCCGACGCGAAGTACTTGGGCATGATCGGCAGTAAGCGGAAGATCAAACTCATCTTCGATGACCTGCAAGCCGCGGGCGTCGACGCGTCGCGTTTGGAACGCGTACACGCGCCGATCGGGCTCGACATCAACTCGGTGACCGTGCCGGAGATCGCGGTGAGCATCGCGGCGCAGCTCGTGGCGGTGCGTCGGGAAAACCAGGGACGCCTGGTGGAAGGGCCGACCCCCGTCGAAGCTGAGAAGGGCGCATGACCGACGCAACGCCCGCCAGAGTGTTCGGTTTGATACCGGCTGCTGGTGCCTCCCGGCGCATGGGCACACCCAAGCAACTGCTCGCCTGGGGAAATTCCACGATACTCGAAACGGTGATCGACACGATCTTAGCGGGCGGTGTCGACGGGCTGGCGGTGGTCACGAACCCGCACGTAGCCGACGCGCTCAAGCTGCACGAAGCTTCGCGACACCTCACGGTGATCCTCGACGATCCCGACGCGGAGATGCTGGAGTCGATCCTTGCGGGCGCGGAGACGCTGCGGGCCATGTGCGCTGCGACGAGCCGTGATGCGTTCCTCGTCTGTCCCGGCGACCTGCCGCGAATGTCGTCGGATATCGTGCACCAATGCGTTGACGCGTATGCCCACAATCCGGGCAGGATTGTGGCGGCGTACGCGAGCGAACGCTATCGACATCCGCTTCTGATTCCCTTCTCACTGCTTTCCGTTCTGAACGACCTGCGCGGAATCGGTTTGGTCGGCGTGCTTAAACGTCACGACGATCAAATCGTCCGCGTCGCCATCGCCGACGAGACCTGCCTTCGCGACGTCGATACCCCGGACGACTACGACGCAATGCGTTGACGGGCTACTCAACGAAAGCGCTAGCTACCGAATACCAAGAGAAACGCATCAAAATCAGCCAGGTCGACGTCGTTGTCCGAATCGAAGTCGAACGCGTCACGACAATCCTGCACGCTCGTGGGCGCGGTCGGTGATGGCGCGTTGTTCGGCCCTGCCAGGCAATCCACAAACCCCGCGTGGTCATCAAGGTCGCTATCGCCATCACCATCCAGATCACCCGGGCCAGGTGAAGGCGCCGCCAGCATGTAGCCCAGGTCCTTGAGTGCGGCGAGGTCGAGTGCGTGGTATTCGCGGATTTGGCCTCCGAGGGGAAGCTGGTGGCGCATGATGGCGGTTGCTGGCACATTGGGATTGTTCGTGTCCCAATGGCTCGTGCTGCTACCCGGTGCGTAGGTGCTTGGTGCGTAAAGCGGGGCGTTGCCGCTGTTGCCCAATGCGTGCCACTCGGCGACAACATTGGAGCCGGCATGCTTTACGCCGTTGTTGAACCCGCGCAGATCGTTGCTTGTTCCCACGAACAGGCCGTTGGCGCAGTTGATCAGCGAAACCCCGTTGCCATTCTGCACGTAGCCGTCGAACCCCGCAGCCCGCGTGTCCGGGTTGAGGCCGTTCAATCCTCCGCCATTTGCATCCGTGAGTGAAAGGAATCCCAACGCGTGCGTCAACTCGTGCAGCACGACGGTGAACAGGTCAATCTCAGAAGGGGCGGGCGCGCTCAGGTCATTGTTCCAGTTGTAACCGAAGTCGACCTGCATATACCCGTCGGGTGTGCCGCTGATTGGGTCGACCCCCGTGGTGATGTGTTGGAACACCAGACCTTCCTGGCAGTTGTTGACAATGAAGTAGAGCGGACCGGCTGATGCGAGGAATCCGCTACCATCGAATTGCGAAAACTGGACCTGGATATCCGCGCTGCCGGATTCGTCAAGGACCGTACCAAGGTACGCGAACACGGCAGCCACAGTTGCGCGGCGCGTCGCGCCCAACGTGGGGTCGTCGAATCCGGAGTTGGTGTTGTTCGTGACCTCGAGGTACTCCACGTTGAACGTCGGTCCGCTTCCGCCGCGTGCCACACCGTAGGTCTCGATGTAAGGCTCCCCCGTGCGCTGTGGGGCAATGTACGGATGCGATTGACCGTCGGACCCTCGGTACATCAGTTCGGTAGCGTTGGCGAAAGGCGCGGCGGCAATGATCAATGCAACGACGACAATCCATTGGCGACTCGTGTGCTGGTTCATTTTTCGTCCCCGTGTCTTGCTGATATGACTGCGTGACCGGTCGTGCACCGTGCACTCTGCTTGTTGGCCGTACGCGCGCACTATAATCCGCACAAACCGCCGAACAAGCGGACATATCGCGGCTACAGTGCCGTTCGGTCGGCTTGCGGCCATTCCAGGCCGTTTCTACAATGCTTCTCGCGATTCGGTTTTAACGAGATGCTAATATGAATCCACCGCAAAACCGTCCTTGGACGGTCTACATCGAGACGATGGGCTGCCAGATGAACGTGCTCGACAGCGAGCTGGTTCTCGGCCAGCTTCGCGCGCGCAACTATCGCCAGGTGGATTCGGTGGATGCCGCTGACGTCGTGCTGATCAACACGTGCAGCGTCCGCGATCACGCCGAACAGAAAGCGCTCTCGCGTCTCGGCGTTGCCAAAAAGCCCAAGAAGCGCAACCCGGACATGGTCGTCGGCGTGATTGGCTGCATGGCTGAACGCGACCCCGACGCGATCATGGAGAACGTGCCTTACGTCGATCTGGTCTGCGGGCCGGGTGAACTCAACAAGATCCCCGCGATGATCGAAGAGGTCCGCGCCACGCGCGAAAAAGCCGTCGCGCTCACGCTCGACAAGAAACGCAAGAGCACGCTGCTCGAACGTTCTCTGGAATACGATTCGGTGGAAGCGCTCGATCTTTCGCGCGACCCCGCGCCGAGCGCCAACACGCTTCAGTCGTACATCCGCATCCAACGCGGCTGCGATAAGTTCTGCACGTTCTGCGTCGTGCCCAACACGCGCGGCAAGGAACGAAGCAGGCCTCCGCAGCAGATCGTCGACGAAGCCAAAATGCTCGTCGATCGCGGTGCGCTGGAAGTGACGCTCCTCGGGCAGACGGTCAACAGCTACCTGCATCAAGATGGCGGCAAGCCGGTGAACATGGCTGACCTGCTCTACCTGCTCAACGACGTGGAAGGCCTCGAACGCATCCGTTTCGTCACGAGCTATCCCGGCGATTTCCGCGACGAAATCTTCGAAGCCATGCGCGACCTGCCGCGCGTCTGCGAGTATCTCCATCTGCCGGTGCAGAGCGGTTCGAACAACGTGCTCAAACGCATGAAGCGGCAGTACACGCGGGAGAGTTATCTGGACCTGATTGCACGCGGCAGATCGATTGTGCCGGACATGACCCTGGCCACGGACTTTATTGTAGGATTCTGCGGCGAGACCGAGGCGGAATTCGCCGAGACGCTCGCGCTGCTCGACGAGGTCCGATACAAGAACATCTTCTGCTTCAAGTATTCGCCGCGGCCTGACACCGTGGCGGATAAGGCGCTGGCCGACGATGTGCCCGATGCGGTGAAACGCGAACGCAACCAGCGGATGCTCGCGGCACAGGAGCGCATCTCGTTGGCGCAGACGCAGGCGATGATCGGGCAGACCGTTGAAGTGCTCGTCGAAGGGTACAGCAAAGCCGCCATCAAAGCGCAGGAGGCGGAGCAGTCGCGCGGCGAGGAAGTGTCCTGGCGGCGCAGCGATCAGCTCGTTGGGAGAACGCGTACGGATCGCATCGTCGTGTTCTGCGGAACCGACGCCCATATCGGACGCCTGGTTCGCGTGAAGTTGACGGGTGCCACCGCGTTGACGCTGTTCGGCGATCCGGTTGACGGTGTAGCGTCATTGCCGCCGAGACGTGCTCGATCCGCGGACGGTGGTTTGTCGATACCGATTCATGGGTGAGGCCTGAGGCCTGAGACTTGGGGTGTAGGGAGTGACGCCATGAGCGAGCAGAAGAAGGGTGCAGCCGCCGTTGCGGAAGCGCAGCCGCAGCGCGCCACCAATCCGAAGATCCTCCCGCCGTACAACGTCGTACTGCTCGACGACAACGATCACACGTATGACTACGTGATTCTGATGCTCATGCGCCTCTTCGGGCGCACGAAGGAAGACGCGGAGTTGATGGCCTACGAGGTGGACACCACGGGCCGGGTGATCGTAGACACCACCACCAAGGAACGCGCGGAACTCAAGCAGGAGCAAATCCACGCGTTCGGCCCCGACCCGGATCTAGAGAAATGCGCCGGCAGCATGTCGGCGATCATCGAGCCCTGCCCAAGATAACCGCAAAGCCACAAGACGTATTCGTTTCCAGCAACCCTGCGTGCCTTCGTCCCTCCGTGCCCCCATCGCACATTCTCCTTGCCTGGTGCAATCTGCCGACTACATTCGGCGTATGATTTCGGGGGAGCGTTCCCCGAAACGTGTACGCACCTGCCATCAAGGAGAACTCCATGCGAATACTGCGGTTCGGCGGCGCGCTCTGCCTGCTCTTGAGCGGTGTCGCTTGTACGCCGTCGCCCGGCGGCGGCAACAGCGTCCGTGTGTCGCTCGGGACGGAGGGCATGTTCGACGCAACGGCGATTGTCGCCTCCACCAGCGCTTTCTATGACATCACGTCGCAACTGCCGACGGCGGATCGCATCAGCGCAACGATGTCGATCAATCCAGCCGATGTCTCCATCACGGACAACGGCACACCGGTTGCGTCACCGGTCGATATCTCGCTGCTGCTGTTCCTGTCCGACGGATCGGCTGACGATCCCTGCTCATCGTCGCCGCTGTTCAACCAGTTCACGATTTCGGTGGACAGCAACGGCGCGATGAGCATCACGCCAGAGTCGTCGGCCATTTCGGACACGGGTTTCGGGTTTGTGGATTCCGGCGAATTCGGGCTTTGCATTGTGTACAGTGCCGATCGCGACGTGCACGTGGAGATTGATGCATTTCAAATCGACTTCGCGGAGCCGGGCCCCGTTGCGGCGGTAAGTTGCGACGAAGTGCTCGCGCTGCCCGAGGTGCAAAACGCGCTGGCAGTGCTTGAGACCAACGGCTTTCGCCTGCGAGTTCCCACGGGCGATTTCTCGACCGACATCGAGGGGACGTACGTGCTGAGTCAGGACACGACGTTCGACCCCGACGGCACCGACATCGGCAACACCGAGGACGGCACGGTGACGCTGACGAATCAGGCGTCGGGCGCGATCGATCGCAATGGCTTCGATGCCAGTGCAACTTTCTTCCTCCAGGGCAACGCGAACTCGCTCGGGTTCTGTGCATTGGAGCGAACCAACGACCCTTTTTGCGATCAGACCGTCGCGCGGCTTGAGCGGTTGGTGCGCGACGAGGAATCGGGCAGTTTGACTGGAGAATTCCTCGCGGTGGCGGTTCGCCGCCACCGCTTCATTTCATCGACCTGCGGCGCGCGCGGCGATTTCATCTTCGGCGACCTGTCGCTCACGTCCGGGTCGGACGCAGCCATGTTCATCGCCCGCCGCGGCAAGGTCGAACTGCCGGCGAACTTTGAGCCCGACCTTGTTGCGCTGCCTGCAGGCGGGGGAGATGGCGTGGTGACCGATTTCGCGACGCTCGCGGCACTCCGCTTCGATACCACCACCGCGTTCACGACCGCGGAACTGAGCTTCCCGCAAACGGTGACGGGGGATTTCGTCGCAGCCCTCGGGATTTCGCAAGACGACGCACGCGTGGCGCTCGCAATTTCCAATCCGCCGCGGGTGGTGACGTTTGAACGTGCGACCGGGTCGCTCATTCGCTCGACGCTTGTCGAGGACCCGTCGACGCTGACGTACCTCGGTGGACAAATCGACTTCGCAGCCGATGCCACCCGCGTGTACGTGCCCGGCAGCGACACGCAGTTTGCCGATCGCGTCAACGTGGTGCGTACGGATAATGCCAATCTGCCGGACGTCTCGCGCCGGTTGCTCACGCCAGCAGGTTACAAACCGGTGCAGGTACGACTGAGTCCGGACGGCGCGCAGCTTGCGGTTCTGCTGAGTGGTGGGGCTCCGGATCAGGAGGCTGCGTTGCTCACGTTCGTCAATCTCGCGACACAGGCTTTTGTTGTGCCGCCGATCGACCTGGAAGCGAGCGTGGGCGGGACCGCACTCGCGAGCGAACTCGAGTATTCCGGCACGGGTGACTACATCTTCCTGGCAGGCCTTGGCGCGGTGTGGGCGGTCGCGACGTCGTCGCCGCATGAGATTACCACGATCGACGTGAGCAGCGGAGCCGGTGATGATCCCGTGGCGCTGGCGATGAGTGGGGACGGTGCCGTGCTGGCGGTCGCGATCGACGATGCCACAGGCGATGCGGATTTCGCCGTGATCGATGCCGTGACGCTCGACGTACTTAACATGCAGGACCTGCCCGGAATCGGTAATCGCAGGGCGCTGGACGTCGCCCATTTCGGCGATCAACGCGTCGCGCTGGTTGCCAACCTCGATTCCACGGTCGTCGCCGTGCAGACGAACGCACCCTTTACCGCCGACATTCCCGTTCTCGTCGCCGACGTGCAGGACGAAAACGCCATCGGTCGCGTAGTCGCGGCTGGTAATCTTGCAGCCGTCACCAACACCGACGAACACGCCATCTATCTTTTCGAATCCACCCCACAGCAATAACGCTTCGCGAATTACGAATTACAGATTACGAATTGTGCGCTGCGCGCAGGCGGGCGCAGGTTCTCGCGCGCATACAGTGAAGCCGGGTGGCACTGACAAGCTTTGCTTGTCAGTGGGCAATACCAGTGAGCGCGTCGTAGTGAAATCCCAACACATTGGACGCAGGTCGTCCTTGATCCACCACGGACAAGCGAAGCTTGTCCGTGCCACCCGACACCTTCTGCTTGGGAATGTTCAGAAAGATTTCGCATGATCCGCTGGACGACGCCAAAGGCGTCGCGGCCCATAGCCCAGGGTTGACGCGGAGCGTCTACCCTGGGTTGGTGACGCATAGACAAATCCCAACCCCAACGGGGTTGCGGCCTACACGGGTCGAAATGGCTCCGCATCCTTCTGACTCAGCTTCACCGTGACTCCGCGAAACGCCGTCGTCAGCGCATCGGCGACGCGCGCGCGCACCGGCCTTTCGCTTGTCCAATGCCCCAATGCACTTGCCGATGCCCCGGCGC
>JACKHH010000039.1 GCA_020639095.1 Phycisphaerales bacterium | reverse complement strand
CCAATACTACTACCCCGACGTACGCATCGTGCGGGCATACTGAAAGTGAGAAAGTGAGAAAGTGAGAAGGTGAGAAAGTGAAGGGTGAGAGAGTTGATTGCTTGGTGTGAGTATTGCCCAATCCGAGCCGCGACTGTCAGGGAGCGGACGACAAAGCATAAACGTGAACAAAGTGAGAAAGGCGCAAGTACGATAAATGGCCAAGAGCTTCTATATCATCGACGGGCACGCGCAGATTTACCGCTCGTACTATGCGCCGTTTCGCCCGCTGAACAGTCCCACCGGTGAGCCGACGCGGGCCACTTACGTCTTCCTCTCCACACTGTTCAACCTGCTGCGCGACCGCAAGCCCGATTACCTTGCGATGGTGCTCGACGTCAGCGACAGCACCGTCTTCCGCTGCGACATCTACCCCGAATACAAAGCCCATCGCGACCCGCCGCCCGAGGACCTGCCCTTGCAGGCCGAGCGCATCGTGCAGATCGTCGACGCCATGGGCATCCCCATCCTGCGTCGCGAAGGCTTCGAAGCCGATGACCTCATGGCCACGCTCGCGGAGCGGATCACGGACGAGGATGTTGAGATTTTCCTGATCAGCAAGGACAAGGACCTCGAACAACTCATCAACGATCGCATCTTCCTCTACGACATCGGCAAGGGCGTGGTCGTCGATCGCGCGTACATGCTGGAAAACAAGGGATTTACGCCGGAGCAGGTGATCGACGTGCAGACGCTCGCGGGCGACACGGTGGACAACATTCCCGGTGTCGCGGGCGTGGGGGTGAAAACCGCTGCCAAACTGGTCAACAAGTACGGGTCAGCCGATGCGGTGCTGGCGCACGCCGACGAGCTTTCGCCAAAGCAATCGGAAAACGTCAAAGCCTTCGCCGAGCAGTTGCCAATCACGCGGCAACTCGTCACGCTGCGGCGCGACGTGCCCATGGATTTTTCCCTGGAGGCCGCTCGCTTCAACGGGGTGAATGTCGATGCGGTCGCGCCGATCTTTCTTGAACTCGGTTTCAACCGGTTGATGGAGCAACTTGATACGTTCCGCCCGGAAGGCGAAGCGGGCACGCTGCTCGAAACGCCCAAGCAAACCGTCGCCGCCACGTACGAGCTGGTCGACGACGTGGACAAGCTCACCGCCCTGGCGAACAAACTCGCGACGGTGGAGGTCTTCGCGGTGGACACCGAGACGACGGCGCTCAACCCGGTGGCTGCTCAGCTTGTCGGCATCGCGATCGCGTACGAAGCGGGGCGTGGCTACTACATTCCCGTGCGGGCAGCCATGGGCAAGGTCGTTGCGCTCGACGACGTGTACGCGTTGCTCAAGCCCATCCTTGAAAATCCCAATATTGCGAAGGTGGGGCAGAATATCAAGTACGATCAGATCGTGCTGCGTCAAGCCGGGATGGAGCTTGCGGGCGTCACCTTCGACACCATGATCGCCAGCTTCGTGCTCGAACCGCTCCGCCGTTCGCACGGGCTCGACGCGCTCGCGATGGAGCTGCTCGGGCACCGCATGATTCCCATCACCGATTTGATCGGCAAGGGCAAGGATCAGATCGGCATCGACGAGGTCGATTCCGCGCGCGTCTGTGAATACGCCGGTGAAGACGCGGAGGTGACTTGGCGATTGTTCGAGAAGCTGCGCCCGCAGGTGGCTGCCAGTTCGACGCGCAAACTCTTTGAAGAAACCGAAATGCCGCTTGTCGCGGTGCTTGCGGAGATGGAGCACAACGGTATCGCGCTCGATTGCGACCTGCTCGCGACGATGAGTGACGAACTCGCGGACCGCATGATCGCGCTGACCAGCCAGATACACAAGGAAGCGGGCCATGAATTCAACATCGAGTCGCCCAAGCAGCTGGCTGTCGTGCTCTACGACGAATTCAAGTTGCCGGTGCTCAAGAAGACACGGACCTCACGCAGCACCGACGCGGAAACGCTCGAGAAACTGGTCGAGCAGACCGATCACGACCTGCCCAAGCTGATGCTTGAGTATCGCGAACTGAGCAAGCTCAAGGGGACGTACCTCGACACGCTGCCGAAGATGGTCTGCGCGAAGACAGGCCGCGTGCATGCGGGATTTCACCAGACCGGCGCGATCACGGGCCGGTTGTCGTCGAGCGATCCGAACTTGCAGAACATCCCCGTGCGCACGGAGATCGGGCGGCGAATTCGCGGCGCGTTCGTCGCGGGCAGCGAAGATTGCGTGCTGCTCGTCGCGGACTATTCGCAGATCGAGTTGCGGATTCTCGCGGCATTCTCGCGGGACGAGACGCTGCTCGAAGCGTTCAATACCGGCCAGGATATCCACGCGACGGTGGCAGCCCAGGTCAACGGCGTGCCGCTCGACGAGGTCACATCCGAGCAGCGCAGCGCCGCAAAGGCTGTCAACTTCGGCATCATCTACGGGCAGACCGCGTTTGGGCTCGCGCGCGGGTTGAAGATCTCGCGAACGGAAGCGCAGGATTTCATCGACCGTTACCACGCGCGCTTCGGCGGCATCAAGGCGTTCGTCGACGGGGTCATCGCGGACGTGAAAGCCAAAGGCTACGCGGAGACGATTCTCGGTAGACGCCGCCCGATCGAAGAGTTGCATTCGCGCAATCGTCAGCAGGTCGCGCTCGGCGAGCGGTTGGCGGTGAACACGGTGATTCAGGGCAGTGCTGCTGATCTCATCAAGCGCGCCATGGTCGACATTCACATCGCGATCAAAACGCAGGGGCTCGCGACGCGAATGCTCGTGCAGGTGCATGACGAACTCGTCTTCGAGGTTCGCAAGGAGGATGTGGCCGCCCACACCGAATTGATTCGCGAGAAGATGACCACGGCATTGCCGTTCGACGTGCCCATCGTCGTGGACATTGGCACCGGCAGAAGTTGGCTCGACGCCAAGTAGGGTCCGCTGTGCGGACCTTGAAAACGGTGACGTTGCGCGCGGTTGGTCCGCACAGCGGGCCCTACGGACGGTTGCCCATCAGGCGCTGGATGCCGTCGGCTGCTTCGGTGTCGTTGGGGTTGTTCGTTAGGGCCGCTTGGTAAAACCGCAATGCCGCGTCGGTGTTGCCGTCGGCTTCCAGGCATTGCGCGATCTGGAAATCAACTTCCGCGAGGCCCGGCGCGCGTTTCTTCGCCTCCATGAAATACTCGATCGCACCGCGGGTCTGACCCTTGAGGCGATAGACCATCCCGATGTTGTAGTACGGCTCGGGCGACTCGGGGCTGGTGATGACCGCCTGCTCGAAAAGCTGCATGGCTGCGTCGAGGTTGCCGCGCTGCGCAACGACGGTGCCGACGTTCGCGAGCGACATCGCATCCAGCCGTTGTTCCGGACTCACGCGAATGTTCGCGACGACGGCGGCAGCGATGCCGACAATGACCGCAGCCACGATCGCACCGACGCGCCGTTCGAGCACGCATTCATAAAGCCCGACGATCCCCGCGGCTGCGAAGATGATCGCGATCGGCACCAGCGGGAAACGATAGCGCGCGAAGACGTAGAACGCGACGATGGCGATGATCAGCAGCAGCGCCATCAGGTACAGCACGCCGACGCGCCGCCAGTGACGCAGCGTGAGCACAAACCCCACGGCTGCTAGCGGCGCGATCACGCCAAAGTGCATCACCGGTGCGATCAACCCGCCGAGCATCCATGAGTACATGCGGTAGACGTTGTACCCCTCGGTGTCGTTGATCTCGTAGCGATTGATCGCGAGCAGGAACTTCGTCCCCACCAGCCTGGCCCATTCTGCTGGGGCGCTGCGGATATAGACCCACGCTTGGGAAAGCCAGTAGCGCGAGACTTCGAGATCGGAAAGCTGCTTGCCCGTGGCGTCTTCTGCCAATCGTTTCGCGTCGCTGCGTTCAAACTCGGGGGTTTCGTGCCCGAGGGCGAGCGGCGTGTATCGACCGGTCGCACCGGCGTGGTTACCGATGTAGAAATTCGGACCAGCCTGTGAGGTCGAGATCGCCCATTCATCCGCCACGAAGTAATTGCGTACCGCGACGGGATAGAACACCAGCAGCAGACCGAAGATGACGCTGGCAGACCAGTTGCGTTTCGCGAGATAACCGGCACCGCGAAAGTCCGCCCAGATCCAGATGAGCAGCGCCGCGACCAGCACCAACGCGTTCTCACGCGTCAATCCGAAGAGCCCGAGCACCACGCCCGCGACGACAAAACGCCACAGCGCCGGTCTTCGAAGCTGGCAACTCATCAGCCAAAGCAGCAGCGTCATCCAGAACGTCGCCAGCGTAGTCTTCTGAATCAGCCCGTCGAAGAAGATAGCCGGTGCGTACAGCGCGAGCAGGGCGGCAGCGACGATGCCCACGCGCCGCCCAATGAACCGCGCTGCGGCAAATCCCAAGAGAAGGCACGACACCGCCCCGAGCAGCGCCTGCACCTGCCGAATGGTCGCGGGCGCGTCCCCGAAGGCCGCATACACACCCGCAAGAAAGTACGGGTACGCCGGCGCCTGGTAAAACGTCAGCCCGTGCGTGTATTCGCGACTTGCCCAGTCACCATCGACGATGGCATGCGCCCACGCGTCATATGCCGCGGCATCGCCAACCGGTGAGTCGAAGAACGGGACACTCCGAATCTGATTGACGTACCCGAAGCGCAGCATGAGCGCGACGATGAAGATCAGCGCCCAAGGCCAGACCCGCATCGGCCAAGGCGTCGACTGCTTCACGGTGCCGGGAATTTCACCAACAGGTCCGTCGGTGGCGGGCGTGTGTGATTCGGTTGCCGGCTCTCGCTTTGAGTCTGTCGGGAGGGTGGTGGCTGCTTCGTCGCCCGGCGCATCGGCAATAGGTCCGGTTGTGCGCGCGGGATCGTTCGGCGAAGTGGAGTCGTTGGGCAACGTCATCATCGTTATCGTATCGCGCGCGGAGGGTTGGCGGTATGCACGACAAAATCAAACAGGCATCAGCAACTCAATGGTGGTGCAGGCAACCAGCCTGCAAGCGAAGCACAGCAATGCTGATTTCGATATCGGCGCAAGGTAGGGCGGGCTATTGCCCGCCGAGACAAACCAAAAAGCAACCAGTCAGCAGATCGCACAGAGCAAGAAACGTATCTCGCAATCGACAGGTCAAAGGCAAACGCAGCCACAATCCAATCCGACGGCGGGCAATAGCCCGCCCTACAAACCGTTGCAGCCGGGCGTTCAAAACATTAATATTGCCATATTATGACATGGCCTGAAGGCATGATTCAGAATCGCGCGGAGGAGTCGCTGGGGCAACGGGTGCGGCGGCGGCGGAAGGAACTCGGCATGTCGCAGGTCGAGCTGTCCACGTCCGCCGGCATCAACCAGGGCTTCCTTTCGGAAATCGAGCGCGGGCGTCGCCGGCCTTCGAAGAATACGCTGAACGCGCTGGCTGTCGCGCTCGACTTGCCGCAGGCGGTCCTCGTTGGTGCGGGCACCGGTGACGCGCACGACAACCCCCAGCCTCTTGAGGTCCGCCACCTGCCGATGCTCGGAACCATCCCCGCAGGTCCTCCCGCGCAGTCGCAGGAGCAGATGCAACTTTTCCCGGTGCTGCGGCACATGTGGACCCCGGACCACTATTGTCTGCGGCTCACGTTCGACAGCATGGAGCCCACGCTGAAGCCGGGCGACATCGTGCTCGTGCACTATCGGCCCGCCGTCGATCCGCTGCTTGTGCAGGGCCGCATCTGCGCCTGCCTCGTCGACGGCGAACCCACGTTGAAGCGCGTTAGCGTCGACCTCCGCGACGGGGAAAAAGTCGTCGTCCTCCGCGGCGACAACCCAACATTCCGCCCCGAAATCATCGACAGCTCACGCGAACTGAGCATCCAAGGTGTCGTGACAACACTCGTCAGCCGAGATCTGTAGCCCGGGCTGACGGCAAGGCTCACGCTGGCCGATCCGTGGGGTTGCATATACCATCCCGCCAGATGAGTCGGACACCGGACAAGATAAAACCAAAACCGAAGGCCAAAGCGAAGCGTGCTGCCGCGCGCCCGGCAAATAATGCCGCCACGCCGCAAGCGCAGCTTACCGGTTTCATCGCGAAGTATTCGCCGCAGGTCGCGGCGTTGGGAAAGGCCTGCGTCGCGCGGATGCGTAAGCGGTTGCCCGGTGCGCAGGTTTTGGTTTACGACAACTACAACGCGCTCGCGGTGGGCTTTGGTCCGAACGAACGCGCGTCGGATGCGGTCTTTTCGATCGCCTTCTATCCGCAGCACGTCAACCTTTGTTTTCTGCAAGGCGGCAAAGCCAAGCTGAAGGACCCGAAGAAGCTACTGCAAGGCAGCGGAAAGCTGAATCGTTTTATCCCAATCAAAGATGCCGCGACGCTCGACGACCCGGCAGTGCGCGACTTGATCGATCAAGCGGAGGCCGCATCGGCTGTGCCGTATCCGCAAGACGTCAAGGGTCGCATCGTCATCAAGTCCATCGCGGAAAAGCAGCGGCCACGCAGGCCAAAGTAAACCGCGCCGGACCGCGTTTCATCAGCCCGGCGCGATTCAAAGTCCTTTCAGAGTGGTTGCAACCTCGGCCTACTCCAGCACCCGGATGTTCCGCTTCGCGCAAATCTCCTTAAGCTTCTTCGGCCAGACCGTCACGCTCACTTCGCCGAGGTGCGCGGTGCGCAGCAAGTACATGTACGTCCGCGACTGACCGATACCGCCGCCGATGCTCAGTGGAATTTCGTCGTTGAGAATCGCCTGGTGATACGGCAGCTTAAGGAAGTCCTCCTGCCCGGACATGCCGAGCTGCACTTTGAGCGTCTCCTTGGTCACGCGGATTCCCATGCTGGTCAACTCGTGTCGCCGCTTCGTCACCGGGTTCCACACCAGGATGTCACCGTTCAAGCCGTGATACGCCTGACCCTTCGGTCCGTGTGTCTCGGTGACCCAATCGTCATAGTCGGCGGCGCGCATCTCGTGCGGATACCCGTCCGCCAGCGGCCAGCCGATTCCGATGATAAATAACGCTGGCGCAATCTCCTGAATCGCCTTGGTTTCACGCTGTTTGCGCGGAAGATCGGGATAGCGCTCGAGCATTTCCTCAGCGTGGATGAAGGTCAGTTCCTCGGGGATCGCGGGGTACTTGCTGTTACGCAGTGCCGGGAACAACTCCTGCGCGTGCATCCCGGCTCCATGGATCACCTTCCAGATCTTGCGGACCACGTGCATTAGGAAATCCAAATTGCGATCGCTCGCAGCCATCACGCGTTCCCAATCCCACTGGTCGACGTAGCTGCTGTGGTCGTGGTCGAGGAAGTAATCCTTGCGCACCGCGCGCATATCGGTGCAAATGCCCTGCCCCTCGGCACAATCGAACTGCCGCAACGCCATGCGTTTCCACTTGGTGGCGGCCTGCACAACCTGCGCGCAAATCGGCGACGCCAAGCCCAACCCGCAGGGGAAGTCAACCGGTGTTCGCGAACCGTCGCGATCGAGATAGTCGTTCACCCCGCTGTCGCGATCGACGATCAGCGGCACCTGCACCATCTTCAGGTTGAGTTCCTTGCAGAGGTTGTCCTCGATGTAGCGTTTGACCGCGTACACCGCGTCCATGCGCTGCATGGGTGATAGCAGCGGTTCGTAGTCTTTGGGGAGGATTTTCTCAACCTCCTCGTACGTGCTCACACCCGGTCCCGCAAGATCGGCTTGCTTGTCCAATGTCGTCGCCATGGATGTGTCCTCCGCAGTAGGAATGATGTGCAGGTGAGAACGTAGAAATGCAGTGGTCACCCGTGCTCAAAGCACCGCGCATACCCCAGCCGGGCCTAGCTATCTATAGCGCTCCGGGCGGAAAACGTCGGTGGATTTTCAAGCGCGGACCGGCGACGTCATGCCGGAAGGCAGTGCCACTGCACAAACCCCATCCATCAGGCCAGGTGCTGGAATTGCGGTATGCTCGAAGTGTTACACAGAGCGTGCGACGGAATCGGCCGGTATGAAGGGTAGACTGTCGGATCCGCTGAATGATGCCAGCACGCGTTCGGAGAGCTCGACCACCTTCTTGGCCGACACGTCTTTCATGCAGCGGTGGTTGTGCGGGCATTGGGCCAAGCGGCGAAAGTAGCAGGGGGCGCAGTTCAAATCGACGCGTGCGACGGCGTTCTCGCGGCGGTAGGGCCCGATCCACACGTCGTCAGTCGGGCCGAAGATGCTCACCACCGGTCTGTTCAACGCGACCGCGAGGTGCATCGGTCCCGAGTCGTTCGTGATGCAGATTTCCGCGCGGGCGATGAGTGCAGCCAGCGCGCTGATCGACGTCCGGCCCGATATGTCGCAAGCCCCGTCGCAACGCTTGGCCACCTCCGCACAGCACGCACTTTCATCCGGCGAACCCACCAGCAACACACCCCAGCCGCGATTGAGAAATTCCCTGGCGACATCGGCGTATCCGTCCGCGTGCCACGCCTTCGTTTCCCATTGCGTGCCCGGCGCGAGCACGGCGAACGGCTGGTCCGCAAGTTTGCATTCCGCGAGCAACGCCTGCGCGTCGTCGATGGCCTCCGGGCGAATCGGGAAGGAGAAATCTGCCGGACTGTCGTCGAACCCGAGCATCTCGCCGAGGCGCAGGTAGCGATCCACCGCGTGTACCTCCAGCGTGGGAATGGGAATACGGTGGTTGTACGCCAGCCACGAGTTTTCGCGCGCACCCGTCCAGCCATGACGGTATGCCGTTGCGGGCAGTTCGCGCTCGGTCGAGCGGTTCGAACGTCGCGGCCTGTCGAACCCGATGCGAACCGGCGCGCCCGTACACATCGTGAAGAACGCGGAACGAAGCTGACCGTGCAGGTCGACGACCAGGTCGTACCGCGCGCTGCGCAGCGTCCGCGTGAGCGCGAGGATTCCGGACGCAGCCCGCCTTGGCTGGGAGATGCGTCCGAGGTTGCGACGGTCAAAGAGGATCACGTTTGAGATGGCGGGGTGCAGCCCGACGAGGTCGGCGATCGCGGGCTGAAGCATCCAGTCGATGCGCGCGTTGGGGTATCGCCGCCGGAGTTTGGTGATCACGGGCAGCACGTGGACCACGTCGCCGAGCGCGGACGGTTTGATGAGCAGGATCCGTTCGAACGATCTGTCGGCGAGCGCATGAGTCACGGCTGAATTCTAGGGGAATTGCCGCGTTTAGCGAATATTGATTTCAACCGACGACACCGCACCGTGCCACTGCTCTTGAGCAGTGGGGGTGCTTGAAGGGCAGGCTTACATCCAGCAACCACTGCTCAAGAGCAGTGGCACACGCCACATAATGTCACAAGCGGAACACCTGACCAGGATCAGCCGAGCACAGGCTACATCTGCTGGGGGCTCACCGAACGTTTGAAGAGCGACGAGATGCGATGTCGCAGCATGGTGAACTTCTGGCTGCGTTCGCTGGTGACCCAGTTGAACTGGACGGCGCGGCGCGGGCCGACGAACGGCTTGTGGCCGTGGAACGAGCGGTCGCTACGGAGGAAAATGAGCAGCGTGCCGTCGTCGGGGGGCAGTTCGATTGCGTAGTCGTCGAGGTCCGTGCCCGAGCGCAGCAGCCGCAACCTCCCGCCGTCGGTTGACCACGTCGGATTGAAGTAGATGAGTACGGTGATGATTTTGGTCTTGCTGTCGGTGTGGATGCGGCCATCGCGTTCGCAGCAGTTGCCACGGACGGTGACGGTCGTCGGCTTGCCGGTGAGGTCGAGCCCGAATTTCTGCTCGACAACGCGGCGAAACCCGTCGCCCTCAAGCGCGCTCACCAGCCCCTGAAACGCACTGCCAAACTTCAGCGCGCTGAGCGGCAAACTGCCCGATTGCTCGATGCGCGGATAATCGGCATTGACGGCTGACCGCGCTTCCGGCGTGACAAACTCGCGCACGATAACGTGCTCGTAAGGATCGGTAGCCAACGGTGTCGCCCGCAGGGTTTCCAGGTCGAGATAACCGTCCACAGTGAGCGTGCCCAAGTTCGCCCTTTCCCAAGATTCCGTCAGGTGTCACTGCCCAGCCTCGAATTCACGAGAATGGTACCATTCGATTCTGGAGGTGGGAAGCATCGCGCTGACGGGGCCAACGAATACGTCTTTTGGGCTAGAAGGGGCGGAGCATTCGCACGCGCGCGAACGGAAATCGCGGAACCGAGCCGCGACTGTAAGGGAGCGGAACTCGTGAGACCGATGTCCGGCGTTAGGAAGCAAGGTCATCACGAGGGGTGATGCGACCATTCTCGATATGCCGGTCATTCGTGAGCGCTCTCCAGCGCGTCCCGCACGGCATGTCGCTTGGCTCTAACGCTACGGGAATAGTGTGTGCGCAGTATCTGCACCGATGACACGATCACAAACAAATACCCCAACAACCCGATACCTAGACACATCTGAATATCACGAAAGTGTGCAGCCAGCCTTGGTTGTAGTTCCGCTTGCGTAATCGGTGGGATTAATGTCGCGATAAACGACCTGACGAAGGCCTGCCGCAAGAGCAGGGATGCGAACACCAATATGAATCCGAAGCAGGTGAATCGCCGACACCAGCGTGTTTTTCGCGATTTTCCCCAAATGCCGCGCCGCCAATCGCCGACGTACTGATCCACAAGCAGTTGTCCGCAGACTCGAAATCAAAGCGTCATATTGCGTGGCCAGGTTGCCAGCCACTAAGAATACCCAAAATCCAGTCCTAGACGCCATGGCCGGCTCCGAAGCTTTCAGCTCCAGCCGGCTGGAACCCCACCACAGGCGAATATTGCGCCAATGGATCAAATAATGGCCATAATATTGACAGTCCGGCTTGTAGGTTGTAGGCTGTGTAAGATGTTCGGGCTTTGTTTGGTATTTGGTAGTGGGGCAGCATGGCGGTGGCGGCGGGACAGTTTCGGATTGCCCGATCTTATCCCGGCGGGGATCTGCGCGGGTCGCGGCGGACGGTGGCGGTGGCCCGGCTTTTCGGGGTCGATAGCGGCCGGGAACGCTGCGTCCTGCCCGACCTCGCCGTACGGATCGGTCCTGGGCGGATCGTTGCGTTCGTCGGACCATCCGGCAGCGGCAAAACCACCGCACTCAACATCATCGAACAGCGTCACCCAGCCGCACGAAACCTACAGCGGATGAGCTTTCCGGGGGGCAAAGCCCTGGTCGATCTGGTCGCGCCGCGCGCCGATTTGGCGGTGGCGCTCGAACTCCTAAGCCGGTGCGCGCTCGGCGAAGCGCCGCTCTGGCTGCGAAGTTTCGAAACCCTGTCGGCTGGGGAACAGTTTCGTGCACGGTTGGCGCGGGCCTTGGGGGCAGAGGCGGAGCGCGGAGGCGGGCTGCTGCTGATCGACGAGTTCAGCAGCGGCTTGCACCGCCGCGCCGCGAAAGCGATCGCGCACAACCTGCGCAAGACCGTCACCCGATGCGGAATTTCCCTGGCGATTGCCACGACCCATGAAGATGTTCTCGGCGATCTGCAAGCCGATACCGTCGTGCGTCTCGATGGTGGTGGCGACGCCCAGATCATCGAACGCGTGCCCCGGAAGCAGCCGCCGAGTTTCGCGCGTCGCCTGCACATCGAGCCCGGTTCGCGCCGCGACTACAACGAGTTCGCGCGCATGCACTATCGCACGACGGAGGAACTCGGATTCGTCAGCAAGGTGTTCGTGATGCGCGAGCGACCCGGCGGCCCGTGCGTGGGCATTGTGGTGTACTCGCACCCACCGGCGGAGCTGACGCTGCGCAATCAAGCCACCGATGGGCGCTTCAAGGGAAATCTCAAGCTACTCAATCAGGAGATGCGGATTCTGCGGCGTCTGGTGATCCATCCGGACCTGCGCGGCTGCGGGCTCGGGCACAGACTCGTGCGACGGACGCTGCCGCTTGCGGGCACACCGTACGTTGAGTGTCTCGCGGCGATGGGCGCGGTGAACCCGGTCTTTGAGCGCGCGGGCATGACACGCGTCGGTGTCTGCAAAGTGTCCAAGGCGCGACAGCGTGTGCTGGAAGAACTCCGCGAACTCGATGCCGATCCGCTCGCGCCCGATTTTGAACGCCAGGTCTGCCGCCGGCCTCGCGTGCGCACGCTCGTCGCGAGCCAGGTGTACCACTGGTACCAAGCCACCACGGGCGGCGGAGAGAAGCGCGTGGAGCGGCAGACGCCGCAGTTGTTGGCGAGGATTTTCCGCGGTTTGGTGGGCATGCAGCCCGTGTATTTCCTTTGGCAGCGGAACGAACGGATCGCGGCAAACGAAAACGCAACATGAATCCGGCGGCCACGAAGGCATGTCGGTGACGGAACACGACACTCCTCCTTTCCTTCCTGAAGCAGGTGATTCGGCGGGCGCGAACTGAGGCGCGCCCGCCGGATCGCCCAAGCCCGAAAGTGAATGACTAATGACGAATGACGAAAATGACGTGGCAGCGGCAGAGGAGTGCGCGACGGAGCAGTTCAATCGAACAATTGGAGGGATGAGCAGATGGCAGGTGGATCGGCATGGCGGCGTTTGTTCACGCCTTTGGCTTCGCGGAAGACGCGGGTGGCGCTGGCGACGGTGATCGCGGCGTACGCGGCAGAGTATGGGCTGGGCGTTTCCGAGGAGGTCGTGCTGACGATCCTCGGTGTTGGGATTTCACTTATCCTGGGAATCGCCCACGAGGACAACGGCGCAAAACGCGTGCAGCCGCGGTCCGTTGTCGGTCGGTAGCAGGCGGCAGGTAGGGCGGGCTATTGCCCGCCAAGACAAACCAAAGCGCCGAGCGCGTTCGTCCAACCCGCAGAGAACGACGCGTGTTTTGAATTCCACGATTTGCTGAAACGCTGCGTTGCTCGGGATTGCGGCGGGCAATAGCCCGCCCTACCTTGCGTTGATCGGGTTGATGCGCTTCTTGTCGAGGATGCCCTGCAATAGAAGGCGCAGCGTGTGAAACGTGTGCATGTCGACTTTGGCGGGCGCATTCATGCTGGGTTGCATTCCAACGCTGAGTGGAGCGTACGATTCGTTGAAGGTGACGGTTACACACTTCGTGCTGAAGGCGTAACGCGGTGAAGCCTGATCGCGCGCTACGGTGAGCGTTGACTCTTCGCCTTTGATCCGGCCGTGGATGGTGTCGGCGGACGTTGTTCGTTCGACGTGAAATCCGTCGTGCGTTTTGTGTTCCTGCCATTGTGCGCGGGAACCGAAGAATGTGGGTTTCTCGATGAACGGTCCGCCGTATTCCGGGCAGAACGTGTCGCAATTGCCGCATTCGTTGCAGTAGTCGGCGAAGTTCGCGATCTGCATGCTCCTTTGCGTGGTGAAGTGTTGCGCATCGCCCGCGGGCGTGATCGCACCGTCCACGGTGATCGCGTAATTCGTGTACTCGAAATCCTGTTCCGCAAGCGGATAGGTGAAGTTCGCGTCGTTGGGGCAGACCGGGATGCACTTGTCGCAGGTGATGCAGTCGAAGATCACCAGGTGCGAGTTGATCCGCTTGGGGGCGGCGCTGTTGCTGGCTGCGTGGTAACGCGGGTCAGCGGCTGCTGCGGTTGCGATTGGCGTTGTGTTTTGCCAACCGGCGACGGCTGGGGTGTTTTCGCTGGTTGTGTTCGCGAGTGGCGTCTCACTGTGGGACCCGTTTTCTAACCGGTCTCGACCGGCTGGTAAGCCGGTCCCACATTCATTTCCCTTCATTACCGCGTGTCGCGCGAGGATGTATTCGTCGATATTCTTCGCGCCGAGCCGCGTCATGTCCTCACTCAACCGATGCAGATACTTCGGCAGCCGCGAATATCCGCCGGGTCGCAGCAGATCGGTACACGTCGTCACCGGTTTGATGTTGCAAGCAACGATGTCGGGAAAGTTCTTCTGGTCGATGCCCGCGCTGTAACTGATGGGAATGTCCGGGCCGACGGCCTCGCGAAAAGCCGCAGTGAGCGCGAGCGTAATCACGTACAGCGGCTGGCCCGAGAGATACATGATTTCGTTGTCGGGCCTAAAGAACTTGCGATGGTTGAGCACTTCCAGCGTGTTGGAGAACTTCGCGCCGCAGCGGCGGCCATTGGTTTTTGCCAACGCGTCGAGGCGGTGGACGATCTCGACCGACTCATCGAACTGCAAACCGCTGCTGTATGCCTTGGGGTTCACGCGGATTTCGTCGTAGCCCATCACGTCGTGCAGCAAATGCTCAAGCCGTTCCTTGCCGAGCATCGGCGGATTCATCTTGATGATCACGCCGATGCCGTATTCGTTGATCAGGTGCTCGCAGATCTTCTCGATCTCATCAGCAGGGCACCCGTGGAACGTCGACAGCGTAATCGTATCCGACAGCCTTGTCGGGTAGTCGAGGTCGCGCAGATGGCGAAATTCGTCGGGGATTTCCGCACGAAAGCGGTCCACGTACGCGCGCGCGTCGAGCATGCCTTCGATGAACGTACGCACCGTCGGCGATTGAATGCCCGCGAGGTCGTAGCCTACCGACATGTCGTAGATCACCGCACCCAGCGGGCCGGTGAGGTCTACATTTGGGAAAAATCCACCCGCGCGAATGATGTGTACGAGCATCGCGCCGCTGACGTATTCGTGCAGCGATTCCGTGAGGCGGAGTTCCTGCGACCATTCCACGTTGTAGCCGATGTTCGTCGCGTCGATGCAGGGCCGGGGGATCGTCAGGCGGTCGTTGACCTGTACGGTCTTGAGTTCCAGGATTCGCCCGCCCGCGAGATAACTGAGCACGAGGTTCTGCGCCATCTGCCCGTGCGGACCAGCGGCTGGCCCAACCGGGTTCGCCGCCACATGCTCGTGAAAGCGCACGGAAAGGTCCGGCCCTGCGGGATCGGGCACAAACCACTTGCTGCGCGGCAGGTCATAAACCGCATCCTGCGTCGCGAGTTCGCGATGCATGCGGACAACGTGATCGGCAAATGGCGTGCAGACGAGATCAACCATGGGGCCATTGTAGCGATGACACGCAGTGGCGGTAGCGCAAAGGTCACGTGGTTTGTATCGCCGCTCGTCGAAAGGCATGCCCAATTCACGCACGCAAGAGCGAACTTACGATCGGCGTATATGGGCATTCTCAGGTCAATTCTACAGCGCATGTTCGGTCGTCCGTGCAGCATTTGCGGCGATGCCGCCGATACCTCCGGGTCGGTCAATTCTAAATCGGCCCCGATGTGGTGTTTCGTCAGAATCGTTGTTGACGAGCGTCCGTTCGGACCGGGAGGCGGGGAAGCACGGCGCGGCACAAAACATTTCTCGG
>JACKHH010000038.1 GCA_020639095.1 Phycisphaerales bacterium | reverse complement strand
GAAACTTCGTTTCTGGGTTTGCGTTCGGAAACTGAGTGCCAGCTTCCCAAATCGATTGCACACGACATTTCCGATCAGACCGGTGTCTGGAAATTGGTTTTTTGACAATGGTTTGCATGGCGGCCGCCCCGAAGCGTTTGGGTCGGCGCGTCTCCCGATCTAGCGCCGAATCGGCCCGGCGGGATTTCATGCGCGCGTTGGTCACGAATGTCCCGGTGCAAAACATGCTTGTGGATTTGCTTTGGCGCCACCGACAGCCGTCGCCTCGATCACGCTGACCGCTTGAAATGGTTTGTACCGGCACGCCCCCCAACACACGACGAACTCGGCCGGGTACATTGGGCAAGTCCTGGCCGGCAAAGCGCCTCAACAACTCTGATGCGTGTCGCGGCTAGCGGCACGTCGGCTGGACGACGTTGAGTGCGTCGGATGCGCTGATGATCTTGTTGTCGACCCGCTGGTAGTTGTACATGCCCAACTCGTCGTAGATCACCCGGTCCGCGTAATCGTCGAACCAGACAGCCTCCGGGTTGCGTCCCACGATGCAGACCTTGCCGCGATCCGGAGCGCCCAAAGCGTTGCGCAGGTTCTTGAAAATCAGCACGCCGTGCTTGGACTTTTCCACGCCGGGGATCGGCTCATTGGTGACGGCTGCTACTTCCGTCTTGCCCTTGTAGTGCGTGATCGACAGCCGTGCGTGCGCCTCGACACCGGAGAGCCCCTTCTGCGATTCGTTCAGGAGTTGCCACACCGTCTCGATCGGTACGTTGAACGCCTTGTAAGCGACGATGTCCCGGCCGCAGAAGTAGTAGTGGTTGTTGATCCCTTTGTGATACAGCGAACGCTGAAGAATGCGCAGCGCGTTCGCGTCGTCGTTGATGTTCTTGATGACCGGTGCCTGGTTTTCGACCTGTATCCACCCGCGCATCACGACGCCCTCGATCGCGCGCTTGGTATCGTCGTGCCACTTCAGCGAACCATTGGGATTCGTCAAGTAATCACCGTCCGGGCTCTTTTGCAGGAACTCATCGGGGTGATTGAAGTGGAGCATCAAGCGCAGGCTGACGTCGGGGTACACCTTGTGGAAGTTGTCGAGCATTGCGAGAAAGGCGTCGTCAAAACGCTTGGGGTAAAACGCCATTTCCTTCGTGCCCAGGCGGATGGACTCGATGTTCGCCTCAGCCAGCGCGGACATCCACTCGCCAAGGTTCCGGTTGGAGAGCATCATCGCGTCACCACCGGAAAGCAGCATCTCGCGGAGCTTTTCGCGCCCGGTTGCCGGGTGGAACCCGCCGTTGCGTTCGACTTTCTCGTTGTGCGAGCGAACGTAGGCGACCACGTCTTCGATTTTGGCGATGCCCTTCTTCGCGACGGTCCCATCCTGACGCACGATTTCTTTGCGGGCGATCAACTCTTCGCGGTAGCAGAAGCGGCAGTGCGACGAACAGGTCGAGATGGTATACAGCAGGCCCATCTCGTACTTGTGCAGCATGCCCTCGACGGGCGCGAAGTCCATCTGATGACCCGGGTCTTCGGAACCCGCGAGGTTCAGCGTTTCTGCCGGGTTGGCTTTGACCAGGTGCTTGAGCGGTTCGCTATGACGGGCGAGATCGAAGTAGTGACGCGTCACCTTGACGGGCATGCGGGCTTCAACGTCGCGGTCAGTCCCCTGGAGCGACTTAAGGACCTTCAGTTCCTCGGAGGAGTAGAAGCCCTTCATGTCATCCGGGACATTCTCATTCAAGAATGGCCGCAGACCATTGATGATCTCTCGTTCGTATCGAGAGTTCTCGATGGAGTCCAGAAACGCCCGTTGACGATCCGTCATTTCATAGCCGTTGGAATTGGCCACACCGCACCCCGTTTTCTCGCACAGTTTTCCGCGAATTGCCCCCTTACCAGAGGGTATTGTAACGCATTGAACAGCCAAATTCGATAGAGTAACATGCCGCTCAGGTGTGATAAAGCCCCTTTTTCACCGGCCGATAATCGGTGCGAAATTGCATGCCAGCCGTCGGAGCGCTCGATAGCGTGCAGCGTGCGACAGGCCCGTGCCCCGAGTGCCGATTGCCGCGTTGCGGGTCGGTTACGTGGCGGGCGAGTACGACGACCGATCGGCAGAATGCGTTGACCGTACGTAAGCGCGCAGGGCATCAACCGAGACCTACATGCAGTAGCCAGAACGACTGGAGTGTTCCAAGGTGATCAATAAGGTGTGCCCAACCGTCGCGCAGGCGGTGGCTGACATCCCCGACGGTGCCACGGTCATGGTCGGTGGTTTCGGCGCGTCGGGAAGCCCCATCGAGTTGCTCCATGCGCTGATCGACCAGGGCGCCAAAAACCTGACCGTGATCAACAACAACACGGGCAACGGCGAGGTGGGTTTGGCTGCGTTGATCGCCAACGGCCAGGTGAGCAAGATGATCTGCTCGTTTCCCCGTTCCAGTCAGTCGCGCGTGTTCCCGAAGTTCTACAAGGAAGGCAAAATCGCGCTGGACCTGGTTCCGCAGGGAACACTCGCCGAGCGCATCCGAGCCGCCGGTGCCGGCATGCCTGCATTCTACACCCCGACGACCGTCGGAACAGTCCTGGCGGAGGGCAAGGAGCAACGCGAATTCGAGGGACGCACCTACGTCCTCGAGCGCTGGCTCAAAGCGGACTACGCGCTGATCAAATGTGAGACGGCTGATCCGTTGGGCAACCTGACTTACAACAAGACCGCGCGCAACTTCAGCCCGTTGATGTGCATGGCTGCCACGACCACGATCGTGCAGACCCGTCGGCTGGTCGAACGCGGCGAAATCAATCCCGAACACGTTGTGACGCCCGGCATCTTCGTTGACCGGGTCGTCGAAGTTTCCGAACCGGTGCACGAGGACATCCTGATCGCGGAGGGCAGGCGCTACCCATGAGCACAGGATGGAATCGAGAACAGATCGCAGCCCGCGTGGCCCAGGACATTCCCGACGGTTCGTACGTCAACCTCGGAATCGGCATCCCTGAACTGGTCGCGCAGTTCGTCCCCGAAGGACGCGAGTTCATCTACCACACGGAGAACGGCCTGCTGGGTATGGGGCCGCCACCGAGTGACGAAGAGCGCGACCTGGACCTGATGAATGCAGGGAAGAAGTACGTCACGGCAATGCCCGGGGCAGCCTACTTCCACCACGCCGACAGTTTCAGCATGATCCGCGGCGGTCACCTGGATGTCTGCGTGTTGGGTACGTTGCAGGTCGCAGCCAATGGCGACATTGCCAATTGGTCCACGGGCGAACTTGATGCCGTCCCTGCCGTCGGTGGCGCGATGGACCTGGTGCAAGGTGTGAAGCAGATCTTCGTGGTCACCCAACACACCACCAAGACCGGTGAGCCCAAGCTGGTCGAACGCTGCACCTATCCGCTGACCGGTGTCGGTGTGGTTTCGCGCGTGTACTCCGACCTGGCAGTGATTGACATTACCCCGGACGGTTTCCAGTTGGTCGAGCTGGCGCCCGGTGTCACGTTTGACGAAGTTAAAACGAAAACGGGCGCTACGCTTCGACCACCTGCCGGAAGCAACTGATCGAGTCGAATACTGAACAGAGATGTGACCGATGACTGAAGTCTTCATCTGTGACGGAATACGAACGCCTGTCGGTCGCTACGGAGGCGGGCTGGCCACCATCCGGACCGACGATCTCGCGGCCATTCCCATTCGCGCGCTGATGGAGCGTTACCCGTCGGTTGACTGGGGCGCGGTGGACGACGTCATCCTCGGCTGTGCAAACCAAGCCGGTGAAGACAACCGCAACGTTGCGCGGATGAGCAGCCTGCTCGCGGGCCTGCCGCAGGAAGTCCCCGCCTGTACGGTGAATCGGTTGTGTGCCTCGGGGCTCAATGCCGTGGGCAGTTGTGCCGCGGCGATCCGCGTCGGCGAAGGCGACCTGATGCTTGCCGGCGGCGTTGAGAGTATGTCGCGTTCGCCCTTCGTCATCGGAAAAGCCGATAGCGCGTTCGGTCGGCAGCAGGTCCTTGAAGATACCACCATGGGTTGGCGATTCATCAACCCGAAGCTCAAGGAACAGTACGGGACCGATGCGATGCCGGAAACGGCTGAGAACCTGGCCCGCGAGTTCAATATCAGCCGAGAAGACCAGGACCAGTTCGCATTCTGGAGTCAGGCAAAGGCGGCGGCTGCCCAGGCGGACGGTCGACTTGCCAACGAGATTTGCCCGGTCACGGTTCCGCAACGCAAGCAAGACCCGATCGTCGTGGACACGGACGAGCACCCGCGCGTGACCGAACTCGCGAAGCTCGCCCAGCTCAGGCCAATCTATCCGGGTGGGACGGTGACCGCGGGCAACGCATCGGGCATCAACGACGGTGCGGCTGTTCTGTTGATGACGTCCGAGGAAGGCGCCAAGCGGTACGGGCTCAAGCCGGTGGCGCGCGTGCTCGGGATGGCCGTCGCCGGAGTGCCGCCTAGGATTATGGGCATCGGTCCCGTGCCCGCGACGAAGAAGCTGCTGTCGCGATTGAATCTCGCGCTCGACGATTTCGACATCATCGAGTTGAACGAAGCCTTCGCGTCACAAGCGTTGACGTGCCTGCGGGAGTTGGGAATTGCCGATGATGATCCTCGCGTGAACAAACGCGGTGGCGCCATTGCGCTGGGCCATCCGCTGGGAGCGAGTGGGGCGCGTCTGGCAATCACCGCGATGGATCAACTGCGACTGGGGGAAGGGCGACGCGCACTGTGCACCATGTGCATTGGCGTCGGCCAGGGGATCGCCATGGCGATCGAAAAAGTAGCGTAGGTACAACCCATGCACGAATTACAGCAAGCACTCGATGCCGCCCGTCAACGTTATGTCACCGCCAACCCCAAGAGTCGCGAAGCCGATAAGCAGGCGGAGCAGTACCTGCCCGGCGGCAATACGCGCACGGTGCTCTATCACGACCCCTTCCCGCTGACCATGGTGCAGGGCGAGGGCCCGGAGCTGGTTGACCTGGACGGTCATCGCTACGTCGATTTTGTCGGCGAGTTTTCGGCTGGACTGTTCGGCCACTCCGACGCGCGCATCAAGTCGGCGATTCACCATGCGCTGGATCACGGCATCGCGCTCGGCGGCGTCACCAGGTATGAGCGCGAGCTGGCGCGCCTGCTTTGCGAACGCTTCCCGTCGTTGGAACAGCTTCGCTTCTGCAATTCCGGAACCGAAGCCGCGTTGATGGCGATCACCACCGCGCGACTGGTGACCGGGCGAGACAAGGTGCTGGTCTTCAACGGCGCGTACCACGGTGGCGTGGTCAAGTTCCCGACGGGCTTGTCGCGCTTCAACGCGCCGTACGATTTCGTCGTCGCGGATTACAACGATGTCGAAGGCACGGCTCAGTTGATTCGGCAAATCGGCGACAAACTCGCTGCCGTGATGGTCGAACCGATCTTGGGCGCGGGGGGCAACATCCCCGGGACGCGCGCGTTTCTGGAGACGCTGCGTCGCGCCTCGCGCGAAGTCGGCGCGCTGCTGATCTTCGACGAAGTCAAGACCGCTCGTCTCGGTCCCGGCGGAGTTCAGACGCTGTTGGATGTCACGCCCGACTTGACGACGCTGGGCAAGTTCATCGCGGGCGGTCTGCCCACTGGCGCGTTCGGCGGCAGCGCGGAGTTGATGGCTTGTTACAACCCCAAACAGGAAGGCGCTTCGAAGCACGCCGGCACGTTCAACAACAACGTCTGCTCGATGGCGGCTGGCGTTGTCGCCCTGGGTGAGGTTTTCACGCCGCAGCGCGCGAAGGAATTCTTCGAGTGGTCGGAGGATTACCGCCAGTCGTTCAACGCAATGTTCGCGGAGAAGTCAGTCCCGATGGTCTGCAACGGACTGGGGTCGATGTTCGCCATTCACTTCTCAGCGAAACCGCTCGAGCGCATGACTCCGCGAAGTCCCGATTGCCATTTGCTCAATGCGCTGCTGCACATGGAGCTGTTGCTGGATGGCGTGCTCATTTGCAGCCGAGGCGACATGTTCCTCTCTCTACCCATGAACGACACGCACCTCGACCGGGCGCGGAACGCGCTCATGGGATTCGCCGACCGGCATCAAGCGCTCATCGCCGCCGTCGTCAAGGGCTGACGCTGCGAGCGGATCGCCGAAAGGCGAACGCATTTGCTTGATGGTGGTTATCGCAATGGCGCTCTACCCGCCGGTGAGCTTCGGGCGGTATCCCAGGTCGCGAAGCAGCGTCATGGCGCGTTCGCGATGATCGCCTTGGATTTCAATCACGCCGTCGTTGATCGTGCCACCGGCGGCACAGGCCGATTTCAGTTTCGACAATATGGCGTTCAGATCCGAAGCAGCCGGGTCGAGTCCGGTGATGGTGGTCACGGTTTTGCCCTTGCGACGCTTCTCGCGACCCACGCGCGCGGGTTGGTCCTTGGGCAGGAGGACTTCACCAGCCACGCCTTTGGGACAGGCACATTGCTCCACTGGTCTTTCGCAGACCTGGCAGGTGACCGGGCGTTCCAGCGGGGTTCCATCGAACAATCCTGACATGCCGCGTATGATACCCGATTCACGCAGGCGCAGCGCCGGTAGGTGGCGAGGATTCGGGTCGTTCGCAACGTGGTTCTCTTGGTCTATGGTGATTGGCGGGGATCGATGGGAATGCTGGTAACGTGTCGCGCGGTCTCAAAGCACTACGGGCACCGCACGCTCTTTGATGAACTGTCCATCAGTTTCTCCGACGATGAACGCGTCGGGTTCCTCGGCCCCAATGGCGCCGGCAAGACCACGTTCCTGAAGATCATGGCGGGGCTGGAGCCGATCGACAGCGGTGAGGTGATTCGCCGCCGCACGGCGCGCATCGTATTCCTTCCGCAGGAGGACCGCTTCCCGGAGGGCGTCAACGTCTCGTCGGTGTTGCAGGACGCGCTGTCCGACATCGCGATGGAGTCGTACGAACGCGACACGCAGGTCGCCATCGCGCTGAGCAAATTCGGCTTTGAGGACCCCAGCACCGAAGTGAAAAAACTATCCGGCGGCTGGCGCAAGCGCTTGTCCTTGGCGCGGGCGATCATTCAAGAGCCAGACCTGCTGCTGATGGACGAGCCGACCAACCACCTCGATCTTGAGGGTATTCAGTGGCTTGAGAAATTGCTGGTCAGTGTGCGCTTCTCGTTCGTCGCGGTAAGCCACGATCGCTACTTTCTGGAGAACGTCACGAGTCGCGTCGTCGAGTTGAATCCGATCTACCCGGACGGCTACTTCAGCACCAGCGGCAGCTACAGCACGTATCTCGACAAGCGCGCGAATTTCCTGGAGGCGCAACAAGCGCAGCAGGCGGAATTGGCCAACATTGTCAGGCGCGAAGAAGCGTTCCTGAAGTCGAACTCCAAGGCGCAACGGACGAAATCCAAGTCGCGCATCGAGGAAGCATATCGGCTAAAGGATGAGCTTCGTGAATTGTCGCAGCGCAATGCGCGTGCAACCGTTGCCGGTATCGATTTCAACAGCTCGGGCCGCAAATCGAAGAAACTCCTCGACGCCAAGGGGCTTTCCAAATCGCTCGGGGGCAGGCTACTTTTTGACGATGTCTCATTGACGCTATCCCCTGGCGTTCGCGTGGGATTGCTCGGCGCGAATGCGAGCGGAAAGACGACGTTGATTCGCGTGCTCACCGGTGACCTGCCGCCGGATCGCGGGACGATCGCCCTGGCGGAGAATCTGCGGATTGTCGTCTTCGATCAGAATCGCGAGAAGCTTCCGCAGGATGTGACGTTGCGCTGGGCGCTGGCTGGCGACAATGACAGCGTCGATTTCCGCGGCCAGAACGTTCACATTACGGCGTGGGCGAAGCGGTTTCTCTTTGCCGTGAGTCAGCTTGCGTTGCCGGTATCGGAGCTTTCCGGCGGCGAGCAGGCGCGCGTGTTGATCGCGCGCTTGATGCTCCAACCCGCCGATGTGCTCGTGCTGGATGAGCCCACGAACGATCTGGACATCACGTCGCTTGATGTGCTCGAGGACAGTCTGACGGACTTCGCGGGCGCGATTGTATTGGTGACGCACGATCGGTTCATGCTGGATCGCGTTTGTACGGAACTCCTCGGCCTCGATGGCGATGGCCGCGTCGGCCGGTACGTGAACTGTGCGCAGTGGCAAACCGCCCGGGCGCGGAACGCGCGCGACGCGGAAAGCGATGCCGATCGTGCCAAACCGAAAAAGGTGGCAGCGAAAACCACCGGTAAGCGTTTGACCGCAAGCGAACAATCGGAGCTTCGTGATATGGAAGCGACGATCCTGGAAGCGGAAGGGCACGTCGAGGAATGTGCAGCCGCGGTTGAGGACCCCGCGGTGGCTGGGGACCATGTCGAGGCCGAAAAGCGTTGGCAGGCGTTGCAATCCGCCAAAAAGCAAGTGGAAGCGCTCTATGCCCGTTGGGAGGAGCTGGAGCGTAAGGTATCCTAGCAGCGTGATTGTCGGGTTGGTCGTATCCACTCACGCCGGCGCAATCGTTGCGTAGGCGTTCATCGATCGGGTTCGAGGATTCAAGCATGATGTCGGAAGCAGAGAGCAATCCCGCCGGCGCACCGTCCGCCGAAGAACTGCGCAAGGCGATGAAGGCATTCAAGAAGCGGCTGAAGCTTTCGCGACTCGATGCCGAATCCAGCCTCGGCCGCGGCGCGACGAGCAGCGGTCACCCCTCCGGAATCGTGTCCATCATTCCGCCCAATCAATACCCGAAAGCCGTGTGGGACGAGCTGGTGCGCCTGGGGCGCCTCAAGTACGTCGGCCAGGGTCTCTACGAAATCGCCAACACGCAGTGAATTCAGCCGTTGACCGCGGTGTACTTGTGATTCCTGGAACAGTCGGTCACCACGCCCGATCGGATTCCGACGAACCAACCCGCAAACGCACACGGGGCCTCGCATGGAGTGTCGGTGTCCAAACATGATTGCGCTGGCGACATACATGTCGGATTGAGAACGGTGCTTGGCGGAACGCTACGCGGAGACGGGTGGCACCCCCGTAGCGCCGTGCTCGGTCGATGCCGATGCGGACATGAGGACGATCAGTGGTTCGATGATTGTGCGGTGTCGCGCGAAGTTGCGGATTCGCTGGTAGAGCGAGTCCGTAACTTCCTGTCCGGAAGCGACCACGGTCATGTTGTCCGAAGTCTTCACGTCGGCAGCCAGCATCATGCCGGGGCGAAGATCGTCGAGCGCGATCTCGCAGCGCTCCAGCTTGGCGTCGACCAGGACGACGGCTTTGAGCGCGCGTACGACCTTCGGATCATAGTGCCGCGCGCGATGATCGATGCGCGTGAGCGCGTCACAATCGTCGCGCCGCCACTTCGCCGTGTCGTAATCGAGCGCGACCTTGAGAATACGCGCCCCCAGTGGAATCTGTTCGCCGCGAACATCATCGTGCGGGACACCCGAACCGTCGAAGTTCTTCTGCTGGTAGGCGATGATGCGGGACACGCGATCGAGACGTGGGATCCTCGCGACCAGACCGGCGCCGACCTGCGGCATCGCGTCAAGCAACTCGGCATCCGTCGCGGTCAACGGAGCAGCACCATAGGCGCGATCGAGCGTATCGGGAGGCACGGTGACGCAGCCGATTTGCGAAAGCATCGCGGCGATCTCACACTCCCATACGCGTTCGACTTTCAGTTCGCCGCACAGTTTGCGGACGAGGTTGCGCACGCGCGTCGCGTGCCCGAACGCTTTTGGGCTCGCGAGCGCGAGCACTTCGTTGAGCATGCCAATGCTGCCGCAGAGCGTCTTGTGCAAAAGCACCTTCTCCGCCGTGATCAGGTGATACTGGTCGATACCGGCAGTGATCGCCCCCACCAAGTCGTCGGTGGCGCACGGCTTGTTGAGGAAGCGAAAGACATTGCCCTCGTTGACAGCCTGAACAGCCGTCGCCTGGTCGCCCGTTCCCGTGAGCATGATGCGCACGGTGTCGGGGTGGTGACTTCGGACCGCGCGCAGGAATTCAATTCCGTCCATGCCCGGCATGCGCATGTCCGTGATGATGACGGAGTACGGGCCTTGCGCGCGGACAATGTTCAGCCCTTCGTCGCCGGACAGCGCGACATCGATAGCGAAATTTCTGCGAAGGTTCCGTTGGTAGGACTTGAGGATATTGGCCTCGTCGTCCACGCAGAGAATTCGATCTTTGTCTTGTGTTGTTGTGCTATTGCCCATGGGCTTCACACGCAGCCTGTTCTGCGAATTGTGCGACGTCGTCGCGCCAAACGTTCAGCCGTTCGGTCAGACCGAGCCGTTCGACATACACAGAATCAATGGCGGTATCGCATTCGCCATCCAGCCGCTGCTCATTGGCGAATACGTCCGCAAAATGCACGGCTGTCAACGGTGAGAATTCAGTGTTTAGCGCATTCTGCGGATTGTGGTGAAAGGCCACGGCTTCCATGATCGCGTCGGGAATACCCCAAAGCCCGAGCAGATAAGCGCCGACGTCCGCGTGCGTCGTGCCGAGGACCTGTGTTTCGGCTCGCCAAGTCGGGACGTTCTCCGACTTGGCGAGCTTTACGATTTCGCAGTATTCGCGTGGCAGATTCTGGGCCAGCACCAGTTTGCCGACGTCATGCAGCAGACCCGCCATCAGGATGGCGTCGAGCATCTCGCGGCTGACCTTTTCGTGCATGCCGATGCGCTTGGCGACTGAAGCGACGAGCGTGCTGTGTTCGCGTATGACTTGCGGCGAGACGCAACTTGACGCACAGTTGTCGAATTGGGAGAAGACCTGAACCGAAAGCACGAGCGTTCGAATTGTGTCAATGCCGAGCATGGCCGCGGCCTGCATGGGACTTGAGACGTGCCGCGCCAGACCGAAGAACGATGAGTTCACCAACCGGAGAATGCTCGTGGTCAGACCGGGGTCCTTCGCGATGATTTCGCCGACGCGCTGTGACGACGTGTCCGGATGCTGCACTTCCTCGACGAGCTTGCGGTGAATCTCGGGAACGCAGGGAATTGACGCCACGCTGGCGACCACGCGTTGCAAGGATTCATTCGCGAGAATCGCGCGCAGTCCGAGCGCGTCGTCGATGGTGCGCTTAAGCCGATCGGGATCGCACGGTTTCGCGAGAAACTGATGCGCCACACCAATCGATCGCAGTGTCGATTCTTGCGACGAATGTCCGGACAGAACAATGCGCACCATGTTGGGATAGCGATTCTTGACTTCGGCGAGCAGTGTGGCGCCGTCCATGCCCGGCATGCGCATGTCGGATACGATAACGTCGAACGGTTCCTGTTCGAGACGTTCGAGCGCTTCCGCGCCGCTCAGGCAGTACGTCGTGATCCACTGAGTGCGCAGTGGGTGCAAGAGTCGCTTGAGGCCCTGAAGTACGTTGATCTCGTCGTCGACGAACAGGATGGTGCGTTTGTCTGGCATTGCGCGCCTCAGTCGATTTATGGTTTCACTGCGCGGAACCCGCCACAAGTTCCAAATGCTTCACGTCGTCGTAGTGCCTGATCTGGTTGCGCCCGCCGTTCTTGGCCGCATAAAGCGCCCGGTCCGCGAGTGGGACGACTTCGGGCCAGGTCAGTTCACCGGAATTCGCAGCCCCGACGCTGACGGTCACCCTCGACGCGGTTGGTGAGGAGGGATGCGCAATCTCAAGATTCCAAACCGCGCCGCGAATGCGCTCCGCCAAGATCATCGCGGTGGCGTGGTCCGTGCCCGGTGCAAGGACGATGAATTCCTCACCACCGAAGCGACCAACGATGTCCGTTCCGCGCGTGCCTTCGCGAATGGTGCGTGCGACGCGGCGGAGACATTCGTCACCGGCCTGGTGGCCGAGCGTGTCGTTCAGCTTCTTGAAATGGTCGATGTCGACCATGATGATCGAAAACCCCTGTTCCTCACTGCCGAACTGCTCCTGCTCCAGGCTTGCGGTTTCCTCCCACGCGCCACGGTTGAACAGCTTGGTGAGCGGGTCGAACCGGCTCATTTCCGCAAGGCAAAGATTCGCTTCAGCCAATCGCTTCGACATTCGGATGGCTTGGTCAGTTTGAGCAGCTTGTTGTTGGGCGGCCGATACGTCGGCAATCGCGGATTCGACGGCATTCTTGAGTTGGTCGATCGTGAGGCTACCTTTGGTCAGGTAATCCTGGGCGCCGGACTTCAGCGCCTTAACCGCGATCGACTCACATCCCGCGCCGGTGAGTACGACAATCGCGACGGACGCATATCGATCATCCTTTCGCACGCGGCGCAGCAACTGCATGCCGTCGGTGCCCGGCATGTGCAAGTCGGTTACGAGCACATCGACGTGCGTTCGATCGAAATGCGCGAGTGCGTCGTCGGCGTTGCCCAGAAACACCATCTCCCATTGCCCGGACATCGGCCGGAGCATGCGTCGCAGACCGTTCAACACATTGGAATCGTCGTCAACAAACAGGACGCGTATCATCACTTGGTCACCTTGGCTGCATCGAAAATGGAACCATCGGAGAACTCATTCCGAATCGCGCGCAGGGTATCGAGCGAATTCAGCAGCGCGACGTGTACGTCGGGGTCGAAGTGCGAGCCGGCATCGCGTTCGAGGATGTCGAGCACGTGCGGTTCGGCGTACGCCGGCTTGTAGGGCCGTTCCATGGTCAGTGCATCGTAGGCGTCAGCGACCGCGACGATGCGCGCTTCAATGGGTATCGCGGTCGCGCAGAGCCCATCCGGATAACCACTACCATCCCAGCGTTCGTGGTGCCAACGCGCGATCCGCGCAGCCATGTCGAGCAACGGATTGCGGGTACACGTGACCGCGCGGCTATCGGGCTCTTGTTGCCGGCGCTGAAACGCGCACATGGCGAGGGTGTCGTGGCGCAGGATGTTCGCGCCGATCGCGCAGTGCCCCTTCATGATTTCCCATTCCGTCTCGTCAAGGAAGCCGCGTTTTCGCAGGATACGATCGGGTATCCCGATTTTGCCAATGTCGTGCAACGGGCTGGCCAGTTGCAGCATCTCCACCTGATCCGCATCCATACCGAGTTCCGTGGCGATGGCCGCACTGAAGCAGCCGACACGCACGACGTGGTTTCCGGTGTCCTCGTCGCGAAGCTCTGCCGCCTTACCCAAGCGCCAGATCAACTCCATTTGGGATTCCGCAAGCTGGGTCGTGGTGGCTAGAATGTTGTTTTCGAGCAGCGTGTTGCGGCGCCGCAACTCGTCTTCGTACGCCTTCAGCCGAAGCACGCTGTTGAGCCGGGCCGCGAGATCGTCGACATCGACGGGTTTGTTGAGCAGGTCGTTGGCGCCAAGCTCCAGCGCGCGCCGCTTCATCGAACGATCCTGTGCCCCGGTGAGCATGACGATGGGAAGATTGCTGGTCCGCGGCTGGCTGCGCAATTCCTCAAGCAGCGCGAACCCATCCTTTCCCGGCATCATGACGTCGCACACGATCGTGTCGACCGGACCCTCGGCAATACGTTCGATCGCCTCCGCGGCACTGCGCACGAACGTGCAGTCCCAGGTTGCGGCAAAAGGCCGCAGCATGCGGCGCAGTCCATCGAGCACTGCGGTTTCGTCATCAACGAACAGTATGTGCTTCTTCACTTTCACTACTCTCCGCACTGCCATCCACCGCATCGTCCAGCGGTAGTCGAATCGTAAACGTCGCTCCGTTCCCCGGTGTGCTGTCCACGAGCAGCGTTCCGCCATGCTTGCGGATCGTCGTCTGCGCGATGGCCAGACCCTGCCCCGTGCCTTTGCCGACTTCCTTGGTGGTAAAGAACGGGTTGAAGATGTTCGATTGTATTTCTTCCGGGATGCCGCACCCGGTATCCCGAATCTGGATCTCCACCCAGTCGCCGTCTCGCCGCGTTCGGATGGTGATCACACCGCGGGCATCGGCACCATCGCCGACCACCGCGCTGATCGCGTGCGCCGCGTTGATGATCATGTTCAAGAACACCTGATTCAGATCGCCAATCATGCACGGCACCATCGGCAGATCAGGGTCGAAGTCCGTCTGGACGGATGCGACGTACTTCCACTCATTGCGCGCGACAGTGATCGTTGACTCAATTGCGCGATTGAGGTCGGCGACCTGCTTCTCGTCGCCACCGGGGTGTGAGAAACTCTTCATCGACTGTACGATCGTCGCGACGCGCTGCACGCCTTCGAGGGACTGCTCGATGGCTGCGGGGATCTCCACCTTGAGGAATTCCAGATCCAACTCCTCCAAAAGCTTGCGGATCTTGTCGGTTCGTTCCTCCCAGGTCAGCGATTCTCCGCCCGGATCGATCATGCGTGCGTAGTTCTCAAGGATGACGAATAGGCTCGTGACGTTGTCTTCAAAGAAGCGGATGTTGTCGCCCACAAACTGAATCGGCGTGTTGATCTCATGCGCAATCCCGGCTGCGAGCTGCCCGATGGATTCGAGTTTCTGTGCCTGCAAGAGCTGTGCGTGCGTCTCCGCGAGCTCTTCCTTTCGTGCCATCAGCTCGCGAGCGCGCTCGGTGACGACCTGCTCCAGTTTGGCGCGCGAGCATTCCGCATGGACAGCGAGGTCCCACTTGGCGCAGAGTGCCACCGCCATCTGGCGAACTTCGATGTTGTCGAACGGCTTTTTGAGTATGAGCACGCGATCAGTCTCGCCCAGCTGGCGGACCATCTCATCCCACGAATAGTCGGAGAACGCCGTGCAGATGACGGTCTGCAAACGCGGGTCGACCTCCCAGAGTCGCGCGATCGTCTCGATGCCATCCCAACCCGGTGGCATGCGGACGTCGACGAAAGCCATCGCGTACGGCTCATCCGCGTCGTATGCGGCGCGAACGCACGCCAAGCCCTCCTGGCCCTGGTAAGCACTGTCGAGCTGATACCTGGTGGCGGCGGTATCGGGGTCGTCACTACCGAAGATCGCAGCGTCCATTCTCGCAAGTTCCGCGTCTGCTTCTCCCGCGTTGCTGAGGATCTTGCGGAGGTCATCGTGGATCGCCGCATTGTCATCGATCACAAGGATGCGCCGGTTCTCAAACTTGGCTGCGTCGCTCATCACACTACCTCCCGGACGGCGCATTCGCTGGCTGCCGATTGTCGTCCCGTCACACGCTGATTGTTCCGTGGCAATTCCAGCGTGAACGTTGCGCCTTTATTGACACCGTCGCTGTGCGCGCGGAGTGAGCCGTCCAGTTCGCGCGCGGCAATGGCGCAATAGTGCAGACCGAAACCATGCCCGTCTTTCTTCGTGGTGAACCCGTAGCTGAAGATGTTGGCCAACAGGTCGGTTGGTATGCCCACACCCGCATCGCTCACTTCAACACGAACGACGGCACCCGTCATGGACGTACGCATTGTCAGACGCGCGCTTCCGTCGGCGCATGCGGCCATTGCCTGGCGCGCATTCTTGATAAGATTGACTAGGATCTGAAGCACTTTTTGCCGGTCCATCTCGATGGGCTCGATCTCGCCGAATTCCTTGCGCACCGCGATCCCGTGGCGTTGGATTGCGTTGGCGTCGATGCGCAGGGCGTCCTCGACCACATCATTCAGCTGGACGCGCTCGAAGATGCCCGCTGACGTTGCGTACGATTGCTGCCTGCTGATGATCTGCTTAATGTGGTCGATGTTCTGGGTCAGCGAAGTCAACTCGCTAAGGACGCTCGCCTGTTCC
>JACKHH010000037.1 GCA_020639095.1 Phycisphaerales bacterium | reverse complement strand
TCGCCGATATTGAGAACACCTTAACGTCGCACGGCATCACGCTGCCGACGGAGTTGTCCGCGGCTCGCCGCTACTCCATGGCGTGCGTTGCGCTGCCGACGTGCGGGCTCGCGATGGCGGAGTCCGAGCGGTTGATGCCGTCGGTCGTCGATCGCATCGAAGCCGAGCTCACCAGCCTGGGCATGCGCGAGGAGCCGATCACGCTGCGCATGACGGGTTGCCCGAACGGGTGTGCGCGGCCTTACACGGCGGACATTGCCTTTGTGGGCCGCTCGCCCGACGTCTATCAGGTGTATGTTGGCGGTGGGCTCGGCGGGGATCGCATGGCTGATCTCTACGCCGAGGACGTGGCCACTGATGACATCGTCGCGACGCTTCGGCCGCTGCTCACCGCGTGGGCGACGAAACGCAGCGGCGCGGAAAGCCTCAGCGATTTCTACCAGCGGCACATCGAACGCGACGCCCCGCGCATTCGCGTCAGCGGTAAGGAAGACCCCACGCGGGAACTGGTGCAGTTGGGATTGCCATCATGAGCCCATTGCTCTACGTCGGCATCACGCAGGATCGCGTCCCGGTGGGCATTCGCGAACGCATTCACGCGGACGCGGACCGCTGCCGCCGGATTGTGCGCGCTGCCTCCAGTTTTGCCGATGGGGCGATGATTCTCAGCACGTGCGAGCGGTTCGAGGTGTACAGCACGATGGCCGCTGCCGATGCGGCGCCATGGGTTGAGCTGCTCGCTCGCGAGTTTGGCTTTTCCACGGATGTGCTTTCCGCGCATGTTCGCGTGTGCTTCGGTGAACAGGTTGCGCGGCATATGCTGCGTGTGGCTGCGGGATTGGAATCGCGTTTGCTCGGCGAGCCGCAGATTCACCGGCAACTGCGCGGTGCGTATCTTGCGGGCTTGGCACAACGCGAACTGGGGCCGGTGCTCAGCGCCCTGGGCCGCTCCGCCATCCATGCCGGAAAACGCGTGCGCCGCGAAACACAACTGGCAGCCGCTGGTGGTTCAATCATCGATCTTGCCCTCGCTCGCTTGCCGTCAGGCGTCAAATTGAAACCGCGCGTCGTCGTGCTCGGCACCGGGGCGCTCGCGCGCGAAGCGCTCGTACGGCTGACCGCAACAGGCCGTCGCAACCTTGCCATCGTCAGTCGCAACCCGCGCCGCGCACAACTGCTGGCTGAGCGCTTCGCCGGCGAGGCATTTGCCCTTGCCGACATGCGCAGCGCCCTGCGCAGCGCGGACGCGCTGCTTGCGTGCTCGTCCGCGCCCGAGGGTTTCTTGGTGACGCGTGATGACATCAGCCGGCGGCGGACTCGATCGCTGCGAATCATCGACCTCGGCATGCCGCGAAACGTCGACCCCGACCTCGCAGCCCGTCCCGCGGTCGACCTCGTACACCTTGAAAAACTGCACGCATTCAGCCAGGCGCCGGCATCCGCGATCGATGCCGCGACCGCGATTCTCGACGACGAGCTGGCGCGTTTTCGCGACTGGCTCGCAGCCCGTCACGCGGCGCGCGAAATCACCGCGCTATGCTCAGCCGCGGATCAGAATCTTGCATCGCGACGCAAGCTGCACGCCCGCATCACCCGCATCAAGGCGCAGGTGGCGGCATGACGCGGCGGGCGCTCATCCTCGCAGCCCATGGCTCGCGTGAAGCCCCCGAGGTCAACGAGCGCATCGAACGCTGGGCGAACCATCTGGCTGCTACCACCGATTTCGACGTGGTTGCTGCCTGCTTCCACCAGGGAAAGCCCGCATTCGCCGAAGTGCTCGACCTTGTCGCAGCCGACGACGTCACGGTCGTTCCCATCATGACCAGCCGAGGCTACTACGCGGACCACGTGCTGCCGAACGAACTGGTCCGCAACAAACGCTTCACGCAGACACGCGTGCGCATCACCGCGCCGATCGGTACGCACCCGCGAATCTTCGAACTCGCCCGCCAACGCGTGCGGGAACTCTGTGCGACCCATGGTGTCGCGGAAGCGAAGGTCACCGTCGCAGTTGTAGGACACGGCACGCCGCGTCACGGCCAGAGTCGCCGGGCGACCGTCAATCTCGCGAGTCAGTTGGGCTATGCGCTGCCAGTGCGACAAACGCTGGCGGTGTTCATTGATGATGAGCCGGCGATCGAAGAAGCCGTCGGCCGAGCCACCGGTGAAACGGTCATCGTGCTGCCATTTATGATCGGCGCCGGCCCGCACGCGATGCAGGATATTCCCGAGCGTCTGGGGATGCTCGCGAGCGACGCGCCATGGCCGAGATCATCGCACGTTGCCAGTAAGCAGGTGATCTGCGACGGCCCGCTCGGTGAACACGCTGCGGTGCTCGAAATGGTCGCGGACCTCGCAGCCCGCGCGGATGTTGCCAATGTGCAGGCGCAGTTCGCACCGCGTCGTCGCCTTCGTCTCGGAACGCGCGCCAGCAAGCTCGCACTCTGGCAGGCGCATCATGTGGCGTCGGCATTGCAAGATCGCGGTCACGCGGTTGACATTGTCGAATTGTCTTCGCTTGGCGATCGCATTCGCGACCGGGCCATCGCGGATTTGCCATCCGACGCGCCGTTTACGGACGATCTGGATTTTGCGCTCGAATCCGGCGAAATCGATATTGCCGTGCACAGTTTCAAGGACGTCGCGATTGAACCGTCGCGCAGGTTCACGAACGCAGCAATCCTGCCGCGCGGCGACGCCCGCGAAGCGCTGGTCGCGCGCGACGGTCTTACGTTTGAGGAATTGCCAACCGGCGCCATCGTGGGTACGTCGAGTCTGCGACGCGAAGCCCAGGTGCGGCGCATGCGCCCCGACTTGATCGTGAAGTCGATTCGCGGCCCGGTCGATGCTCGCGTCGCGCAGGTTCGCGAAGGCAAATTCGACGCGGCCATTCTGGCGTACGCGGGACTCGATCGCCTCGGTATGCTCGACCAAATCAGCGAGACGTTTCCGATCGAAACGTTCGTGCCCACTCCGGCGCAGGCGGCGCTGCTCGTGCAGGTTCGTGCGGGCGATGAATACGCGACGGCGATCGCGCAGACGCTGGACGACGCAGCCTCAAGAGCCGCGACCGCGCTCGAACTCGACGTGCTGCGCGCACTCGCGGACCAGCCAAACATCGCGGGGGCAGCCTATGCGACGGTCGGTGACCGGGCTCGCATCACGGTGCGGCTCACCACGCGGGATGGCGCAATGTCGCGTGATATCGTGCGCGCAACCCAGGATGTCGATATGCTGCACGCGGAAGTTCTGCAGGAGCTCCGCGCGTTGCTTCCCGAATTCGCCGGTGGGGTGGCGGTATGACGGCGGCATTGGGAATTGTCTATCTCGTCGGTGCGGGCCCGGGCGATCCGGGGTTGATCACGGTCAGAGGCCGGGATCTCCTGCGCAACGCGGACGTCGTCGTTTACGATCGCCTCGCCAATAGACACCTGCTCAACCTCGCGCCGCGACGCGCGGAACGCATCGATGCCGGCAAATCGCCGGGGCATCACGCGCTGCGGCAAGAGGAGATCAACACGCTGCTGGTGGATCGTGCACGCGCAGGTAAACGCGTCGTGCGCCTCAAGGGCGGCGACCCGTTCGTCTTTGGCCGAGGCGCGGAAGAGTGGGCGGCGTGTCATGATGCCGGGGTGCCCTGTCTCGTGGTGCCCGGTGTGTCGAGCGCACTGGCTGCACCGTTGTCGGCTGGCATTGCCGTGACGCAGCGTGGTGTCGCGCGCTCGTTCGCGGTCATCACGGCTCAGACGGGTATTGGTGAATCCCAAGCGCCGCACGATTTTGCCGCGCTCGCGAAACTCGACACGCTCGTCGTGCTCATGGGGCGATCGGAGATGGCCGAGTGGTCGCATGCGTTGATCAACGCGGGCAAGCCGGCAGGCACGCCCGTGGCCTGCATCGCCCACGCCACCACGCCGCGCCAGCGAATCGTCGTCGCACCGCTCCGGGAAATCGCATCAGCCGCTGATGCGGCGGAAATCGCGTCGCCGATGGTCGCGATCGTTGGCGAAGTCGCGGCGAACGCGAACGCGCAGGCACTTCGCGAGCTTCTGCCGCTCGCGGGTCGCCGGGTGCTGCTTGCCGCGGCAGACGATACGAATCAACGACTGGCGAACGCGTTGCAGCGATGGGGCGCGATACCCGTTTCGTCACCGCTGATTCGCATCGACGATCCGGACAACCCCGAACTGTTTCGTATCGCTATGGAAAGCATCGAGGAATACGACACGATCGTATTCACGTCGCGGCACGCGGTGAGCGCGTTCTTCAAGCAATTGGCCGTGATGCGGCGCGACGCACGCGCACTTGCGGATTGCCGCATAGCAGCCATTGGAATCGGAACAGCGGGCGCATTGCGGCGTCGTGGTATTCGCGCGGACCTTGTGCCCGAAGATAGCACCGCTGGTGGCATGGCTGACGCGTTGCTCGCGGATCAAACGGACTTACCGAAGCGCGTGCTGCATCCGCGATCGAACATCGCCAGCGGTGTATTGGCGGATCGCCTCCGTGCTGCGGGCGTTCAGGTGGACGATCCGATCGCTTACGTGACCATCCCCAGGCCGTCAAGCACCGAAGCACGCGAAATCGACTGGACCGGCGACGACGCAGCAATCCTGTGCAGCCCGTCGGCGGCGCGCGCGTTCGCCGAATCGCCGCTCGCCTCCCAGGACATGGTCATCGTCGCGTTCGGCAGAATCACAGCCAGTGCAGCCCGAGCAGCCGGTCTGTCCGTCAGCATCGTCGCGAACGAGCCGACGCCCGCGGGCGTCGTCGACGCACTCACGCAGCACTGGTCCTGCGCAGGAGTCACCGCATGAGCCGTTACCCCCAGCGCCGCCTTCGTCGCCTGCGCCGCACACCGGCACTACGCAGCCTCGTCCGCGAAACTGTGCTGTCACCGCGCGAACTCATTCAGCCGGTCTTCGTCGTCGAAGACCCGCAATCGGCTGGCCCGATTGCATCATTGCCCGGCGTGCAGCGGTATCACCTCGATCAACTCGCGGGCGAGATCGAACGCCTGACTGCCGCCGGCATCCAAGCCGTGCTGCTCTTTGGTATTCCCAAGAAGAAGGACGCCCGCGCCTCGGCAGCCACCGACGTGAGCGGAATCACCGCGCAGGCTGTTCGCCGCTGCCGCGAAGCGCGCGAAGACCTCGTGATCATCACCGACGTCTGCGTGTGCAGCTACACCGACCACGGCCACTGTGGTGTCATCGCGGATGAATCGGTCGACAACGACGCCACGCTGAGCATCCTTGCGGAGATGGCGGTCGCGCACGCGCATGCCGGTGCGGACCTCGTCGCCCCCAGCGCCATGATGGACGGTCAGGTCGCAGCCATCCGCGCCGCGCTCGACGATGCCGGTCACTACGAAACGGGTATCCTCTCGTATGCGGTGAAGTTCGCGTCGTCGTTGTACGGTCCGTTTCGCGATGCGGCTGACTGCGCCCCGCAGTTCGGCGATCGCCGCGCGTATCAGATGGACCCCGCCAATGCCCGCGAAGCGCTCGCGGAAGCGTCGACCGATGTGGCTGAGGGTGCGGACGCACTCATGGTCAAACCCGCGCTCGCTTACCTCGACATCATTCACCACGTGAAGCAGCAGCATCCGGACCACCCGCTCGCAGCCTACCAGGTGAGCGGTGAATACAGCATGATCGCGACGGCGGGGCGGGAAGGTCTGCTCGATGAACGCCTCGTCGCGCTTGAATCGCTCACTGCGATCAAGCGTGCCGGCGCGGACCTGATCATCACGTACTACGCGGACCGCGTCGCGAACTGGCTGGCGTCTTGAATCCGCGCAGCCATAATGCCCGCATGTCGCGCAGCGAGGAACTCCATGCGGAAGCTGCCCGTTTCATTCCCGGCGGGGTGAATTCACCGGTACGCGCGTTCCGCGCCGTCGGTGGCGCACCGCGCTTCATCACGCGTGCCACGGGCTGTCACATGTACGACGCCGATGGCAACGCGTACATCGATTACATCTGCGGTTACGGTCCACTGATTTTGGGCCACAGCCATCCCGCGATCATTGAAGCCGTCGAACGCGCCCTGCGCGACGGCACGTGTTTCGGCGCGCCGACGCAACGCGAGACGCAACTTGCGCAGGCCATCGTCGAACGCGTCCCGTCGATCGAGCAAGTGCGCATGGTGAACTCGGGCACGGAAGCAGTGATGAGCGCCATTCGCCTCGCCCGCGCCGCCACCAAACGCGAACGCATCATCAAGTTCGCCGGCTGCTATCATGGGCACGCGGATTATCTGCTGGTACAAGCGGGTTCCGGCGCGAGCACGCTGGGTACGCCCGATTCGCCGGGTGTGACGGCGGGCAGCGCGCGCGACACGCTCAGCGCACGCTACAACGATCTCGATCAAGTGGCTGACCTCTTTGCCGCGCACACGGACGAAATCGCCGCGGTCATCGTCGAACCGGTCGCGGGCAACATGGGTGTGGTTCCACCAGCCGATGGTTTCCTGCAAGGCCTGCGCGACCTGACGCAAGAGAACGGCGCGCTGCTCATCTTCGACGAGGTGATGACGGGCTTCCGCGTGCATCGCGGCGGGGCGCAAGCGCTCTACAACGTGACGCCCGATCTCACCGTCCTTGGGAAAATCATTGGCGGCGGGTTGCCCGTCGGTGCCTACGGTGGACCGGCGAGGCTGATGCAGCAGATCGCACCTGCGGGCCCGGTATACCAAGCCGGTACACTCTCGGGCAATCCGCTCGCGATGGCTGCCGGGCTCGCGACGCTCAACGCCTTGGACGACGACGCCTACCGCACGTTGGAGCAGACCGCAGCCACACTTGAATCCGGACTCCGCGATGCACTCGCAAGGGCTAAGGTGCCCGCGGCTATTCAGCGTGTCGGGTCGATGCTTTCGGTGTTCTTCGCGGACGCTCCGGTGCAAAGCTACGACGACGCGAAGGCTGCGAACCACCCGCGTTTTGCCGCGTTTTTCAATGCCATGCTGGAGCACGGCGTCCACCTGCCGCCCAGCGGATACGAAGCCTGGTTCGTCTCACTGGCCCACGATGACACGGCGATCGCAGAGACCGTTTCGGCGGCGGTTCGATCACTGTGACCCAGGCGAGACCAGTGTCGCGGGCATCAACCCGCGCGGACAGGCATTCCGTGAGGCTATCCGCGCCATAACACATGCCTATCGCGGTCCCCTCGTCGGGCGGGCGACGTTCCCCTATAATCGCCGCAAATTCGATTCTTTGGACCAACCGAAACAAGCTGTTTTTTGCACGAGGAGTCACAACCCATGGAAGAGTTTGAACAGGAATTCAACATGATTCAGGTAGGCCAGCCGGCGCCCGCGTTTTCCGGAATGGCGCTCGTCGGTTCGGAATTCAAGAACCTGTCGTACGAGGATGGCGCGCTCTCCATCGGCGACAAGAAGACCACGGGTCACTACACGGTGCTGTTCTTCTACCCGCTCGACTTCACCTTCGTCTGCCCGACTGAGATCATCGCGTTCAGCGAGCGCGTCGGCGATTTCGACAAGATCAACGCGAAGGTTATTGGCTGCTCCGTCGACAGCCACTTCTCGCACCTCGCGTGGTCGAACACGCCGCGCAAAGAGGGCGGATTGGGGCAGATCAAGTATCCGCTGCTCAGCGACATCAAGAAGGAGATCGCGTGGAACTACGGCGTGCTGCTCGATGGCGGCGTGGCGGCGCGCGGGATCTTCATCATTGACGACAAGGGTATTCTCCAGACGTACACGGTGAATAACCTGGCTGTCGGTCGCAGTGTCGACGAAACGCTGCGCCTGATTCAGGCGTACCAGTACGTTGCGCAGCACGGCGAAGTGTGCCCCGCGGGTTGGTCGCCGGGCGAAGCCACGATGAAGGCCGACCCGGTCGGCTCGAAGGAATACTTCGCCAAGGCGAACGCATAAGCGTTCCGGCGAAAAGATAAGAGAACAAAACGGGCGCTGCGATCGGATGATCGCGGCGCCCGTTCTTATGCGCAATTCCAAACAGGGGGTGGCACTGACAAGCTCTGCTTGTCAGTGGGGTTCAACGACTGAGTTCAGGAACCCGTTTGTCGCACCCCGGCGGCGAAGCGCATCAGCGCCCCGGTCAATTTGCGAATCTTCCCGCCACCTGACGACAGCACGGTATCGAGCAGCGCGTTCACCGCGTGGATGAACTCGATCATGTCTTCGAGTTTTTCGTCGTAGCGTTTGGCTTCAGTCTGCTTGTCGGCATCCAGGCCGTCCATCTCGGTAGCCAGGTCTTTGCGGCAGCGATCGATGGTTTCGATGATCGGCTCGACTTCCCGGCGACGGCGTTCGCGCGTGATGGTCTCGAACATCTGCCACGCGTCGAGGTCGCTGATGAAGTACTCCTTGCGATCACCGCGCAGGTGCGTCCGGCGAATCAGGCCCCAGTTCACGAGGTGGCGCAGGTTCATGCTCGCGTTGCCGCGTGACACCTGAAGCTGCTCCATGATGTCGTCGGTGCAGAAGGGTTCGCCGGTGAGGAAGAGCAGGGCGTGGATTTCAGCCATGGTCCGGCTGATGCCCCAGGTCGCGCCCATCTCGCCCCAGCGTCTGATGAAAAGGTTCCGAGTCCGAGTCAGTGCGTCCTCAGCCATCGCGAATCCTCGCAGGGTGGTTTCATTAATATCTGAAACAATTGTACATCACAAATAGCTCGGAAGCAATTGAATTCCAGCACGACTGACCAAGACTGGCGGAGGAAACGTGGCGCGTGCCACTGCTCTCGAGCAGTGGAGTGAAGAAGGGGAAGTATTCGAATTGCTGGCATCGGCGCAAAAAAAGTTCCCAGGCGAGGGATGCTCAGGTGAGCACCCCAGGCCTGGGAGGGAGAGAGAGAGCGCCATGATTATCCGATGGTCCCGCACGCTGACGTGCCACCGGGTCATTCGTGTTTTACGGCCTATTCGTTTTTCAGCAGCCCGGGCATCGAGCCCACGCTGTGTCGCGCAACCGGTTGCGACTGAGTCAGTCGCATCGGGCGCGACGGGGTTTCTGTAACCTCAATCTGGCCTACGCCGGTTTGCTCGCCTTCGTATCGCAGGCAGTCCACCGGGACGATGAGCGGTGTATGCACGCCTTCAACTTCCATGATCGCGAAACGGTTCTCGCGATCATCGCCATCGCTGTAGTAGAGGATGCGCCCGCGGATGCGGACATTGGGTCCGAAGCTGCGAAGCACCTCTTCCACGTCGGGACAAAGCACCTCTGCGACCAGGAACGATGCTTGGCTGGACGCTGATGCTGATGAAGATGGACCACTATCCCGCATTTGGACGGCTTCCCCGTTAAAGACTCTTGCTTCAACCCGCCGTACCTAGAGCACACCGCGTGCCAAAGTCTGAGAAAGCCTTCGATTTCTTGAAAAAGCCGCCCAGTGAATCCGAATCCGCGAGTCTTGGCCTCCAATTGCAACGAAGCGAAAGTTCGAACAGGGTAGTGATTGCGCAGCAAACTGCACAGCAAGAACGCGCTAAGTGTGAGTTATACCTTGCCATCTGGGGCGATCACTGCACGCGACGCGCGGAACCGCGATATTCACCGCGCCACGCGCGATTTCGCGACACGCATCACACTTTGGCTGTATTTATCAACACGTGTGCACCATTCGGCACACCTGCGAACGTTCGTGCACGCGATTGCGCGGCGCGCAACGACCGGTGCGCGCGTGCAATCGCATGAACAAGCATGGCGTTGGATTGAATCGCGAAAGAATCGTGCGGGTCGCACGGGTCACAGCGTCTGGCGCGGTTCGCCGAGACGGTACTTGCGGATCTTGTTGTAGAGTGTGCGCCGACTCAGGCCGAGTCGCTTCGCAAGATCGGAGCTATTCAGGTTGGAACGCATCATCGACTTGTGCAGCACGAGCTTCTCGCACTCGCTGACCAGCTCCGGAAGCGTCATCGTGCCGTGATCGACGAGCTGGCACGCGACGTCAGCCAGTTCCGTGAGCACCGACCGATTGGTCGGCTTGCGACTGTCATTGGCGAGCAGATTGGCGGGCACGTCGCTGATGTCCAGGCGCGAACCCGATGTCTTGAATGCGAGCATCTGGCGTACGGTGTTCTCCAGTTCACGCACGTTGCCCGCGAGGGCTGCGCCGTTAAAGAACTCGATCACGCTGGCATCGACGGTATCGATTTCGCCGTCGTAGTAGTCGGCGTACTTCTTCACGAAGAACTGCACCAGCGCGGGGATATCCTCGCGACGTTCACGCAGCGGCGGAATCTCAAGGCGGATCACGTCGAGACGCTGATACAGGTCGAGGCGGAAGAGGTCCTGCTCGACCAGGGCAGCCAGTCGCCGATTCGTGGCAGCCAGCACGCGCACATCGCTGGGCACCTCAACATCGGCACCGAGCGGCATGACCACGCCCTCCTGCAACACGCGCAGGAGCTTGGGCTGGAGTGCTGTGTCCATGTCACCGATTTCGTCGAGCAACACGGTGCCGCCCTCAGCCGCTCGGAAGATGCCCTTGCGCGCGGTCGTCGCACCGGTGTATGCGCCGCGAACGTGGCCGAAGAGCGTACTTTCCGCCAGCGTGCCGCTGATGGCTGAGCAGTTGACCGAAAGGAAACGCTTGCCGCCGCGTTTGGGATCAAGCTGGTGGATCAGTTCCGCGAGCAACTGCTTGCCCGTGCCTGATTCGCCGTAAATCAACACCGGCACGTCAGAGACGCGGGCTGCTCGTGCCGCCCGTTCGAGCAGGTCAGCCATGATCGGGCTTTGACCGACCATGCTGTTGCGCTCGCCGGGCCCGAAGGAATGCAGCGAATCGACACCGGTCCGCAGACGCAGGTAGCGTTCGCGGGCGGCGCGCAGTTGTCGTTCAAGGGTTTCGTTGTCGCAGTGGCCGTTGCGGGCATCGACGAAGCCGAATACGCCACTGCGCAGGACGTCACAGGAAAGTTGGGCGTCGAGGTTGTCCTCCGCCAGCAGGACGATCTGGGCAAGCCCGCAGTGCTTCGCCAACTCGCCGACCGTCCAGGTGCAGGCCTCGCGCCACGCGGTGGTCGCGCGAACGGAAGATGTGCCGAGCAGTACGGTGGCGAACGGCCCGTTGGCACGGAGATTGCGCACAGCCTCAGCGGCATCCGCGGCGAAAACCACCGCGTGTCCGCAGGCTTCGAGCGTACGCGTCAGTCCAGCCCGTCGCGCATCGTCAGCATGGATCAGCAGCAACCGATCGGCTGCCGCTTGGGACACTTGCAACTTCCTGCTCTCTCCTCTCGGCTCGCGATAGCGGCATCCGTGACCCGACCAGTCCTGATGCGAACCCGCGATCTCCTCCCCGACCGGCACAACAGGCCGGCAACTCGCATGGCAGCCGAAATGCCCCAAAACTGCGCGACACTCCGGTGGCTGCAATGCACAACATTGGCTGCGATAGACAACCGCCAAGGTGAAGTATGAGGTGGTGTTAACTGAGGGTTCGTGGTTCGCAGAGCGATGGATTTGACCTCTGCGCCTCTCCCTGGGCTTCTCTCCCCGGTCTGAATCGCCGGAAAATACAACCCCAACCGGCGGACCCGACCCGCACCTCTCTCATTCATACAACCCCAGCGGCAAACTCCTCCCAAAGTTACCGCATAACGCCACGATAGTGGTTTGGACCAGCAATGTCAACGTCTAACCCCCTCTTAACAGACTTGTTAGGACGGTTTGCGTATGCTGGTGGCCATCGGATTGTAGCGGATATGACAGTTCGGATGCTGGCGCGGGCTGCCGCCCTGCCGCCTTGTAATTGCGCCGGCGCTGTCTATAAGGATCGAGGCGGCGCGGCGACGGGTGACACCATCGCGGCACGCAGTGCGCCGCCATTCGCCGCCAACCTTCCAGGAGGGTGACCTGACGTGACACGATTTGCCTCAACCGTACTTCTGGGATGCCTGCTGCTTGCGGCTGCGACGCGTACCGCCGTTGCGGACGACAAGAAGCCGGTCCCGCTCGTTGTCGTCGTGGTGATCGACCAGTTTCGCGGCGACTACCTCGACGCGTTCCGCAGCAACTTCTGCGATGATGGTTTTCAACGACTCATTCGCGACGGCGCGTGGATGGCCAACGCGCACTACGAATACGGCATGACCGCGACCGGGCCGGGACACGCCTCATTGCTTACCGGCAGTACGCCCGCAACCCACGGTATCGTTGCCAACGATTGGGAGGAGTTTGCGAGCCAAGCGCATGGCGTTTACTGCTGTGGTGACGACTCGGTGCGCTGCGTCGGTCTTCCCGACGGCGGCGATGGCGCGGGTCGCTCGCCGGCGAATCTTCGCGCGCAGACGTTGGGCGAAGCGGTAAAGGCTGCGACGGGCGGACATGGCAAGGTTTGGAGCGTTGCGCTCAAGGATCGCGCGGCCATCCTCACGGCTGGGCACAAACCCAACGGCGCGGTGTGGTTTGACGCGGGCTCCGGAAACCTGGTGACGAGTTCGTACTACGGCACCAGCTTGCCGGCGTGGGCGCAGGCGTTCAATCAGGAGCGTTACGCCGACAAGTTCTTCAAGACCAAGTGGGATCGCATGCTGCCGGCAGCCCTGTACGGGCCGCATTTTCTGAAAGCACCCGGCGGGTCGGGTGAGGATCGCCGCCATCGCAACGAATTCCCCAAGATTCTCGGCGAAAAATCGGATTCTCCAGACCGCGAATATTACGCCGCGCTCTACAACTCGCCGTTCGGCAATGAGATCGTCCTGGAGGCTGCCCGCCGCGTCATCACGACTGAAGGCCTGGGAACCGATGATGCGACCGACGTGCTCTGTATGGGGTTTTCCAGTAACGACGTCGTCGGCCACGCGTACGGCCCCGACTCCGACGAGGTGATGGACTGCACGCTGCACACCGATCGCCAGCTTGCGGATTTCTTCAACTGGCTCGATGGACGGTTGGGGAACGGCAATTACGTGCTGGTGCTTTCGTCGGACCACGGCGTCGGGCCGATGCCGGAATACGCAGCCGATTTGGGTTTGGGCGCGGGGCGCATCGACCCCGGCAAGATGCGCAAAGCCATCAACGCGAAACTCGCGGAGCGCTACGCGTCGTCGGAAGGGGCCGACAAACTGGTGATCGATCTCAATTTGCCTTGGCTGTATCTCGACGAGGCCGCGATCAAAACGGCCGGTCTCGACCTCGCGGAGGTCGCGCAAGCGGCGGCCCGAATGGCTGAGCAGGAGAAAGGCATCGTCCGCGCGTTCACGTTTCCTGAAATCGCCGGGTTTTCGCTCGACGATCCCAACGAGCTCCAGCGGGCGGTGCGCAACAGTTATTTCCCGGGCAGAAGCGGGCACGTCTACCTGCACTGGGAGCGCTACTGGTACAAGGGCAGCAAGCAGGCGGGGCACGGAGCCGCGTACGATTACGACCAGCACGTTCCGGTTCTGATGATGGGGCCGGGGGTGGCTCCGGGTCGGTTCACCCGCGCGGTGAGCCCGACGGGGATGGTGCCGACGGTTTGTGCCGTGCTGGGCATCGCGCCGCCTGCGACCGCGACCGGGGAGGTCTATAGCGAGATCGCCCGCGTCGCCGCAAACTGACTGCACGCGGGCACGTCCGCGCGTCATGCAATAACCGCGAAATTACGGACGTTGTATCGAAGTGTAAGGTCGCGGTACGGGTGCGCCCGTACGGTTTTGGCTTCGCTATACTGTTGGCAGGACTCGCGACGGGGCATAGTACTCGCGATGTGGGGGGGCGGGGGCAATTCGGAGAATCTCGATGTTGTTGTTGCGACGAAAAGGTGCGTCGGCGGGCGGGTTCACGCTCGTCGAACTGCTGGTGGTGATTTCGATCTTGGCGCTGTTGATCGCCATTCTGGTGCCGAGTCTGCGCGGCGCGAAGCGCGTGTCGAAGCGCGTAGCGTGCGGCGGCAACCTGCGCAGCATTGGCCAGGCCATGCGCATGTACCTCAACGACTCGAACGATTTCCTCCCGGTGGTGGAGGCGGTGCCATCGATTCCGATCGATGAGGACCATCCACGTCCGTCGATCGCAACCGTGCTTCGCCCTTACCTGGAGAAGAACTTCCAAGCTGAAGAGGATCCCGAGGAAGAGCTTAAGCGCGAAGGCAACGAGGCGTTCCACTGCCCAGCCGATATTCCGGGGAAGATCAATCGCGAAGGCGAAAACCAGGACAAGAGCTACTACGAAACCGAGCAGTCGAGCTACCGGTTCAACACGTTCCTGCACATGATGCGCGATGACGTGAGCTTTACCGATGGCAACTTCGACAAACCGGTGAAGCTCTCGGAAATCGTCAACAGCGAGCGGGCCAAACGCTTCTTCGGCAGCAAGCCCGCCGAGGAGGACATCTGGTTGCTCCGCGACTACATCGCCTTCCACGGCGAAGCCGGTCAGGAGAAATCCACGAACTACCTCTACCTCGACGGCAGGGTGGCAGACCTGGAGCGGTAAGTCACGACCCGCGCCGCAAATCAGAACCCCGGGCGCCAAGCCCGGGGGCAATCCGAGCCGCGACCGTAAGGGAGCGGAGTTAGCCATGTGCGCAACCGGCAGCCAACCGCAACCCGCGTATCAACTCACGAGTTTTTCAATCTGCTTGATGAGCGGATCGTGCTCGGGGAACTCGCCGGTCATGTGCTTGCTGTAAATCAGCCTGCCGTCGACCTTCACGTCGAAGATGCCGCCGCGCCCTTCGATCATTTCGGGCTCGATCTCGAAGGCATCCTTCAGCTCTTCCGCCAGACTGGCGGCTTTGGGGAGGTAGTTTCACTGTACGCAATATTGAATTGAGATGTGCACGTCGCGATCCTCCATGGTTAGACAGATTACATCGGGAAACCCGGCGGGATTATAAGAAATACCAGCGGGAAAGTTCAAACATTAGGGTGAAAGGTCGAAAGTCGAAGGTCGATAAGTCAAGGAGTCCGCACGCCGCGTCCGTACCCGCCAATCCGTCAAGCCACACGCCTCAAGCCTCAGGCCTCAACGCATCAGCGACCGCAGCGATCCGACCGGAAAGACCGGCGTCTCGCGCGGCGAGAGCGTTGTCATCTGCCAGCGTCCGTCGATCCATTCGAACTCAGCCGTCCAGGTGGTTTGCACGAGTTGCAGCGCCATGTCGGGCACCTGCACGCGCGCCTGCACAGCGAAGCGCAGCACCGCGTGGTCGCCGTTGATCTCCGGCTTGAATGAGTAGAGCTTCGCATCCTGCACGTCGTAGTGGGCCAACGTTCTGCGAACGGCATCGAGAAGTTCCTCGCGATCCAGATCCTCCGCGCGAAACGTCGCCGCGACATGCTGCGCAATGCCGGTCACGTCGCCCGCATCCGCGGCAGACACCATTTCGGTACACACCACGCGCAGCATCTCGCGCCGCGTCACGATCAGATTCTGCACGATCGGCAGCACGATACAGAGCAGCAGCGCGATGAGCAGCGCGCGCTTCGCACCCGGCGTGCGCCGTCGCAGCCACACCACCAGGCAGGCATAGGCTCCGACCAGCAGGATGGGCACCAGCACGTACGGACTCTCAAACAAGACGTATTGCACGATCGCTGTACTCCTTGGAGTTGAATGACATCTGTACGGCGTCCGCTGCTGATGATAGCCGCTCAAAACCACGCGGTTGCGTGCGACACCATCACCGCGCACAATAACACAATCGACGCGAAAACAATGCGCCGGTAGGCATGCGGGCAGCGCGTTGGGGCAGCTGAGCGAACCATCGATGGAAGAAGGCGAATTCAAACCGTGACCGAGCAGAACGAATCGAATGAGAAACCGGCAGCGGATGCCAAGGAGGCTGCCCCGGTCAAACCGCCGAAGTACGATTGGGCGGATCCCAAGATACCGGCTGGGAATGCTCCGGCGATGCCGCGCTGGCCGCTCATTGTCAGCGGCGCTGCGTTCGCGTTCTGGCTTTGCTTCCTGATCGCCATGGCGATTGTCCGCACGCGCACCGTGAGCTTCTGACAAGTGATGCCGGCACGCTGTGGAACCGGTTTACCAACCGGTTTGACCGGCTGGAAAGCCGGTCCCACATAGGCATTACCAGGACCGCGAAGGCTCGTGTGACCGGGCACCGTTAGCCCAAGCCCGGAACTTGGCCCCGGGCACACAACTGTGATGCGCTTCTGAGTCAGCGAACCGAACGAACCAGCCCGAATTGCCAAGGAAGGATCCGATGGCAAGTTCACCAGCAAGTACGACTCCGTTCGCGCCACCCGTTGCGCTGGAACGCTTCCGGGCGAATCTCGATGCGCTTGCGCCGCGTCAACCCGCACTCGCCCGCGAACTTGCGGATACGCCGATTCCATCAACCGCCCGCATTGTGACGGGGCGCGATGGTACGCCGGTCGCACTTTGCTCCGAAAACGAAACACTGGCTGACTGGCTCGGCGGAACGTCGATGCCCACGATCAGCAGTCCCGAGTTGCTCCGTGAAACGATCGATCGCGGTGTCAGCGTGGTGCTGCCCACCGTGGGTTCCGGGCATGAAGCCCCGATGCTGGCGGACCGGCTCGAGCCGCACGCTGCCGTGTTTGTCTGCGCGCCTGATCCGGTTCGCGTGGTGCTCGCGCTGCACGCGGCGGACTGGACGCGACATCTGCGCCAGGGTCGCATCGTCATTCTTGCGGGCGATACCGAGGCTGCGCTGGCGGAGTTTCTTGAGCAGCATCCCGGTTATCAAATCCCTGCGCGACTTCAGCCGTTGCCCGATGCACGCGGGCACGCCCTTGCGGAGTGCACGCAGGCGGTGCAACGCGGCGCTCAGCGCGCGGGTACCGCTCAGCAGCAGATGCTGGTGCGGCTTACGCAGCAGGTCACGCGTCGTCGCGCTCGGCGCACCAATGCCCGCCCGCGTGTGCTCATCCTTTCGACCGATGCTGTCGGCGGAGCCATCGAGTTTGCTGCGCACGTGGATAGTGTGTTGGGCGCGCTGGGCATTGACTCCGCGCGGTGTCTGCCGGACGCGCCGGACAAGTGCCATCGCATCGCGCGGATCGCGGCGCTCCGCGATCACGATCCCGATTGGGTGCTGCTGCTCAACAGTACGCCGGGTCCGCTGCGCGACTGCTGGCCTGAAGGGTTGCCTTACGCCTGCTGGTTTCTTGAGAGCCCGTTTCTACCGGCGCAATCGCTCGTCGGGATCTCGGATTGTGAAAACCTCTACGCGGCGTCCACGGCTGTCCGCGATCGACTCGTGGTTGCCGGGGCGAAGCCGGACGCGGTGAGCATTCTCGAACCGGGTGTTGATGACACCACGTTCTACCCGCTCCCGGAGGCTGAGCGGGTCAGCGATCACGCGTGCGATGTCGCCGTGTTTGCCGACGGTTTCGATTTGGCGCCTGCGGCTTCGGGGATTGCGTTGGAAACGCACGAACGACTCTGGCGCGTGGCCGCTGATGTTTGTGCTGAGCGTTGCCGCGAGGGCGACGCGCCGGACGCGGGTACGTTGCTCGAACTCGCCGAGCGTGCTGCCGACGTGAAGCTCGCGGACGCTGAGCAGCGCCGCGAGTTCATCGGGTTGCTGGACGCGCGCATGGTGCGGACGGTGGCTGCAATGACGGCTGTTGAGGAATTGGTTGCGCTTGACGACTGGACCAGCATCGGGTTGTGGGGCGCGGGTTGGGAAAAACATGCGTCGCTGCGTGACGCCTACCGCGGTGCGACTCCACCGGCTGCCCAGCGCAACCGCATCCACCAGTCCGCCAGCATCGTCGTTTTCCCGCAGGTCACGCCATTGGCTGTTCGGGGTGTGTTCGAGGTTGCGGGGTCGGGCGGGTGCCCGGTGATCGCGAAGCCCGACGACGCGACGCTGGCGCGTTATCCGCAGAGTTGTCAGATTCTGTCCCTGGTGTCGTCGTTCAGCGGAGCCAAACGGTTGGGGCGGCTCGTTCGCCGGTTGGTGAGTGACATAGCGTGTCGCTCGCGGACCGCCGAGAAATGCCGCACGGAAGCCCTCCGCAACCACGCCCTCCGCGATCGCCTCACTACCCTGCACACACAACTCACAGCCCGCCCATCCTGACGCGTTTAACAGGGTGGGTGCCGGGTGCGGACTTCTGAATGGATACTTAGCGCTACAGCCTTGTCACCCAGCCAGCCCCGATTTATCCTCGACAGAAAATGGCGGGTGTCTCGCTCCGAATACACGTTTGAGTGCTGAGACACTGCCAAACGCAACCTGGGCACTGAGCCCGAAGCTGCATTCAGAACGGCGTGCGGTGAAGTCCGCCCCTGCGTTGCCGACGCTGGCAATGCTGAAAACGTTGCATGAGCCCGCCCGGTCGCGTAGGCTGCGCGTGTTGATGGGGGGGGGCGGCGTGCCGGTGGGGACGACGCCGAACCGATACCTGGGATTTACGACGGCACCAACAGAAGCGACATCATGTCCGACGGGTTAAAGAAAACGATCATGGGCGTCGTCGCTGTCGGCCTCGGCATCCTCGCGATCTACTCGATTTCCGGCTTTTTTGGGGAAGACGAGGCTATCAAGACCGCGAACACGCGAACGCTGATGGACATCAATACAGGCGACCTGTTCGACTTCGAGGTCAGTCCGGATTGGGGGCCGTATCCGCACAAGAACCCCAAGACCGGTACGGAAACCCTGTATCCGATCGAATGGTGTTACAATCGTGAGTGCGGGAGCAAAGGCGGGACGGCAGTGATTTTGAACGGTTGGCTGGGCAAGAAGGAGCCGACCTATTGCCCCGTCTGCGGGTCGCTGGTG
>JACKHH010000036.1 GCA_020639095.1 Phycisphaerales bacterium | reverse complement strand
TCGTCGCAATTCCTTCCTTTCGTCCGAGAATCGACCACATTATTTTGCATACGCACCGACCTGTTTGCGCAACCTTGACATTGTGTACTGCCCCCGGAATAACTGAGTAGAGAAGAGCGGGGGAACGTCTCCAGCCGGTGGCATGTACATGTCGGCGGCTCTTGAGGAGGGGCGGGAAGCATGCATTGTCGCGTACGACACGCGCTGGGCGCAGCGCTGTTATCGGTAGCCATGATTGCGGGATGCGGAACGGGCAATCCGTTCGACCTGGATGCAGCAGCCCGTCTGAATGATCCCTCGGCATGTCCGGATGCACCGACGCCTGCGAACGCGGGAACGCTCGTCGTGCTCGACTGGGCGGGCGGTACGAGTCGTCAGACCGGCGAACGCGACCTCGCGGGCTTCGATCTTTCGCAGGTCAGCTTCTCGGACGGTACTCAGGTCAATGACGATACCCTTGCCGCGTTCCAATCGGCTGTCCTGGCCCGCGTGCAGACGATCCTTTGCGATCTCGATCCACTGGACGTCGCGGTGATCGCGGGCAAGGCTGCGGACTTCCCTGACGCGACGATCGTGCACCTCACGGCAGATGAGCCTGCGACCCAAAGCAAGCACATCGGTCAGTCCGATTTCGATCCCTGCAACGCGCACGAGGACGACGAAGCGATCATCTGGGGCGGTGCCCTGGCGACGTACATGCCGCCGATGTCATTCGAGCAGTGGGTGAACGTGGTGGCGAACACGACGGCTCACGAGATCGGCCACACGCTCGGCTTTACGCATCCCAGTGAGGAAACGGTCGCGCGTCTGCTGCCGATTCCGTCCGAGGAGATCATGCGTGCCACGGTCAAGCCGTCCGAGTTGAGCGGCGAGCAGCGTTTCCTCATCGAGCAGAACACCTGTCCAGGTTATGAGCCGGGCGAAGGCTCGTATGCCCTGACGACGGCAGACGAAATCGATCTTGGCGGATAACCGCGAAGCCCGCGAATACACAGATCGCCGCCGACAAGTTCGAGAAATCCGCGCACACCTTTTGTGATCACCCGCGTATCGCCTTAGAATCCGCGCATTCGTTGACGAAGTTCCACGCGACCTAGCATGCGATGTGGGACCGGCTTGCCTGCCGGCCATCGTGTGTTTGGTGGCAGCACCAGACCGGCTGGAAAGTCGGTCCCACAGGAATTGGGCGGGTGGTTGTGGGCGAAACGACCTGGCGGATCGAAGTGACGGCGACGCGCGCGGAGGACGACGCGCGCGGGCGCGCGATGAGCCACGCGGCACGGCAGGCGGGGTTCACGAGCATTACCGCGATCCGCGCGACGCGTATCTACAAGCTGCGGGGTCATCTCTCGGCGGCGGCTGCCGACGTCTTGGCGGCGCAACTTTTCACCGATCCCGTTATTGAAACATACGTCTGCACGCAGCACGCGAATTGGCCGGACGATGATACGGTATGCATCGAGGTGCATCTTCAGCCCGGGGTGATGGACCCGGTGGCGCAGAGCGCGCTGGGGGCTGCGGCTGAGCTGCTGGCGTCGCGCGCAGCGTCGGAAGCGGATCACATCGCGGAGATCCGTACCGGCTGGCGCTACCATGTCGCGGGGATTGCGAAGCGCCACCTCGCCAAGGAACTGGCGCAGCAGGTGCTCGCGAACACCTGCATGGAGTCGATCTACCTGCGCACGGGCGATCACCGCGACGACTTGCCGCAGCGTTTTCCCGAACCGCCGGTATTCCCCTTCGAGAAACGCACCATTGCGATCTTGGGGCTCGACGACGACGCGCTCGCGGAGGTTTCGCGCGCGGGCCGGTTGTTCCTCAACGTCACTGAGATGCGCGCGATTCGCGATCATTTCGCCGCGCTCGGACGCGACCCCAGCGACGTCGAACTCGAAACGATCGCGCAGACCTGGTCGGAACATTGCGTACACAAGACGCTCAAGAGCGCGGTGACGTATCGCGGCAAGGGGTTCGGTGCGAAACGCGATCGCGACGTCGAGGTGCAATACGCCAACCTGCTCAAAGACACGGTGATGCGCGCGACGCGCGAATTGAATAAACCCTGGTGCCTGTCGGTGTTCGCGGACAATGCCGGGATCATCGACGCGGGCAATGACTACGGTGTCGCGTTCAAGGTGGAAACGCACAACCACCCGTCGGCGATCGAGCCTTACGGCGGGTCCGCGACGGGCGTGGGCGGGTGCATTCGCGACATTCTCGGGTGCGGGCTGGGGGCCAGGCCGGTGGCGAACACCGACGTGTTCTGCGTGGCCAATCCGGAGATGGCGAACGATCGCGTGCCCGTGGGGGTGCTGCATCCGCAGCGGATTTTGCGCGGTGTGGTCGCGGGCGTGCGTGACTATGGCAACCGCATGGGCATCCCCACCGTGGCGGGCGGTTTGTTCTTCGACGATCGCTACCTGGGCAATCCGCTGGTGTTCTGCGGGTGCGTTGGTGTAATTCCCAAGGAGCGCATCGCGAAGGCGCCGTGCAAGGGCGATCGCATCGTGGTGGCTGGCGGGCGGACCGGACGCGACGGGATCGGTGGGGCGACGTTCTCATCCGGCGAGCTTACCGATGCTCATGCCGACGAATTCGCCCATGCCGTGCAGATCGGCAACGCGATCGAAGAGAAAAAGGTGCTCGACGCGCAGCTGCGGGCACGCGATCACGAAGGCGGGTGTCTCTATTCCTGCGTGACCGATTGCGGCGCGGGTGGTTTGAGCAGCGCGGTCGGCGAGATGGCGGAGGAACTGGGAGCGGTCGTCGACCTCGATCGCGTGCCGCTCAAATACAGCGGGCTGCGCTACAACGAAATCTGGTTGTCCGAGGCGCAGGAGCGCATGGTATTCGCCGTGTCGCCGGAGAAACTCGACACGTTGCTCGTGGTGTTCGCCGAGGAGGAGGTCGAAGCCACCGACATCGGCGTGTTCACCGGAGACGGCAGAATACAGTTGCATTACGCGGGGAATGAGGTCGCGCTGCTCGATTGTGATTTCCTGCACAACGGCGTGCCCATGCCCACGCGGGCAGCGACTTGGACGACCCCGCGAAACGACGATTTGGAATCCGAGAGCATTCCTGTCTATCCGAACGCGGAATTCGAGTTGCCGCACTTGCTTGCGGATTTGAACATCTGTGCACGCGACGCGATCACGCGGCAGTACGATCAGGAGGTGCAGGGCGGTAGCGTGATCAAACCGGCGGTGGGGCGCGGCGAAGGCCCGTCGGATGCTGCCGTTGTCGCGCCGCACGAGATTGCGCCGGCGGTCGTGGCGTTGGGAAAAGGCATGTGCCCGCGGGTGTCGGATCGCGATCCGTACGAAATGGCGATCCGGGCGATCGACGAAGCCTTGCGAAACGTCATCTGCGTGGGGGCGCATCCGGAGCGCATCGCGCTGCTCGACAACTTCTGCTGGGGCGGGGTCGGCGGTGAGAATGAAATGGGTTCGCTCGTGCGGGCGTGTCAGGGTTGCTACGACGCAGCCATCGCGTACGGCACGCCGTTCATCTCCGGCAAGGATTCGCTGAACAATCAGTTCTCGCTTTCGCCGGACGACGCGGAACGTCTCGGGTTGCCGCGGCGAATTGCGATTCCCCATACGCTGCTGATCAGTGCGCTGGGCATGATCGATGACGCGACGCGCTGCGTTACAAGCGACCTCAAGCGATCCGGCAACACATTGGCGGTGGTGCTGGGCGACAAGGGTAGCAGCTTTGACGATCTGGCGTCGCGTGCCGTGTTGCACAACGTGGTGGCGAACCTGGTGGGTTCGGGCGCGGTGGCGGCTTGCCATGACATTAGCGATGGCGGTCTCGCTGTGACGCTCGCGGAAATGTGCATCGGCGGAAAGCTGGGCGCGAACGTGCGGTGCGACGTGCCGCTCTTTGACGATATGCTCGCCGGCTACGTTCTGGAATTGCACGATGCGGATGCGTTGTCGTCGCTTACCGGTGTGGATGTGCGGACGATGGGTACGGTGACTGACGATGCGCGTTTCGTCATCCACGGCGAGGGCAGGAACAGCCTCGATGTTCCGGTGGCGGAGCTTGAGCGCGCGTGGCGGCGGCAGTGCGGCATTGACATGGAGAGTGCGTGATGCGTCAGCCACGGGTCATCGTCCTCCGGGCTGCGGGGATCAACTGCGAGCAGGAAACGCAGGCGGCGTGGGAACTTGCCGGCGCGCGGTGCATGATTGTACACGTCAATCGCGTGATTGAGAATCCCAGTATGCTCGCGGAGTGCGACGTGCTCACCGTTCCGGGTGGATTCAGCTACGGCGACGACATCTCCGCCGGTCGCATCCTCGGGCGGCGGATGATGCTGGCGCTGGCGGACGGGCTGATTGGCGTGCGCGATCGCGGCGGATTGGTGCTGGGCATTTGCAATGGTTTTCAGGTGCTCGTGCAAGCCGGTTTGCTGGCGGCGGGCGATACCGCGCCGGCGACGCTCGCGTTCAACACCTGCGGCCACTACCTCTGCCGCTGGGTGACCGTCGAGTGCGCGAACGACCATTGCGTGCTGCTCGAACGCGGGCGGCGGTATTTTCTCCCGATGGCGCACGCGGAAGGGCGGATCGCCATACCGGAGGGCGCGGAGGTTGCGGCTGATCGGGCGGCACTGCGGTATGCCGCGGGCGTCGAGCGGGTCGGTGATGTTAATCCCAATGGTAGCTGGGGCGCGGTCGCGGGCCTGACCGATGCGACGGGGCGCGTGCTGGGCATGATGCCGCACCCCGAGCGTTTCGTCCGCCGCACACAGCATCCGTTCTGGACCGCGGGTGACGTGCCGGAAGAGGGCGACGGGCTGGCGATTTTTAAACGGGCGGTGGACGCGCTGCGCTAGCGGTTTCGTTTTCGTCCGCTTCCTTACGGGTGCGGCACTGTTCTTGCGATCACATGAGTGACAAGAATCCACATTCTAGCCACTGGCCGTGGTTAATCGCGGTGGCGGTTATCGCGTTCCTGCTGGCTGCGCCGGTTTGGGCGCAGGTCGGCGGAGATGCCGCTGGTACAGCGGCTGCTGTCGTAAACCCTGAGCAGTATGGCGGGTGGGTGCTGTCGCCGGCGATCGTGGCCATCGTCCTCGCCATCGCCACGCGCCAGGTGGTGCCATCGCTGTTCCTCGGTGTCATTGTGGCTGCCTTCATGCTCTATCGCCTCGACGCGGGTGCGAGTGCCACGTGGTGGCAGTTGGGCCTGGGAACGGCCGAGCGGACCGTCGAGACGTTTGTGATCGGTGCGTGCACCGACAGCGGGCACGTGAAGGTAATGGTCTTCACGCTGGTGATTGGTGGGATGGTCGGGGTCGTTGGAGCCTGCGGGGGGACGCGCGCGCTCGTGAATGTGATTGCGCGCGGCGCGGGAAGTCGGCGTGGCGGGCAACTCACGGCTTGGTTCGCGGGTCTGGTTGTCTTCTTCGATGACTATGCGAACTCGATGATTGTCGGGCCGACAATGCAGCCCATCTGCGATCGTCTGAAGATTTCGCGGGCGAAGCTGTCGTACATTGTGGACTCAACGGCTGCTCCGGTCGCGTCGCTCGCGCTCATCGGTACGTGGGTGGGCGCGGAACTCGGTTACATTCGCGAGGGCATGGTTGATGTCGCAGCCCATGGAACGCCCGCATTCCTGGCGAATGTCGACGCGTGGCAGGCGTTCGTCTACAGCATTCCGTATCGCTTTTATGCCGTGCTCGCGATCGTGATGGTGATGCTGATCGCGGTGACCAATCGCGACTTCGGCCCGATGCGAAAAGCCGAGGTCGAGCCGGATGAAGGCCGCGACGATCGCGGAGCGGTGGAGGTTGCGGACGACGTGACCGGGCATTGGACGCTGGCGGCGATTCCGATCGGCGTGCTGGTGGTGGTGACGGTGCTCGTGCTGGTTTGGCCGGGGATGGTTGCGCGGCGCGCGGCCATTGCGAACGGCGAGGCATTCCCGCTCGCGCAGATGTTCGCGAATGCGGATTCGTACAACGCGATTCTCTATGGCGCGTTCGCGGCTGCCAGCGTCGCGGTGATCGTCGCGGTGGGCAGTCGGCATCTCAAGCTCGGCGCAGCCATCGATGCACTGACCGCGGGTATGGCGCGGGTGTTTCCGGCAATCGTGGTGCTCGTGCTTGCGTGGGCGCTGTCCGCGGGTGGTGTGGATCTGCACGTCGGGCAAGTGGTGAGTATGTGGCTTGCGGAGAAGGGGTTCAGCCTTCAGTGGTTGCCGCTTGGAGTTTTCGCAAGCGCGGCGTTTGTGTCGTTCGCGACTGGGACGAGTTGGGGGACGATGGGGATTCTCTGTCCGATGGTCGTGCGCGTGGCGGCTGACCTGGGCGCCGCGCTGCCGCCGGAGGAGGCGCTGCCGCTCTTTTACGCGAGCGTGGGCAGCGTGCTATCGGGTTCGATATTCGGCGATCACTGCTCGCCGATCAGCGATACCACGGTGCTGTCGGCGATTGCTTCGGGTTGTCCGCTTGGCACGCACGTGTGGACGCAGTTGCCCTACGCGTTGGTGACCGCCGTCGTCGCGATGGGCGTGGGCGATACGATGTGCTCGAAGTTCGAGCATTCACCGTGGATCGGTCTCGCGGCGGGTAGCGTCGTGCTGTTTGTGATTGTGCGACTACTCGGCAAGAAACTTACTGTCGAGCAAACGTGACGAGCCGTTCCTTAGTTCAGCTCTGCACTCTGCATTCTGCGTTCTGCACTATCTCCGCTCCCTTACTGTCGCGGCTCGGATTTGTGTGCTTCACGGATGAACTTGATCAGGTCTTGAATAAACTGCTCGCGGTCCGCGCCGAATTCGATGGTGTGGCGTGCCTTTTCGTAGAACGTCACTTCGCGTTTGGGCCAGGTCATTTCGCGGATGAACTCGCGGGTCTTTTCGTTGTCGATGATGCGTTCGTCGCCCGCGAGGGTGACGTGCAGAGGAACGGCTGGTGCGTCGGGCAGCTTGCGCCAGATCTTGTCCATGCGGCGCGACGCGAGGAAGAAACCCGCCGTCGCCTGTCGCAGGGTGAGTTCATCCTCATTGACATAACGGATGCGTTCGGGGTTGTCGGTGAAGAGTGCGCCGTCGTTGAGTGGGATGTCGTAGAGCTTATCCGGGTTCGCGACCATCGACCAGCCAATGCGAAACTTCTCCGCGTTCGACACGTCGATGATTGGGAAAATTCCAGGAACGACCAGCGTGAGCGATGCGGCGATATCGGGATGCACGGTGTGCAGCGAGGCTGTGAGTTTTCCGCCCCAGCTCACGCCGATGATGTGTACGCGATCGTTTCCGCTGCGGGCCATCAACTCGCGGGCGGCGAGCAGGCCGTCGTCGATGAGTAGCTGCGCGGATTCCGCGTGCCCGCGGGCTTGGCGATTGTGACCGGAGCCGCGGCGATCGGGTTGCAGTACGGCGAAGCCGGCGGCGTTGATTGCCCGGCCTGTTTCGGTGTACCATCCACAGTGCGATTGGATGCCGTGAAAATGCAGCACGGCTGGTGCGGTTTCGCCGGTTGGTGCGGGCCAGTAGCGGGCGTAGGTTTCGTATCCGTCGCTGAGTTTGATCGTGACTTCCTGATAGTCTCCCATGCGCATCATGTTACGGCGCATGCGGTGATGATGCACGTCGACCGGTTGAACGCGTCGTTATGAGGGATGCTTGTGGCGGGTGAGATTGCGGACGCGGTGGCGCAGTTCTTTGCGACGGATCGTTACTTCGGTCTGAGCGAGTTGCCGGTTCCGCGCGCGGTGCTGGCGGCTGCTCGACGCACGCCGGCTCGGGCGAACGCGGGCTCAGCGGCAACGTCGAACGCGGTGGCGCCGACCGATAAAGCCGGTCGCCTGGAAGTGCTCGATCTTGAGCAGGTGAAGGGCTGCCGCAAGTGTCGCCTTTGCGAGGGGCGCAACAACACGGTCTTCGGCGTGGGCAGTGCGGAGGCCCGGCTGGTGTTTGTCGGTGAGGGGCCGGGCTTCGAGGAAGACCGCCAGGGAATTCCCTTTGTCGGGAAAGCAGGGCAGTTGCTCACACGCATGATCATCGCGATGGGCCTGCGCCGCGACGACGTGTACATCTGCAACATCGTGAAGTGCCGCCCGCCGAACAATCGCGACCCCGCGGCTGATGAGATCATGGCGTGCAGTCCGTACTTGTACGAACAGCTTCGCGTGATCGAACCGGAGATTATCGTCGCGCTCGGTTCGCCCGCGTCGAAAACGCTGCTGGATACGACGACGGGCATCAGCCGGCTTCGCGGTCAGTTTCACGATTTCAAGCTGCGCGATCCCTTGGGCGACGTGCGCACGATTCCCTTGATGCCGACATATCACCCGGCGTATCTGCTGCGGAGCCCGAACGAGAAGGTCAAAGCCTGGAAGGATCTTCAAATGGTGATGGCTCGACTTGGGTTGCCGCTTCCGCAGGGCGGTTGATCACTTTGTTTTGAACCGCCAAGGCGCTAAGACGCCAAGGACTGCTTGGTTGGGATTTTTGGTACGTGCGTTGTAGGGTGGGCATTGCCCACCAGTCCGGGCGTGCGTCGATGTGTCTTGGTGGGCAGTGCCCACCCTACATTTCTTACGCTACGAACTTGCGAACCACCAGCGTGTCGTTCTGGCCGCCGAAGCCGAAGCTGTTTGAGAGCGCGGTTTTGAGGTCGGCTTTTCTGGGTTCGTTGGGGACGTAGTCCAGTTCGCAATTCGGGTCCGGGTTCTGGTAGTGCATGGTGGGGGGGATGATTCCGTCGCGCAGGGCGAGCACGCAGGTGATGAGTTCCGTCGCGCCCGCGGCTGCGATGAGGTGGCCCAGCATGCTTTTCACGCTGCTGATCGGTGGCGCCGTCTTGCCGCCCTCGGTGAAGAGTTTGCGGATGGCAAGCGTTTCGATTTTGTCGTTCTCTTCGGTGCTCGTTCCGTGCGCGTTGATGTAGTCGATGTCGCTTGGCGTGAGGCCCGCGTCCTCGATGGCCTGCTTCATGGCCGCGATCGCACCCCGGCCATCCTCGTGGATATCGGTGATGCGGAACGCGTCTGCCGTTGATCCATAGCCCGCGACTTCCGCAAGAATCGTCGCGCCGCGTGCCTGCGCATGTTCCAAGCTTTCCAGGACGACCATGGCAGCCCCTTCGCCGAGCACGAAGCCGTCACGCGTGCGATCGAACGGCCGCGACGCCGTCGCGTAGTCGTCGTTGCGCGTCGAGAGCGCGGTCAGCCGGTTGAACCCGGTGACGCCCAGCGGATGGATCATGCTGTGCGTGCCGCCGGAGATCATCACGTCAGCATCGCCGCGGCGAATGATGCACATGGCTTCGCCGATCGCCTGCGTGCTCGCGGCGCACGCGGTAAGCGTGTTCATGCTGGGCCCGCGCACACCGAGATGGCAGGCGATGTGGCTCGCCGCCTGGTTCGGTTCCTGCTCGATCTCGCGCATGTCGTTGAGCCGTTCGCGCGCGACCTTCGCCCAGGTGACGGTGTTGAGCTTGCGTTCTTCAGCCTCCCAACCGCAAACCGCAGCGGCAGCACATGCGAAGAAGTCGAGCGGACCTTCGCCACCGCCCAGGTAAATCCCAACGCGGGTCATGTCCGACGGTGGCGCGGTATCAAACCCGGCGCAGCGCCACGCGTTGGTGGCTGCGCCCAGGGCGAAACGCGAATTGAGACTCGCGGTGGCGTGCCGCTTGGCAGCGTCGTCGCCGACGATCTTCGCGAGGTCGAAGTCATCCTTCACCTGCGATGAAAACGTCGTGGGAAACTTCGACGCGTCGAAGTGCGTCGTCGGCGCCATGCCGCTGTCGCCCGCGAGCAAGCGCTTCCACACCTGCTCGATTTCGCAACCTAGCGGCGTGATCCAACCCATTCCGGTGATGACGATTCTCTTGCGCACGAGTTTATCCCTCGAATTTGCGAATGACGATGGCTGCGTTTTGCGAACCGCTCAAGGCATACGCGTAGCTGACGGCAGTCGTGACCTTCACGTCGACCGGTTCGTCCTGCGCGAAGCGGAGCAGTCCGCCGGTTGACGGGCTCGCGGTGTTTGCGGACGGCGGCAGCGTGTTGTGGTGCAGCGCCATGACGGTTGCGGCTAGGTCGATGGCACCCGCACCCGCGCCGCTGTTGCCGAGGACGCCCTTGAGTGCGATCGCGGGCACGCCTTCACGCTCGCCGAACACGGTCTTGAGCGAGGCGGCTTCCGCGTCATCGTATGCGTTGATGCCGGTGGAAAACGTGGTGATCAGATCGACGCTCTCGGGTTTCAGGCCCGCGTCTTTCAGGGCGTTGCCGATCGCGAGCGTCATGCCCGCGCCGTCGCTTTCCGGTTCGTGCCAGCTTGAGATGCTGGTGGCGGCGCCGAATCCGGTCACCTCCGCCAGGATGCGAGCGCCGCGCTTCTTGGCAAATTCCAATTCCTCAAGGATGAGCAACCCGCCACCTTCGCCCGCGACCATCCCATTCGCGGAGGTGTCGAACGGTTTGCACGCGGTTGCCGGATCGGCGTCGCGCCCCTCGACCAATCGTCCGGCGAGTTCCTGACGCATGACGCTCATCGGGTTCATCTTGCTTTCAGCCCCGCCGCAGATGCAGACATCGGCTGATCCGCGCGCGATCGTGCGATACGCTTCGCCGACCGCGAGATGGCTGCTGGCTTCGCCGCAGGTGATCGTGTTCGACGGCGCTTGCGCGTCGTGCACGATGGTCACATGGCAGCCGAGCATGTTCGGCAAGAACTTGAGCAACCACAGCGGGGTGAGGTGGGTCATGCCGTCCTCGCCCCATTTCTGAAGATCGAAATCGCCGGTCGCGTGATCACCGGAGGTTTGCAACGCGCCGGAAAGTTCCTGCAAATCGGCGCAGATCAAACCGGCTCCGATGTTCGCGCCGAAACGCGTTGAATCAACCGATGGTTCGCCGGTGGCTTCGTCGCGTGCGATGAGGCACTTGGTGATCAGGTTGGCGTGCTTGACCGCGTGGTACGCGGAGACGACGGCGAGTTCGATATCGCGCGCCATCACCTTGGTGCTCTTGCGGTAATTCTTGGGAACGTAGTCGCCCATTTTGTAGTCGGGCACCTCGGCTCCCAGTGTCGATTTGAATCCGCTTGCGTCGTAGGCAGCGATGGGTTTGATCCCGCACGCGCGGTTGATCAGCCCTTCCCAGAGCGCATCGATTCCGATGCCCAGCGGTGTCGCCACGCCGCAACCAGTTATCACCACCCGCTTTTCGTTGTGCATCTATTCAGCCCCCATTTGCCTGGGCTTGTACCGTTCGCAGAAGTCGTTGTGGTTCAGGCATCCAGCCTGCATGGGCCCCTTGGCAATCGTGTGCAGGCTGGATGCCTGCACGACGACAAGATGCCGGTACCACAAATCAACGCATCCATTTCCTGTGATGTTGATCGCCCGGGCTGCGAAACGTTAGCCATTCAATCAAGCCGGTTTGGCCGCGGCCTTGATGCGGTACGTGTTCAGCAGATCCATGAACTGATCGTTGAACACGAAGTTGTGCTCCGGCAGGCCGAGGTCCACCGTCGCCTGGTCCGCATGCGAGAACATCAGCGATACGGTCCCTATCTTATGGCCATTTCGCAGAATTGTCCCGTTGATGCTGGCTGCGGCTTCATCGATGTGCTCGATTTCGGCCTGATAGGCGACCTGATCGCCCGGGACGGGGTAATCGTCGAAGCTGGCGACGCGAATCTTGGCGAGAATGACCTTCTCGCGGAAGTCCGCAGCCTCGCCCACGAGTATGCCCGCGGTCTGGGCCATACCCTCAATCATCAGCGAAGGCGGGAGCACGGGGTAGCCGGGAAAGTGGTCGTGCAGGTACTCCTCCGCCAGCGTCACATTCTTGACGGCGGTGGCCCGCTCTTTGGGAACGAACTCGGTGAATGCGTCTATCCAGATCCAGCGCATGATGACGGGAGCTTTCGATTCGCGCCGGCGCAGCCACGACCCCTGCGTAAAACGCCTACGGCGCGGGCGAAGTTCGGTGCGGGCCTAGGCGGCGAGCTTGCGTTCGACGTAGTTGACGATCGTGCCGACGGTGAAGAACTCGGGCATGCGCGCCACGTCGGGATCGCTGGCGAAACCGGACAGGTCGGCGTGCGGCATGGCCTCCTGGAGTTTCTTCAAGCCGACATCCGTGAGCTTGCCATTGTCGACGTATTCCGGGTTGTTGAGCACTTCATCGGGAAAGAGTTCCCCGCGGGGAATCTTGATCGAGAAGTCACGTTCCAGACGGAAGACGATGTCGAGATAGTCGATGCTTTCCGCCCCCAGGTCGCCGCTGAGCGTGGCGCTTTCGGTGACTTCGTCATCGTCGACACCGAGCGCTTCCACCATGACCTCTTTGACCCGGCTGAAAATGTCTTCACGACTGAGCGCCATGACGCGTTGCCTCCTGCTGCCTCGTCCCGAACGTTGCGGGCGCTTAACCGACGGGCCTGCGATCAGACCGCCGTTATGATCCGTTCCACAATTGCGCGAAGCGCTCGCGCGCCTGCGTGATAATTCGTGAGTCCACCCCGGCAAGGGCCTCGTCGCGTTCGACCAGGTTGAAATGCCTCAACGAGAAACGCGCTTTGACCACTTCGCGTTCTTCGCAGAATCCTGTGCCGAGGAATTCGCTCTCACCGGGCGCCATCCGGCGGCAGGTCACCTCGGTTCTGAGCAGGTGACCCGGTTTCATGAAGCTTTTATATGTAACGTTTCTAGCGGAGCTTAGCAAGATCACGCTGTGGCTGAAGTCGCTCGCCGCCCGCACCAGCCAAGCCGCGGATTCCGCGAGCGATTCGAGCATCAGCACGCCGGGAAGCACCGGAAACGTGGGGAAGTGGTCGGCGAGATACTCCTCCGCCAGTGACACGGCCTTTATCGCCACGAGCTTCTCGGGCGGCGTACACTCCACGATGCGGTCAACCAGGGCGAATTTCACGGTATTTGTAAGGGTATTCCAGCGCCAGGGATCAAATCCGAAGCCGGTCGCCTGCGTCCGCCCGGCAGACCTGGAGTGTATCCCTGATCGCGGCGCTTGGCCAGCGATTCGTTGCTCGTCTGTGGTCGTACCCAGCGGCCTGTGCTCGTGCTACGCGCCCGGGCCGGAGTGCAAGTCGTTCAGTCCGGCGCCCGCCCAGTCCCAATCGCTTGAGAGTCCGCCGCGTAGCTTGCGATCCTTCTTCTTCGGCTTCTTCGACTTCCCGAAGTCGATGGCCTCCGCGGCTACTGCGTCTTTGCCGCCCGCGGGCTTCAGCGACAAGCCGATGCGGCGATTCTGCGGATCGACTTTGACCACGCGGGCTTTGACTTCCTGCCCGACCTTGACCACGTCGCTGCACGCACGCACGCGTTTATCCGAAAGCTCGGAAATGTGGATCATGCCCTCGACGCCCGGTGCGAGCTCGACGAACGCGCCGAAGTCCGCGAGGCGCGTCACCTTGCCGTCGACCATCGAGTCGGGCGTGTAGCCTTCGATGACTTCCGCCCACGGATCGGGTTGTGCCTGTTTGATGCTCAGCGCGATGCGATGCTTGTTCGGCTCGACGCGCAACACACAAGCGTCAACCGTCTGCCCGACTTCGACGACTTCCGAAGGCTTGCCGATGCGCGAATACGACATCTCGCTGATCGGGATCAGGCCTTCGACGCCTTCTTCCAACTCGGCGAACGCACCGAAATCCGCGAGGCGCACCACGCGCACGCGATGCGTCGAGCCAACCGCGAAACGATTTTCGACGTTCGTCCACGGATCGGGCTGCGTCTGCTTCAAGCCGAGCGAAATCCGCTGCTTGCCCTTGTCGTCCTGAATCTTGAGCACCTTCACCTCGACGACATCGCCGGTCTTGACGACATCGGCGGGGCGCTTCACCTGCTTGTGACTCAGGTCGCTGATGTGGATCAATCCGTCCACACCGCCAAGATCAACGAACGCGCCAAAGTCGGTGAGGTTACCCACGACGCCTTTGCGCACCTGGCCGACTTCGAGTTCCTTGACCAGTTCGTCGCGTTTTTCCGCGCGTTCCTTTTCAAGGATCTTCCGCCGACTGACGGTGAGGCTCTTGCCGCGGCGGTCGATTTCCAGAACCTCGCAACGCACCATCTCGTTGAGGAAGATTGAGATATCCTTAACGTGCATCACGTCGACCTGCGACGCCGGCAGGAACGCCTTGATGCCCTTGAGCTGCACTTCCAATCCGCCGCGATTCAAACCGACGATGCGTCCCTCGACGATGTCGCCCGGTTTGAGCAGGTCCCAGGCGGCGTTGCGCGCCCGGCCCTTGCGGGAGAGGATCAGCAGATCGTTCTCGCGATCGTAACGGTCAACCACCACCTCGACCGGTTCGCCGACCGCGACCGTCTCCTTGGCGGTGAACTGACTCTTCGAAATCACACCCTGCGTCTTCTGGCCGAGCGAGATGAACACGTCGTCGCCATGAATGGCTTCGATGCGGCCAAGCTGCACGCCGACGTCGTCCGCGTCATCTGACGACTCCGCCGACGGGGAAGCGCCCAGCGTCATCTCCGCGAGGTCGCCAGATGCCATGCCCGACATGGCTTCTGACACCTCTTTCTCGATGGCGGCAGCCTCCTTCGCGGCAGCTTCTTTGGCAGCGGCTGCCTTGGCAGCAGCAGCCTTTTCCGCCGCTTCACGTTCGGCTGCTGCTCGTGCCGCTGCCCGTTCCTCCGCAGCCACGTCCGGCGCATCAGCAGCCGGTGCAGGTGGGGTGGCGTCGGGTGCAGCGTGATCAGCCGGTTGAGGTGCTGAAGCCTGCGCGCCTTCGATGGGGGTCGCTTCGTTTTCGCGGGGTGCGTCGCTCATGGTCGGTCCTTCATGCGGTCGCAGCCGTCGCCCGGCGCCAGTGGGCGACGATACGCTGCGCCAGCCGCTTTCGCGGCGTCAAAACTGGTTAGCGCCTCTTGGTTGTATCGTTTCAGTACGGGCTGATTATTCGCACTCAACCGTCATCCCCACGCGCCGACACGTGCACCTGTTCGGCATCGGGCGCGTCCCCGGTTGGCTAGTGTTCTGGAGTCTTGGACATGTGCGGGACGCGTGCGACGGGTGGAGTGCGATCCTCAAATGCTACGGACGCAGCCGCGTCGTCATCGGTCTCCGTGACAAACAGCAGGACATGGCGATTCGGTCCTCGTTCCCAGCCGGTCTCGCCCGTCGAACGCGGGCCAACCGGTACGGGCTTGGCGGATGCCATCGCCTTCCCGCGACAATCGGATACGAACGGACCACTTTACGAATCGACGTAGGAAAGTCAAACGGACACGCGGCATACGGGGGCGAATCCGCGACTAGTGCCCCGTGCAGGAGCTGCCAAAGGACAACTGCTCGCGGGCTGGCGTCTGGGGCCCGTCCTCGTACCAGGAGTCTACGACCTTCGCCCGGCGGACCGCTTCCAGGCCAAATGCAGCCAGTTCATCGCCGCCGACATTGTCGAGTAGAGTCAGCGGGGCGTCCTGGTAGCCCACGTGGAAGGTGTCGCCGTTGATCGGCGATCGCGTAAACACCTGCGGTTTCAGCATTTGCCGCAAGGTGGCGGAGGTGTCCATGATGCCCAGCGGGTCCTTGGTGTGGTGCAGGCCGAGCAAGTGGCCGATCTCGTGACTCGCAACATTGGCCAGCGCGTCGCCCATCTCCTCTAGCGTCGGCTCCTGCGACATGAAGATCGAGAAGGTGTCGACGAAGACAATCGCCTCCTGCACCGGCCGGTCGTTGTAGGTGTCCACGCTGTCCGCGATGCCGAGCAGCGTCGGGCTGTAGCTGCCGAAAAAGACGGTCGTGTGCTGCTGGGCAGGCGGCGGTTCCTCGGTGGAGCTGATGATCGTGACGTCGTACGGCGCGTAATCGCTGCGGACGCGGTCGATGACGAAGTTGCGGAGTTCGTCGGTGGCGTCGGCGAAGCTGTCGTCGATCAGCGAACCTGAGAACTTCGGAATGTCGACGCCCGCCCGGCTGGCGATGACGACGTTGCTGCCGCCGTCGAAGTCGAGGTAGACGATCTGCGGGTGCATGTTGGGTTTTGCATTATCCTGGTCGAGCGTGATGTGCAGGTTGTAGTCACCGACGGTATCGGAACGCACGCTGGGCGCGACCACGACGAAGCATTGCGAAGTGTAGTGACGCGCGACGACCTGCACGAACGAATCGGTCGTGCGGCCGAAGAAGTAGCCGTCATCGTTGAGGTGCATCAGGTTCAGTTCGGCATCGAATACCGCGACCGACGGATCGAAACCGCTGGAGACGCGATTGACTTCGATGGTAATGCGATCACCGGGTTCGATCGCACCGATCTGATACGTCGCGACTTCGTCGGGCGAATTGAGTGATCCGCTGACGCTCGTCTTCACGCCGGGCGTGATCGGCAGGGCGATGGCCTGGCCGAATGGTCCGGACACACGCGACGACGGACCGATATCGGCAGGGTCTACCCACTCGACCGGCGTACCAATCGACGGTAATCCGAGCTGCGCGTCGCAACCCGTGAACGCGATCAGAATGGTGATCGCAAACGCACCGGCGATTCCGAATTGGCGATTTCCAACACGACGCATTGCAGTTACCTGCTGCCGCGCCGAAAACGATCGGCGCAGCGTCCGCCGCACGCACCATGCGCCGACGACGTGAAGCCTCCGATCGTGTGGAGGGGGGATACAACGGGCTTTGCAGCACGCATGCCCGCAACGGGCAAGGGAGTACGGTCAGCCGGTTACCACGCACTGTGCGGCAACAGGTGCCCGACGCTCTCAATCTCAAATACCCGCGGAATCCGGGCAAACTTGGCGGGGTGGACCTGCGACGCGCGATAACCGGTCGCGCGGTGCGCATGACATTCGTGTATTTACGGACGCTGTGTCGGATGTTTGTCGACGCTGAACGTCAACGCCAGGAATTGACGGCGTGCAGATGTATTGTGGTGCAGGCATCTTGCCTGCACCACAAGTCGGTGGATGCGGCGCGATCCTTGGTGGCTACGTGTGCTCTTCGATGGGGATTTGGATCCACACGGCTGCTCCGCCTTCGGGCAGGTTGCGACCATCGAGTTTACCGCCGTGTGCGGTTGCGACGCGTCGCGTGACGATCAATCCCAGACCTGCGGAATCGGGTCGCTTCGCGGCGCTATCGGACTGACCGAGACGCACAATCCCCGCCTTCACGGGCAACCCGGGGCCATCGTCGCTGACTTCGAACTTGAGCATGCCCTCGTCAACATAGACCGATAGCACCACGCGCGCCTTCGCGAAGTGGATCGCGTTGCGCAGCATATTCTCCAACGCCCGCATCAGGCGACGACCATCGGCACGCACGGTGGGCAATGACGGCGCGACGTCGGCGGTCAACTTCAAGTTGCGCGCTTCCGCCAAGGGACGCAGGCCGCGAACCGTCTGACGCACGAGTTCCCCGGGCGGTACCGGTTCTGCGACCAGCTTCTCACCGGCATCGAGGCGTGCAAGTTCGAACAGGTCGTCGACCAAGGTTTGCAAACGCTGGCCGTCCTGCCGCGCTACTTGGATCGCTTCGATCAGCCCGCGATCGTGCGGCTTGCCGTCGTTGCTGTAGCGTTCCATCGCGCGTTCGAGGCAGGCGGATAGCGCGGTCAGCGGGGTGCGCAGATCGTGCGACACCTGCGCGATCCACTCGCGACGCTGGCGGTCACGATCCTCAAGCCTGCCGACAAGCTGCTCGATGCGCCCGCGCATCGTATTCAGCGCAGTCGCCAACCGCGCAATTTCGTCGTCACCGCTCACCGCAAACGGGCCCGGCAGATCGACGTTTTCCGGATTTTCGCTGAGTGGTGTTGAAGCATCGGCTGCCAGTTGCGAAAGGCGTCGTGTAACCAGGCTGACGAGCAGCGCCGATGTGAGCGTCGCGACGATCGCAGACGCGATGATGCGCGAGATGAGTTCGGACTGGGCGCGCTGCTGGCTTAATCGCGCGGCGATTTTCGGATCGTCGAACCAGACGAGCACGAACGTGCCGATGTGGTGCCCTTCAATGCCCAGCGGAGTCCACGTCGATCCGCCCCGGCGATCGCCAGCCAGCGAGACACCGCAGTATTCGCGCGAATCGCAGAGTGGCCACTCGTCGCCGATTTCGAGGTAGTCGAGCGCGGTCTTGCCGGCGGCGCGCACGCGTTTGTCCGGGCTGAGCCAGACGAACGTTTCACCCGGTCCGAGAAACGTCTCGACGACCGTTTCCGCTTCATCGGTGGGGACCCAGTAGCCCGCCTCGTCCATGCGCAAGCGCGTGCTCAGATACTCCGCGTAGGGCTCGGACGCACCGCCGCGCACCGTGTCCCACAGGTCGTAGTCGGGGCTGTAGGTTTCGATGATGAGAATGAACGCGAAGAACTGGATGGAGAACATCGCGAGCCCGAGGCCCAGCGCCAGCTTGACGCTGATGCGCCGGTACCACCGGACCGAGCGGGGGACTCGTGGTCCGGATTGCTCATGTGTCGGCGCCGGGGGGGCTGCTGTCACAGCTCGTCCTGAAAGCGATAGCCGACGCCCCAGACCGTCTCGACGAACCGCGGGTCGGCGGCGTCGTCCTCGATCTTGCTGCGGAGCCGGGCAACGTGCAAGTCGACCGTGCGCGCGTCGCCGTCAAATGACGAACCCCACACCTTCTCGATCAACTGGTCGCGCGTCCACGCCCGCCCTGGGTTGTTCATCAGGAAGAGCAGCAGATCGAACTCGCGCGGTTTGAGATCGAGGCGCTTGTCGCGTCGACCAGCCGTTCGCGCCTGCGGATCGATCCAAAGATCGCCGAACCGCGCGACGCCCACGCGTTGCGTCTGGCCGCTGCGACGCAGCACGCCGCGAATGCGCGCGGTCAACTCCGGCATGTGGAACGGTTTGACGACGTAGTCATCGGCTCCCACGTCCAGACCGCGTACGCGCTGTTCGGGCGCATCGCGTGCCGTGAGGATGACGATCGGCAGATTGTTGCCCGCGGAACGCAACTCGCGACAGAGATCCAGACCGTCGCCATCGGGCAGGCCGAGATCGAGCAGCACAAGATCGCTCGGCTCGTTGACCGCGGAGCGGGCGTCGGCAAGCGTGGTACACACCTTTACGGTGAACCCGCTGGCCTGGAGTGCGTCGGTGACCTCCAGGCGAATGCGTTCGTCGTCTTCGACCAGGAGGATAACTGGCGTGTCGTTCGCGCTCTTCATGTTTGTGTTCGTCCTGTCGCGTGGACCCTTTGTTGCGCGGCGCTGCGCGAGCGGCGCCACCCCAGCGCAGACATATCTTGCTGCGATCGCACCGGGGCGTCAACGAAAACGTACAATGTCGGACCGTGGCACGGCAATGCGTGATTTTGCGACCTGCCCAGCGACCGAAAACCGGCAATATCCGAGCCGCGCCCGTAAGGAAGCGGACGAGGGTGATGGTTGTTCGGCGCGGGAAGGCGATCCGTCGCTAAGAACGCCAGTTTTCGAGCGGAAGATCGATAATCGTTGCGTCGGTGGTTGCGTCAGCGCTGACCGCGACGAGCAGCGGCTGGTCCGCGTTGATAAGCAGCGTCTTGATATATCCCAGCGCCAGCGGCGCATCGAGCGCGGGCGAATGGCAAGCGCTGGTCACTCTGCCGACCTCTTTGCCGTTTGCGAATATCGGAGCGTTGTGCTCGGGCAGTCGGTCGCCGGTCAGCTTCACGCCGACTAGTTGCCGCGCCATGCTGCCTCGGCTTCGCATGCGTTCGATAACCTCCTGGCCGAGGTAGCAACCCTTCACGTAGCTGATGCCGCGCTCCACCTGCTTGGTTTCGGGCGGGATGACTTGATCGTCGATGTCGGCGATGGACACGGGCACACCGGCTTCGATGCGGATGGTCTCGTAGATCGCGTCGTCGATGGCGACCATGTTGTGCTTGGTGGCTGCATCCTTTAATGCTTTGCTGAAATCGTCCGCATGGGTGGCGGGAACGATGAACTCCGCGCGCGGTATGTCGCCAAGATTGTTCTTCACCAGACGAGCCGGGATGTCGCCAACTTTGCCCGCGACGTGCTGCACATCCGCAAGCACCGCGAAATTGCTGCCCAAACCGAGCGAATTGACCAAGTCTGCGGTATGCGGGCCCAGCGCTTCGAAGCGCGCCCACTCGGCAGTGATGTCCGCAAGCTGCACGTCCTCGACGATGAGGTACTTGTCGAAATGCGCCAGCGCAAGCTCCGCCCAACGCGCGTCGATGTCGAGCCACAAACGGTCTTCGAGCACGAGGGCGTTGAGATCGAAAATCGTGCGGCCCTGCACGTTGATCGCGAATGCGTAATTGCCATCGCCGGGCTTCAGCGAGTTGATCGCGTTCGTGGTCAGGTTGTGCAACCAGGATTGCCGGTCGCTGCCGGTGACCTCGATGAGACTGCGGGTCTGCGTTTGCCGGTATCCGCCGCTATTCTGAACGCTTGTGTATGTCGTGTTGTCCACCTGAAGCATCCGGTACTCTACTTTCGTGTCGTTGTTTGATAGAGGTTAGGACGTGCGCGAGAGAAAGCCCACACTCGACGTGAAAAGGTGTTCGGTGCGCTGCGGATCGTGTTCCGCGATGTCCTCCTGCTCGATGTCGCGCAGATTCGCCAGGCACAGCGGGCACGCAACCACGTCGATGTGGAATTGAGTATATCCCAACCAGGGATCATCGAGGACGCCCAGCAGGTACGAACCGAGCGTGCTGCGTTTCAGGCACGTCAGCCGGCGATCGCGCCAGACCTGTGCCACGGTGATGTCCATCGCATCGTCGCCCAGCTCATTCAGCACGGCTTCGCCCAACTCCTCGAAGAACTTGCGCAGCTTGCCGATCGCGCGAAACTTGACGCCCGCGACGGCTTTTTGATCCATGTCGAAGAGTTCCGCGACTTCCAGGTTGCGCTTGCCGCCGTAGAAGAGCAGCTCAATCACCTGTAAGTCCTGGAACGCGGCGCGGTCGCGATAGTCATGAATCATTCGCCGCAGCAAATCGACGAGCAGGTCCTCGCGCCGCCGCGCTTCCTCCGCCTGGGCGGCTGCCTGCGAGGGCGTCTCGCCATCGGCGGGTCCGATGCGGTCCCACCAGTCGTCCTCCTCCGCGTCCACGCTGAGCGGGGCGATCTTGCGACTGCGAAGCCTGTCCACCAGCTTGTAGCGGAGAATGGTGAACAGATACGTCTCCAGCGACCGGGCGGGATCGTAATTCGGCAGCGATTGAAGAAACCCAACGAGCGCGTCCTGCACGACGTCCTCCGCATCGCTCAGGCTCGCGATCCGCGTGCGCGCGAACGCCAGCAATCGCCCGTGGTAGGCGTCGATCAGTTGCCGCCACGCGGACTCCTGCCCGCGGCGGATTTCCTCGACGAGATAGCGATCCGCGCTTTCCGGTTCCATACCCTTCGCCCGATGCGTGCAGCCCCGGCGGATGCGTTTCCGCTGCAATGGCTGCTGGGCGCATGATACGGTGACGCGCGCAAATCATCCACACGCGAATGGTATGAGGCTTGCCGGTGGCGTAAGAACCTGTTTGCTTCGCCCGACAAATTGCTCTCCGGCGAATCACCGTGCGACACGTGGCTGTGCGACGCTACTCCCCGAGCCAGGTCTTCGCCTGCGCGAGCCGCTGGGAATCATCGCCGTGCTGGAGGTAGTACTTCAAGTGCGGTGCGGCATCGTCGGTGCGCCGCGCGACCCGCAGCAGGCTCGCCAACTCGTAGTGCATCTCCGTCG
>JACKHH010000035.1 GCA_020639095.1 Phycisphaerales bacterium | reverse complement strand
GAATGAAGTATTAGGGGGCGGAATGGGCAATTCCTTACGCATTCTGATTGTGGATGACCACGGGCTCGTGCGCACCGCGCTGAATGATCGCCTTGCGCGCGAGCCGGGTATCGAAATCGTTGGTGTCGCAGCCACCGGTCCGGAGGCGATGGTGCTCGCGCAGAAGCACCGGCCTGACATCGCATTGCTCGACATCGATCTCGGCGGTGTCGAAAGTCTGAGCATCGCGCACTGGATGCTCGCGGGCGCGCCGCGGACCCGCGTTATATTCGTCAGCGCCCACCTCTACGACCGCTACCTCGATTTCGCGCTCGATGCCGGCGTGCAGGGGTTCGTCAGCAAGAACGAACCGGTGAGCACGCTCATCGCCGCCATTCACGCGGTCGCGCGCGACGCCACGTACTTCTCGCCGCAGGTGCGCGAACGGCTCATGCCGCCAACGCCCGGCGACAACGCGAACCTGCGCACCAGGTCGGCTGCCCTCACGCCGCGGCAACGCGAGATCCTCGGGCAGATCGCGATGGGCCGAGCCAAAACGGACATCGCCTACCGCCTGGGCATCAGCGTGAAGACCATCGAAACGCACTGCGAAATGATCATGGACAAACTACACGTCCACGATCGCGTCGAACTCGCGCGCCTCGCCATCCGCGAGGGCATCATCGCGGCGTAGAACTTTCGTCTTTCTTGAACCACCAAGGCACAAAGGCACCAAGGACGAATTGTTATTGATCGATGATGAACGCCACGATGTGGCGGGTCAGACTTGGTTGGATTGCATTCATCATTCCATCAACCCATCTGTTCTTCGTGTCTTTGTGCCTTGGTGGTTCAACAAGTGTGACGCACGCCAAACAACCGGCAAACCGTACAAATAGAAAACGGGCGTCGGACTCATCGTCCGGCGCCCGTTGGGTATTCACAATGTGCTATCGCGCGTGGCTACTTGGCGGCGGCGTAGCGCTTGGCGACCGCGTCCCAATTCACCACGTTCCACCACGCGGTGATGTAGTCCGGGCGACGGTTCTGGTACTTGAGGTAATACGCGTGCTCCCACACGTCGATACCCAGCAGCGGCGTGCGGTTCTCGATGTAGGGGCTGTCCTGGTTCGCGTACCCGCCCAGGTGCAGCTTGCCCGAGCTTTCGACGCTGAGCCACGCCCAGCCCGAACCGAACTGACCACCAGCAGCGGCTGCGAACTTCTCCTTGAAGCCGTCGAACCCGCCGAATGTGCTGTCGATCGCCGACGCGAGTTCACCGCGCGGCGCACCGCCGCCACCGGGCTTCATGATCGTCCAGAACACCGAGTGGTTGCTGTGCCCCCCGCCGTGATTGCGGATCGCACCGCGAATCGAATCCGGCAAGCTGCCCAGGCCGCGAAGCAGATCCTCGACGCTCTTCGACGCGAGGTCGGGATGGCCTTCGAGGGCTGCGTTGGCTTTGCTGATGTACGCCTGATGGTGCTTGTCGTGATGGATCCGCATCGTCTGTTCGTCGATGTGCGGCTCCAGTGCGTTGTAATCGTACGGTAGCGGGGGAAGTTCGAATGCCATGGTATATCTCCTTTGCCGTCTTGGATCCTTGTTCGTCTGGGACTGCGAATCGGTAGCCCATCCCGCGGTGAGCAACCACGCGGGCTGCTTCGCGAGTCTCTCATCAGGAAGGCATTGTAGCGCGGTGAGGCTATAAAGGCCCGCCGCATGCGTCAAGCGCGCGCGGGCAGGCTGCATCAAAGCCCCTGGCTCGGGGTTCTCGCACCGCGACGACCGTGGGTTACGCATTGTACAGCAAGTCAACCCCAACAGGGTCGGATTCGATTGGCGCACACATGACCCAGGGTAGCAACTTCGGCGCAACCCTGGGCTGGATGCCAATGCCCCGTTGGGGCATCTTCGTGTTGCGCTAAGCACGTGTCTGCGCGATATGCGCCTGTTAATTACCAACCACCGTGAGGACCTCCGACGGCGTTCGCGCCAGCGCCTTCGCGCCCGCGTCGCGAAGTTCCTGCGCTTCGCGAAAACCCCAGAGCGCCCCCAGCGGATGCATGCCCGCCGCGACGGCAGTTCGCATGTCGGTTGCCGTGTCACCGAGATAGAGAAACTGCCCCGGCGGAACGCCCATCTCGTGGGCAACGTGCAGCGCCGACTGCGGATCGGGCTTGTGCGGAAACTCCGCCGACGCGCCCATGACCACTTCGAAGTGGTAGTCGGCGAGAATCGACGCGACGCACTGCACCGTGAACGCGTGCGGCTTGTTCGAGAGCACCGCCAATCGCAGCCCTTTGGCGATTGCGGCATCCAGCAGCTCGGGAATGCCCGCGTAAGGATGCGTCTCTACGTTCCAGTTGCGCGCATAGTCCTCCGCGAACGCCTCCACGCACTCGCTCACGATCGGCTCAACGCGCGCCTCGGGCGGCAGCGTACGCAGTAGAAGATTTCGCACGCCATCACCAACGAAATAGCGGTACGCATCGCGCTCGTGCGTACCATAACCGCGCGACGCCAGCGCACGATTGCACGCGTCCGCAATATCCGCAAGCGAATCGATAAGCGTTCCGTCGAGATCAAACAGCATGGCTTGAAACTGCATGGTGCGCATGTCTCCACAAAGCTGAACCGCGGTACTCAATCAAGTTCAACACTCCCGAAGCATGTGCCACCGACACGCTGCGTCGGCTTACCACGCCGCATCAGCTTACCACGCTACGACACCGCCATCGGTTGGTCGTCCGCCTTGCTCAACGCACCGTCTGCGGACGGGCTGCGGTACTTGGAGCAAAGCATACTCATGGCCGCGGCGTTGAACATCATCCAGTGACCGGAGAACAAGCGAATAACCCGCGCCTGGCCCAAATGGAATTCATGCTCGTCGATCTCGCGAACGAACTCGCCATGATTCATAATCGCATACGTACCGTTGTTTCGGTGCTCGGGGGTCCCCTCCGACGATCTAAACATAAAAGCCGCAAAGTTGATAAATGCGTAGGCGAACAGCACGCTCGTCAGCGCCTTCATCCACGTTGGCGCGTGTGGAAAGGGATTGTGCTTCGAGTCCTTCGACACCTCGCTGTGCTTCCGCGAGCAGCAGGCTGCGAAAATGAACATGCCCATGGTGATCACGTGCAATGACCAGACCATCGGAAACTCATCGATCAGGTCGACGCCAAAGAACGTCGAACAGTGAACCGCGGCGCAGGTTATCAGCACGATGCCCGCAACGATCGCACCCACCAGCGCGACGTACTGGCTGACCTTTCGCGGCTCACCTCGCCGCATGATGGAACGCACATGCAGCGGAGCTTGCACCTTTTCCAGCACACTCCTGGTTTCCGGCAACGGCCTCATCGGAGGTTTTCCTTCCTGGTACACAATGTGCCCGTCGATCTCCACGCGCACAAACTTCAACCGGCTCACCAGCGCAAGCCCCTCGCCCCACCACGGCAACGCAACGCTGATGACGAACCGATGGTCGTAGTGCGTAAACACATACTGCTGGCTCATCACGCCCCACCCGGTTCGGCGGGCGCATTCGACGCCATCAATAGACACGGTTTCGTAGCCGAATCCATAGCCGTTGTAGTTCAACTCGAACTCGCGATCCGCGTCGGTGACGTGCCACGTGCGCACAAACTGCCACCGCTTCACCAGCCGCACTCGAAACGGTGATTCCTTCGCCACATCCAGAGGAAAGAAGCACCCACACCTGCGGCAGTACTTCGCCGCTTCCGGATTCCGAACGCCACAATATACGCATTGGGTTGACATTGTTTTGAATGGCCTGGGCAAATACCCTATGCCATTCCCATAAGCATATACCACCACCGCCTCCGATGACGTTACAAACTTCGCCCGTCCGTGTAAACCGAGTTGGAGGATGCCAGGCAGGCGGCTACGGAAATGCCCGCGGCGAAGGGCATGCAAACGAGAAAGGGGCACAGCCAACGTCGCTACCGCCGGCTGCACCCCTATGTTCACAACGTTACCGCTTTTGAGGCAACCGCGCTACGGGCCGGTGAACTCCGTCGCGAACGCGGCGTAATCGGTTGCATCAACGTCCTCATCGACGTCGGCATCAAAGCAGCCGCACTCCCCCGGTGCGCCGGACGCTACGTCAGCGCCGTAGCACTGCTGGAGCATCGCGAAGTCACACAGGTCGGCATCGCCGTCGCCGTCCCAGTCGCCGAGTTGATCACCCGCGCCATCGGCAAATTGCCAAATCAGATGGACAAACGTCGGCGTGTACGCGGTGTCTTCCGTGCCATCGGTGAAGCCGACGTACACTTTGTAGGTGGCTTCGTACCAACCGCACGCGGAAACGGCGTACCAGTTGTGTACCATCGCCGTGCTCCACGACCACACCGGATCGCTGCCCGCCGTGCCCAGGATCGGGGCGAAACTGTCCTGACCATACACCTCAAGACCCGGTGACTGTTCGACCGGTGTGACAAAGATGCCACGCTGCGACGGGATACTCCAGCTTCCATCGGGCAACCAGCCGTAGCGCGCCGCGTAATGCATACCGTTCAAAACCGCGGCGCCCCCCGTGTAGCTGTCGCCGTAGTCATAGAGCATCACGCGCTCATCTTCGCCGTCCTGAATAAAGTGATAGAGCGTCTTCGTTGGCTCGTACAGCGTGACGAAAATGTGCTTCATCGCGCCGCCAAGTTGCGGGTCAGCCGCCAGCGCCGGTGCCCCCCATGCACCGACGCCGACCACTGCCGCGACGAACAGACGCACTCGCGTCAACTTCGTCGCGCGCTTCATCACCGCACCCTCCGGCGCAGGATGCCGCACGCACCGAAGGCCAGCAGCGCGAGCGCGCCCGGCTCCGGTGCATATGCGAAATTGAACTGCGTCGTGTCCGAGACGTACCCGCCGAGCGGATCGCCGTTCGACGCGTCGCCGACGTACACGCGGTATTCAACGCTGTAGTTGCCGGGGGTCGCGGCTGCGTACCAGGGATGATTCATGCTCTGGTTCCACATCCAGCGTTCGCCGACGGCATTGAGAATCGGCGCATAGGTGTGGTTCACCACGTTGGCCATGCGCATTCCGCCTTCGTATGTTTCCAGGCCCGGCGAGATCGCAAGCACTTCGACCCAGATGGCGCCTTCCGGCGGGCTGAAGGCTTCGCCGTTGAGAAAACCGTACTGATTGTTGTAGCCCTTGCCATCGAGCACGTCGGACGGTGGCGTGTGGAGTTCGCCGTCGTCGAGCAGTGCGAGCGGGCCGGGATCTTCGAGGTGAACTTCCAACCCGGTGTTCACTTCATCCCAGAACACCATCGCGTGCTTCATGCCACCGACGCTGAGCGGCCAGACGGTCGCCTGCGCCGACGCGGCGAAGGCGCCGCATACTGCAATTCCCAACGTCCATCCGAACTTGTTTGAACGAAAGACATTCATGGAGAGAGATTCCTTTCTGCAATCCCGGAACGCGGCGCTAACGCGCCCAGCCAGGATGCCAATGGTTGATTTCCTTGGGTTCTTGATCTTCGAGTTTCTTGTAAGTCTTCTCGAAGGCGAGATTCTCCGCGTGCGCGTCGAGAAACGCGTATGCCGAATCCGGTTTGTGCCGTTCGCGTGCGACCTCCACGTCCGCGTCGAAACGCGTCCAGAAGTGCGCCATCACGTGATCCGGCATCACCGTATCGGCTTTGTCGCCGATCTCGCCGAACACGATGGTCGCGGCAGGCCGCGGAGCCCGCGACGCAATTCTCCATTCCGAACCGTCCGGCGTTTCGCTGGGCCGCAACTCGAAGTAGACGTTGTAGCCATAGCTCCACGGCAACGACGGTGGCAGGAAGGGAAACGGCGACGGCAACGGCCCGCGACGATCAAAAGGACAGCGGTAATTCGAAAGCACCACGTGCTCCCAGCTGTCCTGCGGGGTTTGCGGCGTCCAGGGCTCCTTGGCTGCGTATTGGTAAAACGTGTATCCCCAGGCGCGCGCATTGCTCGCCGTCGCGGAGTGCAGACTCCGCGGCATCCGATCGTTGTAGTCCGCGTTATAAAAAAGCGAAAACTGTCCGAGCTGCCTGAGATTGCTCAGGCAGACCACACGCTTGCCCTGACGTCGCGCCGAACGCAACGACGGCAAGAGAATCGCCAGCAGCACCGCGATGATCGCGATCACCACCAACAACTCGACAAGCGTGAACCCTGGACGGCTCCGCCCGCGCGCACGCGCGTGCAGCTTCGTCACGGTGAATTCCTTGTCCGAGAAGTTTCGCGTAACGCGCAGCGCTACCGATGTCTTGATTGCGCCGCGCAGCCAATGATGAGGTCAGCCGGTTACGCGCGCGGAGGAGGTGTCGCAGGTGACAGGGAAACTTCGAGCGGCGATGCATCCGGCGCGAGCACGAGGCGCGCCCCGACCGGCAGCGCATTCGGGACTGTGTGCGCGGTGTACGGAACGAGCAGCACACCGTGCATGATCATTGTGTAGGCCAACCCGCCACACTCGGGCGATTGCAGTCGCGTACCCGACGATGACGCGTGCTTATCGTCAGCCGCCGCCTTGTGCGCGCAACAGCTCCCGCCCTTCTTGGGAGCAGCCGTGGTCTTGAAGCAGCAGCAGTGCGTGCGACACATCTCGGCATCAAGGCAGCCGCACGCGTGGTGTTTGCAGGGGAAGTCCTCGGTTCCCGGCTTGTCGATGATCGCGGGCAGGGGCAAGCGCAGCACCAGCGCAAGCATGCCGACCGACAGCACGATAGACGTGAACTGCCGCCACCTTCGCAGGCAGGGAATCACCAGCCAGTTGATCAAAGAAGTCCACCCCGTTAGCGCGACACCTTGGGACGGAGCAGTGTATTGCGAAGTCGCCCGATAACAACCGCCGCCACTGCCGGGCAATGTGCCAACGTCCTGACACCGAGGCCCCGTCCGCGTGCCGAATCGCCGATCCCACGCCCCTAGGGACCATTACGCATATCGCCGGGCATCTATGGTAATTCGAAGAATGTTTACACTAATTTCTTGAATCAGAATCTTAGGATGCTACCATTTTGCACTTTTGATCAGCTCGGAGCGGGCCGCCCCGGGTCAGTGCCCCCCGATTGGGGATCGGAGGGCGTTTCCGGCGAGCCCGCAGCCCATTGAGACGGAACATCAATGATCGCACAGACAGAACTGACCGACACGGTGCAGACCAACCTGAACATCGTCTGGACGCTGGTCGCGGCCGGTATGGTGATGTTCATGCAGCTCGGGTTCGCCATGCTCGAGTGCGGATTCACCCGCGCCAAGAACGCGGTCAACATCATCATGAAGAACTTCACCGACTACGCGGTGGGTTCGATCGCGTTCTTCTTCGTCGGCTATGGTTTGATGTTCGGCAAGACGAACGGGTGGTTCGGCACGACCAACTTCGCGCTCTCCGGCGTTACCGGCCAGGATTGGGATTACACCTTCCTCATCTTCCAGACGGTCTTCGCCGCGACGGCAGCCACGATCGTCTCCGGCGCGGTGGCTGAACGCATCAAATTCCACGCGTACCTGGTCTACAGTTTCATCATCACGCTGGTCATCTATCCGGTTTTTGGATCGTGGGCGTGGGGCAGCTTGTTGCTGGGCAACGACAATGCCGGTTGGTTGCAGAAACTCTCCAGTGGTGCGTTTTGCGACTTCGCGGGCTCGACCGTGGTACACTCGATCGGCGGGTGGCTCGCGCTCGCCGGCGCTTTGGTCGCCGGCCCGCGCACGGGCAAGTACGGGCCGGATGGCAAACCGCGCGCCATCCCCGGCCACAATATCCCGCTGGCTGCCATGGGCGTGTTCATCCTCTGGTTCGGATGGTTCGGGTTCAACTGCGGCAGCACGACGGTGGGCAACGGCGACATCGGCAGAATCGCGATCACCACGAACCTGGCAGCAGCGGCTGGTGGCATGGTCGCGATGTTCACGACTTGGATATTCCTCAAGACACCGGACGCGTCGATGGCGATGAACGGTGCGCTGGTCGGTTTGGTATCGATCACGGCTGGTTGCGCTACGGTCACACCGATCGGCGCTTTGATCATCGGATCGGTCGGCGGTGTGCTGGTGGTGCTCGCGGTGTACTTCTTCGATTGCGTGCTGAAGATCGACGACCCGGTCGGTGCGGTAAGCGTACACGGTGTCGGTGGACTGTGGGGCACGCTCGCGTGCGGTTTGTTCAACGCGGAAGCGGTGCTCAAGATCGGCGATACGAACGGCGGGTTGTTCTACGGTGGCGGGTTCGGCCAGTTCACCAGTCAGTTGATCGGCGCGGGGACGGCGTTTGCCTGGGCGTTCGGGACGGGTATCGTCATGTTTGTGCTGGTGAAGAAGACGATCGGTCTGCGCGTCAGCGTGTTGGAGGAGCGCCGGGGGCTCGACATCGGCGAACACGGGATGGAAGCCTACAGCGGGTTCCAGATTTTCACGAACGAGTAGGCTCCAAGGATCACCAGGCAGCCAGCACGGAAAACCGTTGCAGGCAAGCATCATGTGAGACCGGTACCGCGTGGGCCCGGTATCATGTGTGAAGAGTACCATGTGTGAACAGTCTTATGTGTGAACAGTCTTATGTGGGACCGGCTTTCCAGCCGGTCAAGAAAAGCAGAAGACCGTCCCACAAATTACGCCCGAAGACCCAAGCGCGGCCGGGAAGCAGATAGACCATCCCGACAGGAAGAAACATCATGCGACTGATCATAGCGTACATTCAACCGGAGCGGCTCAACGACGTGAAGCAGGCGCTCTACCGCGCGAAGGTCTACAAGATCTCGGTCACGAACGCGCTGGGCTGCGGCGAGGAGAAGGGTTATCACGAAACCTATCGCGGCGTGGACATCGAGGTGACGCTGCTGAAGAAGGTGCGGCTGGAGATCGCGGTGAACGAGGACTACGTCGACGCGACGATCAACGCGATCATCGAAGGCGCAAAGACCGGCGACATCGGCGACGGGAAAATCTTCATCCTGCCGCTGGAAGACTGCATCCGCATCCGCACGGGGGAGCGGGGACTGGAAGCCATCGGCTGACGGGGGCTGCGTCTCGTTCTGCGGCGGGCAATAGCCCGCCCTACCTTTGTATTGAGTAGGCCCCTTGTTTCCTCCGCTCCCACCGTGTCCTCCATCCTGTTCGGTCGGCGTCGGACACGATGTAGTCGCGGTTCGGATTTGCCCCTGACTTGGCGCCGGGGGTTCTGATCAGGCGATTGCTTTCAAGAACTGCTCGCCGAAGGCCGCCAATTTGCTTGGACCGATTCCCTTTACTGTCAGCATTTCCTCTTCCGACTTGGGTTTGGCGCGGGCCAGGGCTCGGAGGGTCTTGTCGCTGAAGACTACGAAGGCTGGGACGTTCATTTCGTCGGCGATTTCGCGGCGCACTTCGCGGAGTTTTTCGAAGAGTTCCTGGTCGTCGAGGCTTAGTGGGCCTTCGGGTAGGCGCGCGGGCGCTTTGTTTGAGCCTGCGGTTGTCGCTTCCAGTTGTTCCCTCGTTTTGTTCCGCTCCCTTACAGTCGCGGCTCGGTTTTTGGGTTTCTTTGTCGTGGCGCTGGTTGCCGGTTCTATCAGCTTTGCTTCTTCCTCGCTGCGAAGGACTTGCCAGCCCTTGCGGGTGATCTTGAGGATGCGGTACTCGCCTTCGCGCTCCAGCAGGCTCTGGCCTGTTAGCTGATCGATCCACGCGCTGATGTGCTTCTTGGGATAATCCCGCATGACGCCGAACGTGGGCAGCTCATTGTGGCCGCGGGCCTCCACGCGTTCCGTGAAGCTGCCGACGAGCACTTCGCTGATGTACGCGGCACCGAACCGTTCGCCCGTGCGGTAAACGGCTGACATGATCTTCTGGGCGATGGTCGTGGAGTCGGGCATCACCGCGACGTCGCCGGTGCACACGTCGCAGGCGTCGCACGATTCGCGTGTCCATTCCTGCCCGAAGTAGGTCACCAGCGTGCGGTGGCGGCAGCTCATGCCCGTCGCGAAAGTGTACATCTCGCCGAGCATCGCAAGCTGATCGTCCGTATTCTCCGACGCCTCCTTCGTGATAATGCTTTTCCAAAGACCGAAATCGCTGCCGCTGTGAAACAGGATGCACTCCGCGGGCGCCCCGTCGCGACCGGCTCGCCCGGTCTCCTGCTGATAGTGTTCGAGCGACTGGGGCAGCGCGGCGTGAATCACAAAGCGAATGTCCGACCGATCGATGCCCATGCCGAACGCGACGGTCGCGACGATGACATCGCACTCACCGGCAGCGAACGCGTCCTGCACGCGCGTGCGCGCATCGTCCGACATGCCCGCGTGATACCCCTCGACACGCAGTCCCGCGTCACTTCGCAACCACGCAGTGAGTTCGTCGACGTCGCGGCGGCGAATGCAGTAGACGATGCCGGCGCGGTCGCGACGCGCTTTGACGGCTTCCACGACGTCGTCAAAACCGCGGCTGCGTTTGATCGCCCGGTACGTCAGGTTCGGGCGGAAGAAATCGCCAACCAGCACGCGGGGATCGCGCAGGTGCAACTGCTCGATGATGTCGCCGCGAACGCGCGGGGTGGCGGTCGCGGTGAAGGCGTGTACGCTGGCGTTGGGAAAGCGGGCTTTGAGCTGGTCGAGGCGGCGATAGTCGCCGCGGAAGTCGTGGCCCCAGTGGCTGATGCAGTGGGCTTCGTCGATCGCGAACGCCCCGATGCCACCCGACGCGAGCAGATTCCAGAAGACTTCGGAGGCGAAGCGTTCCGGCGCGACGAAGATGAGTTTGTAGGTTCCGTCTTGAATCCCGCCAGCCACTCGGCGACGATCGTCGATGGTGAGGCTGCTGTTGAGAAATGCCGCGGGAATGTCGCGGGCGCGCAGCGCGTCGACCTGATCCTTCATCAACGCGATGAGCGGGGAGACAACGACGGTGGGTTTATCCGCGAGCAGCGCCGGTGCCTGGTAGCACAACGACTTGCCACCGCCGGTGGGCATGACGACGAGCGCGTCCTCACCCGCGATAGCGGCTGACATGGCCTCATGCTGCAATGGGCGCAGCGCGTCGTAGCCCCAGTATCTGCGGACGACTTCGCGAATGGGGTCGTTGTGCATGGTGGAATCCCGTTGGCGGACCGCGCGTTACACTATATCCTGGTGTTCCAGTGCGGTCGAGTGGTGCGGCGTCGGCTGATCCACGATTCATTGCAAGATCATGCACGAATCGAAGGCGGACAAGTCGCAGTATGCGAGGGAGAAACCTGCGTGGATTGTACGCGGACATGTAGGGTGCGCGCAGTGTCAGTATGATCTTTTTCGAATGCCTTCCGATGGGTTGTGCCCGGAGTGTGGTTTCGCGGTGCACGAATCGGTCCAGAAGTTTGAACTTGATTTCGAGGACTATCCGCCGGGCCTCCTGCAACCGGCGATCATTAATCTTGCCGTGGGCTTATGGCTCGCCGTGCTATTGGGAATCTCAATTTCGGCACGCTCACCCGCGGCGGGTTGCGCGATATTGGTGGTTGCTCCGTTTAGCTACTTGGCGCTATTCAATGCGATTGCACGCATACGCCGACGACATCAATACGAATTGGGGTTCAAACAGGCAAAACGGTGGACTCGCGTGATGTTCCTCGTGTCGGCGTCGTTCAACGGCGCCGCGTTCCTGGTGTTCGTTGCCTGGGCATGCTGGCGCGTCTACAAATTCAGCTAATACCCAATGCGCGCCTATCGCGAGCGCGGAACCACCGGTCGGGGCTGAATCCAGTCCGTCATTCGCGCGCCGTAGCATGTTGCGGGATTGTTAGCAGGAACCCATGCTGCCCCCCCGATGGCTATCCAGGAATGCACGGAGACACTATCGCGTTGGTTTTTGGCAACAACGTATGGGTAAACGGACATGACACAGATTGATGTAGCCCCAAAGTGGATTGTCGGCGGAACCGTGGTGACGCTCGGCGATGACTGCCGTGTGATTCCCAACGGCGCGGTGCGTGTTGACGGCGATGCGATTGGCTGGGTCGGCGCGCGGTCGGACGCGGGGAACGTGTCCGGTGAGGTGATCGATGCCGGTGGCGGGTTGATCATGCCGGGGTTCATCAACGCGCACATGCATTTCTACAGCACGTTCGCCTGTGGCATCGCGATCAAGGACGCCCCGCCGACGAATTTCCTTGAGATTCTGCAGCGACTCTGGTGGCGACTCGACAAGGCGCTCACGCTCGATGACGTCCGCAGCTCGGCGCTCGTGCCGCTCGTTCGCTCCCTCGAGGCAGGCGTGACCACCGTCATCGATCATCACGCGTCGCCGAACGCGGTGCGCGGCAGCCTCGACGTGATCGCGGACGCGGCACGCGCGGTCGGTGTGCGCACGTGCCTGTGCTACGAGGTGTCCAATCGCGACGGCAGCGACATAGCAGCCGACGGTGTTGCGGAAAACGCGGCATTCATCGAGGCATGTCGCACCCGCGATGATATGGTGGCTAGTCTCTTCGGTTTGCACGCGTCGATGACGCTGGACGATGCGTTGCTCGCGCGCTGCGTGGATGCGGGCCGCAGGCTCGATGCTGGTTTTCACATCCACGTGTCGGAGTCGCACTTCGATCCCGACGACAGCCAGGCGAAGTACGCCAAACGTGTCGTGGCGAGGCTTGCGGATGCGGGCGTTCTTGGGGCAAAATCGATCTGCGCGCACTGCATTCACGTGGATGATTCCGAGCTTGCGCTCCTGGCGGACACGCGGACGAACGTGGTGCACAATCCCCAGTCGAACTTGAACAACGCCGTCGGCCGAGCGGACGTGCCGAAGATGCTCGACATGGGCATCTGCGTGGGGCTGGGGACGGACGGGATGAGCGCGACGCTGCTCGACGACGTCCGGCTGGTGAACCTGCTGCACAAGCACGGGACGAACGACCCGCGTGTCGGATTCGTGGAGGCGGGCAAGTTGCTGCTCGAAAACAACGCGCGCATCGCAAGTCGCTACTTCGGTAAACCGGTCGGCGCTCTGGCCCCCGGGCACAAAGCCGATGTGATCGTCGTCGACTACGACCCGCCGACACCACTGGCCGCTGACAACATACTCGGTCACGTGTTGTTCGGATTGCCCTCCGCGCGCGTCACGGACGCCCTGGTCGACGGCAAGCAGCGTCTCGAAAACGGCAAAGTGCTCGGCGTGAACAAACGCGAAGTCACAGACGAGGCGCGGCGACGCGCCGCCGAGGTTTGGAAGCGGTTCTAGTCCAGCACCTATCACCCAAACGGGTGGCACGGACAGGCTCTGCGTGTCCGTGGTCGCGAAAGTTGAGCGTGCAATGATACCGCCTCGTGATGACATGTACGCAGCCATCGACTTTTGAGTGCACTTCGTACCATGAAGCGAATCAAACCAATCAAGCCCCTGGAACTGCGGCTGGTCTTGGAAGTAGCCCCCTACCACTGGTCGAAAAGGCCACTACCCGATGTAGGTCCTGCGCGATTTAATCCGGAGATTTGGGATGAGTATTTTCGCAAGTGCATGGCCGATGCTGAGATTTTCGGTATCGAACCGATAGAGCCCGGATCGAATTTCGCTGATGCATTCGCCGTCGTCCGAAATGAACTCATCATCCGGATGATCCGCGAATCGCTTCAGGGCTCGGGGCTCCCGGGTTTTCCTGCTGAAAACGGGCATGTCCGAGTCTCAGGTATTGAATCGATTTGTGGCTTGGATGGCGGCTTCGCAATACTCACTCGCGACGGCGACATCTTCGAGCCGCAATGTTGCACCGACTTCTCGACACTCGACAGTTGGAAATCGGCGCTGGAAGAAAGACCCAAGTCAGGTCAACTGTGGATCGGACACCCGCAAGCAACAATCAGTTTCGACGCGGAGACGGTTACCGTGACCGAAGGGTGGGAGGGTTCGCAGGAACCTGAGTCATTGCTATGGTTTTCCGCAACGAGCGATGAGTTGCGGGACGCTGTTTGCAACGCGGAGGAGGCGAGGCTTCGTTTTGCCGAGGCGTTGCAGGCGCGCGTGCTTGAACTCATCACAGATGACGAACTGGCGTGGCAAACCACTTACCGATTGATGGGCGACGATTGAAGCGCGGACTTGGTTGGAGCGGAAATCACTGTTTTCCCGCTCCCTTACAGTCGCGGCTCGGATTCTTCACTCCACGGAAGCAAGACTACTTTGCCTTGCACGCTGCGGGAATCGATGTACTCGTGAGCTTTCGCGACTTGCGATAGCGGAAAGGTGCGGTCGAGATTCGGACGGAGCTTACCGGCTTCGATGAGTTGCAGACCGTCCTTGAGTTCGTTGAGCGTGCCCATCATCGAGCCGAGGATGCGGTACTGGTTGAAGATGAGCGCGGCGAAGTTCAACGTGTCCTTCACCCCGCCGACCAGTCCGAAATTCACGAACGCCCCGCCGGGCTTCAGACACTTCAGGTTGTCCGCGAACACCCCGCCGCCGACGTTGTCAATCACCACATCAACGCCGGTACCTTCCGTCCAATCCCGGACACGATCGGCGAAGTTCTCGTTGCGATGGTTGATGATCACGTCCGCGCCGCAGGCTTGAACGAACGCGGTTTTCTCGTCGCTGCCGATGGTCGTGGCGACTTGCGCCCCGAGGTGCTTGGCGAGTTGAATGCACATGCTGCCGCTGCCCGACGCACCGGCTTGGATGAGTACGCGATTGCTCGGTTTGACATTCCCCAACGTCCGTACGGCATGCACCGCGGTCACGAGCACAAGCGGGATAGCCGCGACCTGCTCGGGCGAGAGGTTCGTCCGATCGGCAAGCAAGTAACGCGTGGGCACCCGAACGAACTGCGCATACCCGCCCCACTCGGTCGTACCCGTAACCGTGTAACTCGGAGCGAGCGTCTCGGGCGCGGCATCCCAATCGGCTGGATCGATGGGAAAACCTGGCGCGACGATCACGCGATCGCCCGGGGAAAACCCGTGCGCATCACCACTGATTTCGACCACCTCACCCGAGATATCCGCGCCCATCACGTGCGGCAGCGGCGTGGGCTTTTTAACTCCGCCCATGCGCAGAAACAGGTCGTAGCGATTGATCCCGCACGCGAGCACTTTGACGATGGCGTAGCCGGTGCGCGGTTCTGGGTCGGGCACGTCGGTGTGGTTGAAGACGTCGTAGCCTCCGAACGCGTTGATGATGGCGGCTTTCATGGCGTGGGTCCTTGGAGTTCCATGCGGCGACGATGTATCAACTCGTCAATGGTCATGTTGTTTTTTGGCAACACGTGCGAACAATCCGTCCATACCTTACCGGCGATGCAGCTTACCTCAACCTGCCCGTTTCGGACGTGCGGGCTGATGGACCGGTAATTATCGGATGCAGTTATCAGCCGTGCTGAATGTCACCGGACCGCGCTTCCGCGGCACAGCCGGCGCAGGTCAAACCATCAGGTGAATCACGGGCGGACAGTTCGTATTAAGTAGAATAGGGGAGAGTGGTCATGTCCTCGAAAGTGGCGACACCGGCATTGGCAGCGCACGCACCCAACGCGACAGCAACCGACGATACGGCGATGGCGAACGTGCGCGCCGCGCGGATGCTGTTGCCAGGTGTCGCGGCGGTAGCGGCTGTGGTGCTGGTCACGCTCGGTTCGCTCACGCCCTTTCGCATCACCGGACCGGCACCGATCGCGTGGCGACTCGGCGACCTTGCGTGGCACAAGCTCACCGTGCCCGACGCGCTGACCAACTTCATGGTGTACGTGCCCATCGGCGCGTTGCTCTTTGCCTGGTGGAGGCGCGTGCTAGGGTCGGCTGGTGCTGTGCTGAGCGCTACGGCAGTGGCAGCGGGCATGAGCCTGACGCTCGAAAGTACGCAGGCGATGATCGCGACGCGATACGCCTCATGGTACGACCTGCTGCTCAACGCCTTCGGCGCGCTGATCGGCGCGGTGTTCGCGCTGCTGGCGGTGCCAACCGTCGCATTCCTCTGGCGAGCGATTGTTCACGTCGCAGCCACACCGTGGTGGCGAAAGGTGATGTGCGTGCCCGTACTGCTGTGCATCTGGGCGGTGCTGGCGGCAGCCACCGCAGCCGACGGTGTACGCGGACTCGCCGCCGTCGCGCGTGGAACCGCCACGCTGCACGGCGCGACGACTCCACTGGTCGACTATTTCTACCAACCCATCGGACCGGTCACGGTTTGGCTTGGTGAAATCGCAATTGTATTCGCCGCGCTGGCATGGACCTGCGCATCGATCTGCAAACGCCTCACGGGTCGGGCAGCCGGTCTGCGTGCGAGCATCGTTTTGTTAACCGTCGTTGCAGCCGTCGCGGGCATCGTCGAAGTCAACGGCAGGTGGAGCGTGTCGGATGCGATCGTCGCGGGTTTGGCGATGCTCACCGCGCTGGCTGCCTATCGCGACGTCTCGCGTCAGTGCATCGTCGAAGTCCATACGCAGGAAGTGCAGCGCGCCGCGGCAGAGCGCCTCGAACGCGTCCGTCAACAAGAGGCCAACGCCACCGCACGCCGCCGCGCATTCAGCTCGCGCCCGTCAACCGGTTTGGCGGGATAACGTTGGCGAGCACAGCGCGACTACAACCAGCGTTTCTTGCGGAAGAACATCAGCATCGCGCCTGCAATCGCGAGCATCACACCCATGACGCCCCAAAAGCTGCCGGGGTTTTCCTGCGGTGGCCAGAGCGGCAGATTCATGCCGTATATGCCCGCGACGAAAGTCAGCGGCAGCATCACCGACGCGAAGATCGTCAGCGTCTGCATCACGGCGTTCGTGCGGTTGGCGATTGACGTATGGTAGTTGTCGCGCACGGACAGAAGCTGTTCACGAAGCGCATCGGTCAATTCGATCACCTGCATGAGGTGGTCGTTGACGTGGCGGAAGCGATGCTCAAGCGCGGGCGAAATGTACTCAAGGTCACCGTTGCCCAAGGGGCGGAGCAATTCGCGCTGGGACATTGCCAGCTGGCGCAACTCCATGAATTCGCGGCGCAGGTCGGTGATTTCGGAAAGCACCTCCCCGTCGGTCTCGTCGCGCAGGGTTATCTCTTCAAGCGTTTCGATGCGCTCTTCGTACGCCTGGGTGAATTCGATGTAGCGGTCAACGACACGATCGACGATGCGATAGAACAACTCGTCCACGCCGTTCAGCAGGATGAGTTCCGGGTTGCGTACGCAGCGTTCGCGCGTCTCGCTGATGGTCAGCAACGGACGTGCGTGGACCGTCACCAGGTACCGCCGCGACACGAACGCCGCAAGCTTGCGCGGATCGATCTCGTCGTCCTCCTCCTTCTCGATGCCGCGCAGACCGTAGAGCAAAAGGAAGATGTGGTCGGTGAATTCGTCGAGGCGGGGGCGCTGCTCGCCGGAGAGGCAGTCCTCAATGGCGCTCTCGTCCACCTTGATGATCGCGTTCAGTTCGCGCAGTTCCTCGGGTGTCGGCGACTCCAGGTCGATCCACATGACCGAATCCGATGAAGCCCACGCGTCGGCCAGCCCCGCAGGAGAATTCAAGCACGAGATACCACCGTCGGCGTAGCGAACGTAACCGTAGAACATGTCGCGATGGTACCCACACCGGCCGGGAGGGCAAAGGTTTCGTTAAGATACGACTAACCGCGTTTGCGTGTTGACCGTTTTACCGCGCGCCTCTACGGTACAGGTGGTGGACGTGACGCGGTGCCGGACCCGGTGAGCGAACGGCGGTGACGGACGAAGCTGTGCGACATTATTGCGGTTTGTTTGGCGTGTCGGGTGACCCGCAGGCGGCGATCCTGACCCACCTCGGCCTCTACGCGCAGCAGCATCGCGGGCAGGAATCCGCCGGTATCTGCACGTCCGACGGCAGGCGCTTGCACCGCCACGCCGAAATGGGTCTGGTCAACGACGTCTTCACGCCCCGCGTGCTCGACGGGCTGGTGGGCTCGGTCGCGATCGGGCACGTCCGCTACTCGACGACCGGTTCAAGCTGCTCCGCCAATGCCCAACCCCTGCTCTTCGAATTCGCGGCTGGCAGCGTCTGCCTGGGGCACAACGGCACGCTGACCAATGCCGTCGCGCTCCGCAAGGAGTTCGAAGCCCGCGGCCACATTTTCCAGACCAGCTCCGATACCGAAGTCATCGTACACCTGCTGGCTGCGCCCGAGCATCAGGCCCAGCCGAACCCGCTCGCGAGCGTGCTCGAACGCGTCGAAGGCGCGTTCAGCCTAGTCATATTGCTCGACAACAAACTCATCGCCGCGCGCGATCCCTATGGGTTTCGCCCGCTTTGCCTCGGCAAGCTGGCGAGCGGTGCGTATGTTGTCGCGTCCGAAACGTGTGCGCTGGATATCGTCGACGCGGAGTATGTTCGCGACGTCGCGCCGGGTGAAATTCTTACGATCCACGACGGCGAGTTGCATTCCGACCACTTCGGCGAGGACGTGACCAGCGGCCGGGGGGGAGCGTGCATCTTTGAACACGTCTACTTCGCCGACCCCAGCAGCAACATTTTTGGCGAGAACGTACACTCCGCGCGCAAACGCATGGGCGAAGCGCTCGCGCGGGAAGCCCCCGTCGACGCTGACCTCGTCATCCCCGTGCCGAACTGCGCACGGTGCGCCGCGATCGGTTACAGCGGTGCTTCCGGCTTACCGCTGGGCCGCGGGTTCACCACGAGTCACTATGCAGGCCGATCGTTCATTCTGCCCGATCAAGCCGCTCGCGACCTCGCGGTGAAGCTCAAGCTGAACGTGATCAAGGACGCGGTGCGCGGCAAGCGCCTCGTGGTGGTTGAGGATTCGGTGGTGCGCGGCACGACGACGCAGGGCAAGATCAGCGCGCTCCGCCGTGCGGGCGCGACGGAGATCCACCTGCGTGTGGCCAGTCCGCCGCTGCGGCACCCGTGCTACTATGGCATTGATTTTCCCGATCCGTCGAAGCTGATCGCGAAGAACCGCAGCGTGGACGAGATTCGCGAGTACCTCGGCGTCGATTCGCTGCACTACCTTTCGGTCGAAGGCATGCTCGGCAGCGTGTCGCAAGGAACGCAGTCATATTGCACCGCATGTTTTACGGGTGACTATCCCACGCGTATCAGGCAGAAGGTGGACAAGCTGGCGCTGGAGCAGCGGTAGACGGAAGGCTTGAGGCTTGAGGCTTGAGTAAACGTCGGGGCGACGTTGTCTTGTGGTGCAGGCATCCTGCCTGCATGAATCAGTCGATGCCCGCACCGACAAGGAAGCGTAAAACAGAGCCGCGCCCGTAAGGAAGCGGAAATCCGAGCCGCGACTACATCGTGTCCGACGCCGACCGAACAGGGAGGAGGAAGGAGGACACGGTGGGAGCGGACAATAACGATATGGCCACCGATTCATAACCAACGAACAAACACGAAAATGTCTCGTCCAAGTCTCAGAGAACTCGCCAAGCACGGACTTCCATGGCCAAACGCGCGCTGACCTACAAGGATGCCGGAGTCGACGTCACCGCCAACGCGCGCTGGGTCGAACGCATCCGACACGCGATGCACGAGACCTACGGCCCGCGTGTCATCTCCCGGCACAACGCGTTCGCCGGCATGTTTCGCCTCGACTATGACGAGCAGCTCTTCCGCCGCAACTACCGTCAGCCCGTGCTCGTCGCGTGCGCCGACGGCGTCGGCAGCAAGCTCACGCTCGCGATCGAAATGGGCGACCTGAGCACGGTCGGCATCGATCTTGTCGCGATGAACGTCAACGACATGATCACCTGCGGCGCGGAACCGCTCTTCTTCCTCGACTATCTCGCGGTGCACAAGATCGAACCCGAGCAGCAGCTCGCACTGATGGAGAGCATCGCCGCCGGGTGTCGCGAGTCAGGTTGCGCCCTGCTCGGCGGCGAGACGGCTGAACTGCCCGACGTATACAAACCTGGCGACATCGATCTCGGCGGGTTCGCGGTCGGCGTGGTCGAGTTAACGCGTGCACTCGATCCCGAACGCGTGGAGCCAGGCGACGTGCTCATCGGCCTGCCGTCGTCGGGGATCCATTCGAACGGGTACACGCTAGTCCGCCGGATCATCACGCAGAACCGGCTTAAGCTTGACCGCGAATATGACAACCTTGGGGAAACCCTGGGGGCTGCTGCCCTCAGGCCGACGCGCATCTACGTGCGTACGGTAGGCCGGTTGCTCAAGAGCTATCGCCGCAAGAAGGTGATCAGTGCGATGGCGCACATCACGGGTGGCGGGCTCGCGGAAAACCTCGCCCGCGTGATCCCGGGCGACTGCGACGCGGTCATCGAACGCAAACGCTGGACCCCGCCGCCAATCTTCCCGTTCCTGCAAAAGCACGGCATAGCACGCCAAGAGATGTTCCGCGTCTTCAACATGGGCATCGGCTACATCTTCGTAGTCCGCCCCACCTTCGCCAACGGCGTAACCCAAAGGCTGAAACGCCTGGGCGAAACCCCAATAACGCTAGGCAAAGTAAAACGCGGAAAAGGCAAAGTCACGCTGCGCTAAGCCAACATTCGGCGAAGGCGCGCCGCGGATCAGACGGCACCGCGGACTATTGCCCGCCGAACCCTTCGCCCTGCAAGGGCGAAAGAACTTAGCCAGGGGTGCAACCCCTGGTCCCACACCGCCCCAGGAATTCCCAAGCCCTGCAAGGGCGACAGAGCCACGGAGGGATCAACCCGCAAGTACCCGCCACGCCCGAACGCCGACGACGTGTCGCCCTTTACAGGGCTCAGCATTGCTCAAAGCACTCGCCAACCAGGGGTTGCACCCCTGGCTACAATCTACGGCCCTTTCAGGGCCGGTGCACATGTGCGTACACTCCCAATCCGAGAGTTTGTAGGGCGGACTATTGCCCGCCGCAGCACACGACAATTGTAATCATAGAGCAAACCGATATTGATCCGAAACGCGCATGCGGTTATCGCGTTGGTCAAAGAATCGCAGCGTATTGTTGTTTCGAACGGCGGGCAATAGCCCGCCCTACTTTTTGCTTACTTTGGTTTTCCGCCTAATCGCTTGATTGTGTTTTCCAGTTGCCAGCGGGCTTTGGGGACTTCTTCTATTTGCTCGGCATGGATCAGGGCTTCCAGGTCTTCGCGCTTCGCGATGGCGTCGATGGCTTGGGCGGCGAAGGGGTGGACCTCGTCGGACTTGTCGCTTTCGATGATGGTCAGCAGGCGTTTCATGAAGCGGTCGCGGTCATTGGCTTTGCGTTCGACGCAGGTGGTGACAGCCATGCACGCGCGGCAGCGGACTTTGTCGTCGTCATCGCCGAGCAACTTCCACAGCAGGTCGTGGTTCGTCGCGGGATCGCGGCGCTCCGCGAGGCCGTAGGCCGCCCACATTCGCACGCGGGCTTCGCCGTCATCGCACGCAGTTTCCACCTTCGCAAGGTCACCCGGCTGGTCGCCAAAGGCTACGCAAAAAACCGCCATCGCACGCGTGTTCGCGTCCGCGTCAGCGCACAGCCCGTACATCTCGCTGCGATTGGTATTCATCAATTCGTGGAACGTCGCGCGGATGGGCTGAAGCGCCTCGACGCTGCCCGTGATCGCAGCCCGCTGCCAGCGCGTGATCAGCGCGACGAGCGAGTCACGCAGATCGTCCGGATCGAGCGACGCCAGCTTCTCCTCGCTCACCGTCACGCGTTCGAACAGATCGTGCGCCACCGGCAACCACAAGCTCTTGGGATGCTCCGCGATGAAACGCTCCAGCGCGGAGCGATCGCCCGAGGAAGGCCCCCCGCCGCTCGCGGCATCGCTGAGCGCTTGCAGGTCGGCGCGGGCGGTTTCGAGCGCATCGCGTTCGAGATAGTCGCGCGAACGCACGGAGAGTTCCACGTTGAAGCTCAGGCTTCGCCGCGCACCGCTCGGCCCGTAGCCCAGCACGACTTCGGAACTCGACGACTCCAGACCGCGTTTGGCCACGCGCCACTGCCAGCGGCCCGCGACGCGTTCGATCTCCGCGTCGTTTGCATACTCACCGGCAAGCGTCCCCGTGAACGCGAACGTCCCCAGGGCGAGTCGATCGGCACCGCGGCCTTCGGTTCCGCTGTACGTGTACATCCACTTTCCGGAGAGTTCGTCACGCTGCGCGGGGATTTCCCATTCCTCGCCCGCGCCCACGAGGCGATCCGGCCAGCGGGCAAAATCGAGCGCCAGCAAGAGGGCTGCACGCTGCACGCGTGACCCGCCCACCGGGCTCGCGTCGGCTTGCTCTGCCGTGATCGTCGCCAAGCGCAACTGCGACGCTGCCGGTGGCAAACCCAGCGCCCGCGCATCCGGCGGTTCGTCCACGGGCTGATCGTCGCGCGTCAGCCCCACCACCTTCGGCTCGTCGAGCGTCATCATCCAAACGCGCCGCGCGTGCCGCGGATCGGGCGCTTCCAAAACGACAAGCGTGAGCGTACCGGGCTGCTCGAATGTCACCTTCTCAACATACGCAGGCGTGGGCGTGGCGCGTTCGCCGCGAATCAGCAGGTCGTACACCACGAGCGTGCCGGACGTGAGATCGTTGCGCAATCGCACCTTGATGTCAGCCGCCTGGGCGACCGCACCACAAACCAGCGTGAGCAGGATTGTGAGACGGAGGGTAATGCGAAGGGATACGCGGCGCACGTTGAACAGTGTGCCGGACATCGCGATCAGCTTTTCTCTTCTTCTTCGTACGGCGAAACGTAGGGCACCGCGAGCGGCGAACGCTCCGGCAGCCGGCGCAGGTACACGATCAGCGCGATGCCGAACAGGAACATGCCCACACTCACCGCCTGCGAAATCGTCATACCACCGGAATCATGCGGATTGTCCACGCGGATCACTTCCAGAATCATGCGCGTGATCGGATAGATGGTGCACAGCAGCGCAAACACCATGCCATGCCGCTTGCGGTGATAAAGCACTTCCAACAGGAACCAACTCAAGAGCAGCGCATTGATAATGCCATACACCTGCACCGGATGCACGGGCCGCGATCGGTACTTGTGCACCAGATCGGCAAGCTCGGTCACCGTCATCTTCTCCGACGAATCGGTCGATGCGCGCGAAGGCAAGCGCAGTGCATGCTCAAGCGTAAGCAAACCGTGCTCGTCGCTCTTGGACATGGCTTTTCGATAGTCAGCGTCCGCAGCCTCGATCGCCTGGGTGCTCGCGCCCGACTTCTTGAGTTCGTCGAGTTTGGTCTTCGCGTCAGCCACGGCTTGGTCGAGCGCGGAGCGCTTTTCCGGCGAAAGCTCCACCGCATCTGGCGACACCAACCGCGGCAGCGACATGCGTGGATCGGTAACAATCAACTCGGCTGGCAACGTCAATTGTCGATTTTCCCATTGCCGCATCTGAGCCGGGCTGCGATGCGGAAACGTGATTCCCCAAGGCACCACCGCGTGATTCTGCGGGTCAACGCACAAACCACCCCAGCAACAACCGTTGAGCAAACAACCCATGCGCCCAAACGCCAGCCCCCAAATTGCCGCCGGCGCCAGCAGGTCGAGGTACAAGCGCATCGAGACGCGCTTGATGAGAATGTAGACCACGATCCCCACGATCGCGCCGATCAGCCCGCCGTAGTATTCCAAACCGCCCGACGTGCAGTTCAGCGCAGCGAACAGCGGGTTCGGCTGGCGTGCGAAGCTCGACTCCCAGTAGTGCAACACGTAGAAGATACGCGCCCCGGCGACGCCACCGACCAGCGCGATGAACCCCAGGTTCAGCACCAGATCGGGATCGCACTTCATCCGCTCAGCCCGGCGCATCGACAGCCACACACCGGTGAGAAACCCGAGCGTCAGCATCGCACCGTAGCTTTTGACGGGATGGTCCAAAAAGGGGATGCGGAAAAGTTCCGGATGCATGAAGTTCGCGGCTCGCTCGTGCGGAATTCGGGGTCAGACTAAGGAAACGCGCCAAGTTTCAAGACGCGGTGATATTACGCGGAGGCCCACGCGAAACTCCCCTCCCTCTGGGAGGGGGCAGGGGGAGGGCCGAATTCGTCGGCCGCACCATCGCCTGTCGTACGTTTCACTACGCTTGCCCCCACCCTACCCTCCCCCAGAGGGGGAGGAGTTGTGTGCACTCAAGTCAGGCCAGTCGCGAGGCATGCTACACTGCGCCCGCGCCTGCGTCCAACGCGATGTTGTCGATCAGACGCGTCGTCCCCACGCGGCACGCCACGCACAGCCGAACCGGCTTGTCCAGCGATTCGACCGGCGAAAGTCCGTCAGGATCGACGATCGCGACATATTCAATGGTATCGACGCAGGTGTTCAATCTCCCGGTGACGTGGCGGATTATTACGTCCGCGTTGCGCTCGCCGCCCGCGACCAACTCCTGCCCGCTCGCCAGGGCTGCGAAGATGCCAGCCGCGCGCCGACGCTCATCAGCAGACAGGTACGCGTTGCGGCTCGACAGCGCCATGCCATCATGGTCCCGCACGATCGGACAGCCAATGATCTCAACCGGTATCGACAGGTCCGCCACCATCCGCCGCACGATGGTGAGCTGCTGAAAATCCTTCTCGCCAAAGTAGGCCACCGTGGGCTGCACGATGTTCAGCAGCTTACACACCACGGTGCACACGCCATCGAAATGCCCCGGCCTGTGCGCCCCGCAGAGTCCCTCGCTCAAACCGCGAACGTGGATATTCGTCACGGGATCGCCATCGTACATCTCGTCCACGGTCGGCGCGAACACCACCGACGCGCCGCGTTGCCGGCAGCCCGCGAGGTCTTCGGTTCGCGTGCGCGGGTAGTTGTCGAGATCCTCACCAGGCCCAAACTGGAGCGGGTTCACAAAGATGCTGACGACGGCGGTATCGCACTCGCGGACGGCGCGCTCGATCAGCGCCCAGTGCCCGTCGTGCAGCGCCCCCATCGTCGGCACCAGCCCGATCCGCGCGTCGTGGTGGCGCGGGTCGGATAACTCCCGTCGCAGCCCCTCGATCGTGTCCGCAACCAGCATGAACGCTCCCTCGACCAGTCTCACCGCCGACCGATATGCGGCGGCGGCATGCGTGCGAACACTATAGGCCGCGTGGCACCCTCCGGAAAGCACACACCCCCGTCGCGTTGACACGCCCGGAAGCGCCACCTAACTTCCAGCCAGTCCGTCACTTGCCTGATTTGTTGCTAACCAGGTGCCCGCTCCCGTGTCTGAACATGTACACACGCCGCCCGATGACGACGCCGCCCTGCGACAGCGGATGGAAGACGCGGGATGGGTGGCGGCTGCACGTAAGGGGGATCAGGCGGCGTTCGACCGGCTTGTGGAGCGCTACCAGCGCCGGGCTGTGTCCGTGGCGTACCGCCTGCTGGGGAACTCCGAGGATGCTCGCGACGCGGCGCAGGATGCGTTCCTGCGAGCCTATCGCGGGCTCGCCAAGCTTGAAGACCCGCGGAGATTCGGTGCGTGGCTGATGCGAATCGTAACCAACCTGTCCTTGAACATGCGGCGTTCGCGAGCGCGATCCGCCGGGATGTCCACCGACGACCTGATCGAGGGCGAACAGGAATTGCGAACGGCATCGGGCGCTACGTTGTCGACGGGGCTAGCGGGTCCAGAACTTGGCGAGTTGAGCGATGCCGTGCAGGACGCGATCGACAGCCTGCCCGAAAAGCAGCGGTTGGCCCTGGTGCTTTTCTCAATCGAGGGGCTGCCGCAAAAGGAAGTCGCGGAGATCATGAACTGCACGGTGCAGCTTGTGAAGTGGAACGTATTCCAGGCGCGCAAAAGCCTGCGTGAGATGCTCGCGGATCACCTGGACGACTGACCGCGCATCACGAAACAGTGAATAGCCATGACGACGCCCGCATTTGATGACGACCGGCTCGCACAGTTGAGCGAATACCTCGATGGTACGCTTGACGACGCGCAACAGCGTGCGTTTGAGGAGCAGCTCGAACGCGACGACGCGCTGCGCGCCGAAGTGGCGAAGTGGCAGGCGGTCGATCAGTTGGTACAAACGACGGCGGGTCCGGTCCCCGAATTGGATTGGGCGGAATTCTCAGCCGAAGCACGACGTCGCCGAACGGCGCCTGCGGTCACGACGGCGTCGTGGTCGCGATGGGTGCGTCCGTTTGCGGCGGCTGCCGGGTTGGTTATCGTTGTCACGGCTGGTGTGCTTTGGCAGATGGGTCCGAACGGTCAAACCAGCGACGCGTCGCAAGGCGTCGCGCAGGCACGCGTCGAGCGCGATCTGCCGGTGACGACGGTGAAGAGCACGGTCGTCGTGCAGGTCTCACGCACACCGCCGCAAGCATCGCTCGCGATGGTCGGCCCGCCGCCGCAGGAACGTACGCTGATTGTGACGGTAGGACCCCCGCCGCGACCGAATGGCGAAGAAACTGATTCCGACGAAGACGCCGCGTATTTCTGATAGTTGCACGGGCTGGTTCGCAACCGCAAGGGATGCTGTTCAAAGGGTGTGATTGATGATGACGCTGATGATCAAGTGGATGCTGGCGGCTGCGGTCGTGTCGGCTGGTTTCGGTGATGAGGATCGTATCCTCATTGAGCAGTCGCTCGACCGGCCCGTGACACTGTCGATCAAAGATGAGCCGCTTGCGGACGCGTTTCGCACGATCGCGGAAAAGTCCGGCGTCGGAGTCAGCATCGGACCCGACACGATGGCGCTGTTGCCCTACGGCGAAGCGACCCGCGTCAGCCTGTCCTCGCAAAACGACCGCCTGCGCGACGGCCTCACCGCGCTGTGCAACACGATCGGCATGGAGTACTTCGTGACCGACAGCGGCATCGAAATCGTGCCGTCGCCCGCGCTGTATCGCTTGGGAAGACCGATTTCGTGGGAGGAGCTGTCGACGTTGTCGAAACTGATGAGCACGCACTGGACCGGCGACGACGATGACGAGTACAAGGACATTCGCGATCAGATTCGCTTCGACGGCGTGAACGGCGAACTCAACGACAACCGCAAGCAGCTCGGCAAGCTCGTGGAGGACTCCGGCGCGGGCAGCGCAGCGGCTGTTCTCGACCGCGCCTGCGCGGCCATGAATTGCACGTGGATTCCGTGGGCGGATGAAATCGTGGTGATGTCGTCGGCGCGGCAAGTCGAATACCAGATGCAGCGCGTCGTCTCGCTGCAATATCAATACGCTCCGCTGGCTGAGGTGCTGCGCGGTTTGTCGCGACAAGCGGGCGTGCCCATTCGCATGGACGCAGCCGCTGCTGCATCGCTTCCCGATCGCGTTCGTGACAGCCTATCACTCGTCGCGGAAGGCGTGACCGTGCAAGAAGCGCTTGAGCAGATCGTCATCGCCACGGGACTCGCCTACAAGACGGACAAGAGCGAAATTGTGCTCTACCGCCCGCCAACAGCCGAGCCGACCAGCAACAACAACCGGCAGCGCGACCCCATCGTCGGCAAGGTCATCGTGCAAAGCCCCGACGGCAAGCACACCTACGAGTGGTTCATCCGCGAATCCGACCTGACAGCCGAGGAACGCGCCCGCCTCGAAAAGCTGAAGCGCGAAGGTGCCGCCGCGCTGCGCCACGATCTCGCGGAGTAGACAAAGTACGCATCGCTGCCCCATCGACGTCGGCCGATAACGTGGCGTGTTTATTCCCTATTGATCTGTGCGCAGAAGGACGAACGGGATCGTTACCCGGTCGTTTCTCGGACCGTCACAATTCTCTACCATCGCCCCACGTCCGCTGCCTGCAACTGCCCCGATATTGCTCCGATATCCGCTACGTAGGGAACCATTGTCGATCTGCAACCCAGCGCCACGGCTTGTTGGCACACTTCCTCGCTGACAATGGGTTCCCGCGGTTTGGGTACGCGTAAGCAAGCACGTCGCATGCCCGACTGCGCATCCTGGACGCTTGGTTTTTCTTCGGACGGAAAGAAGCGACTGGTCGCACGTGATGCGGAAGACGCTGAAATCCTGGCTGAGCAAGTTGAACGACAGCTTCGTCCCGCCGATGCTGCGCGACGCGCCGCTCGAGGAGCGCCGCCGCGCGCAGATGATCATGTGGTTCTGGCTGGCGGTGACGCTCTGGGCGCCGGTCTACGCCGTGCTGTACCACCTGCTCGGCGACGATCACTCCGCCACTGTCGCTGCCATTGGCGGCATGTCGTCGATCATCATTCCAATCGTGCTGCGGCGCACGGGCTCACTGCTCATCGCGGGCAACGTATTCGTCTCCTTGCTGCTCGCCGTCATCACCAACGCAATCTTCATCACTGGCGGCGTACATTCACCGGCGGTCGTGTGGTTGGCGCTGATTCCACTGCTGGCTGCGACCATGGCGGGAACGCGTGCCGCACTGACTTGGTCGGGTGTGACCGTAGCCGTCATCACGGTCGTGCATTTTCTCGACGCACGCGGGCATTCCTTCCACGTCCACATATCACCCGACGGATTGGACTTTCTTCACTATTTCGTTATCGCGACGGCAGTCATCTTGATCTGCTCGTTGGCGTGTACGCATGAGTCGCTGCAGCGCCGCGCGATCCGTGAATCACAGGAGTTTACCGACCGGTTGCGGCGCGCCCTCGCGGACAACAACGCGATCACCGAAGCGTTGCAGTACACCAACAACTCGCTTGCCGCACAGATCACCGAACGTCGCAGTGCAGAGGTTGCCCTGCGCAAGCAGGAACAACTGCTCAACAACGTGCTCAGCACCATCCCGTATTGCGTATTCTGGAAGGATCGCGATTCGGTCTATCTCGGCTGCAATGCCAACTTCGCCACCGCCGCCGGCCTCAAGCAACCCGACGACATCCGCGGTCTGACCGATCACGACCTCCCCTGGACCAAGGAGGAAACCGCGAACTACGTCGCGCGCGATCAGCAGGTTATCGAAACCGGCAGGCCGCTCCACAACTTCGAATCCAACCAGCACCAAGCCGATGGCAGATGTGCGCAGATCCTGGTGAGCAAGGTTCCGCTACGCGACGACCACGGCGACATCTTCGGCGTACTCGGTGTTTACGTAGACATCACCGAACGCAAGGAAATGGAAGAGCGATCGCGCCTCCAAAGCAGCGCGCTGGAGGCCGCGGGCAACGCCGTGCTGATCACCGACACCAATGGCCGCATCATTTGGGCGAATCCCGCATTCACGCAGATGACCGGCTACACGCGCGAGGACGCAGTCGGAAAGAACCCGCGAATTCTCAAGAGCGGCGAGCAGCCGAGAGCATTCTACGAGTCGCTGTGGAACACCATTCGTGCCGGTGGGAAATGGCACGGCGAACTGGTCAACCGCCGTAAGGATGGCACGCTCTATCCCGAAGAAATGACCATCGCACCGGTGCGCAACCAACTGGGCGCCATCACCCATTACGTCGCGCTCAAGCAGGACATCACCGATCGCATCCGCGCGGGCAAGCTGACCGCGGAACGCGACCAACTCCGCGAAGCCGTCAAAGCCCACGAACACCTACTCGGTGTCGTAGGACACGAACTGCGCACCCCGCTCGCAGGCATGACCATCGCCGCGGAGTTCCTGCTCACCGAACACGCCCGCGACACCAACCAGTTCGACACCTTCCTGCACTGCATCCACGACGAGGTGCAACGCATGAGCGGAATGGTCAACGACATGCTCGAAGTCGCGCGACTCAACAGCGGCATCGCGAAATGGAATTGGGGCGAATTCGAAATCGTCACCGCGTGCAACGACGCAGCCGTGCCCATCGAAAGGCTCATCGATTCGTCGCGCGTCAGACTTTCCATCGACGTCCAGCCGGCGGACCTGCGCATGCGCGGCGACGCGTCCGCGATTCGCCGGTTGGTGCAAAACCTGCTCAGCAACGCGAGCAAGCACACCACCGACGGCAGCATCAGCGTGACCGCGCGGGAAATCACGGAGAACAACCAGCGGTTCATCGAGTTGTGCGTCTGCGACACCGGCTCGGGCATGTCGGCGGAGACGGCAGCACGACTCGGCGAAGCATTCGCGCTCAACTCCGGAGTGGTCGGCGAGAAGTACGTCAGCGGTAGCGGGCTGGGGTTGGCGATTTGCCGCGGAATCGTGGACGCGCACGGGGGCAGGATCACGATCGCGTCGAAGATTCAAGAAGGCACGACCTGTACAGTGCGACTACACGCCGATCTCTCCACCCCCAAGGCTTCCGATACACCAGTCGAGATCGTATCGGAGTCCCGCAGATGACACGCGTACTGCTCGTGGATGACTTGGCTATTTTCCGTGAACCACTAGCAGCCGTTCTGCGCCAGCACGGGTTTGAGGTGGAGGTCGCCGCCAACGGAAGTGAAGCCCTGCAACAGGCCCGCGCGCACCATCCCGATATCGTCCTGCTCGACGCCGCCATGCCCGTCATGGATGGCGTAGTCTGCGCGCAGCACATGCGCAACGATCCGCAGCTTCGTGAAATTCCCATCATCATGCTCACCGCGATATCTGATCGTGATGTAATTGCAAACGCGGCGCGCGCGGGTGTGCGAAACTACATGCTCAAATCGCAGTTCACGACGGAGGAACTACTCGCGCGGATCCGCAAGACGCTGCGCACTGCACCGGCTGATCTTGTGTCCGAAGACTCCGCACCGCCGTCGTCGGAACCACCGCCCGCGGCGTCGCCGGAGCTGACGGTCGAGACACCCCCCGTCGGCGAGCTCAGCGGTAAGCAGTTGCTTGCGACGATCCGCGAGCACATGGAAGTGCGTTCGATCAAACCGGTACTCCAGCACGTGCTCGCGCTGACCCGAAGTTCGCACAGCAGTTTTGATGAAATCGCCGCCGCCATCCGGCAGGACCCGGCATTGGCGATGAAGGTGATGAAGGTCGCCAACAGCAGCTACTATCGCACGGGAAATCCCGCCACCACGCTGCGCGACGCGGAACACCGCATTGGTCTTTCCGGTATCCGCAACGTGACGACGGCAATCCTCGCGATTGAGGAATTCTCCGAGGTCACCGCTGCCGGTCTGGTGCCGCAGCGCTTCTGGGAACACTCACTCGCGACCGCCGTCCTCGGCGAACGCATCGCCGCGCTCGCGAAGACGCCGCAATCCGAAGACCTGTTCCTCGCCGGCTTGCTGCACGACATGGGCCGACTTGTGCTCAGCGACGTTCTGGGCAAGCAGTATGCGTCACTGCTTGGCGACATGCGCAACCAGGACAAGTGCCTCGACCAGTTCGAACGCGAACGGCTGCAACTGAGCCATGCCGACGTGACTCGCGAAATCCTCACGCTCTGGAAAATGCCTGACCACGTCATCGAAGCCGCGTCGCTGCATCACCTTCCCATCGATGCCGTACAGCGAAAAGCCCGGTCGCCGCGCACCGTGCTCTCGCTGATGCTGGCAAACCGCCTCAGCCACGCG
>JACKHH010000034.1 GCA_020639095.1 Phycisphaerales bacterium | reverse complement strand
CGGCGCTTCGGCAGCGCGGCGGCGGACAGTCGGGCAACGGCAATGGTTCGGGCGACCGATCGGGGCCGCTGAACCTGGAACCGTCGCCGGATGCGGAAGGGTACGACTATTGGATGGCGGCGCCGTGGTCGCAAACACCGCCGCAGGCTTTCGGCTACTAGGATCGTCGCGCAGGTGATCGCCGCTGAGCGATTCGCGGAACCGAGCCCGTCCGTGCGAGCCGTGCGGGATTGTCAGCGGGCGCTTAGTTTTCCTTGACCGGGGGCTGGGCGCGACGTAGCATCTGGCGGAGCAGGAGCGCGGTGCGGTGGTCCTGGGTTTGCACAGGCGCGCTTCAGCACTCACCCCGGCCAGCGCACACTTTTTCGATGCTCCCGAGATAACTCGCCGCCGTAAGGTCGGTCGCCGCGCAGCGAAAGGATTCGTGAAATGCGCAAGGACGTGAAAGCAGGGATGGCGCTGGCGCTGATCGTGGTCGTCGTCGCAGGTTGGTACTACACACGCGACGAGACCGCGCAATCCGCGATTACCCTTGGTCCCGAACCGGTATCCCGCCCAGAGCATGGGGTTGATGAGCAGACTGGTGGTCGCTCCGCGCCCGCATCGCGGGAGCAGTCGAGTCGGACGGAACGATCGCCCTCGTCCGCGACGCGGCAGACGGAATCGCCGCGCCGGTCGTCGTCGCACCGGGGTTCGCCAACGGACGGCATGCCGCTGACAGCGAGCCGGGTGCCCGGCGTATCCGAGCGGGCGACTCCGCAGGCATTGACCGGACCGACGGAGATTTCGCCGCCCGCGCGCGATGAGCAGGTGATTGAGGCGCCGACGCTGAGTGACCGCGTGGGGCGTGATGTCCCGGCGGACAGTGCTGCCGGGGCGGTCGACCTGACTGCGATCGAGGTTTACCGCGTTCAGCCGGGTGACACGCTGGCTGCGTTGGCTGAGGTGTATTACGGCAGTCGGCGGCACGTGCCGCTGATTCTTCAGGCCAATCCGCAGGTGCGCGACCCGAACGTGCTGCGTGTGGGCAGCGAGATTCGTTTGCCGGCGCTGCCCGCTGATGTACCGGCGGAGACGGTTGCAGCGAGTGAGCCGGTGGCGACATCAACGTCAGCGCCAGCCACATCAACGAATAGCTCGACGGCGAGTGCACGCACGTACACCGTGCGCAGTGGCGATAGTTTTTACGCTATTGCGGAGCGTGTTCTGGGGGCTGGGGCGCGTTGGCCCGAGCTCTTGGAGCTGAACCGCGATGTTGTACACGGTGATCCGCAGCGTTTGCGTCCGGGCATGACGTTGCGCCTCCCGCCGGAATAATCACGCCGCACAGGCACTTCATCTTTAGCGAAAGTCGTCGCGTTTTTTGCGCCGTTGCGCGCGACTTTTTTCGGCGTGTGACAGGTCGCGTCACGCGTCCGGGTACGACCCGCCATCCCCTGTTCTTATGCTGAAAAACGGATCGATTGCGCAGCCTGTACTGGTATGGGTGTGCGCGTTTTGCGGCGATTCGTCCGCGTGAATTGAAGGCTTCGGCAATTCGCGCAGGAGCGGTCAAGACGCTCGGCAAGATTTGCCGACAAGCCAGTACGCTTGATCCGCCCCGGGCATGTTGAAGCTCAATTTGGTGCGGTCGGTCGTCGCGGGCGTGGACGCTCGTTGGCTGGAGGAAAGGCTCAGGATGAGCGACCACAACGCACCAACTGCAACTCTCGCCGAGCGCGTCGCGGGCAAGTGGCAAATCCCCGCCTTTCTGGTTTCCACAATCCTGCTGGTCGGGGTCGTGACGCAAGTCAAAGCCCCGGATCGCAAGATCAGCGTCGATGAACATCTCAAATACATCCGTGTGATGATGGAGCGGGGCCGCTTCGATGATGCGGAAAAGCGCGCGAAGCGACTGCTGAAGTGGGACGATTTGGATGACGCGATGCGCGGTACGCTCAATGTGTACTTGGCGCGTTCGAACTACGGACGTCTCGAAAGCGAAGCCGGCGCCCCGGAAAACACGCCGGAACTGGTTGTCAGTTTGTACGAACTCGCGTCGCGACTCGGTGCGGAGCTTACCGCACGCGACGAACGCAACATGGCCCACGTATTCGAACGCGTGCGGCAATACGACCTTGCAATCAAACACTATCAAGCAGCCGCTGCAATAGAAGGCCCGCCTGCGCTGGCGGATCGTCGCCGGATCATCGAGATCAGCGACTACCCGCTGCACGTGCCGGCAAATCAGTTGAATCAGATGCTCGACGCGTTCATCGCGGACGCTGAGAACTCGCCGAAGCAATTGCTCTGGGCGCTGGATCGACGGATCGCGACGCTTTCCGGCGAAGAAGAACTGCGTGAAGCCGATCTGCTGCTGGCGCGTTACCGCGATCGCTTTCAGGGCACGGATCACAGTGCGGAATACCAGTACCTGGTGGCGTTGACGCTGCGTCAGGCACAGCGGTACGACGAGGCGGAGCGGGTTGTTCGTGAATTGCTGAACACGGTGTCGGTGGGTGATCCGGTTTATCCCAAGGCGGGTTGGCTGCTCGGTCGCGTCGTGATGTTCGACGGTCGCGCCCAGCGTCCGGAAGAGGCGATCGCGATTTTCCGTGATGTCATCGCGTCGCGGGCGAATCCGACGTACGTGGCCGCGTCACGCGTGGCGCTGGCGGAAGCGCTGGCGACGATGGATCGCTTCGACGAGGCGCTCGACGAGTACCGCGACGCGGTGAAGGACCTGTCGCGCTTGCCGAATACGCGGTTGGTGAATCCCGACGTGGTGCGAACGTCGCTGTCGGTGGTGGCTGAGCGCGCGATGCACGAGGGGGAACTGGCGGTCGCGGTCGAGTATGAGAAGCTCGCGCTGTCGCTGGTACCCGCCGACAATACCGATCTGATGGCGCGACACCTGGTGCGGTTGGCGGATGTGCAAGTGGCGTATGCCCACGAACTCGAGGAGATCGCGGCGGATGTGTCGGACGAAACGACACCTGAACAACGCAGCGATGCGCATGCCCGCGCCGGCGAGATGTTGGTCGCGGCTGGTGATAATCAGGTGCAGCTTGCCTGGCTCAGCACGCTGAACGAGAAGCGCAGCAGCGAGGCGGTGTGGACGGCTGCGACGTTGTACGAGGAAGCGGGGCGCAACGATCGGGCGATCAAGATTCTCCAGCGCTTCGTGACGGAGCGTGCGGACGCTGAAATGCTGCCGCGCGTGCTGCTGCGGTTGGGGAAAACATTGCAAGCCGAGGGGCGCTACGACGAAGCGGTCGAGGCGTTTCAGCGGAATTTGAGCAGTTTTCCGCGTTCGCCGTATGCGACGGCTGCCTTAATTCCGCTGGCACAGAGTTTGATGGCGACGGGCGCGAAGGGCGAAGAGGCGGCTGAGGAAGCGCTGCACCAGATCGTGGACGACTCGCCGATCTTCACGCCGAACGCTCCGGAATATCGCGACGCGTTGTACCTGCTTGCGGACTTGTACGCACGTCAGGGTCGCCACGAGAAGGCGGTCGCGGTCGCCGACGAAATCCTCCAACGCTATCCGGATGATGAGCGCAACGCGCGGGCGCGGTTCCTGCTGGCGCACGGTTTGTACCAGAGCGCGATGGCGATCAAGAAGGATTTGCTCTCGCCGGAATTCGCGGGCGAGTCGAAACGCCTTGACGCGGAGCGTCGCGAACGACTGGATCGATCAGCCGATGTGTTTCACAAGCTCGTCGAACGACTTTCGGAGAAGGGCGAGTCGAAGCTCGACGCACTCGAAGCGCTCTACTTGCAGGATGCACGTCTATACGAAGCCGCGTGTCAATACGAACTCGGGCGTTATCGCGAAGCGCTGGCGCTCTATGAAAGGGCTGCCTGGTTGTACAAGGAATCGCCCGCGGCGCTGGGTGCGTACGTGCAGGTGATCAACTGCGATTTGACGCTGGGGCGACGCGAAGAGGCGGAGACGGCGCTGCGCCGGGCGCAGTTTCTGGTGAACACGATCGACGAAGCACAGTTCAAAGAGGCTGGGCAGTTCGAGTCGCGCGATCAGTGGCGGAAGTACTTCGATTGGGTGTCCGAAACGATGTCGCAGGAGTTGGTGCGGAAATGAATCACGATCGAGCAAACATGGCCGGTGGGGAACGCGAGGCGATCCCGGGGATGGTGGACCTGCTCCGCCGTCAGTCGCGACTTTACCGAGACCTTGAGTCGCTGGGGAAAAAGCAACAGGAGCTGGTCGCAGTGGATGACACCCGGCCGCTGCTGAAGGTGCTCGCCCAGCGGCAGCGTCTGACCGGCGAACTGCTCGAAGTGGGCAAGCAATTGAAACCGCTGCGGGCGAAGTGGGATGAGGCGAAGGACGCGCTGCCCGCGGATACGCGGTCGGCGGTTGAGAAGATGCTCGACGACGCGCGGACGACGCTGGCACGCGTCATCGCAGCCGATGCGGAAGACGCGAACCGTTTGCAGATTCGCAAGCAGCGGACGGGCGCGGCGCTCAGCGCGGTACACGCGAACCGCAAGGCCGTGGCTGCGTACGCCGGAGCGGCGCAGGTTGATCCCGTGTTGCGTGAACGGATGCACGAAGACGCATGAAACTGGCGGCACCAAACATTACGGAACGCGAACGCGAACTGGGCGCGATCATCAACGCGTACAACGAGGTCACCGAGCGGCTGAAAAGCTCGCACGACCGGTTGCTGCGTGAGACGCGCCGGTTGCACGACGAGATCGCGGAGAAGAATCGCGAGTTGGCGCGTAAGCAGCGGCTGGCGGCGCTGGGCGAGATGGCTGCGGGCGTGGCGCACGAGATTCGCAATCCGCTCGCGGGCATCCAGCTTTACGCGTCGCTGCTGATGCGTGATCTGGAAGGCGATGCGAAGTCGCTCGGTCTGGCGGAGCGCATCGATGCCGGTGTGCGGACGCTCGATGGCATCGTGGGCGATGTGCTCGCGTTCGCCGGCGGGGCGGAGCCGCGACGCTTGATGGTGGAACTCGCGCCGCTGCTGTCCGAATGCCTCGACTGCGTGGAACCGGCTCGGCGGTCGCGGAATGCGACGATTCACGTTGACGAAGCGACGACGGACGCGTTGCTGGAAGTCGACGGGGCGCAGGTGAAGCGAGCGCTTCAGAACCTGCTGTTCAACGCACTCGACGCAGCCGGTGAGGAAGGCTGCGTTTGGGTATTTGCAACGGAGGCGAACGACGGCGACGCGCTCGCAATTCACATCGCGGACAACGGCGCGGGCGTCGCCGACGAACTCAAGGACCGTATCTTCAATCCATTCTTTACAACCAAGGACTCAGGCACCGGTTTGGGTTTGGCGATCACGCATCGTATCGCGGAAGCTCACGGTGGCGGCATACGGGTGATCGATCGCGTGGGCGGCGGCGCTGAAATGGTGCTGACGTTGCCGATCGCAAGCAAGCAGGGGAGCAACTGATGGCGCGAATTTGTGTGGTAGATGACAAGGCAATGCTGCGCGACTCGCTCGCGGAAACGCTGCGGCGCGAGGATCACGTGGTCGAGACGTTTGACGATCCGCAGGCGGCGCTTCCGGAGATACTGACCGGGCGTTTCGATCTGGCGCTGACCGATCTGAAGATGCCGAACATGACCGGTGTTGAGCTGCTGCGTGAGGTGCGCAATGGCGGCTGTGATGTGCCGGTGATTGTGATGACGGCGTATGGCACGGTGGATACGGCGGTCGAAGCGCTGAAGTACGGCGCGTTCGACTACATGCAGAAACCGTTCGACGCCAACGTGATCGTCGTGCAGGTCGAGCGGGCGCTGCGTCACGGGCAGATCGCGAAGGAAAACGAAGTGTTGCGGGCGTCGCTCGCGGATCGCCAGCCGAGGCGCGAACTCGTCGGCGACAGCGACGCGATGGTGCAGCTTCGCGTGAAGATCGCGCAGATCGCGCGGAGCAACGGCACCGTGCTGATTGCCGGTGAATCGGGTACGGGCAAGGAACTGGTTGCGTCGGCGGTACACGAAGCGTCGCGGCGCGCGGATCAGCCGATGCTGTGCCTGAACTGTGCCGCGCTGTCGGAAAACCTGCTGGAAAGCGAGCTGTTCGGGCATGAACGCGGTGCGTTCACCGGCGCGGATCGCACGCGTAAGGGACGTTTCGAGTTGGCGGACGGTGGCACGCTGCTGCTCGATGAAATCTCGGAGATGGCGTTGCCGCTTCAGGCGAAGCTGCTCCGCGTGTTGCAGGAAGGTGAGTTCGAACGCGTGGGCAGCAGCACGACGCGCTGGGCCGACGTGCGGGTGATCGCGACGACGAACCGCGACCTGCCGGACTGGGTCGCGCAGAAGCGTTTCCGCGAAGACCTGTACTACCGTTTGAATGTGCTGCCGGTGCAACTCACGCCGCTGCGCGAACGTCGCGAGGACATTCCGCTGTTGGCGCGTCACTTCATGACGCAGATCGCGAAGGTCGAAGGACGCAAGCCGCCAGTCTTCACTACCGAAGCGCTGCGCTTGCTTCAGGGATACAACTGGCCGGGCAACGTGCGTGAATTGGAAAACCTCTGCCAGCGGGCGGCTGCTCTGCTGACCGGTGACAAGGTGCTGCCCAAGCTGATCGAGGATTGGCTGCGGGGGGCGACGCCGCAGATGGAGTTCGGCGAGCCGCTGCGTCATGGGCGGATGCTGGAAGATATGGAACGTCGGTTGATCGAGCGGACGCTGGCGCAGTTCGGCGGACATCGCGAGAAGTCGGCGAAGGCCTTGGGGATGGGTGTGCGGACGCTGGGCATGAAGCTCAAGCAGTGGCGTGAAGAACGCGAACGCGAGAGCGAGTTGAAGGCACAGCGCGAGATGGTGGGCGCGAGGTAACGGACCGGCAGGTTGTGCGCGGGGGCGCAGGAATTGCCGACCGGTTTTTTGGGATGGCGAGCGGGAATGCGGTGAAAACCGCGATTTCCGGAAGCGGAACAGGACGTGCAACAAGGCGCAGCACGCCGAATTGCGCGAGGAAACCGGACGCGTCAGGCCGGTACCAGAGGGACGACATGGCTGGGATGTTCGAAAACCTGATGAATCGCGGCGCGACACCTGCTTTGCAGGCGGCGTGGTCGTATACGCAGGCGCGGCATCGCATGATCGCGGAGAACGTCGCGAACATGTCCACCCCGAACTACAAAGCCAAGCACCTCGACCTTGGCGAGTTTCAGCAGACGCTGGCGAAGGCGTTGAAGAATCGGGGAAGCGATCCCAACAAGGCGCTGGAACTGGACGGCAAGCAGGTGAAGACGCGCGACGACGGTTCGCTGGACATTACACCCGCGACCAAGCCGGGTGAAAACGTGCTGTTCCACGATGGCACAAATATGTCGATCGAACGCGAGATGTCGGACCTGGCGCAGAACGCCATGCTCCACGAGGTGACGACGACGCTGCTCAAGGGCAGGTTCGACGGGCTACGGAAGGCGATCGCCGGACGCGTGTAGCGCCGGGCGATTTGAGGGAGACGACGCAATATGTTTTCGACGATGGACATCAGCACGTCGGCGCTCGTGGCGCAACGCACGAACCTCGACACGATCGCGGGCAACATCGCCAACATGTACGCGACGCGTGACGCGAACGGTTTTGCGAATCCCTATCGCCGCCGCGTGCCGCTGTTTGCCAGCGGTGATGCGAATGGCGGAGCGGGCGTGCGGATCGCGAAGATCGTCGAAAGTCAGGAGCCGTTCCGCCTGGTGCTCGCGCCGGATCATCCGGACGCGATCAAGAGCGGCCCGAAAGCGGGTTATGTTCGGATGCCCAACGTGAACTACAGCACCGAGATGGTCAATGCACTCATGGCGTCACGGGTGTACGAAGCCAACGTCACCGTGATGGATATCAGCAAGACGATGGCGTCCGCGAGTTTGCGGATGCTCGCGTAGCCGGAATTGAGAAAACGAAACTTACCGGAGCGCAGGCTTCGGGACGCAAGATAGCAAAGACCCACAGCGAGAAGAGACATGGTTGATCCGATTCAAGCAAACGCCGTCAGCCCGATCACGACAAACGCGGTCGGTGGTGCACAGTCGGCGAAGTCGGGCGGCAAGGACTTCATGGAAGTGCTGATGAACAGCCTCGATGAGGTCAACCGTTTGCAGAACGACGCGGACAAGAGCGTGCAGGCGCTTTACACCGGCGAGACGGATGATGTCGCGGGCGTTTTCACCGCGGTCAACAAGGCCGGTGTCGCGTTCGATTTGCTGATGGAGATTCGCAACAAACTGGTGGAAGCGTACCACGAGATTCAGCAGATTCGTGTGTAGGCTTTGCGGTGCAGGCAGGATGCCCGCACCACAATGCAGGCAGGATGCCCGCACCACAGATGCAGGCTGGAAGCCCGCACCACAATGGACTGGACGTCTGGATGACCAGGGAGGGCGTTGCACGGAGTGCGGCGCGTGAACATCAGGATGAGAGCTCATGGATTATCTCAAGCGCACCGTCGATCAGATTGCTCGGCAGCTCGACGTTCTCGGACGCTCGCAGAAGATTGCGATAGCGTTGTCGGCGGTGATCGTGGCGGGGTCGCTGATCTGGCTGGTGAACTACTCAACTGCACCGGTGCGCGTGCCCGTTCTCGATCAGAGCATGTCACTGGATCAGATCGACGCGGCTCTCACCGAGCTTCGTAACCAGAAGATCGACGCCGAGAAGATCGGCAGCCGGGTGTACGTGAATCCTGAGGATCGCGACAAGGCGCTGCTCGCGCTGAACAGTGCGGACGCATTGCCGAAGGACACGAGCATCGGGTTTGCCGAGTACATGGCGGACGATGATCCGTTCCGGCCTGCGGATGAGAACAAGTGGCGCAGGCAGGTGGCGCTGGCGACGGAACTGGGTCGCGTGCTCGAATCGGGCGACGACGTGCTTTCGGCGCGCGTGCTCTTCCAGGACAAATCCAAGCGGCGGATCGGTGCGGCGGCGAGCATCAGCCCGTCGGCCTCCGTGCAGCTCAAGTTGAAACCGGGCAGGGCGTTCGATCGGCAGTTGGTCGCGGGCGTTTGCCGGTTTATCAGCGGCGCGGTGCCGGGACTGGAACCGCACAACGTGACGGTGGTTGATGCCGCGACGATGCGGCCCTTTTCGCTGAGCAGTCCCGAGGAGGCGCTGGGTGAAGAGCTGCTCGATCAGCGCAAGCAGAATGAGCACCACATCACGGAAAAGCTGATGGCTGCGTTGCAGTCGGTGCCCGGTGTGCTGGTGAGCGTGTCGGTGCAACTCGACGCGAGTCGTCGCAAGACGCAGACGCAGGACTTCGGCAAGCCGGGCATCAAGTCGGAAGATTCCACAGAGACAAGTTCAGATTCCGGAAACGGACCGGCAGAAGCCGGGGTGAATGCGAACGTCGGCGTCGCTTTGGGCGGCGGTCAGACGAAGACGACGACGCGTTCGGAAGAATCGCACGCGGAATACTACGAAGGCCAACTGACCAAGGTGGAGAACATCGAGCACGCGCCGTTCACGCTGGAACGTGCGACGGCTTCGATTGCGATTCCGCGCAGTTTCCTCGTCGGTATCCACCGGGCGCGTTACGGCGAGCCGGCGGATGCCGCGAAGCTCGACGAAGACCCCGACTTCGCGTCGATTCGCGACGCGGAAGTGGCACGGGTACGCAGCACCGCGATGAACATTCTGATGTCGAAGGACCCTGCCGACGTGGACGTGACCGTGTTCTACGACTTCTCGCCGGAGAGTCACGAGCTGAACACGTTCCCGGGCGGCGGTGAGATGGTGATGGCGGCGAGCGACGGCGGAGCGGGTGGTTACCTACGGCGCTATGGCATGCAGGGCGGTGTCGTCGCGCTGGCGCTGATCAGTTTTCTGATGATGGCTCGCCTGGTGCGGAAGAGTTCGGACGTGGTGGCTGCGATCATGCCGCCCGAGAAGAAAGCCAAGCGGGACGAGGGATCGGAAGAGGTGCTCGACGTTTCGACGGGTCCAGTGGGTAAGGCTGCGGCATCTGATGGTTTGCTGATTGGCCAGGAAGTTGACGAAGAGACGCTGCGCTTCACGCAGCTTGGCGATCAGATTTCGAACATGGTGACAACCGATCCGGAGACCGCGGCGGAGTTGATTCGTCGCTGGGTCGAGGCGGACGACTAGGAACGGCGCGACATGGCAACAGAAACAGTAGAAAAGCCCAAGGGCGCCGAAGAGAAGCAGCTTCGGGGAATGACCAAATCCGCGATCCTGCTGATGGCGCTGAAAGCCGACGCGGCATCAAAGGTGCTCAAGCAGCTCGATCCCGATTTGATCGAGGATCTGACGCGCGAGATCGCGCAGCTTGACGTCGTCGACCGTGACACGCGCGGGCGCGTCATCGACGAGTTCTACAACCTCGCGATGGCCCGGCAGTATCTTGAGGTCGGTGGTTTGGGTTATGCCAAGCAGCTGCTCAGCAAGGCGCTCAACCCGGATGAGGCCAAGCGCATCCTCAGCATCATCGAGCACCAAGTCTTCCAGCAGCCGTTCGCGTTCTTGCAGAAGACGGAAACGGAAAACCTGCTGACGTTTATCCAGGATGAGCACCCGCAGACGATCGCACTGGTGCTGGCGCACATGCCGGCGGCCAAGTCGTCGGAAATCCTCATGGGTCTTTCGACGTCGAAGCAGCTCGAAGTGGTGTCGCGCGTCGCCAACATGGAACAGACCAACCCGGAGGTCATCAAGGAAGTCGAACGCGGATTGGAAGCGCGCCTCGCGGGTATCGTGTCGCAGCGGCTGATGCGTGTGGGTGGCGTCGAAAGCGTCGCGGAAATGCTCAACCTGGCGGATCGCGCGACGGAAAAGTCGATCATGGAGGCGCTCGAACAGGAAGATCCGGATCTGGTCGAACAGATTCGCCGCCTGATGTTCGTCTTCGAGGATATCCTGCTGGTCAACGACAAGGGTATCCAGGCGGTGCTCAAGGAGGTCGACAACGACGAGCTGGCGCTGGCGCTCAAGACGGCGAGCGAGGAACTCAAGAACAAGATCTTCGGCAACATGTCCGACCGTGCAGCCACGCTCATCAAGGAGGACATGGAGTATATGGGTCCCGTGCGGCTTAAGGATGTGGAAGTCGCGCAGCAGAAGGTCGTGGATATTGTGCGTCGTCTGGAGGATGCGGGTGAGATCATCATCTCCGGTCGCGGCAATGAGAAGGACATGATTGTTTAATTCAGAATGATGAATGACGAATGACGAATTCGTTGTGAATGGATACTGATGGCTACGATTATCAAAGCGCATGAGCAGGACCCGCAGTTGATTCGCCGTCTGGAGACGGTGAGTGTGTCCGACCATCTCAGCGAAGCGAAGCTGATGGTGGCGTCGGCGCGTGCGGAAGCGACGAAAATCCTGCGCGAGGCGAAGAATCAGGCGAAAACGATTCACGAGGAAGCTTCGCAGCAGGGTTATGAAGCTGGCTTCCGTCGCGGGTACGACGCGGGCAAGCAGGCGGGTCATGAGCAGGCGTACAACGAGGTAAAGGCTGAGTTCGTTGCGGATGAATCGCAGACGCTGGCGGCGCTGCGGGCGACGATCGAAGCATACGAGGAGCGCAAACGCGATCTGTTCATCGCCGCGCGGCAGGACGTGGTGCGCTTTGCCGCGCGGATGGCGGAGCGCGTGACGCGGCAGGTTGGCGCGACGCATCCCGATGCCGCGAAAGACAATCTCGACGCTGCATTGAACATGGTTGGGAAAGCGACCAACCTGGTGGTACACATCAACCCGGCGGATCGCGCGACAATCGAGCGGTTCGCAGCCGAGTACCATCAGCAAATCGCATCGGCGGAGCATGTTGAGATCGTCGCGGACGAGTCGATCGCGCGCGGTGGATGTCGCGTGACGACGGAGGACGCGGAGGTTGACGCGACGCTGGAGACGCAGATCGGCCGCATCGTTGAGTTGATGGTGCCGCAGAGGGAGAACGCATGACGCTGCTCGCGCCTCAGTTTGAATTGCTCGAACGCGCGGAACTTGTGCAGGTGACCGGGCGAGTGACGGCGGTTACGGGTCTGACCGTGCTGGCGGAGCACTTGCCGGTTTCGGTGGGATCGATGTGCGAGATCGTTCCGCGACACGGTGCGCCGATCGCCGCGCAGGCGGTGGGATTTCAAGACTCGCGCACCGTGTTGATGCCGCTTTCGGAAGTGATCGGCGTATCGACGGGCGATCGCGTGCGCAGTTCTGCCTCGTTGCAACACGTGCCGGTGGGTCGGCAGATGATTGGCCGCGTTCTCGACGGACTGGGCAGGCCGATCGATGAGCGCGGAGCGTTCGCGGTCGAGGCGCACTATCCGGTGATCGCGAGCGCACCGGCAGCGCTTTCGCGAACGAGCATCGACGAGCCGATGGCGACGGGCGTGCGTTCGATCGACGCAATGCACACGTTGGGCAAAGGGCAGCGACTTGGCGTGTTCGCCGGGACGGGCGTGGGCAAGAGCGTGCTCATGGGCATGATCGCGCGGAACACGGCTGCTGATGTGAACGTGGTGGCGCTGGTCGGCGAACGTGGTCGCGAAGTTGGCGATTTCCTCAAACGCGATCTCGGTGACGAGGGTCTGAAGCGCACGATCATGGTGGTGAGCACGTCGGACCGTTCGCCGGTCGAACGCGTGCGTGCGTGCTTCGTGGCGACGGCGATCGCGGAGTACTTCCGTGACGAGGGCGCCGACGTTCTGCTGATGATGGACTCGACGACGCGCATGGCGATGGCGCAGCGGCAGATCGGACTGGCTGCCGGTGAACCGCCTGCGACGAAGGGTTACACGCCGAGTGTGTTCGCGTTGATTCCGCAGTTGCTCGAACGCGCGGGGCGCACCGCGGCCGGCAGCATCACGGGTTTGTATACCGTGCTCGTCGAAGGCGACGACATCAACGAGCCGGTCGCGGACGCGGTTCGCGGAACGCTCGACGGGCACATCTGGTTGTCGCGCAAGCTTGCAAATCGCGGGCATTTTCCGGCGGTTGCGACGCTTGACAGCATCAGCCGAGTGATGCCGGACATCGTGGGCGATGAAGACATGGCTGCGGCGCGCACGGTGCGCAGCGTGCTCGCGACGTGGGAAGACATCGAGGACCTGGTGAATATTGGGGCGTATGCGGCGGGTTCCAACGTCGAGTACGACATCGCGGTGCAGGGCAAACCGTGGATCGATGAGTTTTTGCGGCAGGGCATGCGTGAAACGTCGACCGCGGAGGAGACGCGGACACGTTTGCGCGAACTGGTGCAGCGGATCGACGGGTTGCGGGCAAAACTCGGTGGTTGCGCAGCCAAGGCGCCGCAGGCAAAGAGGAAATAGGCCATGGCGGGCAAGTTCGTATTTCGATTGGAGCCGGTCCTGCGTATGCGGCAGCGTGCGTTTGAGTCGCATCAGCGGATCGTCGCGGAGCGGTTGCGTGCGATCGGTCGCGAGCAGACGCTGATGCTGGCGGCGCGCGAGCAGATTGCGGAACAGGTTGCGATCGCGCGGGATCAGCGCGTCGGGCGGATTGACATGATGGACATGCGTGGCAGCCGGGCGCACCTCGCGTTTCTCAATCGCCGCGTGGCGGAGTGTGCTCAGCGGATCGTCGCGCACGAGCATGAGCTGGAGCACGAGCGCAGCGACATGGTGGCCGCGCGGGTTGCGGTGCGGGCGCTGGAAAAACTCAAGGAACGTCGCGCGGAGCGGTATTCGCAGGCGATTGAACGACGTGAAGCCGCCGATCAGGCAGAACTCGCGTTGCAGATGTTTCGCCAGGGTAAAGATCGGTTGACGGTGTTGGACTAACGGTTAGGGCGGTGGTCGCGAAGACATGGACACGTTGAAGCGTTACTACAACCTGATTGCGGGCTTCGCATTGCTGAACGTGCTGGTGATCGGCGGTTTGGCGGGGGTGATGTACGCGAACGGCACGCTGACGCTGGACCGACTAAAGGCTGCGATCGAGGTGTTCAAGCCGGCGCAGGCGGAGGCTGCGGACGCGGTGGCGGATGGTGCGGTCGCGGCGGACGACGCGGCGGAACCGGTGCGCAGCGGTACGAAACCACCGACGCCGACGCAGCGCGAACTTGCGCGTCTCAATCTCGAACGCGTGACGCAGGCGGCGGAAGATCGACTTCGCTACGCGAATCGCATGATGGTGGACATTGAACGCGAACGCGAAGCGCTCGAACAACAAGAGGCGGATGCGGAGAAGCTGCGTGCCGAGCAGGCGGGCATGGACGCGGACGAGGTTTTCCAGAAGGACCTGGAAATCGTAAGCCTGCTCAAGCCGAAGGTCGCGCTCGACAACCTGCTGGCCAGGCCCGTTGATGAAGCGGCTTACATGATGCAGTCGATGGACGCGCGCACGAGCAAGAAGATCATCGAGTCGGCGAGTAAGGATCCGCGGAAGTGGGCGCAGATGCTGCAGATTCAGGAGAAGATGCGCGATGCGATTGATGTGAACGCGTCGCAGGATGGCGGACAGAGGTAGGCGGCGCCGTAGGCGCGCGTGAGCGATATGCAGACGACGGAAGTGACATCCAACACACCCGCAGACACGCAACCGGCGCGCAAGCGACGTAGCGGCGATGATGGTTTTGCCGCGTTGTTGGTCGGGGCGCAGGCTGCGAGCGTGCAGATGAATTCGGTATCCGTGAGTGATGCGACGGGTCTTGCGGTGCAGGACGCCGGCGAGGAACCGGATGCGCAGCGCGCGCGGATCGACGGTGAGACGGAAGCAGCCCGGCAGAAGGAATCGGAGCAGTCGCGCAGTGATTCACAACAGTCGCGGGCGGACGCGTTGCGGCAGGCGCAGGACGATAAGCCGGTGACGCAGGAAGCGCGTGCGACGTCAGAGAAGCCAGCCGGTGAAACTGCACCACGCGCGCAGGCGACCAAGATCGCCGAGCCGGCACAACCGGTAGAGCAAACCGCGAAATCGCAGGCGGAACCCGAAGAGAAGCCCATCGCAAGCGCGAACGACAATCCGCGACCGCAGCCGCAAACGCAACCCGCCAAGAGCGACGCGTCGCCCAAAGCGGAAGTCGTCGCAGTGACGACGGCTGGTGCGGCGCGGGCAGCGTCAGCAGATAAAGCCACGGCAACGACAGCGGCGCAGGCGATCGGGCGCACGCTGGCGAACAGTGCGGAATCAGTGCGTAGTCCGGTGCAGGCGGCGGCAGCACCGTCGGCAGCGCGCGATCAAACGGGATCGCAAGCCCCGACCAAATCGAACAAGCCGGCGGGTCAGCAGTCCGCGAAGCAGCAAGCAGAAACGACCAAGTCGAGCGAAGGGCCGCAGCGTAGCGAATTTCTCAAGTTGATTCAGAATCTGCGGCTCAATCGCGGGCAGAAAACGTCGACAGCCACATTGCGCATCGAACCGCCGGAACTGGGCAAGATGAAGGTGGATGTGCGGATGACGGACGACACACTGCACGTGCGCGTCGAGGTGGGTTCGGAGCATGCGCGACGCGTATTGGGCGAACGCGCGGACGATCTGGCGGCGGCGTTGCGGACGCACGACATCAAGGTGGATCGCTTCGAGGTGGTGCGCGTGGATGCGGGCAACGCGCAGGCGCAGTTCGACGGGCACACACCGCAGGATGCGCACGATTCATCGGCGGGCAATGGAACCAATACGCAACCAGCAACGCGCGGTGCAGAGGCATCGGGCGTGGATGAAGATGAAACTGGCGTAGTCGCGAGCACGTCGGCGGAGATCGACGCGCTGGCGCTCGTGGATGTGCGGGCATAGGCAATCTCGCCGGCGATGATCGCGCGGCGAACGCTTGAATACGAGGGATATGACATGGAAACGCAAGGCGTCGGAAACTCAACGGGCACGAGCGGAACGGGCGCAGCGGCTGACCCTACACAGGGGTTGGGCGGCGACGAGTTCTTCAAGCTGCTCATTGCGCAGCTGGTGAACCAGGATCCGCTCGAACCGACGAGCAACCAGGAACTGCTCAACCAGATTTCGTCGATCCGCGATATTGAGCTTTCCACGAACCTGAGCGAGTCGCTGCAGTCGCTGACGTCGCAGCAGCGTTTCACGTCGGCAGCGAGTTTGATCGGCCAGTTCATCACGAGCACGAATGAGGACGGGAATACCGTCAGCGGTATCGTGCAGTCGATCCGCTTCGAGAACGACGGCTCCGCGATCCTTGAGATGGAGGACGGTGGCGAGGTGCGTCTCGACGAGGTGGGTTCGGTGATGCACGGCGAGCGCGCGGCTGAGGCGTTGATTGGGAAGTACGTTACCGGTCTGGATACAACTGATCCGTCGAATCCTGAGACATCGGAAGGCATCGTGACGGGTGTGAGCCTGAGCGAAAGCGGCCGCATCATGCTCGATCTCGATTCGGGCAAGCAGTTGCGCTTGACGGATGTGCTCAGCGCCGAGGACGCGGATGCGGTAGACGCCGCGGCGGGCGCTGCCGGTGCATAGCGAAAACGAATTCTAGTGACGCGGTTTGACGTGCGATAAGCGGTAGTCGGTCAAGGAGTATGCAGTATGGGTTTGACGCAAGCAATGCTGGTTGGATTTACCGGGATCAAGTCCAACCAGTCGACCATCGATGCCGTGGGCGACAACGTCGCCAACGTGAACACGACCGCGTTCAAGAGTCAGCGAGCGCTGTTTGAGACGGTGTACTACCGCACGATCGATCCGGGTTCGGGTCCGGATGCGGCCACGAACAACGGCGGATCGAACCCCGTCGAAGTGGGATTGGGTTCACGATTGGCGACGCTCCAGCGAAACTTTGAGCCGGGAACGATTCAGGGCACGGGCGTCAAGTCCGACGTCGCGATCGACGGTGCGGGTTTTCTCATTCTGGAGGACTCGGACGGCACGCAACTTTACACGCGCGATGGTGCGATGGTGCTCGATGAAAATAACGATCTGGTGTCGTCGAGCGGCGCGTACGTGAAGGGATTCGCCGCGGACGCCAACGGCGAGATCATCACCGGCGCGCTGAGCAACCTGAACATTCCGCTGGGTACGGAAAGCGAAGCCATTGCGACGACGTCGGCGGAAATCGAAGGCAATCTGGACGCCGCGGCTGACTTGGGGGCGACGGGTGCGGTCACGCAAACGGGCCCGCTCGCAACAGCAGCCGGTCCGGCCACGGCTGCGACGCAGCTTACCTCGCTGGTCGATGGCGACGGTCAGGCGCTCTTCACCGCGGGCGATGTGATTACGCTGCGCAACATTCAGAAGGGTGGGGTGGATATTCCCGAGAAGCAGTTTGTTGTGGGAACGGACGGATCGACGCTGGGGGATTTCGCGAATTTCGTCGAGCAGGTTACCGCGATTGATACCAGCGTGCCGACACCTTCCGGCCAGACGCCGGGCGTGACGATTGACGCGACCGGTGCGATGGTCATCACCGCGAACGCGGGCGAAGCCAACGCGATCAGCATCGATCCGTCGGACATTCGCAACGCGACCACGGGCAAGCTTCCGTTCTCGTTCACCTCGACACCGGCAACCGGCGAAGGCCTGACGACTGCGTTCACCGTTTACGATTCGCTGGGCAATCCGGTGGAGGTGCGTTTGCGCATGGCGATGGAGTCGCGCGACGATTCGGGTACCACGTGGCGTTTCTTCGCGGAGAGCAACAACGATTCCGATACGAGTCCGCTGCTGGGCACCGGCACGCTTTCGTTCGATCAGAACGGTGAACTTGTCGCGAGCACGGGCACGACGGTGAACGTGGACCTTGCGAACAATGGTGGCGCCAATCCGCTCGCGTTTGAACTCGACGTCAACGGCGTGACGGGTTTGAACTTCGGCAACGGAACGTCGACGCTGGTGATGGCGACGCAGGATGGTGCGCCGGGCGGTACGCTGATCGATTACGCGATCGACGCGGACGGTGTCATCACGGGAACATTCAGCAATGGCCGGACGCGTTCGTTCGGGCAGTTGGCGTTGGCGACGTTCCGTAATCCTGCCGGTCTGAACGGGTTGGGGGACAATACCTTTGCCGTGGGCATCAACTCGGGCGAAGCGATGGTGACGGCTCCGCGTACGGAGGGTGCGGGCGCGATTCAGTCAAACGCACTTGAATTGAGCAACGTCGAACTGTCCCGCGAGTTCATCAATCTGATTACGGCATCGACGGGTTTTTCCGCGGCGAGCCGAGTGGTGCGCAGCGCCGACGACCTGCTGCAAGAGCTGATGCTTCTGGCCCGATAACCTTCTGGCGACCTGAGGTAGGTGCGCGATGATCGCGGTAACACGACTCAATGGCAGGGCGGTGGTGGTCAACGCGGAGTTGATCAAGTTCGTCGAAGAGACGCCGGACACGATGATCACGCTGATCAGCGGGGATCACTTCTTGGTGCAGGAGTCTCAGCAGGTGGTCGTGGAGCGGGCGGTGGAGTATGCCCGGCGGATACGGGCTTTTCAGGTGGTGTAACAGGGGTGGGAAGCGATCGCGGCGGGCTAACATGAGGCTCGCGCAGCGTCGATAAATCGATGGGAGTGTCCGCGCGGGTAGTGAGCGGGATCGAGAGATAGGGTTTATGGATATCGCGACACTTATCGGTCTGATCGTCGGCCCCGGCTTGGTGCTGTGGGGCATGATGGGCGGAGGCTCAAGCCTCAAGATGTTCATCGACTACCCGTCGGTCGCCATCGTCGGTGGCGGTGCGTTTGCGGCTGCGCTGTTGAGCTTCCCGTTGAAGAACGTGTTGAGCCTTCCGAAGGTGATGAAGCACGCGATCTTCACGAAGCCGCGTGATCCGCAGGAGTTGATCGGCGAGTTGGTGCATTACGCCGAGGTGGCGCGTCGCGACGGCATCCTGTCTTTGGAAAACTCAGTGCGCGAAATCAAGGATGACTTCCTGGTCACCGGTATCCAGATGGCGGTTGACGGAACCGATCCGGAATTGATTCAGTCGATTCTCGAATGCGAGCTTGATTCGATTGCGGACCGGCACAGCGACGGCAAGGCGTTGTTCGACAATATCGGCAAGTACGCGCCGGCGTTCGGGATGATTGGAACGCTCATCGGTCTGGTGAAGATGCTTTCGAACATGGATGACCCGAGCTCGATCGGTTCGGGTATGGCGGTCGCGTTGCTCACGACGATGTACGGTGCGCTGCTCGCGAACATCTTCGCGCTGCCGGTCGCGGACAAGCTGGCCAAACGCAGCGCGGAAGAGATGCTCATCAAGCAGATCATCCTGCGGGGTGTGATGGCGATTCAGTCGGGCGACAACCCGCGTGTCGTCGAGCAGAAGCTGAAGACGTTCCTGCCGGCTGCGATGCGGACATCGTCGGAGGAAGCGGCGGCTGCGTAGGCAACGGATAGTGCAGAATGCAGAATGCAGAATGCTGAATGATTGAGTCACGGGTGGCACGGACAAGCTTGGCTTGTCCGTGGTGATTCAGATCGGGGCGAGTTGCTGGTGTTAAGCCCACTGACAAGCGGAGTTTGTCAGTGCCACCCATCAGAATGAAGCGGTATAGGCGGGAGTGATGGAACGAGATGGCGGGTCGTAAGAAACAGGAAGCTGCTGGCGGCGCGCCGGAATGGATGGTGACGTTCGGCGACATGATGTCGCTGTTGCTCTGCTTCTTCGTCATCATCGTGTCGCTGAGCGAGATCAAGAAAGATGAACGATTCAATCTGGTGATGGAGTCGTTGCGGAAGGCGTTTGGTAACACCGGAGAGATCAATGCCGTTCCGTCAGAGATGATGGAGCCGAACACGTTGCTCAAGCGCTTGCAGGAAATCATCATCCAGCAGAAGCGCGAGGACGGCGACGCCGACGACCCGGGCATTCGCGGCAAGGTCTTTCGCATCACCGACATCAACGAGGGTATTCATGTAGAGATCGGCGGGCGCATCACCTTCGATCGGTTCAGCGACGTGCTCAAGGACGAGTCGCGCCAATTGATCGAGCAGGTGGCCGACCGCACGATCGGACACAACACGATTCTCAAGATCACCGGGCACGCCACGAACGAGCCGCTACCACCGGACTCGGTCTGGAAGGATGCCTGGGACCTGGCATACGCCCGGGCCCGCGCGGTTCGCGACGTGATGGTGGCCCGGGGAATTCGGCCGGAGCGGATTCGGCTGATCAGTGCCGGATCGGAAGCGCCGGTCAAACGACAAGCCGTCACCGAGGAGGAGCGGGCGTTGAATCGCCGGGTGGAGATCGTGGTGACGGAAGCAACGATTCAGGACTACGAACCCGAGGACATTGACCTCGAGGATCAGGAGGCCACCGATGGCTGATACTGAACAGATCATCGACGACGCACCAGTAGCGCAGCCGCCGAAGAGCAAGAAAATGCTCACGATACTACTGGCAGCGGGGTTAATCGTTGGTGAAGGCGCGGGCATATTCATCATGACGCGCATGATGTACAAGCAACCCGCGACGGCTGAGGGTGCGGAACTGACCGAGGAAGAGCAGGCGGTGCAGGCCGTTGAGGAATCGGTCGAGATTCCGCTGCCGGAAGTGAACGCGTTTAACAAGCGTGAAGGCCGTCTCTTCCTGTTCAATCTGCACGTGAGCATCCTGGTACACAAGGATCGCGCGGAAGAAGTGCAAAAAGTGTTGACCGCGCGGGAGTCAACGGTGCTGGACCGGTTGAACACCGTGATCCGCAGCGCCGACGTCAAATACCTCAACGAACCCGGCCTGGACACGCTGAGAAGGCAGTTCCGGTTCGAGTTGAACCAGGTCCTGGGGGACGACACGGTGATCGAGGATCTGCTGATTCCGAAGTTCTACCAGTCACCGGCCGACCTTTGATTGGGGAGGGCACCTCCAGGGTACCGATAATACCTCAGAGACCGGTGGCGGCGGGTGCGGGCGTATCCTGCGCGGAGCCGCTACCGAGGTATCGTGCGTCCCATGGACCAAAACGACATCGATGCTCTGATGAACGATATTCCGGATCCCGACGATGACTCGTCGGGGGCCGGCGATGCTGCGCATACGCCGAATCCGGAAGACTCGGTTGAAGACAGCGGCGACATCGGCATCAGTCAATCCGATCTCGATGCGCTGATGCAGCAGGCGCAGAATCTCGCTGACGAACCGGTGGCGACGCCGGCAAGCGCGGAAGCGGCGGCTGGTGACTTCGGCGCGCTCGACTCGACGGGCAAACCGCTCGACGAAGCCGGTGCGGCGATGGCGGCTGCTATTGCGGCTGAACGCGCTGAGCAGGAAGCAGCGGCTGCTGCTGCCGCTGCTCAGGCGGCGCAAGCACCCGCGCCTCCGCCCGCAGCCAATGTGCCGGTGGAAGAGATCGAACTACCGGAATTCGACGTCAGCGAAATCACGAAGCAGGCGAACCAGCCGTTGAGCTTGCTGTATGACGTCGAGATGCACGTCAAGATCGAGTTGGGCCGCACGCAGATGTACGTTGAGGATATTCTCAAGCTTGGGCAGGGGAGTGTTGTCGAACTGGATCGCTTTGCGGGCGACCCGGTTGACGTGTATGTGAATGGTCGGATGGTGGCGCGCGGCGAAGTGCTCGTGCTCAACGACAACTTCTGTGTTCGCGTAAGTGAGATCATTGCCAACCCGGATGCAAGGCTCGCGGGCTGACGCGACGGACGTCAATTCAACTTCTAACTTGAGGTGCACGTCGAATGGAGTCGACACGGTTGCACTTGCTGGTCTTCGCCCTGGGACTGTGGATGACGTTCCCGGCGCAAGCGGACGAACAAACGAATACGGCGGCGCCCAGTGCGCAGCGACCGGTGACGGCGACCCCGCCGCAATCGGGCGCAGTGCGCGTCAATGCCGCGATGGCGCTCGACAGCACGGATGTTCCGCCTGACGAGGCGCAGACTCCGACGGTTGCAGTTCAGGCGGCGCAAGGCGATGAGCCGGTGAAGGCCCGGGTGGAGGACGGTGTTGAAGTTCAGTTGATCTCGCCGACGGTCTTGAACGCACCGAATACGGCAGCGAAGTCGCCTACGATTGCGGCGGATTCCATTGAGCAGCTGCCGACGAAGACTGCGGAGTTGCCGGCGAAGCCTGAGATTGCGCCCATCGAAAAGACGGCTGTGCAGCCCCAGGTGGAAGCGGATGCTGCGCAGGCGCAACCCGTGATTTCCCAACCAAGCGCAACCGAGGTCGCGGCGGCGCCGCGGCGGTTGATTCCCCGAAATCGTGACGAAGCTACAGCAGCCGGTGCGGATTCCGTCGATCGCGCAACCAACACAACGGCGGACCGCTCGGCTGCGGTTGTTCCGTGGTACCGCGGCCCGTATGCGGCGCTCGGTGGCGTGCTCGCGTTGATCGCGACGCTCACCGTGCTCGTGCGACGTTATCTTCCGGCAGCACGTCCGATCGCAGCCGATGCGCTGAAGGTCGTCGGACGCGCGCCGATCTCCGCGAAGCAGTCGGCGATATTGCTGCACGTCGGCAATCGGTTGGTGCTCGTTGGCGTGAGCGGTGAAGGGATGCGCACGCTCGCGGAAATTACGGATCCGCAGGAAGTGTCGCTGCTGCTCGGCCGCACGGTCGGACGCGGTGAGGTGGGGGCTGGCTTCGATACGTTGCTGGCGGACCAGCTTGATCGTTTCGACGAGGAACCCGACGACCACACGGAAGAAGTCGAAGCCGTGAGCGATACGTTGCGCGTGGCACGCGGCGAACTCGAATCGTTGCGCACCCGCATCCGCGCGCTGCACAGCGCCTGATGTCGCACAGTGCCTGATCCGGCAATCAGCCACCCGTAGTTTACGCGCTAAGGAGTAGCGCATGTTCGGCGAGCATGGAGGCTCGACAATCCGGTGGATCGCGCTGGCGGTGCTGGGCGTGTGCCTGCTCGCACCGGTGAAGTCCGCTCGCGCGCAAACGTCGAGCACCAGCCAAGTGCCGACGGTCGCTACCGTCCCCAAGTTCGACAATCCCCTGCAAATTCCCGACGTGCGCGGCGCGCTGCCCACCGCGACCGACGGCAAGGGCGTGAGCGCGACGCTGCAAATCGTCGTTGTGATGACGGTGCTGACGCTGGTGCCGACGTTGCTCGTTTTGATGACGAGCTTCACGCGGATCATCATCGTGCTCTCACTGCTGCGTCAGGCGATGGCCACGCCGCAGCTCCCGCCCAGCCAAGTGCTGCTCGGTCTGAGTTTGTTCATGACCATCGTGGTGATGGGCCCGACCTTTGGCCGCGTCTATGACGAAGCGGTGGACCCGTATTTGAACAAGGGCATGGGGCAGCGCGAAGCGTTGACCAAGGCGATGGAGCCGTTGCGCGATTTCATGTACGCGCAAATCGAAGCCGGGGAAAACTACGAGGACATCTACCTCTTCGAAGAGTATCGCCGCCACGAGCCGATCCCCGACGACGAAACGCTCGCACTCAAGGATGTTCCGACCAGCGTGCTGGTGCCCGCGTTTGTCCTCGGCGAACTGAAAACCGCGTTCGTCATGGGCTTCAAGGTGTACCTGCCGTTTCTGGTCATCGACATGGTGATCGCGTCGATCCTGATCTCGATGGGCATGATGATGTTGCCGCCGGTGTTGATCTCGCTGCCGTTCAAGTTGCTGTTGTTTGTGATGGCGGACGGGTGGCATCTGGTGGTGCAGTCGTTGATGTACAGCTTTGTCCAGCCTGGGGGATGATGAGAGAGTGCAGAGTGCAGAGTGCAGAATGCAGAATGTAGAGTGCTGAATGATGAATGGTCTCGGGTGGCACGGACAAGCTTTGCTTGTCCGTGGGCCTTTGGTGATGGCTGATGACATGCTGGGCTTGTCAGGGCCACGCTGGGATGAATTACGAATTGTGAGTGACGAGTGACGAGGTCTTGTCACTGGTACTTGGGATTGGGCTGGGCTGATGGAATTTACTGAAGCATTGGATCTTGGGCGGCATGCGTTTTTGACGGCGCTGATGACGGCTGCCCCGATCCTGGCGATTGGGTTGCTGGTTGGTCTGGTGATCTCGTTCGTGCAGGCGGTGACGCAGTTGCAGGAACAGACGCTGACATTCGTGCCCAAGATCGCAGCCATGGTGGTCGCGGCGGTCTATTTCATTCCCTGGATCGCGACGCGCATGCTGCAATTCACGCAGGAGATGTTCACCTTTCACATGTGACGCGCGGATGAATGACGAGCCAAGACGAAATCATCCTGTTGCTCACCCGCGCGCCGCTCGTGCTGCCGGTTTTTCTGCTGGTGCTCTTTCGCGTCACCGGGTTGATGCTGACCGCGCCGATTTACGGCAGCGATGCGGTGCCCACGCGCGTACGCATCGGACTTTCGGTGGCGATCGCGATTTTGGTTTTCCCGATGGCGGCGCAATCGGTGCCCGCCAATGTCACGATGAGTTCAGCCATTCCCGGCATATTCGGCGAACTTGCGATCGGTCTGATCATCGGGTTGACGATCAGCCTGGTCTTCGCGGGCGTGCAGCTTGCGGGCATGGTGATCGGCCAGCAGGCGGGGCTCGCGCTGGGGCAGGTGTTCAACCCGGTGCTCAATGCCGAGACGACCGTACTGGGCGAGACGTTCTTCATGACGGCGCTCGCGGTGTTTGTGCTCGTCGGCGGACATCGCGAATTGGTGCGCGCGCTGCTCGACACCTATGCGACCGTACCGGTGCTTTCGTTCCGCGTCTCGGGCAACACGCTGGATTTGATCAACGAAGTGTTGAACAGCGCGTATGCCGTGGGGTTGCGGATGGCTGCGCCGGTGTTGCTGTCGTTGCTGATCGCGACGCTGGTGATGGGTTTTCTTTCGCGCACGATGCCGCAGCTCAACATTCTCTCGGTGGGTTTTCCGGTGCGGACATTGCTGGCGCTGTGCATCTGCGGGTTTGTGCTGGCGGCATCGGGTGGCGTGATTGTCGATGCGATCGGCGAGGTGTTTGAGAAGCTGCGGTTGAGTTGGGTGCTCTAGGTGTCATGAGTCATTGCCCCGGGCTTGGCGCCCGGGGTTCCGATTCGGTTGGGAATGCACAAGCATGGCGGGCGAGTACGGCGAGAAGACTGAGGCACCAACGCCCAGGCGCAGACGTGAGTCGCGTGAGAAGGGGCAGGTGGCCAAGAGTCAGGACCTCACCCCGGCGGTGATCATGCTGGTGGGGCTGGTCACGTTGCGCACGCTTGGCCCGCATCTGTGGAATCGACTGCTCGGGATCATGAATGCGAGTCTCGAAGTCACCGGTCCGGTCGGCGCGCAGGAACTAGCTCCGCAGGCGTCCGCGGCTGCCCGCGCCATGATGTGGACGCTGATTCCGCTGCTCATCGCCGTGTTCATTGCGGCGCTGGTTGCGCTCTACTGGCAGGTTGGGTTTCTCTTTACCTGGCATCCGGTCAAGCCGGACCTCAACAAGATCAACCCGCTGTCCGGTGTGAAGCGGATGTTCTCGGTGCGCACCTTCATGATGAGTTTCATCAACTTTGCGAAGGTGCTTGTGCTCATCGGCGTGGTGTACTGGTCGGTCGCGGGGTCGTTGGGTCACATCATCTACGCGATGCAGATGCACCACGTTGAGGTGTACGCGATGATCGCGGTGGAATTGCTGCGATTGGGAACGCGTCTCGCGGTGGTCATGGTGCTGCTGGCGTTGCTTGATTACGTGTATCAGCGCTACCGCCACGAGAAAGACCTGAAGATGAGCAAGGAGGAAGTTCGCGAGGAAATGAAGCACATGGAGGGCGACCCGACGATGAAGCGGCGTCGCCGCGAGGTGCAGATGAAGCTCGCGATGCAGCGCATTCAACGCGACGTGCCCAAAGCCGATGTGATCGTGACCAATCCGACGCACCTGGCGATCGCGATGCGCTACCGGCCTGACGAGATGAGCGCGCCGCGCGTCGTCGCCAAGGGTGCGGACCTGATGGCGATTCGCATTCGGCAGGTGGCTGCGGCCCATCGTGTGCCCATTGTTGAGCGGCGTGAACTCGCGCGGATGATGTACGACGCAGTGGAGGTCGGGCAGGAGATTCCCGAGCGATTCTACGAAGCCATCGCGGAAGTGCTGGCCTATGTGTACGAGTTGAGTGGACGCAATCTGCGACCTCAGCCGGTGGCGGTGTGACGGCAATGACGAGTGACGGGTGACGGGTGATGGGTGATGAAAGGCTTTGCTGGGTGGCACGGACAAGCTTTGCTTGTCCGTGGAGCATTACAGACGAGGCGTCTCACTTTGGATTCCCACTGACAAGCAGAGCTTGTCAGTGCCACCCGGAGTTGGTTTTTCTGTTTGTTGTACGTGACGTGGAGTGATTGATGGGAAAGGCTGCTACTGCAACGCGACTTGATTTGCCTACGCTGGCGAATCGTGCGCTGGGGATGCGTGGGATGCTGTTGCCGGCGTTTGCGCTGGCATTGATCCTTGTCATCCTCACGCCGCTGCCCACGTCCATCATGGACTTCTTCCTGGCAGCGAACATCACGCTCAGTGCCGTGGTGCTCGTGACCGTGATGTATATTGGCTCACCGCTCGACTTTTCATCATTTCCGTCGCTGCTCCTCGCGCTGACGTTGTTCCGCCTCGTGCTCAACATCGGCACCACGCGCTTGATTTTGACGAACGCGCAGACGCAGGGCGAAGAAGCGGCTGGTCGCGTCATTCAAGTGTTTGGCAGTTTTGTGGCCAGCGGATCGTTGATGGTCGCGGTGATCATCTTCGCGATCATTGTGATTATCCAATTCGTGGTCATCACCAAGGGCGCCACGCGTATCGCGGAAGTGGCTGCACGCTTTACCTTGGACGGTATGCCGGGCAAGCAGATGGCCATCGACGCCGACCTCAATGCCGGCGCGATCACGGAAGAAGAAGCGAAACGTCGTCGGTCAGAGATCAGCCGGGAGTCCGACTTTTACGGGGCGATGGACGGTGCCAGTAAGTTTGTGCGCGGTGACGCGATCGCGGGCATCATCATCACCATCGTGAACATCCTCGGCGGGTTGTACGTCGGGATGGTCGAACTCGACATGACCTTCCGCGACACGCTCGCGATGTTCACCAAGCTGACGATTGGTGACGGACTTGTCTCGCAGATTCCCGCGTTCATCGTATCCATCGCAGCCGCCATGATCGTGACGCGCAGTGCTTCACGCGACAACCTGGGCAGCGAACTGCTCGGGCAGATCGCGTCGCAGCCCGTCGCGCTGATCATGGCCAGTGGATTCCTCGGCGCGCTGCTGCTCACACCGCTGCCGAAGGTGCCGCTGATTCTGCTGGGCACCGGTACGGGCACGATCGCGATGATGATGCGCCGCGGCACGGCGAAGGCGGTGGCGGAGGCTGACGCGAAAGCCAAGGCGAAAGCAGCCACCACCGAAAAGGACAAACCGGAGAAGTATCTCGCGGTCGACGCGATGGGCCTGGAGGTGGGATACGGTTTGATCAAGCTGGTCGATCGCAAGCAGGGCGGCGACCTGCTCGACCGCATCACCAACCTGCGGCGACAGATCGCGCAGGACATGGGCATCGTGGTGCCGCCGATCCGCATTCGCGACAACATCCAGCTTCAGCCGAACCAGTATTCGGTCAAGATCAAGGGCATCGAGATTGCGCGCGGGGAGGCGGTGCCCGGCCACCTGCTGGCGATCGATTCCGGTGCGGTAACCGATGCGATTCACGGGATCGAGACGAAGGAACCGGCGTTCGGGTTGCCCGCATTGTGGGTGCGCGAGGATCAGCGGCAGCAGGCGGAACTGCGTCACTACACCGTCGTTCCTCCGACGAGCGTGATGGCCACGCACCTGACCGAGATCATCAAGCGGCACGCGGACGAACTGCTCACACGCAACGAAGTCAACCGCCTGCTCGACAACCTCAGGGAGCGTTCGCCGAAACTCGTCGAAGAGGTCGTGCCCAACGTGCTCAAGCCAGGCGAAATCCAGGGCGTGCTACAGATTCTCCTGCGCGAGCGCGTGCCGATCCGCGATCTCGAAACGATTGTGGAAACCATGGGCGACTGGTCGGCGCGCACGAAGGAACCTGAGATTCTCGCGGAGTACGTGCGTCACGGTTTGGCGCGCACGATCTGCCAGCAGCATCGCAGCGATCAGGGCCGCATCAATTGCCTGACGCTCGATCCGTCGCTCGAAGAATTGATTGCGGGCAACGTGCAATCGTCGGAGAATCGCAGCATGCTCGCGCTTGCGCCCGCGCTTCAGCGCAAGATCGTCGCGGCCATTCGCGACGCGGTGGAGAAGGCGATGCCGGCATGCGGTGGCGCGACTCCGGTGTTGCTCTGTCCGCCGCAGATCCGCCCGTGGGTGCGGCGAATGATAGAAGGTGCGCTCGATCAGGTCGCGGTATTGAGTTACAACGAGATTGTGCGCGACGTTGAGATAGAATCGCGTGGTATGGTGGTGCTTGATGAAGAACCTACAAACCGTACAGGCTGAGTCGATGCCAGCGGCGCTTGCAGAAGTGAAGCGCCGCTTGGGGGATGACGCGGTGATCCTGCACACGCGACGCGTCGACGGTCGCGCGATGCTCGGGCTGGGTAAGAAAACATTAGTTGAAATCACGGCAGCGTCTTCAACTTCGGACTTGCCGGGCGCGCCGCCGCAGGTTAATGTGCCCGCGCGTAAGCGCAAGGTGGCGCAAGCGCAGCAACCGGCGGAAGGAGCCGCCAAACCCATGCGCGCCGTCAAGGAAGATGCGACGCTCAAAGCGGTGCAAGCCATGCGCCGCGAGATCGGCGAGTTGAAGAAACTCGTTGATGAGGTCGCGTCGCGCCCGCCAACCGGCGCGGCTGAGGTTCCCGCCGAACTCCGCGAAACGCACTTATCACTACTGGGAAGCGAGGTTGCACGCGAGATCGCCGACGAGTTGACTGCGCGCTTGCAGAAAGAACTGTCGGCGGAGGAGCGCCGCGATCCGAGCGCCGTGCGCCGACGTCTCGCGGAGCAGGTGGCGAATATGCTGCCCGCCGGTGGTGAAATCGAACTGATGAGCGGCGCGACGCCGAAGGTGGTTGCGCTGGTTGGTCCGACGGGTGTGGGCAAGACGACGACGGTCGCCAAACTCGCGGCGCAGTTTGCGCTGCGTGATAAGAAGCGCGTCGCGCTGATCACGGTGGACACGTATCGCATTGCCGCGGCTGAGCAGTTGCGAACGTATGCCGAGATTATTGGCGTGTCGCTGACGGTGGTGTCGAACCCGCAGGAGATGCGCGCCGCCGTTGCGGAGATGCGCGATCGCGATGTCATTCTCATCGACACGGCTGGTCGCAATCCGGGCGACACGGAGAACATCGCCGCGTTGCGCGCCATGCTGCGGGCGGCGGGTCCGTGCGAGCGGCACCTCGTGTTGCCGGCGAACGGTTCGCGCACGTCTTTGCGCAAAGCCATCGAGGGATTCAGCGGATTGAACATTGATCGCGTGCTGTTCAGCAAGCTCGATGAAGCCGTTGGTTGCGGCGTCATGTTGGAGTGCTTGCAGCAGGCGAAGGTACGCATGTCGTACGTCACCACGGGGCAGAATGTGCCTGCGGATATAGAGTGTGCCGTGTCGCGGCGTTTGGCGCGGGCGATTCTGGGTGAGCGTGCGACGAATGAGAAAACAGGGGCTGGACGACCAAGGGGGTAAGGATGAAACCCAAGTTGCGCGTGCGCCGCGCATCCGATGATGCAAACGATCAAGCAGCGGGACTGCGGCGCATGGCGCGCGAACACCAGGCGACGCAAGACGCGCCAACAGCGCGCGATGTCGCCAGGCCGGGGCTCACCGTTGCGGTGACCAGCGGTAAGGGCGGCGTTGGCAAAACGAACATCGCGGTGAACCTGTCGCTGTGTCTTCAGGCGCGCGGGTTGGCCACGTCACTTGTTGACCTCGACATGGGGCTGGCGAACGCGGACCTGATTCTCGGCGCGAATCCCGACTGCGATCTCTACGACGTGCTGCATCGCCGGCGCGACCTCGACGATGCGATCAAGCAAACCGAGTCGGGCGTGCACTTCGCGACCGCGACGGTGGGGGCGGGTTCACGCAATCCTTTGAACGACATCGAACGGGCGCGCATGGTCGACCTCGCGCGGCGCATGCCGGGCGATGTTTGCGTGCTCGATTGTGCAGCCGGAATTGATTCAAACGTAACGGCGTTCGCGCGGAGCGCGGATGTCGTTTTAGTAGTAACCACCCCGGAACCGACCGCACTGACCGACGCGTATGCTACCGTTAAGACTTTATTTCTCGAAGGTTACGGCGGTTCGGTTCGCGTCCTGGTCAACATGGTGGAAACCCGTACGGAAGCTCGCGAGGCGTTTGAACGATTGCAGCAGACCTGTGAAAAGTTTTTGAAGTTCCCTATTGCAGACGCCGGATACGTGCTTCATGATACTCACGTCGAACTTGCCGTGAGGCAGCGCAGCCCGGTGGTCATGCGTTACCCGCGGTGCTCGGCCAGCATCTGCGTCACAGCCATTGCGGCGCGTCTGGTGGGTGGCCGATCGGTGGCGCGACGCGCGCCGGACTTGCTGCGTCGTGTTGTCGGCATGTTCGTTTAGGTCGGAACACAAGGATGTGGACCGGCCGCTCAACTCGCAGGGAAGCAGGTTGAGTATGTCGTGTGTTGTTTCGTGAGGACGGAGCCTCAGTGGTCATGTTCCGCCATCCTCGTGCAAACAATTCACAGGGTCAGTTGATCGACATGGACGGGTTGCGCGCTGCGTCGGAGGGGTCGCGATGATCGCGCGCTTCGCCGGTGGGGTGCTTGGGCTTTTCGCATTCGGCGTGGCCGCCACGGTTGGCGTCATCGCTGGGAATCCCCCCATGACGGTCGTGTCGCGGGCGCTTTGGGCGCTGCTCATCTTCTGCATGATCGGGCTGGTGATCGGTCAGGCAACGCAGATGGTGATCGACGAGTACGTCACGCGTCAGGAAGAGAAGTTGCGATCATCTTCGGATGACGCAGGCACGGAGGCGGAAGGCGCGAAGCATGCGTCGGCCGTAGCGACAAAAGCGACCGCAACCGAGTGATCAGTAGCCACTCGGCGCGATATCGGAGCGAAAGCGGTCACGCGAGCGGGACACTCAAGGAGGAGTGGCGATGCCGGTAGTCCAATCCAGAGGCGATACACTGGAGTTGTGGAAACGCTATCAGGCGACGAAGGACCCGGTCCTGCGCAATCGCCTGATGGAAAACTACGTTCATCTTGTCAAATACAACGCGGAGCGCATTGCAGCCAAGCTCCCCGATGAGGTGGATGTCAACGACCTGGTGTCGGCTGGTATCTTCGGATTGGTCAATGCCATCGACGCGTTCGATCTCAAACGCGGCGTGAAGTTTGAGACGTACTGCGCGCCGCGCGTTCGCGGTGCCATTCTCGACGAGTTGCGGGCGATGGACTGGGTGCCGCGCTTGGTGCGCAGCCGAGCGAGCAAGCTCGAAAAGGTCAACCGCCTGCTCGAAGCCGAGCTGGGCCGAGCCCCGACAGAGAACGAAATCGCCAAGCGACTGAACCTTTCACGCGACGAGCTGAACCGCCTGATCCGCGATGCGACCGCGGTGACGCAGGTGTCGCTCTCGCGCAAACACTTCGAGACGGATTCAAGCCGGGAGG
>JACKHH010000033.1 GCA_020639095.1 Phycisphaerales bacterium | reverse complement strand
GGCGCACTGCTCCTGCTCGACTCCGGCGCGGAAGAGCCAAGCGGCTACTGCAGCGACATCACGCGCACCTGGCCGGTGAGCGGCAAGTGGTCGGGCGTGCAGCGCGCACTCTATGAAACGGTACTCCGCGCGCAGCAAGCGGCAGTCGATGCGTGCGTCCCCGGCAAACGGTACCGCGAGATTCACGAACTCGCAGCCCGGGTCATCTGCGAAGGGTTGATCGACGCGGGTCTGTTTCGCGGCGATGCGGCGGACCTGGCGAGCCGGGGCGCGTACGGTTTGTTTTTCCCACATGGTGTCGGGCACCTGCTTGGTCTCGGTGTGCACGATCTTGAGGAGTTCGGCGATCTTGCGGGCTATGCGGCTGGTCGCAAGCGGCCGACGCGTTTCGGCGATTGCTTCCTGCGTCTCGATCGCGACCTTGCGCCAGGTATGGTCGTCACCATCGAACCCGGAATCTATCTGGTGCCCGCGATTTGGGAACGCGACGACCTCGTCGCGCCGTTTGCCGACGCGATCAACCGTCCCGCGATCGAAGAACTGCTGGCTGCCAAGTTCGGCGGCATCCGAATCGAGGACGATGTACACGTTTGCGCATCTGGCGGCCCGGAAGTTTTCACAGCCAATCTGCCCAAGGCCGCGGATGCGATATCCCAACTGATTGCACGATAAAGCGGCGCAATCGCCGGGCGCAGTTTCTGCCTGTTAAATGATGCAAAACAGGTGGGGCACATTCATCATTTCGTCGTCAGGGCGCGTCGATAAAAAAGCAAGCCTGATTCGCAAACGTGACTAAGATTGGTTGCACCTGAGTATTCGGGTCGCGAAATCAGGCAATCGTATCTGCGGGCGACGGCGACGCGCGGTGTGCCGAGCCCGGTTCATGTCATGGGCGTTCGAGACTGGTTGGGTGCTATGAGCGCCCAAGGTCGGTCCTGCGCCGCAACATTAAGGAGCAGACGATGCGTTGGGTGACGACGGCATTGGGCGTACTGGTGCTGGTGGGTTTGCCGGCGAGCGCGGCGTGGGGCGGACAGTTCGCCGATGATGGTGCGTACGAATTCTCGCTCGCGCCGCAGGCGGATGACGACTCCGGCGGGTCGATGGCGGCTGACGACGACGCGATGATGGACAGTCACGACGTTGTTGGCTGGGAAGGGCTCATCTGGGGCGATCCGTATTTCAAGGACGTGCCGCGTCCGGTGAGCATGCCGTATTACTTTGAAGACCCGTTCATCAACACCGACCTTCGCCTGGTCTACGTGTGGCACAACATTCCGGAGGGGTCGCAGCTGCGTGGCGGCGAGGTGCAGGTGTGGACGGCGCAGATTCGTTTGGCGCTGACCGAGCGTTTGCAGTTCATCGCGACGAAGGACGGCTACACTCGGATGCACACGGGCATCACGCCGGACAACGACGGCTTCAACGATTTTGCGATCGGTTTGAAGTACGCCTTCTGGGTTGATCACGAGTCCAACTGGATCATGTCGGCTGGTGCGCGCTGGGAGTGGAACAACGGCGACCTCGGCGTGCTCCAGGGCAACCAGGATGAAATCTCGCCGTTCGTCAGTTTCCACAAGGGTTGGGATAAAACCAACTTGATCGGTGCGGTGAACTGGCGGGCGCCGGTGAACAGCCACCAGGGGACGCACTCGCTGACGTGGCACCTGCACATGGACTACGAGCTGTGCCCGAACTTCTTCCCGTTGATCGAATTGAACGGAATCCACTGGTTGTCGAACGGCGACCGCCTGCCGCTTTCGGTCGAGTATCTCGACGTGGGTAACCTGGGTTCGTCGCGCGTGTCGGGTCGCGATTTCTTCAGCGTCGGCCTCGGTTTCCGCTGGAAGCTGTGCGATTACGCGACGCTGGGTACCACGTGGGAACTTCCGCTGGAATCGAAGAACGAGAACATTCAGGACTCACGCGTGACGGTGAACCTGCGGCTGAGCCTGTAGCGGCTGGTGCGGTTTCTCCGTGCTGAGTAGAAAGCGAGAAGGATGATGAAACGATTGCAACGGGTCCTCTTCTGTGCGACGTTGACGGGCGGGATGCTGTTCGGTTTCCTGCCGGGTTGCCTCGAAGAGCGGATTCTCAACCTGGTCACGCCGCTGCTGATCTATTGATCGCGGATCGTGCCTGGACGATGTTGAGGTGGTCACGTGATGAGCCTGATGTTGAAGGGAGTCGATTGATATGAAACCCAAGCATCTGCGTATGCTCGCGCTGCTCGCGAGCGGAGCGTGCGTGTTTCAACTCGGCGGGTGCATTGAGCAGGCGCTGTTCCTGGTCGCCCCGTTTATTCTGTAGCCGTTAACGAATAATCCGAACGAGCCCTGCTGGGGGTGCGATTTCGTTCTTCTTGGGACGAGGTGTCGCCCTTGGCAGGGCTCATTTTGTGCGCGGTCGCGGGCACCAGGCGTTGCACCCCTGGCTAAGGTCTGACGCCCCTTCGGGGCGATCTTGTCGCGGATGTGTAGCGACGTTTGTCGGGCGGGTGGCACGGTCTGAGGCAGTCAAGCCGTGGCGTTTCCCGGGAGCCCCCACGGACAAGCAGAGCTTGTCCGTGCCACCCCGATGTGCCTAAAGCAGGGGCGTTTGTTATAATCGCCGCATTGCGTTGAATCACGGCACATCGGCCGTGGTTGCTCACATTTGCGAGGTGCGTGGTGGACGGGCAATTCAATCTTGGCGACAGGTTGCCGGTGCTGGTGGACCGGATCGTGGCGAGTTACAACCGCGACGCGCGGACGCGGCACATCGACTGCACGTTCTTGCCCTCACCGCCCGAGGTGGAGGAGTTGATTCGCCGCAGCCTCGAATTGCTTTTTCCCGGGTTCTTTGGCCGGCAGGACCTCAGCTCGTTCAACGTGCCGTTTCACGTCGGCGAACTCCTTCCGCGGATCGCGCAGCTCACCTTCCGTCAGGTGAACAAGTGCCTGTGCTACGCGCAGGAGCTTGAGCATCGCGGCGTCGGGCCCGACGGGGGGTGCGATAAAGCCGCTCGGCGGATCACGCTTGCGTTCGTCGATCATCTGGTGGCGGTGCGCGACGTGCTTTCGAGCGACGTGGAGGCAGCCTACGACGGCGACCCCGCAGCCATGAACTGCGACGAGATCATTCTCGCGTACCCCGGTTTGCTGGCGATCGCGGTACACCGGTTGGCACATGAACTCTACAAGCAAGAGGTGCCCATGCTGCCGCGCATGATGTCGGAGTGGGCGCACGCGCACACGGGCATCGACATTCACCCTGGCGCGAGAATTGGCGATCGCTTCTTCATCGACCACGGTAGCGGCGTGGTGATCGGCGAGACGACGGAAATCGGCGACAACGTGAAAATCTACCAGGGCGTGACGCTGGGCGCGTTGAGTTTCCCCAAGGATGAACGCGGTAGAATCATTCGCGGCGCCAAGCGGCACCCCACGGTCGAGGACAACGTCACGATCTACGCGAACGCGATCATCCTCGGCGGGGACACGGTCCTGCGCAGGGGCTGCACGATCGGCGGTTCGGTGTTCATCACATCCAGCGTCCCCGAAGGCGCCAAGGTGAACATCTCGCCACCGCCGCTGCACGTGAAGGAGAGCAAACGCCCCGCCGCCGCGAAGAGCGATGGGGATTTTCAAATCTAGCGCCACACGCGCATGCATGTAAACACGCCGTAGGGTCCGCTGTGCGGACCAACCATGTCACGATTCCGCTTCACGTGCTGGCACTGCTACGCCACACTCCGAGCAGGTTTCACTCACGGTACCGTAAAGGTTGTATCCGCACGACATGCAACACCCGCGGCGGAAACGGCGCCATCGGTGCAGCGGGCCAAACGCGATGCTTATCAGCGGCGGCGCTGCGAACAGTGCAAGAAGGAACCAAAGTGAGATGCCAAGGTTCTGCGAGGGATAAGCAAAACAGCGGCCAGTTACCGTTCTAGGGGTGTATGCGAACAGGAAGGTCCGGCACACAGGAATGAAAGAAGGGACTTCAATGGCCGTTGGGGCTAGCCTATTCACGCTTAGCCAGCCTGATTTTGCGAAAACGTTGTAGTCGATCGTGTATTCGGGCATTCCATCGTCCGTATTCTCAATCTCGTATGTCGTCCATTCGAATCCGAAGCCGATTGGATGGTCGGAGGTGATTGATTCTCTGCACCCTTGTACGACTAACCAGGTAGGGCCTGGCACGAAGCGTACGTGATCTGGTCGGAGGTAACTCATCATCAGCAGGAGGAGCGATATACTGGCTATCGCCGCACACACTACGAGCGGCGCAATCGTCACGGTGCGCCGTAGGTGTTTCCGCCATCCGCGCGCAGGGTTCGCTGCGAACAATATCCTTGCGCATTCAGGGTGCTTCCGTAGGTGATGATGCGCTGCGGCCATGGCGAGTACGACCGATGCAGTGACAGTTAGCGCCAGCCACAGCGGTACTATAATCGCATCAACTTTGCCGAGCACCGGTTCGTCGAAGCGCGGAAGGATTAGTCCGACCCATTGTAACCATGATGCGTGATCCACGGTCAGCGTCCAACCATCCACGAACGAGCTGTCAGTAACGAAACTCGTAGTACGAACTTCGTCATAGAGGGCGACGGTTCCATTGTGGATGAGGAAGTAAGCAAACGCGTCGATCCTCTCTGGCGAAGATGATGACCAGTCCAAATCCTGGTTAGCGTATTGCCAAGTTAGCGTGATCGGTTTGACGAGCGACCGGCCCCAGACGCCGATTATCGCGACGCAGACAATCACCATGGCCCAGATTGCGGTGCGCAGCATTTTGAGACCGCGAGATTGCATTGCTCAAGCGTAATCCGTCTGGCTGGACGAATGCAATGGTGTTGCTGTGAACGTGGGGTGTTGCTTCGGCGCGTCGCCGTATCCTAGGCGTTATTGTTGCGGGTGGTCCGCACAGCGGACCCTACGGTGGTTACCAATTCGGCTGCTTCGTCGTCGGTGAGCGTGCGTACGTCGAAGAGGATGCGGTTGGCTTTCGCGCGGGCGATGACGGGCGGAACCGCTTGTCGGAGTTTCTCCAGGACTTCGGACACTGAACCTGATTTCGGCTGCCATGCGACGCAGCGTGTTGCGAGTTCGCGCGCGGGCATGGACCCGCCGCCGGCCACCGAACCATCCTCGATCACGTCGAAAGATTCTTCGGGCAGCGTTTCACCGAGGCGCTTCGCGAGTTCCTGTGCACGGGCTGCGAGCGTTGCGACGTCGGTGCGAAGCATTGCCAGCGTGGGGATGTTCTTGGCTGCGCTTGCCGGGTCGCGGTGTTGTTGCAAAGTGGCTTGCAATGCGGCCAGGGTCATCTTGTCGGTACGGTACGTGCGCATGAGCGGGTTGGCTTCGATGCGGCGGACAAGTTCGCGCCGACCCACGATGATACCCGCTTGCGGCCCGCCAAGCAGTTTGTCGCCGGAGAAGCACGCGAGATCAGCCCCCGCGGCGATCGAGTCGCGTACCGCGGGTTCCGCGGGCAAACCGACGTCCGTGAGATCGTGCAGCGCGCCGCTGCCGAGATCGTCGATGACCGGGAGATTCTTGCGCCGTCCGAGTTCCGCGAGTTCGGCGATGCCGACGTTCTCCGCGAAGCCAACGACGCGAAAGTTGCTCGTATGCACGCGCATCAGGGCGGCGGTGTTTTCCCCAATGGCGCGTTCATAGTCGGCGATGCGCGTGCGGTTGGTCGTGCCCACTTCGCGAAGCACCGCCCCGCTGGCAGCCATCATCTCGGGCAGGCGATATGATCCGCCGATTTCGACGAGTTCGCCGCGCGAGACGACAACTTCGCCGCTACGAGCGATGGTGTTGAGGATGAGCAGGGTAGCGGCTGCATTGTTGTTGACGACAGTGGCTGCTTCCGCTCCGGTGAGTTCAGCAAGCAGTTGTGCGACGTGGTCGGCGCGCCGGCCTCGAGTGCCGCCGGCGAGGTCGAGTTCGAGATTGGAATAACCGGAAGCGCATGCGACAATGGCGGCGATGGCGTCTGCCGACAGCGGCGCCCGCCCCAGACCGGTGTGCAGCACGACTCCGGTGGCGTTGAGCACGCGGCGGAGCGACGGAGCCGCGCGTTGGGTGACGATTTCCTCCGCGCGGGCCAGCAGTGCATCCGCGTCCAGAGTGTGGGGGTCGCCCGCCAGGATGCGTGCGCGAGCGTTGTCGGTTGCGGCTTGCAGCGCGGACACGACGAGCGCACGCGGATGTTGTTCGAGCAATGCACGCACGCGCTCACCGCCCAGCAGGCGATCGACGGATGGAAGCGCTCGCAGCAGTTCCTTCGACTTCGCGGTAATGTTGTCGCTCTTGGCCATTGTGGTTATCCAATGCGGGTGAGTGCGCGCCGTCCGCGCCGCAGCCACTTTCTCACCTTCTCACCTTCTCACTTTCCCCCGCTCCCACCGTATCCTCCTTCCTCCTCCCTATTCGGTCGGCGTCGGACACGATGTAGTCGCGGCTCGGATTCATGGCCCCTTACAGTCGCGAATCCGTATTATCATCGGCGATTTCGGATTTGGTTTCCACCACGATGCGGGTATCGCCGCGGCGTTGGGTGATTCCAGTGCGGTCGAGGTATTCGGCGAAGGGGACGGCGAATTTCCGCGAGGTGCCCAGGGCTTCGCGCATCTGCGAGACGGTGAATGCGCCGGTGTCCGCGTGGAGCTTCGTCATCGCGTCGCGCAACATGCCAGCCGTGTCGGCGTCGAGGTAGATCGTCGCATCGATGCGCACGAGTTGGCCGAGCGAGTCCGCCACCTTGATGAGCTTCTCGATACGCTGCTTGTTCGCCCCGGTCTGCTTGACGAGGTCGGCGATGGACGGCGGTTGGAACCCCGCGTCCGCGAAGAGCGCGAGCATCCGCTGCATCACGCGTTCATCCTCAGCCGATAGTTGCGGCGCGAACGCAGCGAGGCAGACGTAGTTCCCCATGATCTTGACTGCACGGCTCGCGATCATGCGATCGAGCACTGCCCTGGCGACGTTGCGGCGACTCGTACGTTCGAGAAAACCCGTAAACGTCTCCAACAGGCAGCCCGGAACATCCGGGTTGCGACGATGGTACGTTTCCAGCCACGCACCGGCGCGGCGTTCGAACGCCGCAACGAAACGCGCACTTAGCGGTGTGTCGGTTCCGTTCAACGTGATGACCTTCGCGTTTTCGGCAAGGGTCGCCCGCAATGTGGGAACGTCGTCGCACGCCACACCGGCGGATAGCGCGATCGCATCGTCTCCGGGTTGGTCGAAGCCGTGGTAGCGCACAACCTCCTCGACGCGTTCCGCCGGCGTCCCGTCGAACAAACGTTGCAGCCCGGTAATCTCATCAGCCATGTGCTTGCTGATCCGCCGCTGCGCCGCGCGGAGTACGACACCACCACCGGCAGTGCGGGCTGCGTTCTCGTCGCGAACGATGAACCTCTGCCCGAAGCCAGCGGTGATCGCGTCGCGACAACGAAGTTGCACGAGTGCGCTGCCGCCCGGTGCGATGTCGTTGCCGTCGAGACAGACGCAACGCGCGAGCACCTCGCCGGTCCCGATGCACAGGCGGAGCAGACTGTGATTGCGAATCGGCTGCGTGTGCGACGCGAGGCAACGCAGGCGCGCGTCGATCCAGCGCGTGGGCTTAACGGCTGACGGTGCAGCCAATTCGCCTCCGCGTTCGACTTCGTCGCGATTGACGCCTTGAAGGTTGATGGCGGCGCGTTGACCGGATTCCACGTGCCCGGCGCTGCGACTGTGCGTCTGCACCTCGCGGACTTTCGCGATCTGTCCGCCGGGCCAGATGACGACGTTGTCGCCCGCCGCCAGCGTGCCGGAAATCACCGAACCGGTGACCACCGTGCCGCGACCCGCAACGGTGAACACGCGATCGACGGGCATGCGGAAGGGTTGTGCGAACTCGGCGCGGCGCACACGCTCGGCGGCTGACAGCAGCTGCTCGCGAAGTCTGGCGAGTCCCGCGCCCGTGGTTGCGGAAACACAGACGGTGGGGGCGCTGGCGAAACGCGTATTCGCGAGCAATTCCGCCACTTCGCTCGCAACCAGTTCCGCCATTTCGCCGTCGACGAGATCGCATTTGGTCACCGCGACGATGCCTTCCGGAATGCCCAAGAGGTCGGCGATCTCGACGTGCTCGACAGTCTGGGGCATCACCGAGTCGTCCGCAGCCACGACGAAGAGCGCCACGTCGACACCGGTTGCGCCCGAGACCATGGTGCGCACGAAGCGCTCGTGCCCGGGCACGTCAACGATCCCGAAGTCGGTGTCGCCGATGCGGAGTTCCGCGAAGCCGAGTTCGATGGTCATGCCGCGACGCTTTTCCTCGGGCAGACGATCGGTATCAGTACCGGTGAGCGCGCGGATCAGCGAGGTCTTGCCGTGGTCGATGTGACCTGCGGTTCCCAGGATCACGTGGCGCGGGGCCGCATCGTCACTAGCGTCTGCACTGGATGTTGGTTGCTGAGTTGTCGACATGCTGGCTGATTATGTGACGACCAGCGTGATGTGCAAACCAACCGTGCGGTGGGCGTTGTTCTCGGCTGCTACATGCCTGCAAGACACTGGAGCATTGCGTAATCCGCGAGGTCAACATCGCCGTCCTGGTCGATGTCGGCGCGGGAGTACGCGTCCTGCGGGCAGCCGAAGGGAATCATCGTCAGGTCCGGACCGTTGAGACATTCGGTGAACGGGCCAACGTCGCCGGTATCGATGTCGCCGTCGCCGTCCACGTCGCCCAGCAGCCAGACCCGGCCCAGGGGATCACCGACCGCGACCTGCTGCCAACTCAGCACCGGCATCGAGGCGTACGCCGCTTCCGCAAATGTCTGGCCATGCAGCAGAAGATTGCCGACGAGGAACTCGTTGTCGGCGACGCTGAAAGTGAACGGTTCAAAAACGTTGCCGACCGCGTAGGTGCCGCCTGCGGTGATGAAGTCCGCGACTTGCTCCTGTCCCGCCCGCGTGCCCAAGCCGTTGAATGCCCGGCCATTGAACGACTCGATGGTGTTGAAGATCGCGCCGTCGGAGAAGTTGAACCCGTTGATATAGCTGCCGCTTCCCGGCGGATCGTCGCCGTGTCCACCGGCATCATGATTTTCCCCATATGACGCGTAGGCGATCAGCGTAGCGGTTTCCTCCGTCGAGTCGATGAAATCAGCGGTACCATCGTAACGCACGTCCCAACCGGCGGCTTGTAGCTCGGCCGTTGTTTCTTCGTAGTCGTCGCCCGCAAGGAACGGATCGGTGCCACCGAACAGCGGGTCGTCGTCGTAGTCGGCGCCGGTGGAGACGTCGAATTCGTCGAACAACGCGCGCACATTCTTGCGGTTGACGCGGTTGTCGGCTGCGCGATCGATGATGGCACTGGCGTCGGCGAGCGTTGTTCCATCGACGCGGCACACCAGGTAGATGTCGCCGGGAGTCAATTGCGTTGCGCCGGATCCGGAAATCAGCCACGCCGCATTACCGGCATTCGCGAACGTCTTGGCGGAAGTGATGTTCGCACGGCTGAAGGTGTCGATGCCCACGATGCTCGTGTGGTACGGGTTGTCGATAACATTGTCGGAGAGGCTGTCCATTTGCCCGCCGGCTTCACCCGCGTCCAAGTTTTGCCAAAGCAACGCCAACTCCGAATCAACGCAAGCAGCCGTTGCGTCACCGGCGACGAGATCGGCCTGCATCGCGGACGCGTTGTCGCCCGCAGCCGAGTTGTCGGTGTCCAACACGCGATGCGGAATGGGCCGAAGCAGCGCGATGGCGACAATGTCTTCCGGTTGCGGCGCGCCTGGAGCGCTCAGGTAGTCGCGAATGGGGTTGCGAATCTTGCTGACGAAGTCGGCGTAGCTGATGTCAGCCACGAGCAGGCTCGCGTCATTTAGGTCAACAAGGTTCGCCGTGGGAATGCCGGGATGCGCAGCCAGATAGTCCGCGAGTAGCGCGGTCGCGTCAGTTGAAGCCGAGTTGTACACAACGAGGGCTTGATTCTCATTGATGGCGGCGTGAGTTGGCACCGTCCAAGCAGCGAGCAGAATGCCGAGGATCCAGCAACTTCGGACGGAACCACGCGGTACATTCATGCTTCAATCCCCAATTCCCAATCCCGGCTTACAGCAATAGCGCGCAGATAGTAGACTCCACCGACTGCGGGATTCGCGACTCCGGTTCATGCTAGAATTGCCTTGATGATAGGATATTCGAGGCGCAGAAGGCAAACCGGGTCGATACAATAGCGCGTATTATCAGACGAGACGCGCATTGAGCACGGTGGGCGGACCGGGCGGACACATTGCGGACACAGCGTTCACTTTCGCATGACGCCAAGGGCACTACTAATGTGCAAAGTGCGGGCTCAGCGCGGGTGGTTGAACACCCGATGAGAAAAAGGGAATTCACTTACGGTCAACGCCCCTGACTTGAGTAGGGGGGTGACTTGGCCAACTGCACGTGTAAGGCCGATGAAAGCACGATGTCCTAGCACCAAGCTGCCCATCGCGGGCCAGTCCGGCGACGATGTCGCACCTGTTCTCCTGGAGAATGCCGGACTCTATCGGTCGTTGCTCGATAACACCCCCATGGGGATTTCCATCATCAACTCCCAATACGAGGTCCTGGTGACCAACGCCGAACAGGCGCGGCGCTGCGGAAAGCGCGATTCCGAAATCGTCGGTGAGCGCTGCCACCGCGCCTTTCAAGGCGAGGGATCACCGTGCGAACATTGCCCCGGAACGACGGCGATGCGCACGGGCTTACCGGCTGAGGTCGAGATCCAGGTGCTCGGCGACGACGACAGCATGCACGATCTGCTCGTGCAGGCGTATCCCACGTTCGGGCGTGACGGCGCGGTTTCCGGATTCATTGAAATCGTGGAGGACGTCACGGCTGAGAAGCGCTCGGCGCGCGCGTTGCGCAGTGCCAACGAGCGCTTTCGCGCGATCTATGAAACGGCACCGCTGGGATATCAGTCGCTGGATGAGAACGGCAAGATCTGCGACGTGAATCCCGCGTGGTTGCGGACGCTGGGATATGTGCGCGAGGAAGTGGTCGGCTGTCCGTTCATTGATTTTCTGACTGCGGAGAGCGCGACTCACTTTTCCGAGTGCTTCCCCAGCGTGCGCGAGTGTGGCGAAGCCCATGGCGTTGAGTTGGAAATGGTGGGTAAGGACGGTCGTCGGGTCACCGTCGAACTCGACTGTTGCGGGCGTCGCAGCGGTGATGATGACCCGGCGTACATCATGTGCGTGTTCCGCGACGTCACCGAGCGCAAACGTGCGGCTGAGGCATTGCGTGCGTCGTCGGCCGGTTTGGCGGCGCTCGCGGACGAGCAGAAGTTTCTGCTCGAAAACATGCGCGATTATGTCTACCGGCACGACGAGCACGGCGTGTTCTACTACCTTTCGCCCGCCGTTGAGCAGGTCACCGGGTACACGGTTGAGGAATGGAAGAGTCACTACACGACGTACCTGACGGACAATCCGATCAATGACCGGGTTGTTGAGTATACGGAGCGCACACTGCGCACCGGTGAAATCAACCCGCCCTACCTGGTCGAGATCTTCCACAAGCTGGGTCACCGGGTCATGCTCGAAGTGAGCGAGCGCCCGTATCATTCCGACGGTAGGCCCGCGGGAATCGTCGGTGTCGCGCGCGATGTGTCCGAACGCGAGCGCGCCGAGTCGGAAAAGCAGCAGCTCGAAGCCCAACTTCGCCAGGCGCAGAAGATGGAAGCGATCGGGCAGTTGGCTGGTGGCGTGGCGCACGATTTCAACAATATTCTGACCGCGATCCTGGGCAACACCGAAATCGCGATGGACGGTCTGCTCAAGAAGCTCGCGCCCGACGACGGATTGCTACAGAATTTGCAGGAGGTGGGCCGGGCTGCGGATCGCGCTGCGTCGCTGACGCGGCAGTTGCTCGCCTTCAGCCGGCGCCAAACCGCGCAGCCCGAGGTGCTGCAACTGAACAAGTCCTTGCGCGAAATGGAGCCGATGCTTCGGCGCCTGCTGGCTGAGGACATCGAGTTTGTGATTAAGCCGTCGCCGGACCTGGCGAACGTGTGCGCGGACGCGGGCCAGATTGCACAGGTGATCATGAATCTCGTGGTGAACGCGCGCGACGCGATGCCTACCGGAGGCAAGCTCACGCTCGAGACGGCGAACGTAGAACTTGACGAAGATTTCTGCAGGACCGACGTCGAACTCGAGCCTGGCGCCTACGTGACGCTGGCAGTAAGCGACACGGGCTGCGGCATGGACGCAGCCACCCAGGAGCGCATCTTCGAGCCCTTCTTCACCACCAAGGAAGTGGGCAAAGGCACGGGCCTCGGGCTCGCGATGATCTACGGTATCGTCAAGCAGGCCGGTGGCCACGTCACGGTACACAGCAAGCTCAAGAAGGGCACCTGCTTCCGCATCTATCTACCCGCAGTCACAGCCGACACGCAGCAACCCACCGCGCCGAAGGTGGAACAACGCGCGCCGAGCGGGAGCGAGACCATACTTGTTTGCGAAGACGATGAAGCCGTCCGCGAACTTGCGGTGCAGGTGCTGCGCGACGTCGGTTACCACGTGATGCCCGCGTGCGACGGCACGACCGCGCTCAACATCGTGCGGGCCTGTTCGGAACGCATCCACCTCCTCGTCACCGACATCATCATGCCCGATCTCAACGGCCGGGGCTTGGCGGAAACGCTGCTCTCTTCGCGGCCTGACCTGAAGGTGCTCTACATTTCCGGTTATACGCACGACGTCATCGCGCACCGCGGGATCGTTGAGGAGGGCATCGACTTCCTGCAAAAACCGTTCTCGCGCGAGAAGCTGTTGCAGCGGGTTCGCGCCGCACTCGACGGCGTCCCTGCCGCTGTCCAGTCCTGACCTGCCATCGGCGTTATTTTGACAAGTCAAGACAAACGACGCGTTCGAGGTTGCGCGCGAAGAGCCTGCTGCCGTCGAGCACCGATACCGTCCAGCACTTACCCGAAAGCACTTCCGCGTCCGTGACCGGTTTGAACCCGTCGGTATTGGCGGGTGCGATCTTCAGCCGGCCATCTTCTGTCAACAGCAGCAGGTTGCCGTCGGCGAGTACGAGGGTGCCGTGCTTGGCGCTGCCGCCGTCGAGTCGCCGAACCTTCCAGTGTTCCTTGCCGGTTTTGAAGTCGACGCAGGAGAGTCCGTTCTGATCGCTGGCATAAAGCGCGCCTTCGTACAGGATGCACGACTGGAACTTGTTCATCAGCACGTTGCTCTTCCACACCTGCGTGCCGGATAGTTTGCCCGCGTTGCGCTCCAGCCTGAAGAGTGCACAGCCCGTGCTGTAGCCCGAGCTGAGAAACAGGTGGCCGTCGTGGTAGATCGGCGATGAAGCGTTGACCTTCCAGTCGGTGACCCAGTCCTCGCGCCACGCGAGCTTGCCCGTCTTGGCTTCGGCGATGATCACCGACTTCCCGGAAAACCCAACGACGTAGCGCGTACCCTCGAAGGTGAAGGGATACGGCGTGGCGTAACCCGCCGGATCGTCGCCGCAGCTCCAGCGCTTCTCGCCGGTGACTTTGTCGAACGCGACGAGCGTGCCCTGGTCGTTGCCCGGCGTGGTGATGGCAAGGTCGCCGTCGATCAGCACGGAACCGGCATAGCCCCATTGGGGAACGTTGTTGAACTGCGCGTCCCAGATCTTGTCGCCGGTCTTGGCATCGGCGCAGAGCAACCGGCCATGGCCGCCGAGAATGTAGACGCGTCCGTCGTCGACCGTGGGCGTCGCGCGCGTGCCGTCGCCGAAGTTGTCGCGGTACGCCTTTTCGATGGCGGTTTTCCAAACGATCGCGCCGGTGCTCGCATTGAGGCAGTAGAGCACCTGCTCCTTGTCGGCGGTCCCGCAGGTGTACACGTGGTCGCCGACAACCGCGAACGAGCTGAATGCGGAACCGATCTCCCGATCCCACTTGAGCGGAATCGGTTTGGTCCAGGTCGTTTCAAAGCCGGTCGTAAGGCTGATGCCGTCGTAGTTCGGCCCGCGAAAGTTCGCCCAGTCGGCGCGCGCAGTAACTGCAAACGCGGCAACGAATAGGGCGGTCGCGGCGAGGCTGGAAATGCGGAAGGCGCGCGTGACGTTGCGGGTCATGTCGTTCTCCTGGCTGATGGCGATTTCAGTTGGTTCTGGGCGCAGAGCCCGGTGCAATCCGACATGAGCGTAGCGCAGCCCGTGCCGTTTAGCAACGCAGCCGGGAAATCGAAAGCGGCGAGCCGACGCGAGCTATTCGCGGCGCAGCGCGGGCAGTAGCGGCATGCGCAACACACGGGCGAGCACCACCGCAGCCACGCCGATGCCCAACACCGGTACCCCGGCAAGAAGCAGCAGCACCGCGCCCCACGCAATACTTGTGGGATCTTCGAGAATGCGCGGAGCGATCGCGATCACCGCAGCCACCGTGCCAATCAGCAGCCCGCCGGCCACGAGCACGCCGTTCTCCACCAGCAGCACCCACGCGATGCGCCCTTGGGTGAATCCCAGGGCACGCATCAACGCAAGCTCGCTACGCCGCTCCCACACGTTCCGCAGCATCACCGCGATCAAGCCCACCGATCCGAGCAGCACGCCCAACCCACCGAGCATCTGGAACGTCGATAGATACGTGTTCTGGATGGCGAAGTACTCGTTGAGCCGCTCGCGACTCGTCACCACGTCAACACCATAGGGCTCAAGATCGCTTTCGAGCACGTGCGTGACGCGCTCGACCTTTTCGGCTGACGCTTCGACGAGGAAAAACGCGTGCCCGGAGATCGATGGAAAGAGTTGCGTGAAGCGGTCTTCCGCGATGATCACCTCGTCCTGGAGGGAACTGCCCTTGAGCAACGCGACGAATTGCAGTTCGTGCGCGTTGCCGGCGTCGTCGTTGACGGTAAGGTGTTTGCCCAGGCCCAGGTGCATTTGCCAGAGCACCGCGGCTTCATCGCCGATGACGGGGATGACGCCGCCCGGCAACTCGCGATCGAGCAGCGTCCAGGGGTTCTCACGCTGCTCCGGGGTTTCCGCATCGACTTGAGAAAAACTGAATCCGCCGCGATGGATCATGGCGCAGGGCGCACCGAGGATGCGCGGTTCGCTGGGCAGGTAGAGGTTCGTGCAACTGGCTGCGTCGCCCGGGCGCAGGCGGAACGGCATGCAGGTGACACCGGCGAGCGCGTCGCCGTCGGTGATGTTGAGCGCGGTTCTGCCGTCGGGCGTGTTCAGGTCGTAGGGGAGTGGGGAGGCTGCTTGCGCGATGAGCGCGAACCCACCGGCTCCCCCGTGCAGGTCGGTCGTGTCGCCCGCTTCGATGCGAAAGGCTTGCAGCGACGTGGTGATGAACGTGGCTGATGCGATGAGCGCGACGATGAGCAGACTTCTGCCGGGGTGTCGCGGCGCGTTGCGCAGTCCCAGTCGGGTGAGCGCGCGGCGTGCGTTCGCGTCCACCGCGTCCGCGCTGTGGCTGCGAAGGAGAAACGCGGCTGTCGCGAGTCCCGCGACAAGCATGGCTGACCCGCCGCCGAAAAACGCCATCGTGGGTGATACTGCATCAGTGACGTAGGTCGCACCGATCAGCGCGAGCGCAGCCACCAGCGACACAATCGCCAGCACCGGCGACCAGCTTCGCTTGCGTTTGCCGTCGCGCGGTGTGCTCGCAGCCTCTGCGTTTCCAGCCAGCAACTGATTCGCGGAGCAGCGGCGCATATTGCGCATCCCCCAGGCGAGCGCGAGGATCGCAACGATGATCGTGGCGACCAAACCAATCGCGTAACTCTGCGGCGCTCCGGCGAAGAAAAGAAACGGCGCATTCACCGCAGCCGACCACCACGAACGCAGGCCCGCGAGCATCAGTTGCGCATAACCCACCCCCGCGAATACGCCAATGACAGCACCAATTGTTCCCACGATCGCGCCTTCCGCGAGCAGGAGACGCGACACCGATCGCTGCGCGTGCCCAACCGCGAGCATCAGACCCACTTCGTACGCCCGACGCTCAACCCCCAGGCGGAAGAGCAACGCGACAAGCATGGCTGCGGCAGCGATGAGGAAGAAACTGAACCCAATAAACAGCCCGCTGAAGTCGGTCGAACCCTGACCTGCCGATTCCGCCGCTTGGCGAATGTTCTGCACGGCGAACCCGCCCGATGCGGGCGAAAGCTCCGCACGCAATGCCGTTTGGAAATTCCCCTTCAATGTTTCCACGTCTGTAGCCGCACAGGTCACGCGCAGGGCGGTGTATTTGCCAAAACGCGCGGAGTCTTCCGCCCAGAGGCGTTCGCCGTCCGCAAGCGAAACGAACGCCTTGGGCGTTGTGCGGTGTTCATCCCAATAAGTTTCGTCGCGATCGCGCAGCTTTTTCAGATCAACGGGAAATGGCGGGTCCCAATCCGCGATGCGTTCGACATCGGTCACGCCGGGATAAGGCGGAGTGAAACCAGGATCGTCGGCGGAACCGGTCAACGCAACGATGCCCGCGAGCGTGAAGGTTGACTGCTTCGTCTCCAACCGGCCAAAGGCGCCGGTCACGTAGTAGGTCAGCGTGATCTTGTCGCCGATTTTTGCGTCGAGATCGTTCGCCGCCCATTCGTTGAGCAGGATTTCTCCGGGTGCGAGTTTGGCATTGCCCGCTTTCGCCTGCATGTTGGCGATGGTTGCACCGTTCGGATCGATTGCTGCTACGGTGGAGTAGGGGATTGCCTTCTCACCGGCCGCGATTTCGTTTGCTAGGTAGGCGAGGATCGGTTCAATGTGGACGGGGTCAGGTGAATTCGCGGCTTCGTTGGTATTCCGCTCCCTTACAGTCGCGGCTCGGATTGCGGCCTGCTCGAACTCGGGGGCGATGAGAAACGCGTCGGTTTCGAGTGCGACGTAGTTGTGCTTCGCGTCAACACGGAGCGATAGGCCAAAGTCCGCCAGCGTCAGGTGTTCGGCAAGCGCATCACCGAACGGGCTCATGTCGGCGTCCGGTTTGGTCACATGCGCGAGCAGCGTGTTGACCTTGCCGGGCTGATCGAGCACGCGTTGCAGCGAGCTTAGCGGGATGAAGACGTTCTTCGGCGTGGTCTGTCGCGGACGCAGGTCAAACGTCGCGAGGTCGCGGTCTTCGATGATTCGCGCGACGGTGAGGCGCACCGCCGTTGTTGTGTCGTCACGCCGACCCAGAAGCGTATCGGTGGCGACGTCCTGGGGTTTTCCCAGGCTGAGGATCACGGCATCACCGGGTTGGGCGCCGAGTTCATCCGCGAGCGCGCGGTTGAGCAGCGCCTGCCTGCCATCGGGCATCTCCTGCGTGTCGCTGGTTTGCGGCCCGTGCATCGCCCAGAAGCGTCCGTCGACACCGAAGACGCCAACCGCGTTCGCACGGGCGTGCGTCGTTGCGTGATGGGCTGCCCCTCGGGCGATGATGATTGGTGCAACTTCGCGATCGACGCTTGCTACCGTGTTCGCCAGTGCTTCGCGGAAAAATCGGGGGCTGCTGACCGCGAGATCGACGTTACCGAGTCGTCCGAGCGCGGTCTCGCGCAGGCTCGCGCGCATGGAGTCGCCGACGAGCAGCGCCCCCGTCAGCACCGCGCTGGCGACGACGACACCCAGCGCGACCGCGAGATGCGCCCGCCAGTGGAAAACCAAATTGCGGCGTAGTAGTGCCGAGCGGTTCATGGCTGCATCATCCGCCGGCAAGCCTGCCGTCCACGAGTTCCCAACGACGCACGTAGCGCGACGCGAGCGCCGGGCTGTGCGTCACCACGATCATCACGAAGTCGCTGCCCGCGTGCAGTTCGTCGAGCAGTTCCGCCACGGTGTCAGCCGTCTTGCGGTCGAGGTTGCCGGTCGGTTCGTCGGCGAGCAGCACGCGCGGTTTGTTGATCAGCGCGCGGGCGATGGCGACGCGTTGGCGTTCGCCGCCGGAAAGCTCGGCTGGTCGGTGGTCGAGACGCTCCGACAAGCCGACGCGCGCGAGCAGATCGCGTGCCCGATCCGGTGCGGCGGCGTCCGTCTCGCCCGCGAGCGTGGGCAGCAGCACGTTCTCCAGCGCGGAGCATTGCGGAAGTAGATGGTGATCCTGGAAAATGAAGCCGATCGCGCGATTGCGAAATCGCGATAGTGCGTCACCCTCCAACCAGAGTGGTTCCTGATCGCCGATGAGCAGCGTGCCCGACGACGGCGGCTCCAGCGTGCCGAGTATGTTGAGCAGCGTGCTCTTGCCCGAACCCGAAGGCCCCATGATGGCCGCCGACTCGCCCGCAGCCAGTTCGAGCGAAACATCCACCAACACGCTCAACCCACCACTCCGTGTGGGATAGGTCTTGCGAATTTGTCTTGCGCTGAGCATGGGTTGTTCTTCCTGCCCGTCTCTCTGAACTCACTTCTGGCGGCACGAAAACGCGCGGTGATTCACGTCGTTCGCGTCGTAATTCCAAGTCAGCCCCAAAGGGGCTGCGGCCTCTAGCCCTGGGTTGCACCGTAGGTGCTACCCTGGGTAACCGTTGCATCATGAAATCAACCCCAACGGGGTTGCGGCCTAATCCCAGATGTACTGTTCATCGTAGTCCAAACTGTGGCGTTGCAGTAGTGCGAGCAATTCATCAACAAACGAAACGCGCTGATGATGCGTCTCTTGATTCGCAATGTACTCGTCGACCTGCGACAGATTCGACTGGCTGACCGAGAAGATCGCGTACCCAGCCTGCCATTGAAACGTTGCGAACCGATCGCTCTGATCCTTGAGCCAGACGTTTGACGCACGTTTCAGTTCCTTGATGAATTCCGCTTGCGTGATCTGACGTCCGAGCCTTGCGAGCACGTGTACATGATCATCAGCCCCGCCAACGCGAACCGGCGGACAATCGAGCCTATTGCAAATGCCGCCGAGGTACGCGTGCAACGCCGCACGTAGTTGCTCGTCGCGCAGCATTGCTTTGCGTTCCTTCGTCGAGAACACGACGTGAACGTGCACGGCGGAAAGCGATTGAGGCATATTTGCCTCCGAAGATCGTCACGCGAAGGGCCGCAACCCCGTTGGGGTTGAACCGTCAGGTGCTGCATATCCCCAGGGTAGCACCTGCGGTGCAACCCTGGGCTAGGGGCCGGCACGCCTTTGGCGTGCTCTTGCAATGACGGTCAGCCGTTTTAGGGATGGCCTCCATAGCAACGTGGCCCTTGTCCTGAGAATTCCCAATATGCCTTACGGTAAATAGAACGATGTCCTTTGGCTCATCGTGGCCCCTCAATCGACCTTGCTCGAAGCTCCAGCAACCATCGATTAGGCATCCCGAGGCACCGACTCATACAACGTCCATGTTGCGTCCGCCATCTTTTCTGCCGTGAAATCGTTTAACACTGCTTGCCGGCCTTTGTCGGCGTACGCCTTGCGGGTTTCGCGATGATCCATCAATTGCGCGATCGTCGCCGTCAGCGCGTCGGTGTCTTCGGGATCGTAACACACCCCGCCACCAGTGGCTTCAATCAATTCGGGAAACGAACCGTGCGCCGGTTGCACGACGGGCGCACCGGCTGCCATCGCTTCGAGGATGTAGAAGCCTTTGGCTTCGCGATATACCGTCGGCACGCTGAGCACGTGCAGCGATTGCAGAAACTTGATCTTGCCCGCGCGGTCGAGTTCGCCCGCGTGCTCCACGTTATGTGCGACACCGGCAGCGTGCAGTTTGTGCAACACGTCCGCGAGGTAGTTGCGATCGAGCTTGCCGAGGTATCCACCGATGCGCAGGCGGCAGTTGCGCCCATCACGGCGCAGCGCGATGAACGCATCCGCCAGGCGATCGAGCCCTTTTTCCGGGCAAATGCGCGCGAAATAGCCGATTGTGAACGGTTCATCAGGCACGGGTTGCGTGGTCGCATAGTCGTTGCCGTGAATACCCATGGGCACGACGTGCATGCGTTCGGACGGCAAATGAAAGTGCGCGACGCAATGCTCCGCGAAGTAGTGCGTGACGGCGATGAACGCGTCGACATCGGCTGACCGTTCGCGAATCAAGTCGAAGCAACGTCCGCGATGCGGTTCAGGCAGCGCGTCGAGGAACAGGTCCTCGCCGCTGAGCGTGCAGAAGACCTTGCAGCCCAGTTCATTCCGGATGCTGCGCGCCTGGCCGAGGAACATCAGGTTGGGCAGATTCACAATGTCGGGTTTAAGCGTGCGCAGATCGCTGACCAGTTTGGCGAGTTCCTTCTTCTGGCGGCCCTCCTCGCCCGCGAGCACCGACACCGTCAGCGGGCCGAGCTTCTCCGCGCGCGTACCCGATGCCGCGCGACCCGCGAGGTTGAGCAGCACCGTCGAGTCGAACATGCGATCGAGCACACCGGGTGTGACGCGAAAGACGCCCGCAAACTGTTGCAGGAAGACGTTGATGCCGCCGAAGCGTACGCGCCGCTCGCCGACAACCGGTTCGTCGACCTTGAGCGGGGTGTACATCGGCCAGAGGTGTACGTCGCGGCCCTGGGCGATGAGCGTGGCTGCGAGCCGGTTGTCGCGCAGACAACTCCCGCAGTACATCCCGCCCGCGCCCGCTGCCAAGTAAACGACCCGCATCGATTCAGTGCCTCGCCCGGCATGTGTTCGCGACGCGCGTATGCTAGTGCCGCACGCATGCACAAGTACTCCGCCGACGCGTGCGTGACAAGTTCTTACGCGGCGAGCCGGTGACGCCGGTATGCCTTCCACCAATCCGCCTGGACGGCGCAGCGTCGCGACTGTAACAGGTAAGTATCGGGTGGGTCGTCGGTTGGCGGCACACTATAGTGGCATTCAGCGCTGGCTGGGCAGGCTTCGATTTCACAGCGTCGCGCGCACACAGTACGATGTCGACTCATTCGGGATTCGCAGGACACCAAAGCCTATGCCGACACAGTCCAACAGCGCGCGGGTCGTGCCGGACGACGCCATGCTCGCCGAACGGCAGCGGACGGCGTTCGTGGCGATGTGGGATGAGATCATCGGGCGCAACCCGTTCTACACGCAAAAGTTCGCGGGCTGCCATTTCGATCCACGGCGCGACGACATCAGTCAGTTGCCACTGACCACCCGCAAGGAACTACACGCCGATCAAACCGCGAACCCGCCATACGGTACGAACCTCACCTATCCGCTGGTGCGCTACTGCCGCTACCATCAAACGTCCGGGACATCGGGCACGCCGCTGCGCTGGCTCGATACTGCCGAGAGCTGGTCGTGGTTCGTGAGTTGCTGGAAAGCGATCTTTGCTGCCGCTGATGTGACGGCTGATGATCGCGTGGTGTTCCCGTTCTCGTTCGGGCCGTTCATCGGTTTCTGGGCTGCATTCGAAGCCGCTACGCAATTGGGAAATCTTGCGCTGCCCGCGGGTGGCATGACGACCGCGGCGCGCCTCGCGTACATCATCGACAACGCGGTGACGGTGGTCTGCTGCACCCCTACGTATGCGCTGCGCATGGGCGAACAAGCGGCTGACTCGGGTGTCGATCTTGTAGGTTCACCCGTGCGGGCGTTGATCGTCGCGGGCGAACCCGGTGGCAATGTACTGGCAGTTCGTGCGCGAATTGAGGCACTTTGGGGCGCCCGGGTTTACGATCACGTGGGCATGACGGAGGTGGGCGCGTGGGGGTTTGAAACCACGGGCGATCCCGGCGTGGTGCAGATCCTCGAAACGGAGTTCATCGCCGAGGTGATCGACCCGGAAAGCGGCGATGCCGTCGCGGAAGGCGAGCCCGGTGAGTTGGTGCTCACCAATCTCGGGCGTTGGGCGTGTCCGCTGATTCGCTATCGCACGGGTGATCGCGTGGTGGTGAGTCGCGACGCGAGCATTTCGCCGTTTGCCCGGCTCGTCGGTGGCGTTCAGGGCCGCGTTGATGATATGCTCTTCATTCGCGGCAATAACGTATTCCCATCAGCCATCGAGGAAATCATTCGGCGGATCGATGACGTTGTGGAGTATCGCGTGCGTGTCGGGCGGGCGCGCGAGATGGACGACCTGCTGTTGGAAGTGGAACCGCGCGACGGCGCGGATGGCAGTGCGGTGGTTGAACAAGTGTCCGCCGCCCTGCGCGATCAGTTGCACTTCGCGGCGCGGGTGGTGGCGGTCGCGGGTGGAACGTTACCGCGTTTTGAAATGAAAGCGCGGCGCGTGGTTCGGGAATAAACGGGTCACTCGAAAGTCAAATTCGCAGATTGATGAACTTGCGGTAGAGGTTCTAAGGAATAGGAAGGCCATGAAAAGACAACATCTCATTGGGACGCTGATGCTGATCGGCGCGTTTGCCTGCTCCGTGCGGGCGAACGACTGGCCGTACTGGCGCGGACCGGAGCAGACCGGAATGTCGCGGGAGAAAGCGCCCGTGACCGACTGGTCGCCCGACGGCAAGAACCTGCTTTGGAAAAACGATATCGCCGGTCGATCCACGCCGATCATCATGAACGGTCGCTTGTACACCATCGGGCCGGTCGGTTCGGGCGAGTGTTTGCAGGAGCGCGTGGTGTGCGTCGATGCGAACACCGGCAAGCTCATCTGGGAGCACCGCTTCAACAACTTCCACTCTGACGTGGTGGAGAACCGCCTGGGGTGGAACGCGGTGGTCGGCGATCCTGAAACGGGCAACGTCTACGCGCACACCACCGGTGGTGAGTTCGTCGGTTTCGACAGGGACGGCAAAGTCCTGTGGGACCGCTCGCTGACCGAGGAGTTCGGCCGCATCACCGGTTACGGCGGCAGACTGCACACGCCGATTGTCGATGAAGACCGCGTCATCGTGAGTTTTCTCAATTCGGGCTGGGGCAAGCAGGCCAAGCCCACGCACCGCTACCTCGCGGTGAACAAGAACACCGGCGAAGTTGTCTACTGGGCGGAACCGGGCGGCGCGCCGCTCGACACCACCTACGCAGTGCCCGCCGTCGCGGTGATCGACGGCAAGCGCATGCTCATCGCCGCCACCGCCGACGGCAATGTCTACGGCATGCTGGCGCGTACTGGCGAGAACGTCTGGAGCTACCAGCTCAGCAAACGCGGGCTGAACTCGTCGATCGTTGTTGACGGCAACTACGCCTACGTGTGCCACAGCGAAGAGAACTACGGCACGACGAAGATGGGCGCAATCGTCTGCCTGGACGCGAGCAAGACCGGCGACATCACCGAGAGCGGTGCGGTCTGGCGGCACGATGGTTACACGGTGGGCTATGCGTCCCCCGCCATTGCGAACGGCAGGCTTTACGTCGTGACCAACGATGCGGAGTTGATCTGCTTCGACGCCAAGACCGGCGAGAAGCACTGGTCGTACGACCTGGGCCGCGTCGGCAAAGGGTCGCCGACGGTGACCGCCGACGGTGTGATCTACGTCGGCGAGCAGACCGGTCGCTTCCACATCCTCAAGGACGAAGGTGACAAGTGTACGTCACTGAGCGATTACGAGTTTCCCACGCGCGGCGACGCGGGCGTCGATGAATTCTACGGCTCGCCGAGCATCGCCAATGGCCGGGTATACTTCCAGATTCGTTCGGGCATCTACTGCCTCGGCGCCAAGGACGCACCCGCCGATACCAACGTACCCATTCCACCGATGCCGGAAGAAACGGTAGCAACCAAAGCACCCGCACCGGGTACCGCACAGTTCGCCGCGCGCATGCCCGTCGAGTTGCCGCTGTCGATTGACTTCAACGACATGGAAGTCGGCAGCGTGCCCCCGGGTTGGGTGGGCTGCGGCAAGAAAGTGCGCATCGACGAGGTCGAAGGCGAAAAAGTTTTCCGCAAGGTCGCGGACAAGAAGTTTCCCTCGCCGCCGTTCATGCGCCTTACGGCCTATGTCACGCCTCCGCTGCAATCAGGTTATACCGTGGAGTGCGACATGCTGAGCCAGGCGAAGAAGAACCGGTTCAAACCGGATATGGGACTGGTCAACGCGCGGTACCTGTTGATTGCGATCGGAATGAACAAGGTGCTGCGTTTGGAGACGTGGAGCGCGTTGCCGCGTATTCGCGAAGAGGTCCCGTTCGAATTTGAACCGGACGCCTGGTACACGATGAAGTTCACCGTGTTGCTCGACGGCGACCAGGCGAAAATGATGGGCAAGATCTGGCCGCGCGGTCAGGAAGAGCCCACCGATTGGATGATCACCGCAACCGACCCCTGCCCGAACAAGGAAGGCAGTGCCGGGTTGTATGCGTACAGCGTGGGCACGACGCCCAAGAGTGACGGACCGGAAACCTACTTCGATAACCTGAAGGTGTATCGCGATGAATAAGACAGTGCTGACGGGCGTAATGAGCTTGGGGTTGTTGGCGACGTGCTTCGCGCTGGCGGACACGACGGCTGGCAAGAAGACGGGCGACTGGCCGATGTGGGGCGGATCGCTCGATCGCAACATGGTATCGCACGAGTCGGGCATCCCCACGAAGTGGGACCTCGACAAAGGCGAAAACATCAAGTGGACCGCACCGCTCGGTTCGCAGGCCTACGGCAATCCGGTGATCGCGAATGGCAAGGTGTTCGTCGGCACCAACAACGATGGGCATTTTCGCAAGGACATCGAGGGCGATAAGGGCGTCATCCTCGCGTTCGACGCGAACAACGGCAAGCTGCTCTGGCAGATGACGCACGACAAACTGCCCACGGGCCGCGTCAATGACTGGCCCGAGCAGGGCATTTGCAGCACCGCCTGCGTCGTGGGTGATCGCATGTACTACGTGAGCAATCGCGCGGAACTCGTATGCGCCGACACCGAAGGCTACCTCGACGGCGAGAACGACGGGCCGGTGACCGACGAGAAGTACCACGAGAAGGAGGACGGCGACATTGTCTGGGCGTACGACATGATCGAGGAACTCGGCGTGTTTCCGCACAACCTGGCCACGTCCTCGCCCGTTGTCTACGATGGATTGGTTTTTCTCAACACGTCCAACGGCGTGGATGAAGGCCACCTCGACCTGCCCATGCCCACCGCGCCCGACTTCATCGTGCTCGACGCAAAGACCGGCGAACTCAAGTGGGAAGCGAAAGCCGATTCCAAGGCGCTGCACGGCGGTTGGTCGTCACCGGCTGTTGGCAAGGTCGCCGGCGTCGAGCAGGTGGTGTTTTCCGGGCCGGACGGCTGCGCGTATGCGTATGAGCCGAAGACCGGCAAGCGTTTGTGGAAGTTTGATCTGAATCCGAAGGACTCGGTCTGGCAGCTTGGCGGGCGCGGTACGCGGAACAACATCATCGCCACCCCGGTGATCCACGATGACAAGGTGTACCTCTGCGTCGGTCAGGACCCCGAACACGGCGAAGGGCCGGGGCACCTCTACGCGATCGACGCGACGAAACGCGGCGACATCACCGAGACCGGAAAGATCTGGCACCTCGGCGGCGACGATTTCCACCGTTCAATGTCCACGGTCGCCATCGCCGACGGGCTGCTCTACATCACCGACCTCAGTGGTTTTCTCTATTGCCTCGACGTCGCGACCGGCACAGTGAACTGGAAGCACGACACGTTCTCCGCGATCTGGGGTTCGCCCACGCTCATCGGCGATAAGGTGTACCTCGGCGACGAGGAGGGTGAGGTGGTCGTCCTCGCGCACGGCAAAACGGAGAAGGTGCTCGCGACGAACGACATGAACAACTCGGTCTACACCACCCCGGTCGCAGCCAACGGCACGCTCTACGTGGCGAACCGTCGCATGCTCGTGGCGATCCAGGAGGGTGCGAGTTTCAAGAAAGACTGAACGTGGGGGCACGCAGGAACAAGGGCACGCAGGCACAAGGGCACTTAGGCACAAGGGCACTTAGGCACAAGGGCACTTGGGCACGAAGGCACGGAGTGCGCGGCCTGTTGGTGCTGGAGGTCGCGATCTTCTATTCGCATTGTCATGGCGTACGATTTTGAGGCAAAAGGTTCTCCAAGAAAGCAACAACAAATCTGTTCTTGGTGCCTTCGTGACTTGGTGGTTCAAGACCGATGAGTGAATCGAATACAGCAGGCAACCTCACCGACAAAGTCCAATCCGCGAAGGAGCGTCTCGACGCGCACACCCGCGAGACTGTGGCGTGGCATTTTGACCCTGCCACGGGCTGTCCGTTCTGGCTGGAGTACGCCAAGACGCTGGACTTCGATCCGCGAAAGGACGTGCAATCCTACGCCGACCTCAACAAATTCCCCTGGTTCGAGGACGAGTGGCTGCGCGGCGGGCCGGTGCGCCGCTGGGTGCCGAAAGCCTTCGCCGACAAACCGGTGTACGTCTTCGAGACCGGCGGGAGTACTGGAATTCCCAAGTCACGGATCAACATCAACGACTTCCGCACCGACTACGAAAACTTCAGCGACACGCTGAGCGACGCGGCCTTTCCGCGCGGCGCGGACTGGCTCATGCTTGGCCCGTCGGGTCCGCGGCGGTTGCGGCTGGCGATCGAGCACCTCTGCCAGCATCGCGGTGGTATCAGTTTTTGCGTGGACATGGACCCGCGCTGGGTGGTCAAGCTGATCAAGAGTGGCCGCGTTCGCGAAATGCACGAATACAAGGACCACGTGGTCAACCAGGGGCTTACGCTGCTCAAAGCCCATGAAGGCATCCAGTGCGTATTCACCACGCCGAAGCTGCTCGAAGCCCTCTGCGAGCGCGTATCGCTCGCGAAGTTGGGGATCAAGGGCGTCTTCTGCGGCGGCACGCAACTCACCGCGCAGTTTCACCGTTTCGCGCGTGAGGAACTGCTCGAGGGCAAGGTCGAGTTCGTGCCCACCTACGGGAATACCCTCATGGGCCTTGCATGCCACAAGCCGTTCGACCCCGCCGACAACTACAGCGTGATCTACCACGCACCGCTACCGCGCGCGGTGACGCACGTCGTCGATCCCGACGAGCCGGATCGCATCGTCGAATACGGCGAGCTGGGCCGCGTCCGCCTGACCACGCTCACCAAGGAATTCTTCATGCCGCGTTTCCTCGAACGCGACGAGGGCGTCCGCACGCCGCCATGCGCGAAGTATCCCTGGGATGGCGTGGGTGACGTTCGCCCGTTCAGCGGATTCGCCACGCCGATCATCGAGGGGGTGTACTGATGCTGCATATCCCAATCCTGCGTCAGGGCGTACCGTACGAAAGCGTCGAGAAGACGACGCTCGTGCATCACGCGACCGGCGAGCCGGTGGCGCAGGTGAGCCAGGCGAACAGCGGCATGCTGCGGCGCGACATTGTGCGCATGAACGATGCCGTGCTGGAGCGTTTCACCGTACGCGAGTTGATGGACATGACGCGGAAGGCTGCGGAACTGTTCATCGGCGGTACGTTGCCGCTCGGCGACGGCGCGCAATCTTTCGACGACTACATCACGCAGCTCTCGGCGACGACGGGCATGCCCATCGGCTATTGCCGCCGCAACGCGCAGAAAATCCACAAGGTGCTCGACGATATCGAAGAGGTGGTGACGGGCCTCACGCGCGGATTCGACCTGTCGATTCTCGATAGCGGTTACGGCAAGCACGACGGGCGGACGCTGAGTTTCTACCGCGAGGGCCGCATCTTCGGCGCCGTCCTGCCGAGCAATTCGCCGGGCGTGCATTCGCTGTGGATTCCCGCGGCCGTACTCAAAGCCCCCATCGTGCTCAAACCCGGGCGCGAAGAACCCTGGACGCCGTATCGCGTGATTGAAGCGCTGGCGGCTGCGGGCGTGCCGCGCGAGGCGTTCGGATTTTATCCCACGGACCACGGCGGTGCGGGCGAACTGCTGCGCAGCGTGAATCGCTCGATGCTGTTCGGCGGTGGGGCGACGGTGAAACCGTACGAAAACGACCCAGCCGTTGAACTCCACGGCCCGGGCTACAGCAAGATCATCCTCGGCGCGGATGCCGCGGACGATTGGGAAAAATACGTCGACGTGATGGTCGGTTCGATCGAAGCCAACGGCGGGCGCTCGTGCATCAACTGCTCAGCCATCTGGACGCCGAAGCATGGCGCGAAGATCGCGGGCGCCGTCGCCAAAAAGCTGGCGCAGCGCAAGGCGTTGCCGACGGACGATCCCGACGCGGTGCTGGCGGCCTTCGCGAATCCGGTGGTGGCGGAGCAGATCGATGCAGCCATCACGCAGGGCCTGCGCGACGGATCAGCCGTCGATCTCGCGGAAAAGCATCGCGGTACGCCGCGACTCGCGCGGATCGGGCGTTGCGCATTCCTTCAGCCGGCGCTCATCTGGTGCGGCGATCGCGAGCACCCCTTGGCCAATCGCGAGTTTCTCTTCCCCTACGCGTCGGTCGTCGAGTGCCCGACCGCGGAGATGCCGAGCACCATCGGCCCGTCGCTGATCGTCACCGCGATCACGAAGGATCAAACGTTGATCAAGGCGCTGATGGACAGCCCACACGTAGACCGGCTTAACGTTGGTGCGATTCCCACATTTCAGATCAGTTGGGACCAACCGCACGAAGGCAACCTGTTCGAACACCTCTATCGCCAACGCGCGTTCCAGATCGAGGCGGCATGAGCGACGTGGATGCCGCGCTTCCGGACGTGCTGAGCCATTCGCCGGTGACGGTTATCGCCGGCGCGGGAGCGCTTGTGCGCCTGGGTGATGCGGCGTCCGAGCACGGCGCGCATCGCGTGCTGCTGGTCACAGACCCCGGCATCCGCCAGGCGGGTCACGTTGAACGTGCGGTAGAGAGTTTGCGCGCATCGGGCGTGGACGTTGCGGTGTTCGACGGCGTTTCGGAAAACCCAACGACCGAACAAGTGGCTGACGGTCTCGCGTTTGCCCATGCGCACGCGATCGATTTCATCATTGGCTTGGGCGGTGGCAGCGCGATGGATTGCGCCAAGGGCATCAATCTGCTGCTGACCAACGGTGGGGAGATCAAGGACTATTGGGGCGAGGACAAACCCCGCGAGCCACTGCTGCCGATGATCGCGATCCCCACGACGGCGGGTACGGGCAGCGAAGGACAATCGTTTGCGCTGATCAGCGATGCGGCGACGCATCAGAAGATGGCCTGTGGCGACCGGCGACTGCCGCGCGAAGGTGGCCTGCGGCCGAGGGTTGCGATTCTCGATCCCGACCTGACGCTGACGGCTCCGAAGAAAGTGGCGGCGGCAGCGGGGATCGACGCACTGGCCCACGTGATCGAGACTGCCGGTACGACCCGGCGCACCGACACGTCGCGCGCCTTCACCCAGGCTGCGTGGCGGCGAATCGAGCGTGCACTGCCAACGGTGTTGGAGAATCCCAAGGATGCCGCAGCTCGACAGGACATGCTCCTGGGGGCGCACCTTGCGGGCTGTGCGATTGAGTTTTCCATGTTGGGGGCAGCCCACGCGTGCGCAAATCCGCTGACGGCGCGGTTTGGGGTGGTGCATGGGGTCGCGGTGGGCGTGATGCTGCCGCACGTGATTCGGTTCAACGCCGCGGGGGGCGAGAATCCCTACGCGGTCATTGATCCCGACGCGGAGCGGCTGGCGGCGTTCGTCGATGCGATGCTGGCCCGGGCGAACGTCGCGACTAGACTCGGCGAATACGGCATCAAGGAAGCGGACATTCCCCAACTCGCGGAGGCGGCTGCGAGTCAGTGGACGGCGCAGTTCAACCCGCGCCCGGTAGACGCCGCCGCGCTGGCGACCATCTACCGCCGGGCGCTCTAGCCGCGACCGCAGGCGACACGCAATGGATTCGCGACGCACACCGGTACGTTTCCGCGACCATGGATGCACGCTCGCTCCCGGTGACCGCCCCTTCTCACCTTCGCACTTTCTCACCTTCCGTCCGCTCGCGGACACTTGCGGCTCGGATATGGGCCGCCTGACACGTTCTTACATACCTGTTGCGCAAATGTAGGCACACGCGTGCGGTGCGTTCGGGCAATCCGCGCGGGCAGCGGTTATACTGTCAGTCCCGGACCGGACGCCGGACGAGGGGCTTGTGGACTGTTGCTGCGTTGAGCGATCTGCTTCAACGGGTGGTGGGCAGTGCCCACCCTACTGTTCCGGACCGGACGCCGGACGAGGGGCTTGTGGACTGTTGTTGCGTTGAGCGATTTGCTTCAACGGGTGGTGGGCAGTGCCCACCCTACTACTGCATCGGCGCTTCCGCAGCTTGTTGGCGTATCTGCGTGTTACGAAAGGTCTTCCTTCGCCGTGGAACTCGACGTCATCAACGACAGCAAGAAGAACACCGAGGCCGGGAGTTACTTTGTCTCCAACTACCCGCCGTTTTCGGTGTGGTCACCGGAGCACGTACCGGCTGTCCGTTCGATGCTCGCCGAGCCCGCGCCCGCGGACCCACCGCAGCTTGGTCTTTACATGCACATTCCGTTTTGTCGCAAGCGCTGCAAGTTCTGCTACTTTCGCGTCTACACCGACAAGAACGCGCGCGACATCGACGACTACATGGAAGCGCTGGCCACCGAAATCGGCATGTACGCACACCAGCCGAGATTCGCGGGCCGGCAGTTCGATTTCGTTTATTTCGGCGGGGGCACGCCGTCGTACCTCAGCGCCGATCAACTCGAACGTCTCATCGGGCGCATCAACGAGCACTGGACCTGGGATTCCGCGAAGGAAGTCACCTTCGAATGCGAACCGGGCACGCTCAAGGAAAGCAAACTCCAGGCGATCAAACGCATCGGCGTGACGCGTGTGAGCCTGGGCATCGAGCATCTTGACGACGACGTGCTCGAAATCAACGGCAGAGCGCACCGATCGGCTGAGGTGTTTAAAGCCTACGACTGGGCGCGGAACGCCGGCTTCAAGCAGATCAACGTCGATCTCATCGCCGGGATGGTCGGTGAGACGGAAGACAAGTGGCGCGACACCGTCGAACGCACGCTCGCGCTCGCGCCCGACAGCCTCACAATCTACCAGATGGAATTGCCGCACAACACTGTCATCGTGCGCGAGTCGCGCGAAAGCGGGGAGGCTGCTCCCGTCGCGGACTGGGCGACGAAGCGGCGCTGGGTGGATTACGCGTTCCAGCGCTTCGCCGATGCCGGTTACGTCGTGTCGAGCGCGTACACTATGGTGAAGCCGAGCCCGGATGCAGGATTTGTCTATCGCGACGCGCTGTGGCACGGCGCGGACATGGTGGGGACGGGCGTCGCGTCATTCTCGCACGTCGGCGGGATTCACTTCCAGAACCTCGACAGTTGGGAAACCTATCTCGCGAGCATCGAACGCGGCGAGTTGCCCTTGTCGCGGGCGCTGCCCGCCACGAAGAAGCAGCTTCTGATTCGCGAGCTGATTCTCCAGCTCAAGCTCGGAAAGCTGGACACGAACTATTTTCAGCAGGCGTTTGAAACCGACGTGCGCAGCGAGTTTTCCGACGCCTTCGCCGCGATCGAACGCGAGGGCTACGGCAAGGTCGAGGGCGAGGAGGTCCGCCTCACGCGCGACGGACTGCTACGCGTCGATGGATTGCTGCCGCAGTTTTTTGAACCCGAGTTTCGCAACATCAGGTACACGTAATGGCTGATACCCAGCGAATTCTGGAGTGCCGCACAGCCGAGGAGGCGTTGCAATCGCTGTGCGACTGGTTCTACGACGGGCGCATGTCGGTGGAGGGCTGCGATCCGGTTGACGCGGACGCGCTGCCGCCGACCTATCGCGACCTGCTCGTACACACCGAGCACATGACGCGGCGACTCGCGGACTACCACGGCAAACCGGTCGAGCTTGTCGTGCTGCACCACGAAACCTCGGGCACGATCTACAGCCGGAACATTCTTCTGCAACTCGCGGGCACCGAGCACGTTGTCGAGTTCGGCGTCGTGCGGATGGACCTCCGCTTCATGAGCGAACGCGTGCGCGACGGCATCCTGGCTGGGGAAATCCCGTTGGGCGCGATCCTGATCACGAACGAGGTCATGCGACGCATCGAGCCGCGCTGGTACTTCAAGTTCACCGCCGGAGCGCCGATGGGGGCGCACTTCGCGGGCGGTGACGAATCGTATGGCCGGGTCGGCATCATCCACTGCGAAGGCGAACCGGCGATCGAACTGCTCGAAGTCGTCACGGATCGCAAGTTGATCAGTTGAAGCAACACAAAAGTATGGGGCAAGAACTGTGGGTGGCACGGACAAGCTCTGCTTGTCCGTGGAGGCAAAGGGTAACTGAAGTTCTCGTGATAGCGCCCACTGACAAGCAAAGCTTGTCAGTGCCACCCAGGGAAAGGTAAGTTGTAATCCGGGCAAGGCCGGGCTGGGTCGCATCAAGTAGAGTTGTCAATGATCGCAGAGAAATCCCGTAGCGAAGCATACGACGTCGTCGTGATCGGTGGCGGGCCCGCCGGTGCGACGGCGGCGACCATTCTCGCACAGCATGGCCGGCGCGTGCTCGTGCTCGAACGCGACACCTTCCCGCGTCACCACATCGGCGAATCGCTGATGCCGCAAACGTACCACACGTTCGAGCGCATCGGCATGCTCGACAAGCTAACGGCCAGCGACTTCCCGCGCAAAGAAAGCGTGCAGTTCGTCTCCGCTTCGGGTAAGGATTCCGCGCCGTTCTTCTTCAACGACTGGCGACCGGTGCCTAGCTCGACCACCTGGCAGGTGCCGCGCGATCGCTTTGATGAAATGATGCTCGAAAACGCGCGCGAACACGGTGCCGATGTACGCTCCGGTGTCCGCGTGACGCGCGTTGTGTTTGAAGGCCTGCGTGCGGTCGGCGTCTGTGCGATCATCGACGGCAAGGAGTGTGAGATCGCCGCCAAGGTCGTGGTTGACGCCAGCGGTCAGGATACGCTGCTTGCGCGGCAGCTCGGCATCAAACAAAACGACGAAGTACTCCGCAACGGCGCAATCTACGCATACTACCAGGGCGCCCAGCGCGACGAAGGTCGCAACTCGGGCGCGACGATCATCATCCACACTGCCGATCGTGAGGGTTGGTTCTGGTTCATCCCACTCGCGAACGATATCACCAGCGTCGGGGTCGTCGCACCGCCGGAGTACCTCTTCACCGGACGCGGCGACAACCCGCAAGCGACACTGGAGGCTGAAATCGCAAAATGCCCCGGCGCGGAGCGCCGCCTGGCGGACGCGAAACAGGTCGGCAGGATTTACGTGACGCGCGATTTCTCCTATCTTGCGCGGCGGATGGCCGGTGACGGTTGGGTGCTTTGCGGCGATGCTTATGGTTTTCTCGATCCGGTGTATTCGTCGGGCGTGATGCTGGCGCTGCGTATGGGCGAGCACGCCGCCGATGCGATTCATGACGCACTGAACGCGAACGACATATCGGCTGATCGTTTGGGGCGCTTCGAGGACGAGCTTCGCGGCGGGATGAAGTCGATCCGCAAGTTGGTGGATCGCTTCTACGATCGCGGGTTCAGTTTCGCGCAGTTCTTGCGGCGGCATCCGGAGCACCACGACAATCTGGTGCGGATTCTCGTGGGCGACGTCTTCAACGACGAGGTCGACGCCATCTTTGCGGCGATGTCCGCCGACGAGCAAGCAGTCGAAAGCACGACCGACCAGGGCTGATCTTGAGGACACTGATGGCATGTGGGACCGGTTTTCCAACCGGTCTTGACCGGCTCGAAAGCCGGTCCCACGTCGAACTGCCGGGAGTCGAGGGTTCCTCCGCGGGTGGCACGGGATTTTGGGATTTCACAATCAATGAGAAAGCTAATCTATGCATTGATCGTCCTGCTGATGCTGGTGCACCAGGACTTCTGGTGGTGGGACACGGCTGAGCCTTTGGTGCTCGGGTTCGTACCCATCGGGCT
>JACKHH010000032.1 GCA_020639095.1 Phycisphaerales bacterium | reverse complement strand
CGCCGCGACGCGCGTGGTATCCTTGCGTATCGGCAGTTTATCACGCGCCGCGAATACCGCCAAACGCAGCTTTTCCAAGCTGGCGAAACCGCGCAGGTTGGCACAGGCTAGCTCCGCAAGACCGTGGAGCAATCGGACGCATATGCACAAACGAAAGCCCATCGAACGTCCGCCACCACCAAACGCACCAACGTACACCGACAGTAGACGCAGCAAATCTGAAAGCCCAACGCCCCCACGATTCGCGGACGACGCGCGCCCGCCCGCCTGTGATTTTACTCAAATCAGGTGCATTGCCGATACGACCGGCTGGCATGGGCCGGTGCATTAGGGGCTATTTAGGAATCACGAGTCTGATGTGCCCGTGGGCGGATTGAACTTGCGGCAGGCCGGGAGTTGCGTAAGCTTTGCTTGTTGCACCGTAGCGGCCAACGGGTGCGGTCGCCGGTTGCAGCCACATCGCAACACGCTGCTTCACTTCTTGCGAAACTTGGCATGCGGGTGCGGCGCTCGCGCGACCTGCATGCACGAAAGGCGGTAGCTGAACATGATCGCGATCCGAGAAGCATTGAACACGTTGGGCTGGCCCACGCAGATGAGCGACAGCCAGATCGCGGAAGAACTGCTCCGCCGCTGGTTCGCGAACTCACCCGATGCTCCGCTCAAACTGGCAGACCCCGCAGTCGTCGCCCGCGGTGTGTACGCAACGATCGTGCGTGAGAGCGGTCTCGATGCGCTGTGCTGGTCGAGGTCGGAGGCAATGGCGGATCGCCGGATCACCACGTCGTCCGTGATCGATCGCGTGGTCGAATCGCAGCAGACCAAGCACCTGCGCGGCGATAGGGATTTTGCCAACGCCAACCGCCGCAAAGCCGATCGCACTCCGCGCAGCGACCTCGTCGATGTCGTGCTCGATTACGGTGAGAGTCGCACACAGGGCTGGCTGGTTGATGTGTCGTCGTTCGGTGTCGCGTTCCTGATGGACGCGGTGAACGTGCCCATGATCGGCCAGGTCGTCGAGCCCGCCATAGTAGGCCGCAGCGGTCAATCCCAACCCCTGGGCACAGGCGTCATCGTCCGCACCGAAATGCTCTCCACCGACCTGGGCCTGGTCTGCGTGGAGCTGGAAGAGCCGTGCGAATTGGTGAAGGATTAATCGCGCGAGTACCAACTGCGCGCGTTTTCGCTTGACTTTCCACAATCACGTTGTATATTTCCAATCCTTATTGTTCCGAATTGGCTTCCATTCTAGGAGAGTTGCATGCTCGTACTGTTCAGTCACTCATACATCCTGATCGCTGGGTGCGAATCATCACGCGCATCCTCGGCCGTGGATTAGACTGAGTAGCGCGGGTTCGCTCTCTCGTCCCACCGCTGTTCATTCGCGTGTAATTCCCACCTGAGTCCTGCATTTGTGTGCGTTGCGCTCGGCGTTTGCGCCCTTGGTATGCGCTGCGCTCACGCGTGCCGCGGTTCATCGCGGCCTGTTCGTTGAGCACGACGTGCTCGACACGGTGATACTGCGCGCCCACATCGGCGCGAGATAGAAAGGTAATCAAAGTGAGTACCGAAGTTGTCAACATGTTTCATGCGATCGGTGCGAACGTTGAGATTCGCAACGAGAAGTTTCGACGCCATTTCGACCCGCACGCTCGCCGGCTTATGCACTGCGAGCCGTTCGCGCGGGCAGGGCAAACGCCCGTGCGCGTGGATGTGCGCACGGTCGACGGGCAAGAACGCTTCGAGGTTTCGTACGCAGGCCGCGATGCCACGCTGCGCGTCGTCGATGTTGATCGGGCTCGCCAGCACTTGCTGCTCGCGGTGAGCAACGGCGAGACCGATCAGGCGGACAAGTTCCTCTGCGGGTTTGACGAGCGGCACTGGTTCAGCGCTGCCGTTCCCAGCAAGGGCGTGTACAGCATCGCGACGGCGATGGAGGCGTTGATGCCACCGGCTGTCAGGACTGAGCTCGATCGGAACGACGTCGCCGGCGACGAGCGTTACAGCCGGCGTTCGGAGACGTTCATTCGTCAGGGCGAGTGGTTCTTCGTTCCGACGAATCGTTCCTTCGGTGGTAAGCGTATTCTCAAACGCGAGCCGCTCGTGCGAACTGCCGGCGGCAAGCCGCACATCCTCGAGTTTGCGTATCGCCTCGGCGGGCAGATCGTGTACGTGTGCCAGTCGCGGAACCTCACGTTGTCGCTCGGGGACTACCAAGCCCTGCTTCGCAAGAATCCCGATGCGAACGGATGGCGTTGGAGCCAGATGACCCGCGACCCAGAACTCTACGCCAGAGGCCGGGTCTGGCATCCCGATCATGCGACGCTGCATCTTGGTCGCTGGCATCGCGTGCACGTGAACGAGGAACACCGCGCCCCATCGCGGGCGAACCTGATGTTCCTCGACTAGCCGACTCGCATGCCGCACTTTTTGAAACCGTTCATAGGAATCAACGCGCGGTGATAGGTATTGTGGTGCAGGCTTCCAGCCTGCATCGATAGGGCACCACAGGCGCATCACTAACGGTAGTGCAATAGGCGTCGTCGTTTCATGGATATGCAGGCAAGATGCCTGCACCACAATGAGCCTATTCGCGCGTACGACATTTACGTGACATGTGCGCGCAAGGCAATACGAACAAGCGGATGCGGCGCGATGGCCGCACCCGCTCGTAGCATTGCGCGACTCGGAGGGGTCTATTTCTTTCCGGGTTTCGGCATCGGCTTACCTGTTCCCGGTGGTGTAGTCGTACGCGACTTGTCCGGTGTCTGGCCGGGTGTGCCCGGCTTTGCGGTCTGTCCGGGATTGCTTCCAGGTTTGCCGGCGGGTGGGTTGCTTGCCACTGCTCGATTCCTTTCTGATATTGAATGACCGCACGCGGCGGACATTCGCTCCTGTTCTGCCGAACGCACACATGACGTTCGAACGATAGTAGCCCAAAACCTTTTCAGCGGGACGCGCCATCTTCCCCCCGCGACAGCGCGCCCCGACCCTATTTCATGACTTGGTTTTACCGAAGTGCGATGCACGCACGAGGACGCGGTGCCTTTGCGAGGCATCAGTTCTCTGTCTCTCCGCCTTCTTCTTCGGTGAGCTTCGGTGCCTTTTCGACGGATGCGATGTCGAGGTACTTCACGCCATCGCGTTCAAACAGCTTGCCGCGCACCTCGACAAACTGATGTGCATACGGCAGAAGAGCCTTTGACGCGCCCTGCATGCCTTGGCCGAGCACGACGAGCCCGATGTCGGTTTCCAGGCCAGCCGGTACGCCGGCACGGATGCAGTCAGCTGTGCACTTCGCGGCGTCACCGGAGGGCATGGCGCCGGTCATGTAGCAGTGCAAGTCTACGACCGTGCCGGTGAGTACGACGTCCTTGGCCATTGCCGGCTTGGTAGCCGGCGATTGATCATTCGACGCTTGCGCATTGACGGTAAACGCGGCTGCCACAAGGAGAATCAGTGCGACGGTCGCAGTGCCCCCAGCCACCAGTTTCATGTATTTGCGAGTCATTTCAGTATTCCCTCTCGTAAGTCCGTGCCGAAGCACGGATGTACAGACATTCTTCTACACCGAAAATCGGCGAACTTCGTTTCAAACAGTGTGGTTGACCAATTTCCCAGCGCATACACCTCCCCCAGGTTGCCATTCTGCGCGCGTTGCTCGCCCACTCCGTTCCGTACGATGGCACGGTGCAGCACGCGCCGCCGCAGGCGTCTCGCAGGTGGCGCTTCACCGCAGACGTACGGCAAGCGATCTACGACGCGCTCACGCTAAGATGTAAATGTTTGGGAATGGTTCAGCCTGTGACCAAACCTTACGAAGATCGGGAGGGGTGCGATTACCAGCCGGGGCCACGCTCCACGGGCAGACACCCACCGCTCGTAGTTCGCGTCAAGTATACCACACATTGCCAAAAAGCCAAGATCAATCGCCGGTAACGGATCGGTATCAATTGGATTGCCCTGGCGGCGCGCTGCCCGAACCCGCGTCGCTAAAGTGGCGGTTGACACAGGTCGTGCCAATCGCCTTGCCGGTCGCGCCGCAGGTACAATGCAGTTGCGACCGTGGATAGAATAACGGTACCGGTATGGCGGCGCGTCATGCTGGAATCGGAGCGTAGTCGTCATGAAACCACGTGGTTCCATTGGGATTATCGCAATAAGCATCTGCGCTGTGCTTGCCGGTGCGTCCGCGCCGTTTGCATCAGGGGACGAGGCAATCGCGTGCCCCTCTGCCGTGCGCGTCAGCGACGCGCCACGAATGGACGCATCGACGGGTGCGGCGATTGATCCACGTGTTCTCGACCCGCGATCCGAGCGTCCGCGTGATCGCGCGCCCGAGCGCAGTTCACTTGCGCTCCTATGTGACTCCTCCTCGCGGATTCGTGTTGGCGCATCGCGTCCGCTTGACCATTGCGGGCGTCCGATTGCGGACGCAGACGCAGGCTCCACATCCCTTCTGTCGTTGCGTTGCCTTCTGACGATCTAGTCGCACACCGCGGTACAAAGTGAGTTCCACAATTCCTGTCGACGCCGCGGTCCATTTGTGGTCGCGCGGTGGATTGGTCCATTCATTCCGTAGGTCGATGGTTGCGACAGTCAAGGTACAAAATGGGGTGTATTCACATGGTTACAAACAAATACGATTCACGCGCGGTCATGCAGCGCGTACGCGAAGCAATGGATGCCGGGCGTAACTCGGAAGCCTGCAATAGTCTGCTGCACAGTTCGTCCCGGTCACTGGAAATGCAAAACGCGCTGGGTGTGTGCTGGATGCGGCTTGGTGAGAGCGACAAAGCGCTTGCCCATTTCCGCAGCATGGTTTTGACCGACGGTGGCGTGTGTTACCGCGAGGACGCCGCGCCCGTCGCGATGCGGAATTTCGCAACCGCGCTGCTGCTTTGCGGGAATATCGCGGGTTGCGAAGCCACCCTGGATGAGCCGCTGTGTGGGGACGGCCCCGGTGTGACTCGGTTGCGCAACGCGATCTCAAGATGGCGGCGCGGTTTGGGCAAACTTGAGAGACTGAAGTTCGCTTTGCTCGGTGACCCCTACGGAGCACGCGTGGTGCTCGACGACCCGGTGGGCGAACTGTAACGGTTTTCGCGCGGCTGCCGTTTCAGCCCATCGTCAGTACCAGGTCGTGTATCTGCCTGGATGCTCCCTGCATGCACCCAGCTTGGCGGCGCGTCGCCAAACGCCGCAGGTGTTTGGCAACGCGCCTGCTAAGTGCTCGGCTTGTGAGTTCCTCGACGGCGCGCGCTGCGCTACCTGTATGGCCATAGATTCGTGGGAAACGGCGTCTCCGTCGCGCCGCAGCAGTATGCGACGAAGTGCTTCATGCGGATATTGACACTCGCTTCGTCGTCAAACTTGTGGTCCAGGAGTTCTGGCCAGAACATGACGGCTGGTACGCGGTTCCAATCCGCACCAAGTATGACATTGCCCTCGCTATTCGCGTAAATGGGCAAGTTGATGAACATTCCCATTTTGTATGAGTCCACGATGTCATAATCCCAGACTCGGTACATGTGCTTGGTGTACGGGTTGTCCATCATGAAACGGTAACCGGCTCCCAGTGCGAGGAACGGGATTACTGGAACGTCGTCACCGTAGGTCTGGTCGACATTGGCGATCGTTTGTCGCATCGTCTCCAAGGTCGGGTCCATTCCACGGCCAAGTGAGTACACGGTGTTGGTACATTGGTCGCCTTTTTCGGCGCCAGTGAACAGGCGGTTCCCCGAATAGAAGGTCAAGCCATTATCGCGGCTCTTCTGATGGACGTCGCCGCGGTTGTACCACGCGACCTTTGCATCCGGGAAGATCGACTTGACCATATCGTGGCACTCATCCTGGCGGCGCAACACCGCCGCAGCCCACGTGCCGTCGTCGTCCAATGGAATTGACCAGAATTCGATCTCCAGGAAGAATTGTTCGACCCTGATGTCCGAACCGAATTCGGCGTTCGCGTCGTCGATCCACGCGCGTTGATCGAGCAGCGTCGAGCGCATTCGTTCCAGGCCCGAAGTGTATTGCTCGCCAAAGTCAGTGGGCGGATGCGGACTATTTCGATACTCCACCAACCAGGGATCCCAGTACATGTTCAGTACCGTCGGAATGGCGTCGGGTTCAGACTCGTTCGCTTCGACGGCAGCCTGCACAGCTAGACGCGTTCTGCCCGCACCGTATGCACCCGCAACTCCGCTCGATCGCGTGATTCGTACGATTTCGCGCGTGTAGTCACGCCATTCCGGAAGGTAGCCGATCACGGACGGAGCGTAGTGATGCGGTTTCGGGAGCGGCGGCAGCGACCGCAGGACTTCCAGAACTTGCTCGTGCGTTGGAATGTCGGTTGACGGTTCGGTCGGTTCTTCGGACCGATCATCCAGCGATCCGCCACCGGGTAGTGGCGAGGGTTCGTCGCCTACCACATCGGTGGGTACTTCGCTGGCGGCTCCAGTGGGTTCGTCGATCTCGCCATCGGCCGGTTCATCGTCCAGTACCTCAGTGGGCAGGTCGCTTGCCGTATCGGTCGGCTCGTCAGATGGCGCCTCTGCCGGATTGAACAGCGTATCCTCAGGCGGTTCATTCTCCGAAGGGTCAGGCGCGTTGACGTCCACCGTCAAAAATTCAGTATCGTCGCGGAGTTCAGGCTCCGCGCTACAGGCGAGCATTCCGTCCACCAAGAACAGGCCGCACGTGAACATGAGGGCCGTGAACACTCGCCTGGAGTAACTGCATACAGGCGCGCAGACTCGACGTTGTTTGATCGTACTCATTTTCGGATGTCCCCCCCGGATGGTGTAGCTCGGTTGCGGCGTGCGCCGCGCTTGCTCAAGTATTCAATTCACAACGCCCGCACACAAGCGCAACCATGGGAAGCTTCTGATCGCGAGAAACTGGTGGGCAGTTCCGATATTCCGGCCGCGTTTGCACGCACAAACGTTTGACGAGTGCAATGCTTGGTTGAATGAGATGGTCAGTGGTTCGGTCGTCAAGTGTGGCCAGTTGCGATCACTGCTACTGCATGGACGGCATCAGGTCGCGCATCTTCTTGGAGAGTTCCTTCTTGCGCGCGGTCCAGTAGCGCCTGGCGGAGGCGATGCCTTCACGGTTGGCGGGGAAGCGGTGACCGGTGATCTGGCTGAACGCGCGGACCGCGAGGCGCAGGTTCGGGCCGTCGGCTTCCAGCGTCGTCGCGACGTAACGCAGCCCGCTCCAGTCCTTGAGTTGCCCAAGGGCACCGGCCGCACTGAGTACTTCCTCCTCGTTGGGACTGAGCAGCATCTCGCGCAGCGTTTCGATGGCCTCGTGAATCTCGCAGACGGCGACGGCGCCGATGGCGCGAGTGCGCACCTCGGCGTTGGGATCGTGCAGCATCGCAGCCAGCGCCTCGCGCGTGGCCCGCGTGTTGATCTGCATGAGCACGTCGAGCGCTTTTTGCCGGATGGCGACGTCGCCCGACGTCGAAAGGACGATCACGGTGCGTTGCGCGTGCGTGGTCGTGCTGCGCATGCACGCGATCGCGGCGAGTCGTTTCAGCGCGTCCTCGCGCTTGTTGTTGATCGGCGCGGATTTCTCGTCGCCGTCGTCAGCGTCGACGTCTTTTTCTAGTTTGCGCTTCTCTGGCTTGGGCACGGGTTGAGTGGTGTACCCGCCCATCGGTTCGACTTCGTCGCGTTCGCAGACATTCTCGTCCGCGATCCGCTCCATGAATTTGAGCCCGACCTTGTAGACGTCGACGTCGTGGACTGAGCACCACGTGACCATGCTGCGGATCCACTCCGAGCCCTTGTCGCCCTTGATTCGCACGCAAACCACTTCGCCGCGATACATCGGATAGGCGCTGTAGATGCACATGCCGCCGTGCGACACATCGTGAACGCACGCGCCGAATTCGTCCGGCGCGGGCGACGTGTCGGCGAGCCTGCCGGTGTAGATGCAGCGGACCATCGCGTTGTTCGTACACACGAAGCGGGGCCGGCGTTGAGAAATGGCGCTGCGCTTCGACTTGTTCGGGACGTGCTCGTTCTTGGCGGAGCGATCGTCCTCTTCGCTGATGCGTGCGTTGCGCGCCTCCCGGCGAATCCCGCTGTGGCGGTCGCACACTTTGATCCAGCGCTCAAGAATGTCCGCGTCAAATTGCTTCCCGGCTTGGTGGCCCATAACACGGTTCGCGTCATCGACCGACATGGCTGCGCGATAAGTCCGCGGGCCGATCATCGCGTGGAACGAATCCACGATGCTGAGCAACCGGCTGTACGGCAATATGTCGCACTCACGCAGCCCCAAGGGATACCCGCGGCCATCAAGGCGCTCGTGATGCTGAAGGATCACGCGGCGGACCAGGTTATTGACGTTGGGGTCTTCGCCGATCAGCCGGACGGATTCGATCGGGTGCTGTTGAATGAGTTGCACTTCGTCTTCGGTGAGCGCACCCGGTTTGTGCAGAATCTCCGCGGGCACGGACAACTTGCCGACATCGTGCAACATGCCCGCGAGCGCCAGCGACTTGAGTACATCGCTGTTTTCGCCATAGACCTCCGCACCGAGCACCACCGCAAGCGTCGAGACCATCTGCATGTGGCTGGCGGTGGCGCGTTCGTGACCCGCCATCTGGAGCACGTAGCCCGCGATGTGCGGATCGTTCATCACGCCCTCGACGATGCCGTCGGTGAGCGACGCGGCGCGCGTCAGGCTCTCAGGCGAGAGGGCGCTGGACATGATTTCGCGTGCAACCGCTGATCCCGCACTGTGAACGATTTCCGCGCGGTCGCCGCTGGTCAGATTCGGGTTTGCGAGCAGGTCGCGCAGACGCGTTTCGAGTTCGTGCTCGCAGCGCACCAGGTCTTCCGCACGCACGTAGACATGCGAAATCCCGTTCGCCCGCAGCCGGTCGAAGTCGAGCACGCCGATGGATTGACTGCTGTCGAGATCGGCAGCCCCTTTGGTGCCGCCGCTGCTGTAGAGCACGGCATTCTTGCCGTCACCATTGGGCAGAAAGACGTCCAGATTGGTGCAGTCCTCAGCCATCAAGCCGCGCACCGCGGCTGTCGAGATCTGCGCGAGACTGGGCGCTGACTTGGATTGCAGTTTACCTTTCACCCCGTGGCCCCTTCGGCAAGGTGCGGCGGAAACCATCAAGCCCTTCAAATGTGGAAATACGATTTGCCGCCGCCATTGGGAAATCACATAGCGTGTCCGGTAGCGGACCGTCGGATAATGACCCGCCCGGCAGTGTGCGAAGCGGTGGGCCGCAAATCGTGTTCAGCCGGGGTGAACAAGTCGCGTGATTGAATACAGCATTCGGTAGACTAGGACTTGGGCGGTGTGGCGATAATGGCCTCGAGTGCCTGGCGGACCTGCGGCTGGTGCGGGTTCAAGCGAAGCGATTCACGCCAGCTACGGATCGCGGCTGGGGCATCGTGGAACTCGTCGTGCAGAAGGAACCCGAGTTGACCATGTGCCCGGAAGTCGGCGGGATCGTTCGCCACGATGTCCTCGAGTCGCTCCCGTGCGGTTGGCCAATCGCGTCGCTCGCGGGCAACGCGATAGAGGTTCCAACGTGGCAGGGCGTAGTGACGGTCGAGGGCGGCTGCCTGTTCGAAGTAGGGCACTGCGTCGGCGGGGTCACCATGCTCCGCGAGCGCGCTGCCAATGTTGTTGAACAACTCCTTGATGCCCTCACCGAAGTTACCGGCCCGTGCGAAGTTCGCGAGGGCGGTTGCCTTATCGCCCCTTCCCAGCGCGTGCAGACCGCGGAAGAAGAAGTAGTCCGCGTTGATGTTGTCAGCCCCGAGATCCTCGAGCGTATCGCGGCCCGGTTCGAGGTTGCGGTAGTGACACTTGTCGATGAGGTCCGCGCCGTCGAACGACATGCTGTCGGGCAGCAGGTGGTAGAGCATCCCAGCCGTCACGAAGTGGGCGTTGGACACGGGCGATTGCGTTTTGGTCGCGAAGTACACCGGGCGGCGCTGACGTTTGATGATCCAGGCTTCAGGTGTGTCGGGATCGTTCGCGGGCTGGTCCGCATAGAGATCGGTGCGCGTGTAGCCGTAGAGGTCGGCGATCAACACATCGCTGCGCTGCTTTTCGACGAGCACGAGATACGCGAGCGGGAAGGTGTTGTGATCGCCCGAAGGGAAGAGCATCGCGTGCGGCAACATGCACGCGAGCAGGTTCTCGCCGTGATCGCGCGCGTACCAGTAGTCGGAGTAGTCGCACGCGCGCCAGTGCGCGATCGCCATCCATGAGGGAGCAGCCAGCGCGATCAATGAGAGTCCGATCAGGCGAAGTGAACGATGCTGCGCGCAGTGCTCACGAATGGCGCGGACGCATAGATCAAACACGTACGCGCAGGGGATCGCAGCCCCCAGTGTCACGGGGATCAAGAACACGCGCATGACAAAACGCGACACGCGATCCAGATCGAAGTTTGAGAGTACAACGAACAGTCCGCCGTTCGCCAGCAGCCAGAGCGCGACAAGCGCGAACGCGCTACGATCGCGCCGCAACATGATCACAACACCGACGCCGACAAGAACGATGACCGGAAGCGTCAGGTCGTCGGCAATCGACTTTGCGACGTAAGCGAATTGATCAACAGTCCGTGCGATGCTGCGAGGATCAGCTGATTTTGTCGGCCCGACCGCCCCGTATTGGCTGCGCGTCACGTGGTCGACAAAACGTTCCCAGTTCGATGGATCGCCCCAGTTCATCGGCGGCTGCGATTGCGCCCGCAACGGCAGGTAGAGGTAGGGCGATAGACCAACCGCGAACAATCCCAGGCTGGCAAGCACCAGTCGCCAGCGCTTCAGCAACGCCGGCTGCTGCGCGATGATCCAGATGATCAGCCCGAGCGCAACGAGTGCGATCGTATGGTGGTTGCCCATGCCCAAACCGAAGATCAATGACGCAGCCAGCAATGGCCCGCGCGTTCGTGTGTTTCGCCAGCGGGCTGCACAGTAGAGCAGCACCGTCATGAACAGGCTGTTCAGCCCGTACACCTCGGTGATCACCGCCTGCATCCAGCACCACCGCGACAGCGCCCAGATCAGGGCAGTAGCGGTGGCGGCAACGGCCGACAATCGCAGTTCGCAAAGCGCTGCGAACAGCCATCCGGCTGCCAGCGCGGTACAAAGAGCCGAGAACAGGTTCCCGCGCCAAGCAATCTCACCGAAGGGGATGAGGTGCATGAATACACCGCAGAGCACGGTCCAGACCGGGTACCCAGGCGGGTGCGGGATACCGAAGTACCAAGCCGCCGTCAGCAATTCACCGCTATCCTCTGCCGTCACGGTTGGTGCGAGTGTGGCGACATAGACCGTCAGCACTGCCGCCCAGACAAGGCATGCCGGCCCGCCCGCCCATAGAACCGTCTTCCACCGGCTGGAATCGTGCCGTTCGCTTGAAGTAGTGCCGCGTTTTGGGGCTGGTTTTGCCATTATGAGGTATCAGTTTAGCAGAATGTGCGGACTCGGCGGGATAGTCCGGTAGTATCGGCTGACTACGGCGCTCCTTGGAATGGCCGTACGAACACCTGGCAAAGTGCCGCCGCCATGTCACCGTAGCCCTGTCGGGCGAATCAAGCAGGTTTTTGCTTGCGTCCGTCAGGCATTCGAGCCTGTGAGAATGGTGAAAAACCGTGAGGAGTTCCGGCTTGAATCCGGTTGGGCGGTTTGCTACAGTGAGTTCTCAAGAGGGGAGTGACCGAGGCTGGCGGGGCGATTCTATTCCGGCTGGGGTCAATCGATCTGTATTGGGAAGGAGCATAGAGAGACGCGCTCATTGTGATGGGCGGTGTCTCTTTTTTGTTTGCGCGTTTCGCGCAGTCGGCGCGGTTTTTTACCGCGTTGGCGAAGCTGTATTTGAGACACCGCCTCCAGGATAGACGCTTAGGAGGCGTGGAAATGCGCAACAAGTTTGCTCTCTGTGCGGTCGCTGCGTTCGCTGCGATCCTTCTCGTTGTCCAACCTGCTGCGGCGACACCGCTGATCGGCAACGATTGGGCGACCGGCACTCTGTACGACATCAATCCCAACACGGGCGCGGCCAGCAATCCGCGTGCGACCGGTGTTCCGAACCTGACCGGCATCTCGTTGGGGCCTGATGGTTTCCTCTACGGCATCATGGCTGCGTCGCCGGGTCCTGCCCGTTTGCACAAGATCAATCCGTCGACGGGTGCGTCCATTGAAGTCGGTGTGACGAACAAGAATTTCGTCACGGAAGGCGACATTGATTTCGATCCGATCAGCGGGTTGCTCTTCGCGATCCAGGAAACGGAATCGGGCAACGATCGTTCGCTGTTCACGGTCAACCCGAACGACGCGAGCACGGCAGAGGTCGGTATCATCTCGAATTCGAGCGACCTGTCGGCCATGGCGTTCGACGCAGCCGGTGATCTGTGGGTGATCGATACGGCATTCACCAACGACAAGCTTCACAAGGTCAACAAAGCCACCGGCGCGATCATGAGCACCGTGGCCTTGAGTCAGCCGCTGGGTGCGGTCGCGGGCATGGATTTCGATCCGGCGAGCGGCATCCTCTATGTGGCGGACGGTTTTACTGACGGCACGGATCAACTTTTCACGCTGAACACGACGACGGGTCTGCTCACGGCTGTGGGGCCGACGGGCCTGACGAACGGTCTCGCTGGTCTGGAGTTCGTTCCCGAGCCGGCATCGTTGACGCTGCTGCTCGTTGGTGCGTTCGCCTGCACGAGCCGCCGTCGCCGCTAGTCGTTGCGATTGTCATTTGGTTTGCTTGCAAGGGGCCGTGGGCGGATTGCCCGCGGCTCCTTTTCTTTGCGCCCGATTGGAACGCTTGGGATGTGCGGAAGGACTGCGGATCAGTCGGTGACTGTGCACGTCGCAGGTGAGGTTGAACGCCGATCCGCAACGCGAATGGCTGCGTCCACGACGTCAGGCGAAAACTGCCTGCCGCTCTCTTGACGCAACTCCGCCAGTGCTTCCGGAAGTGAGCGGGTCGCCTTGTAACTTCGCTCGCTGGTCATCGTAACCAACGCATCAGCCACGTGAATAACGTGCCCGCCAAGCGCTTCCGTCCGATCGACCGGACGTGGGTCATTGCCTGAACTGGGCGCGTCGAAGCGATCGTGATGACGGCGAACAAAGCCTGCGATGGTCCGTTCCACACCCATTATCTCCGCCATTTCGCCGCCGTCCGCGGCGTGGCGATTCAAGAGTTTGCGCTCCGTCTCGTGAAGTGTGCTCGACTTGTTGAGCACGTTCTCCGGAACACAGAATTTGCCGATGTCGTGCAGCCGGCCAGCCAACCGCAGGTGTTCGCGGAGGTCGTCGTTCAATCCCAGTACCGCAGCTACGTGCGACACCAGTTCGCTGACCCTTCGCGAGTGCTCCGTAAGGTGCTCGCGCTGCGTCGGTCCGAGTTGTTCGCGCGCTTCATCGAGCAAAGCGTCAAATCGTCTTTGCGGCTCACCCGTTGTGACGCGACCAATCAGGTCGGCAAACAACGCGTGCCGCGACGTACGCACGCGGTTCCGCCCGCGTTGCTTCGCATAGTAGAGCGCGTGGTCGGCGTGGCTGAGGGCGGATTGTATCGAATCGTGGCACGGCTCAGCGTGTACGCCAATGCTCACTGTGACCGGCACCAACTGGTCGTCCCAGGGCAGCTTGAGTTTCTCAATCGCGGCGCGAATCTCCTCCGCCCAGCAGATACCAGCCGCCAGGTTTGAGTTCAGCCGGCAAACCAGAATCTCCTCGCCGCCCCAACGCGCGACAATGTCGTTGCGCTTTGCCATGCGCTTCATGAGGCGGGCAATGGTTCGCAGGACGCGGTCGCCGCACTGGTGCCCAAAGGTGTCATTGATCCGCTTGAAGTGATCAATGTCAAGCATCGCCAGCACGACTTCGCCGCGTCGGTCGAGTGTGCGTCGGCCATTGCCGGTCAAAATGCTCTCGACGGCTCGACGGTTGCTAAGTCCGGTAAGCGGATCGCGCGTGGCCAGTTGTTCCAATCGGCGAACACGCCGCTCCATCTTCCGGCGTTCGCATTGCATCCCGCGATGTTGCCCGATGACCGCGTCGAGGCGACGCCAGAGCTTTGCCGGATCGATGGCATCGTTCTTGTGCAGGAAGTCGAAACTGCCGGAGCGCATGCTGCGCACCACGATGTCTTGCTCGTCGCTCCCCGAAATGACAACTGTCGGACAGCCAAGGCGATGCTTGCGGATGAAGCAGAGCAGCGTGTCGGCTTCACCGTCGTCGAGGTTGAAGTCGGTGAGGACCAGGTCGAAGCGCTCGGTTGAAAGCGCGGCGAGCGCATCGGAGCAATTCGCGACGGCATCGATGCACAAAGGGCGACCATCAGCCAACAGCGCGCGACTGATCAGCTCGCGGTGTCCTGCGTCGTCGTCAATGAGCAAAATGCTAAGAGGTGGCCTCATATGTTCCTCTACGACCGTTACTGAGGTGATCGGCAGATTGCGCGGTTGGCTGTACGGGGAGTGGCCAGGGAAGATACTAAGTCCGTTGCGACGTCGCCTTGTCGCGCGGCCCGTCGTGATGCGATAGGCCGTCCGAAAGCAGTCGCGTCGGATTGCGACGGAACAGTTTGGTGTGAGTTACCGAGAGTGGTGTCTCAGTGTAGGTAATGAAGCAACCCGCGATTGCGCCAGTTTGCTAAACGAAAAACTCATCACGCGGCGATCACGCCGTTTCTCATTCTCGGGAATACACGGTAGGTGAAGCCGTCGTGAGGTTCTTACCTGACCGCAAGTTCGGGAGGGGCTGTCGCGATGTTCAACCAGTAGTGCCCGATTCGCCTGATCGCGTCCATGAACTCCTCAACGGTAACCGGTTTGGACACGAATGTGTTGCAGCCTTTTTCGTAGCTGCTGACAATGTCGCGCTCGTGCTTTGAGGTCGTCAGTACAACCACCGGCGTTAGCCGCAGTTCCGGCCGGCTGCGAACGAATTGCAGAATGTCCCTTCCGTCGATCTTCGGCATGTTCAGATCGAGGAGAATGAGGTCGGGTCTGGGATATTCGTTTTGCCGCGACGCTGAACACGCGTTTTCCAGGTAGGCGATTGCATCTTCGCCGTCCGGTACGATGCGCAGTTCCGCGTCGGGAAGATCCTGTGCGATCGCCCGTCGCGTAAGCTCCTGGTCGCCGGGGTCGTCTTCAATCAACAGCACCAGAGATTTCTTTCGCTTTCCGCCCGTCACGAATTCCCGTCCTTATTGACTGCCAACGTGAACATGAAATGTGAACCCTGTCCGCGTTGTGTCTCCACCCAAATCTCCCCACCATGCCGCTGCACGATCTTGCGACATATCGACAGACCCATGCCCGCGCCCGAATGCTCGCCGGAGGACGGCGCGCGTTTGAACGGCGCGAACACGCGCTTGGCATACTTCGGATCGAAACCGCCGCCGTTGTCGCGAACGCCGAGGACCCAGCCGCGACTGTCGTACGTTGCCGATAGGTGAATGATCGGCTTTGTTTCGGGCTTGCAGTAGGTCAGCGCGTTGTGTATCAGGTTCCGATAGAGTTGCGCCACAAGGTCCGCGTTGCCAATCACGTCCGGAAGATCATCGCGGGTGATCTTCGCCCCTGCGGCTTCGATTTCCGTCGATAGCGAGTTGATTGCTTCGTCGGCGCACGCGGGAATTGAAACGTGGCCGCGCAGGTCCGCATCACGCCCGCAGCGTGAGAAGTCGATCAGCCCGTCAATGAGCCGCTGCATCCTGACCGCGCCATCCACGATGTATTCAAGGTCGCTGCGCGCTTTGTCCGGCAATTCTCCCTCGAAATCTTCGGGCAAGAGCTTGCTGAATGCGGAGAGCTTGCGCAACGGTTCGCCAAGATCATGGCTCGCAATGTACGTGAATTCGTCGAGTTCGTCGGTGGCACGTTGCAGCCTCGCCTCCGCGCGCGCGACCTGCGAGTGAAGGCGTTGCAACGCGGAGAGGTCGCGCATCGCGACGACGGTCATGCGTCCATCGGCTGTCTCCAGCGGGCATGCGGTCAACTCGATCGGAATCAAGCTGCCGTCTTTGCGGCGAACACGAACGACGCGGCGTTCATCGGCATCTAAATCGTCTGCTCGCCGATCGAGCGGCGCAGTGAAGAATGAATGCACATGCGCGTCGGCGTTCTCGAAGAGTCCCGAGAACCGCGACGATTCAAGCGCGTCGATCGAATGGCCCGTCATCTCGGCAAACGCGCGATTCGCCAGGGTGATTTGCCCGTCGTCGGAAACGAATGCGGTTGCCACAGGCGCGGTACGCACCACGGTTGCAAAACGGCCGTCGGCGTCTTTTCTACCGGTGAGGTCGCGCGCAATGTTCGCGACGCACGTTACGTTGTTGTCGTCGCCGATCAGCGGCAGTACGCGGTGATGAATCCAGCGTTGTTCTCCGCCGGCACCGGTAAGGTGGTAGCGCATCTCGATACCCGCGTTTGGCAATTCCCTGGCGAAGGTGAGCCGAACGAGTTCTCGTTCTGACGCATTGATATGTTGCAGCCACGAGAGCGGGTCGTGCTTCAATTCATGCGGCGAGCGGCCCCAGATGCGCGTGTACATTGGGTTGACGTGCTCCACCTGCGACCCGTCGGCTGATGTCACCCAGATGGCGTGTCCGACCGCGTCAATTAAGCGCTGGTGACGTCTGACGGTATCGCTCAGCGTGGCCTCAGCGACTGCCGCCGCGGTGTTGTCGACCAGTGCCAAGACCAATCCGTCAGCATTGCCCGAGGACGACTGGTACGGCGTGATCCGCAAGGTGAAGCTCAGGCTGGCGTCGCGATCACGAAGTTCACGTTCAATCGGCTCCTGGGTGTCGAGCACGGATTGGATGTCCTCGACAGGCTTTGCCCAATTCAGTTTGCAGGGGACTTCCTCGATGGGGCGGCCAATCGTGCGATCGTCAACTTCAAATACGCGATCGACGGCGGGTGTGTAGTTGCGAATGCGATGCGCGCGATCCACGAACAGAACGGCGACTCCCGATGCCTCGACGAGGTTGTCCTGGTCCTCGGCGAGACGATTGAATTCAGCCACCTTCTTTCGATGCTCGGAATCGATCGTCACCAATTCTTCGCTGACTGCCTGCGACTCCTGACGCACCAGGTGCAGCTCATCAAGCGCGGCATTCAGTTCGTTCTGCGTCGCTTCGAGTTTGCCCCTGTTGGCCTTGGACTGCGCGAACATCGCCTTGACATGTTCGTTGGCTTCCGCCAGCTCCGCTTCCAACGAGAAAATGCGCTCGCGCAAATTCGACAGCGTTCGCGTGGCGAGCAGGTCATCGGCGCCAACCGGGTTTTCAACTTCGGGGGTCGCCGGGCGGAGACAGATGAACTTGAAGTCGTAGTTACCCTTGGGATCCGGAATCGGCTTGACGGAGATGCGCATCACCTGCCGGTCTCCGTCGACCTCGAGGATCGCGGCATCGTGGATGACCGTTTCCTCGTCCCTCGGGCTGCTGCAAATCGCAGCCGCCATGATCCCGCGCAAACTTGGCCGAATCAGCTCGATGATATTGAGCGTTGATCGGCCATCGGAATGCGTCAAGTATTTCGACGCGCCGCCGAATACGTGTACCAATTCCTGTTGGTGGTTGATCAGGAAACCCGCGGGCATGTACGCATTGAGCATTCCGTCGTAAATGTTCAGCAGGCTCTGGAAGGGGTTGCCCGAACGATGCGTCGACGTCGGCGCTCGGGAGGTCGCCGCCGCGATCGACGCGGACAACTGGGCCTCTCCGGTGGACACGTCGCCGGTGACTTTGCAAAGGACCGCCGCGTTGTCCGGATCCGCGCGGAAGTCTTCAAGATTGTCGTCCGCCAAATCGTCACTTCCATGAACGAGCCACCCACCACGGAGCAGCGCGAACCGCAAACTCGTTATCACGAGCTTGCGGGCTGCGGGCTGGAACTGGGGGAGCACGTTCCGGCAAACGACGAGATCCAAGCGGGTGAACGGAGCTTCCGTGAGCAGGTTATGGCGCGTGATCACCATTTGATGACGCACGCTATCGGCGACGCGCCAACGCCCTCTGTGCTTGACGAAGTAGTCCTTGCGGTATTTCTTGCTGAGACTCCCGATCGACCGCTCGTCATAATAGCCGTGTACGGCAACGTCGATGGACGCCTGGTGCAGATCAGTTGCGAAGATCTTGATCTCGCCACGAAAACCGGCGGCGTCCGCATGCTCACGCAGGCGCATGCCAATGGAGTACGCTTCTTCTCCCGCGCCGCAGCCAGCCACCCAGACGCGCACCGGCAGCCCGTCGGATCGGTCGGTGAAAATGTTATTGACGACATTCTCTGGCAGCACGCGGACGAGTTCGTCGTCACTCAGGAAATGCGTTGACCCAACGAAAAGGAAGCGATACGTGGCGTCCAGTTCAGCGGGATCATTCGGAAGGCGCGCGACATACCCGTCGCGATCCTCCGGACAGTTCGTCACAAGCCATTCGTCCGCGCGGGCGCGAAGCTCATCGACGCGATAGAGTAGGGGGTCAACACCGTAGTGCCGGCAGACGATTGCAACGACGTCGGCAGCGCTCTTCGTCTTCGCGAGGTCTGCAACTGCGGAGCTTGCATCGGCTGGCGTAAGCATCGGCGCACCGTCAACGTTCGCCACGCTGGTTGTCGATCGCGCGTTAGCCGGATCAACCTGCGGTGTGTCGCCGTTTTCCATTGTGGCCGAACTTTCGGCACCGTCAGTTGACGATTTGTCGGGCTCGTCACCTCGGCTCCGTTGCCGAGCTGCCGCACCTCGCCTTTCTTCGATCGAGCGTGTCGCCATGATACTTGTGTTTTGGATCGATGGGTGAGGCTAATCGGCTCGCGAACTGCCTTCAGCGTCGAACACCCTGCCAATGTTCTAGGTAATCTGCCTAGCCGCCCCTCCGTGGTGGGCCACCGCAACATTGCTTTGCAACGAACGTTTACATTGATGCCACGTTGTCTATCGGGCACAAACACCACGCAAGAATAACCCGATTTGAACGGTATCGCCGCACGCCCGTATCGCCTTTCCAAGGCGTCCAGGCTAAACATTTTCAATCTAGCTTGAAATCTCCTGCCCCAATTTGGGACATAGTTAATCCTGCCGGCGAGGGATTGCAAGTAGAAAGCCGGGCCACTCGTCCAGTGTTCCCGATTCTTGCGCTAGGGGCAGTGCCCGCGAACGATTATCAGTCGCAGCGCGAAATTGCATATCGCAACCTGTTTGGCGAGGGTATCATTCTCGCGTCGCACCGAATCGATTCGCAAGTGCATCGGCATGGGGAATCGGCTCCATGAGGGTTGCGTCACCAAAAGATTCTATTCATACCACCAATGCTACAGCAACGCTGCATTCGCAACGCGATGAATCTTGTCGGTGTCACGACGTTCTGCGCATAGCGTCGATATAACGCTTGGGGCAGGGCATGGCGACTGATTAGGCCCGGTCGATTCGCAGTGCGCGTCCCGGTGCAAACGACGCCAACGGCGGCTTGGCGATCGGCATAGCGCGCTACATTTGCAGTGCATAATGCGCCTTGCAAGTACACCTGTCGTGTATACGCTCCAGCCGGGGTCGGTACATCGTAATGTCACGAGGGGATTGCGTTTGGATGAGCGTGGACCGGCATACCGGCGGTTGACGCGCCACGCATGCGCGGGCTGGCTGCGCATTGTTTGACTTTGCGCGCGGTGGTCGGAAGCGATAGTCACCAAGACGGATTGGCTAAAGGAACTTAAGGAACTTGGTTGCTCTACGAGCGGTAATGGCGGACTGAGTGCTTGCAAATCGTTTGACATTGGCAATGGTTGCACTGGTGGTACTGACTGCCTTTGGCGTCGGCGCGCTCGTGCATCGCAACATTGCCAGGGCAACCGTTCCGCTCGAACTCGATCGACTGCATGCGCACACCAACCAGCTTGCCATGGAGTTGGACGCGTACGTCCGCGAGACGCGCGCGGACGTGTTCGCAGCCGCGAACTCACCGGCAGTTCGTGAGTATGTGACTGCCCGGATGCGTTCTGCCGGCGTGGCCGAGTCTGCGGAGGTGGAGGCGTGGCGCATGCGCATCGCAGAACACTTCTGGAGCGAGTTGAGCGCGAAGCCACAGTATCTGCAATTCCGCATGATCGGCGCAGACGACGACGGACGCGAAATCGTGCGCGTTGATCGTTCGGGCGCCGACGGCAGCACTCGCGTCCTTCCGGACGACGAGTTGCAGGCGAAGGGCGACCGCGACTACTTCATCCATGCGATGGCTGTGGAACGCGGCGAAGCCTACGTATCGCGGATCGATCTGAATCAAGAGCACGGCAAGATCGAAGTGCCGTACGTTCCCGTGCTTCGAACAGCCGCACCGGTTTGGGCGGAGGGTGCGAACAAGCCGTTCGGCATCATCATCATCAACGTGGACATGCGCCCGATTCTCGCAAGGATGCACTCGACGCTGCACCCGAGTAGCCAAGTCTATGCGATCGGGTCATTGGGTCACTACATCGTCAACACGGCGCAGCCGCAGCGCGTCTTTGGTCTTGCGGGCCCCGCGGACCCGACGTGGCGCCGGGACATGCCGCCACTCGCGCGCGCGTTCGACCGTGGCGACAAGACGACACTTGTATTTGAGGACCATGCGGGCAATCGGCTCGCAGGCGCGCTCGCGACGCGCAAACTGGCGGGCGGGACCGAGGTCGTCTTGATCGAAACCGCGCCTTATGCGGAAGTCATTGCCCTCGCTTCGGAAGCATATCGGTCAACCCTGATTGGTGCGTTGATCGCCGTGGGATGTGCCATCGTCGCAGCCGTTGCGATTGCGCGGTCGCTCGTCAGACCGCTCGCGCAAATGACCCATGCGGTTGAAGCGTTCGCGGAGAATGAAGAAGCGCCGTTACCAGTTAAGGCGCGCGGCGAGATCGGAATACTCTCGGGTGCGTTCGCGCAGATGTCGCGGGCGATTCGCGCGCGCACGGAGGAGTTGCGAAGAGAAATCGACGTTCGCCGCAAGACGGAAAGCGCCCTGGAGAAGCAGATCCAGAAGGAGCAGAACTTCATCGCGGTCGTGCAGTCATCGGCCGACGCGATCATTGCCATCACGCTTGACGGTGCAATTACTGCATGGAACCCGGCAGCCGAGCGGATGTACGGCTACACGATGGAGGAAGCGATTGGGCGGAATATCAATTTCATCGTTCCGCCGGATCGGCTTGGCGAGGTCGAGCATTTACTCGCTGAGATCGCGGCAGGCCAGCGCGTGGATCAGTTCGAGACTGTGCGCCGGCGCAAGAGTGGACAACTCGTCGATGTCTCAATCAACGTTTCTCCCATCAACTCCCCGAATGGCGAGATCACTGGGGTATCAAAAATAGCACACGATATATCGGCCCAGAAGCACGCGATCGAAAACTTCAAGCTGGTGGTGGAGGCAAGCCCATCCGGTGTGTGCGTCGTGGACGAGCACGGCAAAATCGTACTTGTGAACGAAGCCATTGAGGAACTGTTCGGCTATCGACGTGCGGAACTGCTGAATCAGCCGGTGGAGATGCTCGTGCCCTCGCTGTTGCGCACGGACCACGTGAAGCAGCGTCAGGCGTACACCGCGGCGCCGAAGGCACGCGCCATGGGGGGGGGCAGGGAATTGCGCGGCGTGCGTAAGGATGGATCGGAGATTTCGCTTGAGATCGGGCTTAATCCCATCCGTAGCGCGACCGGCGTGCGCATCCTCTGTTCCATTGTCGATGTCACCGAACGGCTCAAGGCGCATCGACAGCTTACTGAATACGCGAGCCGGCTCGAACGCAGCAACGCCGATCTCGAGCAGTTTGCCTACGTCGTCTCGCACGACATCAAGGCTCCGCTCCGTGGAATTGCATCGGTAGCTGATTGGCTGGCGCATGATTTTGGGCGGGTCGTTGACGACGACGGACGTGAGAACATCGCGCTGATGCTCGAGCGCACCGCCCGGCTTGACAAGCTGATTGGCGGCATCCTCGACTACTCGCGCGCCGGTCAGCGGGCCATTCAGCGTGTGCGCGTGGATGTCGAGGAGTTGGTGGGTGACATCATCAAGTCGGTGGAACCGCCGGAGCGGGTAAAGATTCGCGTGGACGGTCCAATGCCTGAGCTGTTGTACGATGAAACGCAGATGCGCCAGGTGCTCCAGAATCTCATCGTCAACGCGATCAACCATGTGGACGCGTCTTGCGGTGAAGTGACTGTTTCGTGTACGACGGACGAATTTGGCGCTCATTTCAGCGTGGCCGACAACGGTGTCGGTATTGCCGAGCAGCATTTCGAGCGCATCTTCGTCCTGTTTCAAACGCTCAAGCCTAAGGACGAGTGCAAATCGGCAGGCGCCGGCCTTGCAATCGTGAAACGCATCGTTGAGCGAAACGGTGGGACCGTTACTGTAAATTCGGAACCCGGAAACGGAGCGACGTTCACGTTCAGCGTCCCCGGTGTTCACCTCATATCGGACAAGGTTCGTAGCGAGGTCGCCAAAGCATGAGACAAGACATCGCCATCCTGCTCGTCGAAGACGATCTGATCGATGTGAAAACCGTCAGGCGCGCATTCGAGGACAGCAAGGTTGTCAATCCGCTCTATGTCGTGGGAAATGGAGAAGAAGCGCTTGACTATCTTCGCCGCAAAGGGAAGTATGCGGATCCAGAGCTTTCACCTCGGCCGGGATTGATCCTGTTGGATTTGAACATGCCCATCATGGATGGGCTGACGTTTCTGGAAACCTATCGCCGCGACAAAAACCTGTGTACCATCCCCGCCGTGGTATTGACCACGTCGGATGAGGAACGCGATCGCCTGACCAGCTATTCGATTGGTATCGCAGGCTACATCGTTAAGCCAGTCGACTTCAAGCAGTTCGTCGAAGCCGTACAGACAATTGATCTCTATTGGTCGCTTTGCAGACTTCCTTCCGAGTAGCTTCTGACAACGGGAGTTCCTGATGTCAAAGGACAATCCTAGCCACGATTCCGGACGAGAGAATCACGACACGCAGGCGTCGGCCAACGAAACCAATGCGTCCAGCGGTGCGGCAAACCAGCAGGGCAAGAAACAAAAAGCCCTGCGCAGAGCGCACACTGCCGCCGATGTTCGGGCGAACGAAAAGAAGCTTGCGCAAGCTGCCGAAACCGGGTCGGTTGCGAACGACGAGCATGATACGGGAACGCAGTGCGACGACTCGCCCATGCCGGTCACGCCCAGCGTTGCGGCGCTACAGGCCGTGAGCGGCACCGACACGCCATACATCGTATGCTTGGGCGCATCCGCTGGCGGTCTGGAGGCGTTGGAAGCGTTCTTCGCCGCGCTGCCTGCCGACACCGGCGCTGCATTCGTAACGGTCGTACACCTTTCGCCGGACTTCAAGAGCTTGATGCCTGAGTTGTTGCAGCGGCACACGACGATGCGTATTGCGGCTGCGCAACATGGCACCGTTCCGCGCGCCAATACGATCTACATCATCCCGCCCGGCAAGAACATGGTCTTCAACAACGGACGGTTGTGCCTGGAGGATCAGGACCGCACGCCCGGCCACGCGTTGAATCTGCCGATTGACATTTTCCTAAAATCGCTCGCCGACGGCCCCGGCGAAAGAACCATCGCCGTAATTCTTTCGGGAACGGGCAGTGACGGTTCGCGTGGCATCCGCGTGCTCAAGGATGCCGGTGGCATCGTTCTCGTCCAGGACCCCGAGACCGCCAAGTTCGATGGTATGCCGCGCAGCGCGATGGACACCGGCCTCGTCGATTCCAGCGCGTCGCCGGCAAGCCTTGCGAAGGTCGTTGCGGACATCGTCCAGCAGTCCCGGGATCATGCGTTGCACCAGGAACCTGAGGCGGAAGGCGAATCCATCGACGACATGACGAGCGTGCTCGACGTGCTGCGCTCGCACTTCAATCTCGACCTGGCCTACTTGCGGCCCTCAATGTTGCAACGTCGGGTCCGCCGGCGCATGGCGCTGTTGGGCTTGCCCGGTATCCCGGAATACGTGGAACGCCTGGTACGCGATGTCAACGAAGCGCGCGCGTTGCGTCAGGACACGTTCATCGGTGTGACCGGATTCTTCAGGGATCGCGAGGCATTTGATCGCTTGCAGCGTCACCTCGCGTCTGAATTGCTCCCGCGACTTCCCGACGATCAATTCCGCATCTGGGTGCCCGCCTGCGCGACCGGCGAAGAGGTTTACTCACTTGCCATTCTCGCGCTCGAAGCCATGGAGGCGTCCGCGGTCAAGCGGGAGATGAAGATCTTCGCGACGGATATCGACGAAGATTCGCTGAACCGGGCGAGCAAAGCCACCTACCCGACCGCGGGCATTGCGGAGATCGGCCCGGCGCGCCTGTCGAAGTACTTCATGCACAACGGTGATTCCGTCGTCATCAAGCCGCAGATTCGCGAGATGGTCATCTGCGCCCAGCACAACCTGGTGACCGATCCGCCGTTCACGCGTATCGACCTGGTGAGTTGTCGCAACTTCCTCATCTACCTCGAGCAACCGGCGCAGGAAAACGTGCTCGCGTCGTTGCACTTTGCGCTGCGTGCCGGGGGGACGCTGTTCCTCGGGTCGGCTGAGGCGATGGGGCGGCTGAGCAGTGAATTCGAGACCATCGACGCGAAGTACAAACTATTCCGCAAAGCGCGCAACGTCATCCTGCCGTCAATGCGTCGTCGAGCGGGCATGCGTGATCCGATCGTGGCGTCGAACCGATCGCATTCGCCGGCACATGATCGCGAGCGCGATGCATCGATTCGGCAGGTGATCGACGCGCTTGTCGAACGGGACGGCAAATCGGCTGCGCTGGTCGCGATGGATGGCACTGTTATTGAGTTGCTGGGTGATCCCGTGGGTGTCTTCCAATTGCCCAAGGGCAAGCTCAGCACCGACATCATGCGCATGGTGGGCGACGAACTGACGGCCGCCCTGACGACCGGTTTGCAGCGCGTCCGCCGGGGCGACACGAATGTTCGCTATTCGGTAGACCTTGCCGGCGAGACGACACGACACGTGTCGGTCAAGCTCACGCGGCTTCCCGCGTTCGAGAGCATTCCCGACCGCGTGCTGATTGTCGTCGAGCCCGGCCGGAATGATGCGATCAGCGGCAAGCTCGAACAAGCGTCGCTCGACAAGGACACGTCGCAGCGCATGCACGAGATGCAACTCGAACTCCAGCAGACTCGCGAGAGTTTGCAGGCGACGATCGAGGAACTGCAATCGTCAAACGAGGAGCAACAGTCCACCAACGAGGAACTGGTCGCGTCGAACGAAGAATTGCAGAGCACCAACGAAGAACTTCAGTCGGTCAACGAAGAGCTCTACACCGTCAACGTCGAGTACCAGAACAAGATTCAGGAACTCGCGGTGCTCGCTGCCGACCTCGACAACCTGCTCCGCAATATCGATATTGGGACGCTGTTCCTCGACAGTGAACTCCGCATTCGCAAGTTTACGCCCGCGATCGAGCAGGTCATCAAGCTGCTGGAGCACGACGTCGGCCGGTCGATTGAGCACTTCTCGCACAATCTCGGCTCGGAGTTCCTTGCCGATGTCAACCGCGTCATCAAGTCCGGTGATTTGGTCGAACGCGAAGTGCGTGGTGTTCGCGGTAATTGGCTGCTCGTGCGTATTCTCCCGTACATGGCGCACTCCGGTCAGCAGAGCGGCGTGGTCGTGACGTTCATCGACATTACGCCGATCAAAAATGCGCAAGAGATGACCCGCATGGCGAACGAGCAGTTGGCGTTCGCGAACAAGGAACTATCGCGTCAGCGTGAGGAACTTGAGGATCTGTTCTCGATCGTGGCGCACGACCTTAAGCGTCCGGTTGTTGCACTCGACGGGTTGCTCAAGTTGATCAAGACCGGCGACGCCAAGTCGGGTGAGTCATCGGATGCGGAACTGCTGGCCAAAGCCATCGAGGAATGCCAGCGCATGAAGCGCATGCTCGTCGACCTGGCTCATGTCTCGGGCGTCACCCGTCGCGAGCCGACCAAGGACGACGTGGTGTTGCAGGATTGGCTCGATGCGCTGGTCGACCGCTTCCGCCAGGATGCTGAGACGAAAAACGTACGCATCAACTGCACGTGCGACGCGGGCAAAGTGCGCATCGGCAGGGCGTTTGTTGAAGAGGCGTTCATCAACCTGATGGAAAACGCGTTGAAGTACGGGACGACGAAACCCAATCCGCGCATCGACGTCAGTTGTACCTTGTCGGAGAACGCCCTGGAGTTGTCGGTTCGCGACAATGGCAAGGGCATAGCCCAGGAAAACCACCAGAAAATCTTCGAGCCGTTCCGCAGGCTCGATCCCGGCCTTGCGGACGGGTCGGGTATTGGATTGGTCGCTGCCAGGCGTCTGATCGCTCGCAATGGCGGTACCCTGTCCGTGCAGTCTGTTCCCGGCGAGGGCGCGAAGTTCACGGCGCGAATTCCGATCGAATCAGAGAACGCGCAGTCCCGGCTTGAGGCGCGGAAGCCGCGCGTGCTCCTGGTCGAGGACGACAGCCTTGACGCGAAAATCGTCGAGCGATTCCTCGGCGATAGCTTTGCGACCACGCGGGTGAAGGACATCGCAGAAGCCGAAGCACGCTTGACCAACGACTTCTACGACCTCGTGCTCCTTGACCTGTCTCTGCCGGACGGGCACGGCTTCCAGTTGGTGCAGCGCATGCGTACCAGCCTGGGCGTACACATCCCGGTCGTTGTCGTCACGGGGCATGGTGAGGGCCTGGCGCCGATGTCGATGAGTGCGACAATTGCAGGCTACGTTTCGAAGATGAACCTTCAGAAGGATACGCTGCTGAACACGATCGCCAGCGCGATGGATCAGGCAAAAACGCCAAGCGCGTCGCCGAGCGCTTGATCAGAAATACAACCAGTGCGTGCAGTGGGCGTTGGTCGGACAGACAAGTGCGATGACTTCGAGGTGAGGCGATGGGGCGGACGCTGAAAATCTTGCTCGCGGATGACGACGATTCATTCACGCTGTTGGTCAAGCGGGCGGTGCAGGATCAGCCGGATGTCGCCGCGAAATGCGAGCTGCATTGCGTGAGCGACGGCGGCGAAGCGGTTGATTTTGTACTTGGTCGCGGCGACTTTGCCGACAGAGCGAAATATCCCAAACCGGACCTCGTCCTGCTCGATCAGCGCATGCGGCAAATGGATGGCGCGGAAGCACTGAAGGAAATCAAGAGCGACCAGGCAAGCCGGCGGATCCCCGTCTGCATCTACAGCACGTCGACCCAAGACAAGCTCTACGAACAATGCTACGCGCAAGGCGCGGTCTTCTGCATCGCCAAACCGCTTGAATACGAACAGCTGGGCGACAAGATGCGCCTGATCATCGAGTTCGCCACGTCGGTCCTCGAACTGCCCCACACGACCTGATGCCTACGGGAGGTGGCTTGCGTTCTATGCTGCAAGGAACGTACCCACCGACGCAATTCTGTTGTTTGCTGTAGACACGCCAGCTGAATCGATTGATAATCGTGACGACGCTGCTTGCGGGGTGACGGATCGCGCCTGCACGATGAGCGCTCACGCGGAAACCATCCAGAGAGGAGTGATTCCATGAATCTGCGAAAAGTTCGTTGGTATGCCGGAGCGGCCATTGCGTTCCTGATGGGATTCCCCATGGCGGAAAAGGCGATGGCGGATAGCGCGGTGGATATTGTTTCAGCATCGCTGTCGCTCGCGTTTGCGATCGCCAGTGTGGCTGGTGACAGCTAATAGACCGGCAACGCCAACGGCGTTGAGTGCGAACTCCCCTCCCTTTGGGAGGGGTACGGGGAGGGCATCTCGCGGCAGTGCCGCGTTTATGAATTGTGCTACGTCTCTTGTTCCCCCTCACCCAACCTCTCCCCCGGGGGAGAGGGGTTTGGCGAATTGCTGCCGGGGGATGCCTGTTGAGCACTAGCGGCTGACGCGCCCCAGCGCGCGTGTGCCCAGAGGTACTGCGTGGGGTCGTCGCGCACGATGCGTTCGATGGCTGCGAGGTAGCGCTTGGTGATGGTGATGACCGGGTCGGTGTCGTCGCGCCACGTGGTTGCGTCGAAGTAATCGCCAACCACAATCTCAAAGCGGAACGGTTTGTTCGTTCGGCGAATGGCTGCGACCGCGACAATCGCATCGTATCGCGCCGCCAGAATCCCCACCGCGCGCGAAGCCGCAGTTGGAATCCCAAGAAATTCAACTTCAACACCGCCCTTGGTTGCGTGATGATCGGAGAGCAACGCGACCGCGCCGCCCGATTCGAGGATGCGGGGCAGTTCGTTGATTGCGTCCGCGACGGGAATGGCAGAACAGCCGCTACGCGTCCGGATGCGCCGGCGATAGACGTCGAACCGGGCATTGGCGTGCGGGAGATAGACGGCGCCGGCGGGTATCCCGTTGTATCCGAGAAACAGCGGTAGCAGGTCGAACGGCCCGTAGTATGCGGTGAGCAGGATGACGGGTTTACGCTGGGCGACGGCGTCGCGCAGCATCCCGCGGTATGGCTCGGGTATCTGCCCGCCAACGCCTGCACAGGTCCGTTCCCGCACGCGCCAATCCGCCAGCATCAAGTCCGCCAGATTCCAGCAGCGATGTACGAACGCCTGTTCGCTGATGCGTCGCGTCTCAGCCTGTGAGAGTCGATCACCCAGGGCTGCGAGACATTGCTTCTCGCTGTAGTTGCGCAGGGGGTCGAGCAGGCGATACATCCGCCGCCCGGCGAACGCGAAGAGTCCGTAGGCCGCCCGTGGCCCGATCAGGTGCAGACCCATCGCCAGCATGCGCCGGTAGAGATTCCCGGCGAAGATCAGCAATCGCACCAGCCACTTGCCCAACAACGACCTCCTTTCACGTCGCGCGGAGCATAGCCGATTTGCGCGCAGACCTCGACCGCTTGCCAAGCTCCCTCTCTGCTGCGATATCTTCCGTATGCCGCAAACCGGACGTGAAATCGAGCAAGCCCGCGGGATCGACCGCGACGTCTTCTGCGCGAAGTGTGCCTACAACTTGCGCACGCGCCCGACGGTGGGGCGGTGTCCGGAATGCGGCAGCGAGTACAACTATCGCACGCTGGGCCAGCGGGGGATTCTGTTGCCGCAGGATCTCGCCTTTCCGTACGGCGACCTGTTCTGGGGATTGTTGTGCGCGACGACTGGTTTGATCATGCTCCGGTTCGGATTGACCGAGCAGATCGCGTGGCTGTTCTGGGCGGGGCTGCCGTTCGCGCTGGCTGCACCGTTCTTCCTGTTCCACGGCGGGCACCGGGTGGTCCGCATCGTCCGCTACCGCGAATTGATCCGCACCGCCAGTCGCAACGAGACCGACGAGTGATCCGTCAGATGAAGCGCTGACGCGTGCCACTGCTCTTGAGCAGTGGCCGTGAATCCCAGGTCCGACGTTCCGAGGTTGCACTGCTCAAGAGCAGTGGCACATCGCCGCAGTACAAAGCAAGGGGCCAAAGCCACGGCACAGAGAGGTGTTGCGATGCAATGGTACGTCACGTGACGTCCGCTCCCTGACGGTCGCGGCTCGGATTTTCGCATCCAGTTAACACCACACTTTCCCGCTGCCGTACTTTCTCACTTTCTCACTTTGGCACCTTCTCACCTTCCCGCCGCAGTTGCTTTGGTTGACGGGATCGCATAGAAGGCAGCCATGTCGGTGCGCTTCGTCATCGGTCGCGCCGGGACCGGAAAGACCCATCACTGTCTCGCGGCGATCCGAGAACAACTTGCAGCGGACCCGGTTGCGGATTCCCGCCTCGTGCTGCTCGTTCCTGAACAGGCGAGCTTGCAGATGGAGCGGGCGCTGCTGAGCGATTCGCTGCGCGCCGTCGCGCGGGCGGAGGTGCTCAGCTTTCGCCGGTTGGCATTGCGAATTCTCCAATCGAGTCATCTCGCGCAGCGGCAGGTGCTATCGGCTGCGGCGCGGTCAATGGTCCTGCGTACGCTGATCGCCAAACTTGGCAGCCGCCTGAAATACTACCGCCGCGTCGAACGCATGCCGGGCTTTCTCGATCGCCTAGGCCGGACGGTTAGCGAGTTGATCGAAGAGGGGATCGCGCCCGACGCTTTGGACCTCAACCTTCCCGGCGACAGCGCCGCACAACGCGCCAAGTTCGCGGACATCCGCGAAATCTATAACGCCTACCTTAGGTACCTGGGCGACACTCGGCTCGACGCGTCGCAGTACCTCAAGCTTGCCGGTGAGCATCTGCCGCGCTGCCGGAGTTTCGACGGCGCGCACTTCTGGGTCGATGGGTTCGCCGGTTTCACGGGATTGGAGATGACGCTGCTCCGCGATCTCGCGCAGCGCGCGGAGCGGGTCGAGGTATCGCTGCTGGTGGACCCTGCCGGCTTTATGGCTGCGGATCGGGAGGGCGACGTTGATCCCACCGATTTGTTCGCGCGTACGTTGCGCACGTATCTCAGTCTGCGCGACGCGTTGATTCATACCGGTTGCGTGATCGACGAGCCGCTCGTGTTGAAACCGCCCGCGCCGCGCTGGCCGCAGGGCGGCAATCTTGCACAACTCGAAAACGGTTTGGCGTTTCTGCCCGCGGACGAGTCCGAGAGTGCGGACGCGCCTCGGGACGTCGCGGTTGTGGAGGCACCGGACAGGCGGACGGAGGTGGGCTTTGCCGTGTCGCAGGTGTGTGCGCTGGTGTGGCGCGAAGTTGAACCGCTGCGCTACCGCGACATCGCGCTGATCTGCCGCGATCTCGAACCGTATCATGATCTGCTTTCCGCAGCCCTGCGTGAGCGCGGGATTCCGTTCTTCATCGACCGGCGGCGGTCGGTTGCGCACCATCCACTCGTTGAGTTTTTGCGAAACGCGGTCTCGGTGGCTGCCACCGGTGCGGGCGTCGAGCCGATGCGGTTGCTGCTCAAGACCAATCTGCTCGGGCTGGACGCGGACGCGGCTGATGCTCTGGAGAATTACGTCCTCGCGCACGGGATCGCCGGCGCGCCGCTCTGGACCGAGTCGGATTGGCGATTCACCCGCGACGCGGGAAGAAGCAAAGCGTCCGCGGATCGCGCTGCGCGGCGCTTGGCGGAGGTCAACCGCGCACGTCGACGCGTTGTCGCAGTGCTCGGCGACCTGTTGGCTGCGCAGGATTCGACGCGCACCGGAGCGGAATGGGCGGACGTGTTGCGTCAATTGCTCGATCGAGCGGATGTCGACACGCACGTGGAGACCTGGTCAGCCGAGGCGGCGGCGGACGGCGAGGTCGAACGCGCCGCGGAACATCGCCAGGTGCTCGATGTCGTTCACGAACTGCTCGACGATCTGGCAGATGCACTCGGCGACGAATCGCTGAACGTCGTGGATGCCGCGCAAATCATCGAAGCCGGTCTCTCCGAACTCACCCTGGGGCTCATTCCACCGACCGTTGATCAGGTGCTCGTGGGTTCGATCGAACGCAGCCGGCACCCGGACATCAAAGTCGCGATCGTGCTCGGGTTCAACGATGGCGTTTTCCCAAGTCTGGCCAGTGAGGACGTGGTGCTCAATGATGAGGATCGCACGAGACTCGCTGACGCCGGCGTGTACGTGCGCGTCACGCGGAAGCAACGCGTGCTCGATGAACGCATGCTCGCGTACGTCGCGCTGACGCGCGCGAGCAGCAAGCTGCTGTTGACCTACGCTGCCGCCGACGATGATGGGCGGGCGCTGCGGCCCTCGCCGTACCTGGGCGACGTTCAGCGTGCGCTCCCGAGTGTCGCGGCGCGGCGCTTGGGCGATCCGGCGCAAGCGGGTTCAACAGCGCAGATATGGACGGCGCGCGACTTGGCTGCGGCGATGACGCTCGAATTCGGCAAGCGCATCGCGGCTGAGCCCGTTGGCGATGAGCGTCAGGTGCGCTGGAACGATCTCTACATGATTGCCCGCGGCGCGGAGTCCACGCGTGTCATCCTGCGCGACGCGCTCGCGTCATTGACATTTCGCAACGAGGCGCAGATCACACCCGCGTCGGTTGAAGCGATGATTACCGCGCCGTACACCGCGAGCGTGTCGGAGTTGGAGAGCTTCGCAGCCTGCCCGTTCCAACGTTTCGCACGCTGGGGGCTCAAGCTGCGCCTGCGCAAAGAGGCGGACCTTCAACCCGTCGACGTCGGCACCGTACACCACGCGATCCTCGAAGCCTACCTCAACGAATGCCTCGAACGCGGTGAACGGTTCGCGGATGTGAACGATGCCGACGTACTGCCGCGTCTCGAACGTTGCGCCGAGAGCATTGGCGTTACGCTGGGTCGTGAGGGCGAACTGTCCAGTGCCCGCGACGCGTACCTGCTCGCGCGCAGCGCCCGCGACCTTGACCCGATCGTGCAACAACAGCGGCGCATCGCGGGCGGCGGGGCGTTTCGGCCAAGGGCGGCTGAGCGACGGTACGGTTTTGATGACGAAGCGAGTCTGCCCGCTCTGGAGATCGATACGCCGATGGGCCGGCGCGTGCGTATCCGCGGCGCGATCGATCGCATCGATCTTGCGGAAGTCGGCGATGAATGCCTTGGGGTGGTTGTCGATTACAAGCGTACGCGAGACAAACGCCTGGATCTGAGCCGCGTGTTTCACGGTTTGTCGCTGCAATTGCTGGGTTATCTGCTCGTGCTTGCGGATCAGGGCGCGACGCTCGCGGGCAGGCCGATCGTGCCCGCCGGTGCGTTCTACGTGAGCCTGCTGCGCAAGTATCGCGCGGTGGACCATCCCGATGACGCGGGCGACGACGATGACGAAGTGGTGGGTGCGGTTCCGCGCGGTCTGCTCGATGCGTCACGGCTTGCGGAACTGGACAGCGACGCGCCGGAATCGGGTTGGAGCAAGTTGTACAAAGTGTATCGCAAGCGTGACGGCTCGCTGGGCTACGCCGACGCGGGAGATGCAGCCACCGCAGCCGACTTTCGCGCGTTGTTGGATCATACGCGCCAGCGTCTCGGCGAGCTTGCCGATCGCGTGCTTGATGGCGACGTCGCGGTTTCGCCGTATCGCATCCAGGGATTTTCCCCATGCCAATGGTGCGACATGCGCGCCGTGTGTCGCTTCGAGTTTGGCGATCCCGGGATGCGGCACCTCGAAGCGCTCAAGCGCTCCCAGGTGTTCAAGCGTTTGGCGGGGGAGGAATGATGGCGGTGTTCGCGTTCACAGAAGAGCAGCAACGCGCTGTCGAGACCGTCGACCGCAGCGTGCTGGTATCAGCGGCTGCAGGTTCGGGGAAGACCGCCGTGCTGGCTGCACGCTGTGCACATCTGGTGTGCGACGCGCCGCCGCCGTATCGCTGCGACGTTGATGAACTGCTGGTCGTGACGTTTACGGAAGCTGCGGCGTCGGAGATGAAAGAGCGGATCGGCAAGGCGTTGCGCACACGCTGCGCGGATGCGCCGGACGATCGGCGATTGCGGGCACAGGTGGCGCTGGTCGACACCGCCCAGATTTCAACGCTGCACGCGTTCTGTTTGTGGATGGTGCGACGCTGGTTCGATCGCGTGGGGGTGGATGCGACAGCCCAGATGCTCGACGGCGATGAAGCCCGCCTTCTGCGGCAGGATACGCTCGCGCAGGTGTTCGATGAGTTGTACGCGGGCGATGCGGATCTCGCGGTTGAGTTCAAGAAACTCGTTGACGATTACGGGTTGGGGTACGACGGATCGATTGGCGAGTTCGTGCTGCGGTTGTCGGCGTTCGCGGTGAGTCAGGAGAACCCTGCCGATTGGTTGGCGCGGGCGCGGGACACTTCGCCGCAACGTTTAACTGGGATCGTAGCGGAAACAGCCCGTGCGCTGCGCGTGGAACTTGAGCGGCAGGCGGAACACTGCCGCGAGATGGCGAATGTCGTCGCGCGGTGCTTCGCTGCCGGTACGTTTTATGGCGACCTGCTGAGTGCGCATGCGGAGCAGTTGACGCAGTGGGCGTCGCGTTTGGCGGAGGGCGAGTCGTGGGAGTCCGTTCGCGCCGAGATCGCCGCGTGCGAAATGAGTTCAAAAGGTGCGCCGTCGATCAGCAAGGACGCACCCGAGGAGGTGCGCGCGGAACGTGACAACGCACGCAACCTGTTCAACGAAGCCCGCGACGGCCTGCTCAAGAAACGCTTGCAAGCGCAGCTTTGCCGTTTCACCGAAACGGAGATGATCGCGGAACTCACGCGGACCGCTCCGTATCTGCATGCGCTCATCGATCTTACGAACGCGTTCCTCGACGCCTACGCACGACAGAAACGCACCTTGGGCGTAATGGACTTCGCGGACCTGGAACGCTTTGCCTACGATTTGCTGATGCAGACGGACGCGGGCGACGAAGATGCGACGATCGCCGAACAACTCCGAAGCCGTTTC
>JACKHH010000031.1 GCA_020639095.1 Phycisphaerales bacterium | reverse complement strand
GCAAGGAAACGATGTGGCGCCCCGATCATCCCTCGTGGGTGAACCACACGCAATCAAGTTACGAACGGCGCATCGCACTCACCGGCGTGCCTTGGGACCGCATTCCGTCGAAGACCGCGATCGCACACGACATGGGCATGCCCAACATCAACACGCAAGCGCACAAGACCGGCGGCAACATCGCATTCCGCGACAGCCACGTGAGCTTCATCCGCAGCACGCACTTCGTCGACTGGTGGCAGGACAGCGATTCGTGGATCAAGGAAACCACGCATCGACGGTTGCTGGAGTACAGCTATTGGCTGGATAGCGAAGGCACCTACGACTTCGACCCAACGGTTGACGGTCGTTGATCCCGCGCGGGAATTCGGCCGGAAGACTGTGGGCTACTTCTGCGCGAGCGTTTCGACCTGCGTCGCGCTGACCGCAACGGCTGCGGGGCGAGCGTTGCGGGTGAGCATTCCCGGCCAGAGGAAGAGAATGAGTACCGCGATCGTGCATGCAGCCAAGCCCCAACGCAGCGCCGTTCCCCCAATCGGGGTGGTATCCTCGGTTTCGGACGGCGTCTTGTTGTAGCACGTCGCAATGATCCGCAGGTAATAGGCGGCACCCACGGCGGAGTTGAGCACGCCGATCACCGCGAGCACGATCAACGGCGTGGCGAAGGGATGACCGGCCCCCACCGAGAACGCGCTGGAGAAAATGTAGACCTTGCCAAGCAGACCGGCTGTTGGGGGAAAGCCCATCAGGCTGAACACGCAAATCGCAAGTGCCAGCGACAGCATCGGCTGGCGCACGCTGAGGCCTTCGAGATCGCGAAGATCCTCGACCGGTTCGCTACGACGCGCGATCGCACTGAGCACGGCAAACGCACCAAGATTCATCGCGCCGTACACCACCATGTAGAAGAGCATGGCTGCGATGCCGTCACGCATCGGACCGCCTTCGCCCGCGATGGCCGGCCCGACGAGCAGACCGATCATCATGTACCCGCTGTGCGCGATGCTCGAATACGCCAGGATGCGCTTGACGTTGGACTGCAAAAGCGCGACGGCATTACCGATCGTCATCGTCAGGGCTGCGGCGATCCAGATCACCCAGTAGACCACCTGCAACCGCTCCGCGTCCCAATGGAACACCGCGAGCAACTTGGCTGCCGCCACAAACCCGGCGAACTTCGGCAGAAAACCAAGCAGACCCGTGATCGGCGAAGCTGCACCCTCGTATACGTCCGGGGCGTACACGTGGAACGGGACAGCCGCCATCTTGAAGAACACACCCGCGAGCGCCAGCAGCAGGCCGATGGTCGCCAACGCGGAACCCGCGCCCAAGGCAGCCGTCGCCGTCGACAGGGCTGGCCCGTGCGGCGAGTCGATCATCGTGGTGTGCCCGCCGAGCGAACCGTAAAGGAAGCTGAAACCGTAAAGCATCATCCCGGCAGCGAATGCGCCGAGGAAGAAGTACTTGATCGCGGACTCCGACGCGCGGCGATCCTCGCGACTCAGCGAGATGAGCACGTACGTCGGCACGCTGACCAGCTCGATTGCGAAAAAGAGCACGAGCAGGTCATTGGCTGACGCGGTGAGCAGCAGGCCCAGCAGCGAGAACAAAATCATCGAGAAGTATTCCGCCCGCTCACGCGCGACCGGAACGTGCAGGTTGCACAGCACGAGCAGCAACCCGATGAACAGCCCGCCAAGCCGAACGTAGCCCGTCAGCGGTGAAATCAGCAAACCCGGAACCAGCGACGACTCAGCCGGTGTGGCTGACAGTATGGTGACACCCAGCGCCACGAGCACTGTGATCAGCGCCAACGGACCGGTGAGCGAGGGACCTTGATCTGCACGGGCGGGCGGCGTCGCGCCCGCGAGCAGCACCACGCACGCACCAACCAGCAGAATGAACTCGGGCAAGAGCGCCCCGATGCACGCGCTAAGATCCATGGCCACCTCCCGACACGCCCGGGCCGCCCTCTGAAATGGCAGCACTGGCTGCGTCCAGCGTGATGACCGTTTCGTTCACCGCATCCTCCACGGGCTCAATCGGGACCGCCGGTACGGCATCAACCACAACGATGTCCGCATCCGCATCGTCGGCGCCCGCATAACCATCGCCGGCGTCGACCATGCGTGCCGCCAGAATGTTCCCGGCAATACCACCCTGGAGCGATTCGATCAGCGGCTTGGGGTAGACCCCAATGAGCACGCACATCAGCGCGATCGGTGCGAGGATGCCGATCTCCCTGCCGGTGAGGTCCTGCGTCAGACCGGCCGACGTATCCGGCGTGTGCGGTGGTTCGGTAAGCGGGCCAAACAACACCCGGCGACACATCCACAGCATGTACACCGCGCCGAGCACGATGCCCGTGGCAGCGGCTACTGCATAACCAAATCCGAGCGGGCCCGCAGTGAACCCATCGCTCGCCTGCGACGATGTCGCGGTGCCCAGCAGCACGAGGAACTCGCCAAGGAAACCGTTCAGACCCGGCAAACCGATGCTGCTCAACGTGAACACGATGAGGAAAAACGCCATCCACGGCATCTGCTTCGCGAGCCCGCCGATCTTGTTGATGTCGCGCGTGTGGTAGCGTTCGTAGATCATCCCGACAACGAGGAACAAGGCAGCCGTCGACAGTCCGTGGTTCAGCATGTAGAGCACGCCACCGGTCACACCCGCCATTTTCAAACTGAACAGGCCCAACATGCAGAAGCCCATGTGCGAGACCGACGAGTATGCAACGAGCTTCTTCACATCATCCTGCACCCATGCAGCCAGTGCGCCGTAAATCACCCCGCAGATCGCGAGCACGCTCATGAACGGCGCCCACGCCATCGTCCCCTCGGGTAAAATCGGCAATGACAATCGGCAGAACCCGTACGTGCCCAGTTTGAGCAGCACGCCCGCGAGAATCACGCTGCCCGCGGTTGGCGCTTCGGTGTGCGCCAGCGGCAACCACGTGTGCACCGGGAACAGCGGAACCTTGATCGCAAAACCGGCAGCCAGCGCGATGAACAACCACTTCTGCACGTCGAGCGGGAACCCGCCCTGCGACGCGAAATCAGTGAGCACCGGAATGCTCAGCGTGAACGTACCGGTATCACCGTGGGCGTATTGGAAGTACGCGATATAGAGCACGCCCGCGAACGTCAGCACGCTACCCGCGACCGTGAAGATGAAGAACTTGTTGGCGGCGCGCGCACGCTCCGGCCCGCCCCAGATACCGATCAGGAAGAAGAGCGGCACCAGCGTAAACTCGAAGAACACGTAGAAGAGCAGCAGGTCGAGCGAACAGAACACGCCGAGCATGCCCGTCTCAAGCAGCAGCATCAGCGCGTAGTATTCTTTGACGCGATTGGTGACACTCGTGAAGCTCGCCCAGATCGCAAGCGGCGTCAGGAACGCGGTGAGCAGCAGCAGCCACATGCTCACGCCATCAACACCGACGTGATAGCGAATGTCGATCGCACCGGCGATACCGTCGCCCCCGCCCAGCCAGCGGAAGCCCGCGCCGTTGGTCAGCGCGAAACCGTGCGCATCAGCGGCCCCTCCCGATTGCAGGCCGAACGCCCACAGCGTGAGCAGAAACGTCGCGACGCTCCACATCAAAGCCGCCATGCGCAGGCGCTTCGGCGCGGCGTTGTTGGCAAACAGCAACAGCGCCACCGCACCCACCAGCGGCAGGAAGATGATCGCGGTCAGAATCCAAGGGGAAATAAGGTCCATCAATCGCCAGCCAACGTTATGCGTTCAACACAACAAATCTCGTATACCCCCGCCTCGCAGGGGTGGCACGGACAAGCTCCGCTTTTCCGTGGTGATTTAAGCAATCAACTCGCACCACCTGAATGACCCTGCCACAGAATCTGGAGTCTAACTGCGACTCGATCCATGCCAGCGGTTGCGAAGCAACTGCTTTCCGCGAAGCGGCCTAGGCCGGGCGTTCACGCCCGGTTATCGCGCCCCCTCGCTATTTTTCTTCTCGGCTGCCTCGCCGCCTGCGGCGGCGAGGCAGCCGAGAAGAGGTATTCCGGTGTCACACCCAACCGGGGCTAAAGCCCCGGCCTAGGCCGCTTCGCGGTTAGCGCTGCGCGACGCTCTCATTGCATCGCAACCAACTCGCCGAGAACGCCAATCTTGCGGTTCTCCAATCACGTTCTCCGAACAGCCATACCTACTCTTGCGGTGGCTGTATTTCCATCCCACTGACAAGCAGAGCTTGTCAGTGCCACCCGGCGCACCAGCACGCGCCGGAACTACATCAAAAGCGCCAGCACCACGATGATTCCCAATCCCGCCGCCATCGTCAGGCCGTAGCCCTGGAGCGCGCCGCCCTGCAACGAGCGTGCGCAGAACCCGATGAACCGCGGAATCGCGGTGATCAACCAGATCACACCATCGATGAAAAACTCGTCCAACCGGAAGCACGTCACCCCGCCCATACGCAACGGTTTGACGATGGCTTTGTCGTAACCTTCATCAACGAAATACTTGTTGAGCAGCACGTTGTACGCATCCGGCAGCATCGATCGCAGCAGTTGCGGAATCCATGGCTTGCGAACGTACCACCAATACGCCACCAAGATCCCACCGATCGCAATCAGGGCGGACACGTACATCAACCAATGGTGCGCGATCGCAGCCAGGAACCCGCCGTGCACCGCGTCGGCAACATGCTCGGTTGCCATGGCGTGCTCTGCACCCATCGCGGCATGACCGGCAGCCACGACATGCTCTGCCCCATGTTCGACGTGGAACGGGGCAGTCACTTCGCTGAGGAAATGGTGGATCGCGGTCTGCGGATGCGCCATGTCTTCATCGGGCTGAAGGAACCCGAGGAACCCGCCCGACTCAACGTGCACACCGACATACCCGGCGAACGCCGCGCCCAACGCGAGCACGCAAAGCGGTACGAGAATCCACCGGCCTGACTCGTGCGCGTGAACACCTTCGGGTACGCGCTCCTCACCCCAAAACGCGAGGAACATCATCCGGAATGTATAGAATGCGGTCAGAGCAGCCGTGATGAGTCCGACGATTCCCAGGATCGGACGGTGCATCATCGCGTGATGCACGATCTCGTCCTTGCTCCAGAATCCGGCGAAGAGCGGGAAACCCGCCAGCGCCAGCGAACCGATCAGCATGGTCACGAACGTGATCGGCATGATGCGTTTGAGCCCGCCGAAACGACGCACGTCGATCACCCCGCCCATCGCGTGCATCACGCTGCCCGCGCCAAGGAAGAGCAGGGCTTTGAAGAACGCGTGGGTGAACAGGTGAAAGATCGCGGAACTCGCGGCGAAAACGCCCACGCCCAGGAACATGTACCCGAGCTGGCTGATCGTGGAGTACGCGAGGATGCGTTTCATGTCGGTCTGCACCAGCGCGACGGTCGCGGCGAAAAGCGCGGTGCCGCCACCGATGATCGCGATGATGAGCATCACCGTATCCGACGCGGCGAAGATCAGCCCGCAACGCACCATCATGTACACACCGGCGGTCACCATCGTGGCTGCGTGAATCAGCGCCGACACCGGCGACGGGCCTTCCATCGCATCCGGCAACCAGACGTAGAGCGGGAACTGCGCGCTCTTGCCGATGGCACCGCAAAGCAGCAGAAGCGCCATGTACGGCAGGCGGGCTGCGATGGTGTGGATGAGTTCCTGCGCCTCGGTCAGCGACCCGAGATTGAGCAGCGACATCAGCGCATCGGCATTGTGCGCGTTCGTCAATCGGATGGCTTCGAACACCGTGCGATAGTCGAGGTGCCCGAACGTCATGTAGATCAGCAGAATGCCCAAACCGAAACCGAAGTCACCGATGCGGTTGACCAGGAACGCCTTCTTGGCAGCCGCTGCGGCTGACGGTTTTTCGTAGTAGAACCCGATCAGCAGGTAGCTGCACAGGCCGACCGCCTCCCAACCCATGTACAGCAGCAGGAAGTTGCCGCCAAGCACGAGGACGCCCATCGCGCAGACGAACATCCCCAGGAAGGCAAAAAAGCGTTCATATCCGCGTTCGGGATGATCGTGATGCCGCATGTACTCCTTCGAGTACACCACGACGAAGGTGGCCACGAACGTGACCATCGCCATCATCAACGCGGTCAGCGGGTCGATCCACAACTCGACGTTGAACCACGAACCCTGTTTCGCGCTGAACCATTCGTAGATCACGGGCGTGGACAGTGCCTCGGGCCCGACACCAGCCACGCGCTTCAGCATAATGAGCGCGACAACCGCAGCCCCACCCACGCCGAAGATCACTGGCAAGTGACTGTTACCCTTGAGCACGCGCGGACCCAGCGCAGCCGCTGCCACCGCGCCCAACGCAGGCAGCAACAGAATCAGAACCCCAAGTGTCCCCGCACCAGCGATTTCCATCGTAGTTTATCGCAACTCCAAAGCGCGAAACGTCAAGCCGCAGGTCTCAAGCCTCAAGCCTATCCATGCATCGTCGCCCAGACTTCCGAATCCAGCGTCCCCTTGCGACGGAACAGCAGCACGACCAATCCAAGACCGAGCCCGGCTTCTACCGCGGCGATCACCAGGACAAACAGCCCGAACACCTGCCCGTCCACCCCGGCATACATGCGGTTGAAACCGACGAGGTTCACGAGCACGCCCTGGAGCATGATCTCGGTCGAAAGAAACATGACAATGAGGTTGCGCCGGGCCAGAAACCCAACCATCCCCACGGCAAAAAGGGCCGCACCAAGAACGATATATGCACCTGCGTCTGGCATTGAAAACGGCAATGTTGAATGAAGAATGCTGAATGATGAATGAACGCCAAGTCGCGAACCACATTCATCATTGATCATTCGTCATTCATCATTCTCCTTAAAACGGCGGTACCGTACGGCCGATTTCTCCTGGCGGTGGCGGCGGCGGGCCGTGCTCGTCGGCGGGGATGCGTTTGCGTGAGACCGCAATCGCACCGACCATCGCCACCAGCAACAGCAGACCCGCAAGCTGCACCACGACCACGTACTGATTGAACATCGTCCGGCCCACGCTCAGCGTGTTCCCGGCATCTTTGACCGGCGTGTCGGCGAGCGGAACATCCATCACGTCCGCGGTCGCCTGCACTTCCACCGGCGAATTCGGCAACTCACGCAGATCGCTGACGCGGCCCGCAATCGTGCCCATGACCACGAACGACGCGATGATCGCCAGCATCGGCTCGCGTGCGCGCTGGTCAGCCGATGAGCCCCCACCGCTCTGTTGCGCGAGCATGATCACAAACGCGTACGTCACGAGAATGGCGCCCGCGTAGATGATCACCAGCGCCACCGCGAGGAACTCCGCGCGCTGCATGACCAAGAGCACCGCCACACTCAGCACGACGAGCGCGAAATACACCGCGCTGTACGTCGGGTTCGGATGCGTCACCACGCGACCCGCAGCCAACAACGCCACGCCCGCGAAGATGTAATAGAAAATGTTGGAACCGTGCGGCGCCATGTAGACCTGTGCACACAACGCGAGCAAACCCGCGACCGCACCACCGCCGATGACCAAACCGGCTTTTGCGTGCGCGCCCTGCGTGCGCGGCATCGCCAGGTACAACGCGATTCCGCCCACCGCGAACAGCACGTACAAAAGATATACCAGTCCGCCGGTCATGCGTTTTCCTTGTTCTCCGGCGCCGGAGCGCGTTCGCCATCGACCGTCTGATGCGGTGCGCTGATCGGGTTGCTCTGCTGCGTCATCTCGCGAAGCCGGTCGCGCAACTGATCGTACTTGCCGCGATCGCCGGTTCGCTGATAGCCCGTGATCTTCGGGTTCTTGCGCGGCTTGACGTCCTTTGTGCTGTCGTACACTTCGAGCAGCTTCTCTTTGTCGAAGATCATCTCGTCGCGCGACCGCCCCACCACGTCGTACTCATACGTCAACTCGATCGCATCCACCGGGCAGGCTTCTTCGCACATTCCGCAGTAGATGCAGCGCAGCTCGTCGATGTCGAAAAGCTGGGGATACTTCTCGCGATCCTCCCACGGCGATTCGTCCGCAACGATGTGGATGCAGTGTGCCGGGCACGCAGTCTGACACATGAAGCACGCGACGCAGGCGACCCGGCCATCGGGGTCGCGATTCAACCGGTGCACACCGCGGTAGTTCTGCGTGTTCATCTCCCGTTTCTGCTCGGGATACTGCACGGTCATGCGCGGTTTGAAGAAGAGGTGATTCAGCGTCACCTTCATCCCCTGCGCGATCTGCGTCAGATACAAACGGTCAGCCGCGGAGATGCGCGGCGCTTCGACGCGGACGATGTCTTCGTCGCGAATCATGCCTGCACCCCCAATTCTGGCGAACGCGTTAGCGGCGGAAGGTTGGCTTCGCGGCCAGAGACCGGATCTTTCGCCCGCGACATCACCCACAACGACACCAACACGACCGCGACGTTGCCCGGCAAGGTAAACCACAACGTGCGATGCAGACCGAGGTACAACCCGGCGATCGCAACCGCCAGCACGCCCAGGCTCGCAGGGATCAAACCCTTCCACGCGACGCGCATGAGCTGATCGAAACGGAATCGCGGCACCGTCCAGCGCACCCACATGTACATGAACATGAAGAACGCGACCTTGCCGAAGAGCACCGCCATCTTTGCGAGCATTGCGATGATGCCGGTATCCTCCGGGCGGAACAGCGGAATGCGGACGAACGGAATCGGATCCCACCCGCCGCAGAACAGCACAGCCAGGAACGCACAACCCGTGATCATGTGCGCGTATTCCGCGAGGAAGAACATCGCGAACTTCATCGCGCTGTATTCGGTATGGAAACCACCGACCAACTCCTGCTCGCACTCCGCCAGGTCGAACGGGGTGCGGTTGGTCTCGGCGAACATTGTGATCCACAGGATGATGAACGCGACCGGATGGTAGAACAGGTTCCACACGTTCCAGCCCGCGACCTGCGAAGCCATGATCTCCTCAAGACGGACCTGCCCGCACGTGAGCACCACGCACATGATCGCGACGCCCATCGGGATTTCGTAGCTGAGCATCTGTGCCGTCGCGCGAACCGCGCCGTACACGCTGTACTTGTTGTTGCTCGCCCAGCCGCCAAGCACAACGCCGTAAACGCCCATCGAGCCCACGCCGAGGATATACAGCAAACCAATGTCGGGATTCGCAACCTGCACGTTGAACACCTGGCCGAAGATCGCCACCTGCCCGCCCCAGGGAATCACCACGAACCCGATCAGCGCGACAATGAGGCTCACGCACGGCGCGATCAAAAAGAGCGGCTTATCCACGTGCGACGGGATGATGTCTTCCTTCAGGAAGAACTTGAGCCCGTCGGCGATGGGCTGACCAAGTCCCCAGAAGTGGAACTTACCGTACTTCTCGGGCAGCAGGTCACCCACCAGCGTGGGCAATCCGACACGGTTCGGCCCGTAACGATCCTGCACCCATCCGGCGATCTTACGCTCGAAGTAAATCGAATAAGCCACCATTCCCAGAATGATCCCAAGGATCACCAAGGCAAGGATGGAACTGAATCCGAGTTGTGTAAACGCAAGCAGCATGGTTTATTCTTGATCAAAGATCAGAGATCGAAGATCAAAGATCGGTTACTTACCATCCAAGGTCAAAGGTCCAAAGTCGAAGGTCCAAAGTCAAAGGCCAAGGGGCAAAGACCCAAGGTCAAGAACCGAACGTCCGGACTCGCAGGACACCAATGCACCGAGAAACTCAATAGTCCGTGCACTTCGTGCCTCAGTGCCTTCGTGCCTCCTTTGCTCCGTTACTTTCTCACATTCCCACTTTCGCACTTTCTCACGCTAATGCTGATGCTCCGGCATCTTCGGCGGCGCGGCCACTTCCGCAAACTCGGGCATCTGCTTCGCCATCAGCTTGCGAACACTCTCCGGCTGGTAGATGCCGGTAATCTCCGCTAGCTCCTGAAGAAACTGCCCGTCACGTTTGCAACCGTCCGCGGGCTTCACCGCCCACTCGAAGGGCTGGAGCTTGCCGGCGATATTCATGAAGCTGCCCGCACGCTCGGTAAACGGACACGCGGGTATCACAATCTCGGCTGGTGCGCACAGTTCGCTCGCGAACAGATCGTGCACCACGAGAAACTCAATCTTATCCGCGGCTTTTGCGAGTTCCTTATCCACCCACTTCTCAGGATACCCGCCGCTGATCCACGCGCCCTTGATCTCCCCCTTGCCGCCGTTCTCGCTGAACTCGGCAAACGTCAGCGTGGGACCACCCAACGCACCGATGATCCGCTCGATGCCGCGGCGATTCGGGCAGCGTTCCTTTGAAATAGTGAACTTCGCGTCGCCGTTCGTCGCCCCCTTGGGGAATACCTCATCCTGCTCGCGCAGCGGAACCGGGCCGAGAACCAACGCGGCGTTCGGCGCGATCTTACGCAATGCCGTCGCAACCAGCCACGCCTCTTCGCACGCCATGAACGGCGACAATACGATCGCGATCGACGCGTCGCCATGCTCAGCCGTCACCTCGGCAAAACGGAACCGCACGGTCTGCGGCAGGCCCGCCCAGTCGAGCGATTCGACGGCTTCTCCGCGCCGCGTGATCACGCGATTCAAACGCGTCGCGTCCTGCGCATACTTCCAGCCGAAGCGCCCTTCGTCGCACATCCACCAGTCGTTCACGCCGGGGTTGTAGCGCGGCTTGAGCCGGTAGATGACGTTTTCATTCTGATCGACGCGCACCGCGCAGCCAGTAGCACAACCCGGGCAGATCGAATCGCCGCTGTGCAGATGCCACACGCGCTGCTTGAACAGGAAGTCCTTATCCAGCAGACAACCCACCGGGCAAATGTCGACGACGTTGCCCTGCAAGGGGTTGTCGAGCGCTTTACCGGGGAAGACGTCGATCTCGGCTTTGCTGCCGCGATTGGTCACGCACAACTCCCCGGTGCCCGCGACCTCATCGGCGAAACGCACGCAGCGCGTGCACATCACGCAGCGGTTCGCGTAAAGCAGCGTCTTCGGCCCCAGGTCCTTCTTCGGATTGACGTACTTCGGGTCAACCATGCGCGACGTGCTGTCGCCGAACTGGTAGCTGTAATCCTGCAACAGACACTCACCGGCTTGGTCGCACACGGGGCAGTCGAGCGGGTGGTTGAGCAGGAAGAACTCCATGCAGTTGCGTTGATTGCGTTTGACGGCTTCGGAGTCGAAGCGCACCTCCATCCCGTCGCGGACCGGCGTTTGGCAACTGGGCATGAGCTTCGGCGCCCAGCCCATCTCGCCGGTCTTGGGGTGCGGCATCTTCATTTCCATCAGGCACAGTCGGCACGACGCGACCACACTGAGACCCGGGTGGTAGCAGTAGTGCGGCACGTTGAGCCCCATCTCCAATGCAGCTTGGAGCACGGGAATCCCCTCGCGCGTCTCGACTTCAGTGCCGTTGATGATGATCTTCGTCATTATGCGATCTTTGATCTTTGATCTGAGATCTTTGATCAAACCCGTTTCAGTTCACCACTTCCAGGGCGATCTTCACCGCCTCGGGGTTTTCCCTGGCGATGCACTCTTCCAACTCGCTACGGAACTTCTTGATCACCGTCTTGATCGCGAATGCCGCGCCATCGGACAACCCGCAGATGCTCATGCCCGGCATCATGCCCATGTTGCCCGACACCTCCGCCAGCAGGTCGAGATCTTCACGCCGTCCCAGATTCCCCGCCAGACGGTCCGTCATTTTGAACATCCACGACGTGCCTTCGCGACACTGCGTGCACTGCCCGCACGATTCGTGCGAGAAGAACCGTGCGACGTTGCGAATCACCGTGCGAATGTCGATGCTGTCATCCACCACCACGGCAGCCGCGGTGCCCAAACCCAGCAGTCCGAACTTCGCGGGGTCGGTGAAGTTCATCTTCATGTCGAGTTCGTCGCCGGTGACCACGCCCATCGAGATGCCACCAGGGAACACTGCCTTCACCTTTTTGCCGTCGCGCATCCCGCCGCCAAAACGCGGGTCCTCGATCAACTCGCGCAGCGAAATGTCCATCGCCCACTCGTAGCAGCCCGGTTTCTTCACCGGCCCGCTGATGCAGAACAGCTTGGGACCGCTGCTGCCCTCGGGACCGATGCCCAGGAACCAATCCGCGCCGCGCTCGATGATGTGCGGAACGTTGCACAGCGTCTCGACGTTGTTCACCACCGTCGGCTTGCGGAAGAGACCTTCGATCGCGGGGAATGGCGGCTTGATTCGCGGCCAGCCACGCTTGCCTTCGATCGACTCGATCAGACCGGTTTCCTCGCCGCAGACATACGCACCACCGCCGCGATGGATGTAGACGTTCAGGCCGTAACCGCTGCCGAATATGTCTTTTCCCAATATGCCGGCGGCATAGGCTTCGTCGATCGCCTTTTGCACAATGTGGAACTGCTCCCAGAACTCGCCCCGCATGTAGATGTACGCGGTCGTCGCGCGTGTCGCGTAGCCGGCGATGATCGTGCCTTCGATCAACGCATGCGGATCGTTCTCCATGAGCACGCGGTTGCTGAACGTTGGCGGCTCCGACTCGTCCGCGTTCACGCAGAGATACGTCACCGTGCGATCTTTCGGCAGAAAACTCCACTTCACACCGGCGGGGAAACCCGCGCCGCCGCGTCCGCGAAGGTTCGCACGCTTCACCTCATCGATCACGTCGTCCGCGGACATCTGCGTCAGCGCCTTCTCAGCCGCTTTGTAACCGCCGCGCGCACGGTAACCTTCCAGCGTCCGCGCCTCGGGAACACCGACATGCCGCAACAAGATGGGTTCGTATGTGCTCAAGTTCGTAGGGTCCGCGGTGCGGACCATATTGAAATCAAATCGTTCGTATATCGCTGGTCCGCACAGCGGAGCCTACGCGCCTTTGACCCCGTCAAACAACGTACTGCGTTCAATATCCAACTTCGCGTTATTGGGATCCTCAATGATCCGCCGCACGTCTTCCGGCTTCACGTGCTTGTGGCAACGCTCGTTAACGTAGAGACACGGCGCGTGATCGCACGTCGCCAGGCACTCTTCCGTCTGAAGCGAAAACTTGCCATCAGCCGTTGTCTCATGCTCGCCGATGCCCAGCACCTTCTTGCACTCGTCGAGCACCGAATCGGCGCCCATGAACGCACAGGCTGTGCTGCGGCAAACCGTGACCACCTTCTCGCCGCGCGGATGCGTCCAGAAGTACGTGTAGAACGTCACCACGTCGAACACGTCGGACGCGTTGATTTCGAGCAGTTCCGCAAGCTCCTGCATCGCCTGCCAACTCACGTACCCGAAGTGGTCCTGCACAACGTGCAGCGCGGGCAGCAGCGCCGCCCGCTTCGTCTCGTAGCGCGGCAGGAACACGCGGATCTTCTCGACCAGCGCATCAGTAAGAACCGGCGCTTCCGCCTTGTCCGGTGCCGCGTTGCGATCAATGACCTTCCAACTCATCCAAGTACGTCCCGTCTATCCTGTAGGGCGGGCTATTGTCCGCCGTCACAAATCAGAAAACCGTCGCCCCTCTCAACCCCTTCGGCGGGCAATAACCCGCCCTACCTTACTTCATCGTCGGTGGGCAGCGCCCACACTACTTGATGCAGGCAGGATGCCTGCACCACAATTATCTGTCCAACTCGGCTGCGATGATGTTCATCGAGCCCAGGACCGCGATCACATCGCTGATCTGGTGCCCCTCGACCAACTTGGGAAAACACTGATAGCTGATGAAACACGGCGGGCGGCAGCGAGCGCGATACGCACAGTTGCCGCCGTCACTCACCAGATGGAACCCGAGTTCACCGTTCGCGTTTTCGGTCGCGCCGTAGGCTTCGCCGATGGGCGGCTGATGCCCGCGATTGGTCATCACCTGCTCGAAGTGATGGATCAGCCCCTCAATGCTGAAGTACACCTCCTGCTTACTGGGCAGCGTCATCTTGTCATTCGGCAGCACGTTCATCGGCCCCGAGGGGATGTTCTCGATGAGCTGATCAAGGATCGCCAGCGACTGACGAATCTCTTCCAAACGCACCAGGTAACGCGCGTAAACGTCGCCCAGGTCCGAGATCGGCACCTTGAAATCGACCGGGCTCGAACCATTGCCGTCCCAGTTGTCCGCGTAGCAAAGGTACGGCTCGTCCTTGCGCAGATCGCGGCGCACACCCGACGCACGCGCGAGCGGGCCGGTCATGCCCCAGTTGATCGCGTCTTCTCGCGAAATATAGCCGATCCCCCGCGTACGCTCGATGAAGATGCGATTCTTGTTCAGCAGCTTCTCGACGTCGTCGATCGCGGGCGGCACGCGCTTGAGAAACGCGCGGATCATCTGGATGCAGCGATCGGAAATATCACTCACCGCGCCGCCGACGCGCGTCCAACTCGTGTGGAAGCGCGCGCCCGACAGTTCCTCGGTGATGTCGTAAATCCACTCGCGTTCGTTGAACCCGTAGAGAAACGCGGTGAACCCGCCGAGGTCGAGGGCGGCAGCCCCCACGCACAGCAGGTGATCCTGAATCCGCGCGAGTTCCGCCATGATCGTACGGACCACCTTGCAGCGCGGGGTAATCTCAATATCAAAAAGCTTCTCGCACGCGTGGTGCCAGGTGATGTTGTTCGCGATCGGCGAGACGTAATTCATCCGGTCGGTGATGACCACGTACTGGTTGTAGTTGAGGTGCTCGGCCTGCTTCTCAAAGCCGCTGTGCAGATATCCAATATGCACCGTACACTTGACCACGCGCTCGCCGTCGAGTTCAAGCACGTGGCGCAGCGTGGTGTGCGTGGCTGGATGCTGCGGGCCAAGGTTCAGCGACCACAGATCGCCACCCGGTTCCTCCGGAGCATACGTCGAAGGCGCAAAAGATTGTGCGGAAGTCTGCGTCATATCGTAGGGTGGGCATTGCCCACCAACGTCAAACAGTTGTCATTCATCGCAGGTGAGCAGTGCCCACCATTGTGGTGCAGGCATCTTGCCTGCACGCCATTCACAATGCCTGTCCGTTACGCGGGCGTCGCCCACTTCGTAGCGCGGATGTCATACATCGTTGGTGGGCAGTGCCCACCCTACGCGCCACAAGAAAAACAGCTACGCGCTCGTGCGGTCGATCCGCTCGTAGTTCTCGCGTTCACCCAATCCGCGAAGCGGGTAATCCTTCCGCAGCGGATGCGACCCGAAACCTTCCCAGGTCATGATCCGCCGCAAGTCGGGATGCCCGGCGAACTTCACGCCGAACAGGTCCCACACCTCGCGTTCCACCCAGTTCGCCCCCTGCCAAATGCCCGTCACGCTGGGCACCTCGGGCTCGGGATCGTTCACAAAACATTTTGCCCACATGCGATGGCCGTGCGTCGTCGAAACCAGATTGTACGTCACGCCGTACCGATCCGTCGCGTTGGGAAAATCCAAGTAATCCACGCACGTCAGGTCCGCAAGCTGATCGAACTGGCAGCGCTCGTCATCGTGAAGGAACGTCATCACCTCGATCAACTGCGCCGGCGCCACGCGGATGCACGTCTGCTGGCGCTCGGTCTTCTGCAAACCAAGCAACGGACCGGCTGCGAAATCCACACCGGGGAATCGCGCCGCAAGCGCCGCCAGCACATTGTCAACGTTCAACCACTGCATCGCGTACACCTGTGCCACTGCTCTCGAGCAGTGCAGCCAGGATAATCGGCGTCCAATTCTCGCGACCACTGCTCAAGAGCAGTGGCACACGGACAACTTCCTTTCACCGCGACGAACAACCATGTCGCCCAACGGCTACGCCCGCTCCTCGGGCAGCGTCACCTGCACCAAGTCCGCGCCACCACCCACCGCCATCCGCAGCCCCTTGCCACGCTGGGCGCTGGGCACGATGCCATCCTGCTCGACGATTCGCTGAATCGCCATCACGCCTTCCAGCAACGTCTCAGGGCGAGGCGGACAACCGGGCACGTACACGTCGACGGGCATGAACTGATCCACGCCCTGCACCACGGCATAGTTGTCGAACACACCACCGGTACACGCGCACGCGCCCATGCTGATCACCCATTTCGGCTCGGTCATCTGCATGTAGATGCGTTGAAGCACCGGCATCATTTTGATCGCGACGCGCCCCGCGACGATCATCAGATCGCACTGCCGCGGCGTGAAGCGCATCGCCTCCGCGCCGAAGCGGGCGATGTCATACCGGCTCGCACCTGTCGCCATCAACTCAATTCCGCAGCACGCGGTGGCAAAAGGCATCGGCCAGAGCGAGTTTTTGCGCGACCAGTTGACGGTGCCCTTGCGCAAAATGCCCACAAGGTGGTCCAGCCGCGTGGTCAGCACGTCGTCCTTGCTGGCCATGTGCGGAGCGTTCTCGACTTTCAATCCCATCGGAACACCCCCTTGCGCCACTCGTAGATGTAGCCCACGAGCAAGAGGATCAGGAAAATCCCAGCGCCGCCCAGCAGGAAGCCCTTGGTCATCAAGCCGGCGGGATCAATGGGCGTGGAACCGGTCGCAGCCTCATAGAACGCAAGCGCCCACGGCCAGAGGATGATGACCTCGACGTCAAACAGCAGGAAGAGCATCGCCACGATGTAGAAGCGAACATTGAACCGGCGGCGGGCATCGGCGATCGGCGGCATGCCGGACTCGTACACGCCCTGCTTCACCTCGCCGTGACGCTTGGGGCCGATCAAATGCGTGAGGATCAAAATGGCGAGCGCCATCGCGACCGCGATGGCAAAAACCACGAGGATCGCCGCATAGGGAACCATCGCATCGGTTGTCGCAGCCTGTGCCAACATCCGCGAATCCTGTCCCAAGACCGGAGGTACCGCACCTGGCGAGATTATCGGCCATTGCAGCCGAATCCCGTCGCCCCGTTATGGTCGTTGGGCGACCTCTCCTGCCCAAAAACCGCGTCTCAAGGGATCGTAGTGAAGGTTTGACCCTTTGCAAGCGACTGCGCGTATTTTTTCACAAAGTGTTCCGCTGGAGTGATCATGGCAATGTGAGCGTACCTGCGCCGTCGTCGTCGCTGGGTGTGGTCTGCAACCCGGTCCGCGGACGGCGGACGGGCTCTGCCGTTGAGGCGCGCATCGCCGCCTCGGCCCGAATGGCATATTCCTCAGCCAAGCCGTGATCGCCGTGCCTCCGGTACAAATCGGACAGTTCCTCGTACGCGCGCGCGAGTTCGCGGTATTTCGCGGGCAACAATCCCTGCGAAACCAGCGTCGCGCGGGTCGCTGCCAGTTCCGTGTAGCGATCCATCTCACGGCGAACGAGCAGCCCCGCGCCCAGCATGATCAGCACCGCAAGCGTGCCCACCATCACCGCAAGGTGCTGCCGGCTGAACTTGCTCAATCGGTAGATCGCCCCCTGTCCCATGGCTTCGACAGGCTTGCCGTGAAGGTACGCCTCCATGTCGTCGAGCAGCGCCTGTGCGGACGGGTAGCGTTCGTTGCGGTCCATCGCAATCGCCCGATTGACGATGGCGCCCAACTCACGCGGGACGTGCGGAGCAACATGACGCAATGGCGGCGGTGCTGCCTGGGCGAGGTCAACGGCACGCCGGGTCTTGTTGCTGCTGCCTTCGCGCGCGCGCCGCTCGGCCAATACCTCGTAGATCAGCAGGCCCAGCATGAACACGTCCGCGCGCGTGTCCACGTCTTCGCGATCTTCGAGTTGTTCCGGCGCCATATACGCGGGCGTGCCCGCAGCCCCCAGGCCGAGCACGGCTGAGTCCGCAAGGTCCCCGGTAGACATTCGCGCCAAACCGAAGTCCATGACGATCGGCTCACCGGCTGAGTCGATGCGCACGTTGCTCGGTTTGAGATCAAGGTGCATCACGCCGCGTTTGTGGGCGTGATCCACCGCACTCACGATTTGAAATAGCAGTTCGACCTTGCGGCGCGTACTCATCGGATTCTTGCGGACATACTCATCGAGCGGCGCGCCGGTGATCCAGGGCATGACGTAGTACGCGAACCCTAGAATCTCACCGGCAGATCGGATGGGAATGACGTTTGGATGCCTAAGCCGGGCAAGCGAACGCAACTCGCGCAGGAACCGTGCGTGCCCGCCCTCATTGAGCGGCGAGTTGTAGAAGACCTTGATCGCAACGTCTTCCTGACTCGCGACGTGAACCGCGCGGAAAACGCGGGCTTGTCCGCCATCGATATACGTGTCGCGCAAACGAAAGCCGGGAATGTCCAGGTGCTCGGGAAGCTCCTGAACATCATCAACGCCGGGCGTTTCGTCCGCACCGCGCAGGTCGCCCATCAGCGCGGAACGAATCCCGCCCGCCACCGCGGCATCAAGCTCGAAGCGTTTCCACTGCTCATGGCAGAGCGAGCAGCCGGCGATGTGGCGCAGTGATTGCGCCATCTCTTCGGCGCGGGCTTCACCGCGATAGGTGCGGTACAGCTCGACTTCCGTGAGGCAGCCACCCATGCGAACCTACTATATCGCGTAATGACAACGGCGTCCGCTTACGATTCCCACCGCGAGATGAACCGTGGTCCGACTTGCAGCATCCAGTTGGCAACGTTGCGCCGCTTCATGAAGACCGCCGACTCGCTCAACCGCGTCCGCCGCGCCACCTCCTTGATCGGCAACTTCCGCACCTCGACCAGAAAGTAGCAGCGCAGCTCGCGCAGGTCGAAGCTCTGTGCCGCGACGCGAATCAGCGATGACAGTCGCTGTCGCACCCAAATCGCATCGAACCGCCTGTCGGCGGCCAGCAGTTGGTTCTCAGCCGCTTCGTCTTCGTGCGACTCCCAGAATTGCGTCTTGAGTTCGTCGGCATTGGTGCGGGGCGCGGCTTTCCGCCGGTAGTTCCGCAGCACGTTGCGTGCGATCCCTCCGATCCAGTCGCGCAACCGGCCCCGATCCTTGCGAAACGCCCCCCGCCGCAACCCCAGCGCAACCCGTTCGAGCGTGTCCTGGGTAAGGTCGCGCGCCACCTCGTCCCCGCACCCGGATTGCCGGAAATACCGCCGCAGGACTGGGGTGTATCGCTGCTCAAACTGCTCCCAGGCGTGCCGATCGTCGAGATGCGGCAGCCGCGAGAGCAGATTGGATACGGTTGTAACCATATATGAATTCAGGAGTTACAGAACTACTAAGAAAATCTTTGGAGGTTTCGCGGACTCATAACAATTAACTGGTGTCGGGGCGGTCAATTTCTTATCGGCGTCGTCTGCCAAACGAAGTATACGCCGCAAAGGAAAGCCGCGCCAAAGGATTTTCACAGGGCTCAGACGCCCACCGGCAGATTTGTCCGGAGCAGAGCTTTACAACCGAGTTCGGTACGGCGGGTCAAACCGACTCGCTGGTTTGCGCCGGCTCAACGAGTCGTACCTTTGCCCCTTCGGGGCAACGAAGGCAACCGACTGGCAGGCTCGGAAGCTTTCAGGAACCGGTGTTCAACGCTTGCGCGCTGAACTTGCGTCAACAGAGACCACGAAATGAGCGGCGCCGTACGCCGCGGGAGGCAGTGGACCCAGCCAGAACTTCAAATGTCGAACGGACTACACAGGTCGGGAACGCAATCCGTAACGCGCATTGGCGCACCGCGGTTTGCGTTCCCGTCTTTTTGCACACGCCCCGAAACGGATTGGGTCGCCACCCATGGGGGTGGCACGGTCTTGCGCAGCAAGGCCTTGGAGGCACACATTCCACGCACCCTCGTGATATTTCGCTCGCATTCGTTACGGTCAAGACCACGGCCTGCCTGCGGCAGACCGTGCCACGCACTTCAATACCGTGACCGATTCGCGTTCTCTGCTAAACTGCCCCACTCGTAATGCCTAAGCCCGCCGGTGTCGGCTGGGGCAACCCACTCCTTGCTTTGAGGGACGTAATCGCGGTCATGGGATCGGTCAGCCTGCACGGCGTACATCATCAGTTCGGCGGGCAGGTGGTGCTTTCCGACGTGTCGTTCGAGGCACGCAGCGGAGAGACAATCGGACTCGTCGGCCCCAACGGCGCGGGCAAGTCCACGCTCATGCGCATCGTCGCGGGGATCATCACGCCCGACCAGGGCAAGATTTCCTGCACACGCGGGATGCGGGTCGGCTACCTCGCCCAGGAGCCGCAGCTCTCGCCCGATCGCACGCTGCGCGAGGAGGTCGCGACCGCGTTCGCGCACATCGACGCGTGGGAGCAGGAACTGCACGACGTGAGCGATCGCATCGCGCAATTGCCCCCCGGTCCGGAGCACGACGCGCAGATGCGCGCGTACGACCGGCTTCACGCGCAAATCGAAGCCGCCGGCGGTTATCGCCGCAACGAGAGCATCGGCGAAATTCTCAGCGGATTGGGATTCTCAATACCCGATCTTGATTTGCCCATCCGTGTGCTCTCCGGCGGGCAGCGTTGCCGGGCTGCACTCGCCAAGTTGCTGCTCTGCGACGACGACATGCTGCTGCTCGACGAGCCCACCAACCATCTCGACATCGACGCGGTGCGCTGGCTGGAACGTTTTCTCACGAGTCATCGCGGAGGGGCCGTCGTCGTCTCGCACGATCGTTACCTGCTCGATCGCATCGTGCAGAAGATCGTCGAAGTGGACCGCTGCACGTTGAACAACTATCCGGGCAACTATTCGAATTACGTTGCAGTCAAGGCGCGGTCGCGTTTGACGCAGGAGCGGCAGCGCGAAAAGGACGCTGCCTACCTGCGCAAGGAACGCGATTTCATCGCCAAGCACGGCGCGGGCCAACGCAGCAAAGAAGCGAAGGGACGGCGTACGCGACTGGAACGCAGGCTCGCGGACGGTGAGTTCGTGCTTGAAAAACCGCCCGCCCCACCGGAACTGCAACTCGCGTTCGCGAAGATGGACCCGCTCGACAGCACAGCCCTTCGCGCACGCGGATTGGCCAAATCGTACGACAATAAGCGGCTGTTTGCGGACCTCAACCTTCAGGTGGAGTCGGGAACGTGCTGTGCAATCACCGGCCCGAACGGTACGGGCAAGACGACGCTGCTGCGCATCCTCAACAACCTGCTCGAAGCCGATGACGGCGAAGTATCCGTGCACGCCCGCGCGACCGTTGGCTACTACGCGCAGGAAGCGGCGCCTCCCGTTGACAAGCACTCGGTTCTCGAAGCGCTGATCGCAGCCCACCCCACGCTGAGCGAACAGCAGGCGCGTAACGTACTCGCCCCGTTCGGATTTCGCGGCGATTTCGTATTCAAAACGCTCTGTCAATTGTCCGGCGGCGAACATTCGCGACTTCGCCTGCTGATGTTGCTGCTCGAAACACCGAACATGCTGCTGCTCGACGAACCGACAAACCATCTCGACGTCACCGCGCGCGAATCGCTGGAAGCCGCCCTTGAGGAATACCCCGGCACGATCATCACCGTGAGCCACGACCGCTACTTCCTCGATCGCTTGGCGGATCAGTTGCTGGTCATTCGCCCCAACGGGCACACGGTTCACGCGGGCAACTACTCATCGTACGTCGAAGCGCAGGAACAGGCGCGCGAAGCAGCTCCGCGCCCCACCAAACCCACACGCGCTCCCATTAATGAAAAGCCCACCGCAAAAGAACCCGCCAAACCGCGTGCGACGGCTGCTTATGATTCGCATTCCCTGGAGGAAATCGAGACACTCGTCGCGGAACAGGAAGAGCACATCGCGTCACTCAACGCGCAGTTCGCAAGCCCCGAGGTCTACCGCAATGCGGAAGCGCTAACCGCCCTCCGAGCTGATCTCGCCGAAGCACAGGAGAAACTAACCATCCTGGAATCCGCGTGGGAAGAACGCGTAGAACACCACTGATTTGCAGAGCACATACCGCGTGTCCGTCGCGGAAGTCAGCCTATTCGGACGTTTGAAACAGGATTGGGACGCGCCCTGGACTGCGTGTGCAGCATTACATCTCGTTCAGTTCGCCGCGAGTCACCGACAACACTGGCGGAATGAACCGTCACTCGGTCAGGCACGGAGTAATCCGTCGGCGACCCGTGCCTCCCTCTGTTGAGCACAGCCTGTCGCGTCGGCGCACCATCGGCGCACGGAATTATCGGCGCGGCGAACGGATATCGCTTTGTTGCCGCTCCCTTACGGTCGCGATTTGGATTTTGTGCTGAGACGCTTCAGTTATGCGACGGTCCGATAGTGGAAAACCTTCATGTCGTGCTTCAAAAAAAACGTCTGGCGCTAGTGGAAACGCCGATTGTCTCTGCCTAATGTTAAATGAACGCCGACGCACTGGAGCATGTGCGGGGCGGCAAGAAGGAGGGGAGAGTCATGTTGCCGGGAACCAATCCAAACAATGTCACGACCGAGGCGCAGGAGATCAAGCGCCTGTTGCGCACCGCGACGCACGAAAGCATCGGCGATTTCTACGGCGGTAAACGTAGGCATCAACGCTTCCGCAGCGCGCACGCCTTCGAAGCCGACGTGTCGCATGACAACGGCCGCGAGATCGTGCCCGTTGCCTTGCAGGACATCTCCGCGACCGGGCTCGCATGCTGGTCGAAGCACAAGCTCAAAGAGGAAGCGGTAGTGCGCGTTCGCGAATTCACCAGCGACGACTCCGGTGTTTGGATCAACGCACGCGTGACGCATTGCACGCCGGGCATTCGCGGCTATCTCATTGGCGCTGCGTTCGACACCCCAGCCAGTGAAGACGTGCTCAATCAGCTTGCCGAGGAGGAGGCGGCTGCCCGTGCGGCGATCGTTGAAGAGCCCGCTCCGTCCTGGTGGCAGCGCTTGCTGCAAGCAATCGGAGTGCGTCGCAAATAAGTCGCAAGCTGCACCCACATCGCTAGCGCAAATCCTGCGCGCCCGGGGTTTCCAACGCCCCGACTTGTATTGGCGGACATCCGTGATACCCTCCGCTGCCCCGTGGCTGCGACCCGTTCGCGCCCGCAAACCGGTGGCCAGCTTGGAGAATCCCGTGTCCGACGCATACGCCAAACTGCTCGACAAACTGCGTGATATCGGCAAGCTCGACGCGCTCGACGCGCTGCTCGAATGGGACCAGGACGTGATGATGCCACCCAAGGGCATCACCGCGCACGCGGAGTGCGTCGCATTCGTCGCGTCCGAACGGCACAAGCTGCGCACGAGTCCCGAGATGGGCGAATTGCTTGAGCAGCTCAACGACGCCGACAACGACCCCGTACGCGCCACAAACGTTCGCGAAGCCCGCCGCAAGTACAAACGCGCGGTGAAGGTGCCGGCTGAACTCATCAGCGAAATCGCGCGCACAGCGTCCAAGGGCCGGGACATCTGGGCGGCGGCGCGCAAAGCCAACGATTACGCGAAGTTCTCCCCGACGCTGGGCAAGCTCATCAAGCTCAAACGCGAGCAGGCCCAAGCCATCGGATTCAAGGAGCATCCGTACGACGCGTTGATGGATGAATACGAACCCGGTGCGACGACCAAGGACGTCGGTGTCGTGTTCGATGAACTGCGCAGGCAACTCGTCCCGCTCGTGCGTGCGCTCGCGGACGCACCGAATCAGCCCGACGTGTCGATACTTCACCGGTCGTATCCGCGCCCCGGCCAGGAGAAGCTCTGCCGCAAGCTGGCGGAGGATCTCGGGTTCGACTTCGATGCGGGCCGTCTCGATGTCACCGTACACCCGTTCTGCACGTCGATCGGTGGTGGTGGCGACGTGCGTGTGACCACGCGCTACGACGAGCAGTTCTTCCCACCGGCGATCTTTGGGCTGATGCACGAGGTCGGCCATGGTTTGTACGAGCAGGGCCTGGAACCCGAGCACGTCTTCACGCCGATGGGGATGTACTGTTCATTGGGAATTCATGAATCGCAGTCGCGGCTGTGGGAGAACATGGTCGGGCGTTCCAAGGCGTTCTGGCAGACGCGGTACGCGCTGGCCCAGGAGATGCTCGGTGCGTCGCTCGCGGGTGTCTCGCTCGACGCCTTCCACGCAGCCATCAACCACGTGGCGCCCTCGCTGATTCGCGTCGAGGCGGACGAAGTCACCTACGGGCTGCACATCATCCTGCGTTTCGAGATGGAACGCGACATTCTCAGCGGCAAGCTGGAAGTGGATGACGTGCCGGAAGCGTGGAATGCGAAGATGACGGAGCTGGTCGGCGTGACACCGCCCAACGATGCGCAGGGCTGCATGCAGGACGTCCACTGGTCGATGGGCGCGTTTGGCTATTTCCCAACGTACGCACTCGGCAATCTGTATGCCGCGCAGTTCCTCGCAGCCGCTAAGCGTGACATTCCTGATCTCGTGGATCGCATCGCAGCCGGCGACACACGCACGCTGCTCGACTGGCTGCGGCGCAACGTGCATCGCCACGGGATGCGCTACCAAGCCAATGAACTCTGCCGCGAAGCCACCGGCGAATCGCTGAGCGTCGCACCGTTCATGCAATACCTGGAGACGAAGTTCAAACCGATCTATGGGCTCGCGTAGCGGAACCACACGGGTTTGGCAGATGACCTGCGGGGCGCTAGACTCCCTCTGCAAATGGCCCGCAGCCACATGGCGCTGGCCGAGGGAATTCGACTGCCGCAAGACGGAGCGTAATAGATGGGTTTTGAACGCAAAGGTGAAGCCGTCATCGCAGCCCATGATCTGGATGACTTGAAACTGGTCTACCGCGTGCTTCACGAGGGACTCGCGGACCATGTGGAGTTGATGGAGACGGCATTCCTGCTGGAGCTTCAGGACTTCCTCCACGCCCAGGCGAAAGCCGATGGCGTTGACGTCGGCGACCACGGCGCCTGGGACGCGTGGCTGGGCAACGACCGCGCCACCTCCTGCGAACGGCGAAACGCTGCCCGCCGTGAGATCGATCCCGGATAGACGGTCCCCTCTGGTTCATCCGTTCTGGATGCACCCGCAAAGCTGATTACAATGCCCGATGTGCAGGCTGGAAGCCCGCACCACAATGCTGTGCCCGACGCGCAGACTCTGAAGTCTGCCCCACAATGCTTTATCCATCCCCCGGCTGAGGTATGCACCCGCGATGGGCGCGCCTCGGGGGTGAGCGCGAAGGAGATCGATTGCCATGAAGGCCGAGACGGTACTCGCCAAGTTGAACGAGCTGCGCAAGGATCTCGACGCAGACCCGGAAGACCTGGAGTGGTTCACGCTGCACCACGCGTTTTGCTTCATCTCATACAAGATGGGCGATTTTCAGAAGTACCTGGACGAAGTAGCGCCCGACGCCTGATCCGCCAGACAACTTGATCCGTCAGGGAATGTAAGCCGCCGCAGAAAACCGTTGGCGGTTCGCCTACGGTGGGTACAATCGCAGCCGGTTTCATTCCCGTCACGACTCGTGGCGGGTAAGACATTTTCTGGGAGGTTCGTCGCATGCACGCGTTGCTGGCAGCATTGCCCCACATCAGCGCACTCGCCCAGTTGGACATCAACGGGTTCTTTACGAGCGACACGTTTCTCGTCGCGCTCGCCGATTTGATCAGTGCGTTGGTGCTCCAGATTCTTAATCTGCTTTTCTTCGGCGGAGCGACCGCGGGCTAGAGCGTCTGATGTCGCCGCATCCCCCGAAGAACTCACAGGCCGGGAATTTCGGCGAATTCGGGGGCGCCAGGCGTTAAGATCAGGCTTCAATTCCTTGACCCGGTCTGCCGATGTGCTATATATTGTCGGGTGTTGGGCGACATACCAGATTGGGTAAACGAGACGCGGTCGCCCGTGGATACGGCCAGAGGCTGATGACGACACGCACATGCTAGCCTTGGGATTCTCGAACAGGTCAGGTGGCCTGGACGGAAGGCTTTCGCATCGTGCGGTACAGCCCTCGGGCCTTTTCTCGTTTTACCCGCTCATGCGTTGCCCGCAACGTTGCGATCACTTCCGTTACGCCTCCTGTTCACAACCGGGGCGCCCCGCCCCGCACATGAGTTAACGTGCCAAAAATAACGCTACCAGATGGGAATCAGTTAACGCTCGCCGACGGCGCGACGGTCTATGACGTAGCCGCCGCTATCGGTCCGGGCTTGGCCCGCGCTGCCATTGGCGGTGCGATTACGTTTGATGGCAATCGCCAGCTAACCGACCTCAATGCGCCGCTGCCGGGCGATTGCCGGATCGAGCTGCTGACCGCGAAGGACGACAACGCGGACAGCCTCTACCTCCTGCGCCACAGCACGGCGCACGTGATGGCGGAGGCGATCTGCAAGTTGTATCCGGACACGCAGTTGGCCTACGGCCCGCCGCTTGAGGACGGGTTCTATTACGACTTGCACACGTCACACGCGATCAGCCCGCCGGACTTCGAGCGCATCGAAGCCGAGATGCAGCGCATCGTTTCGGAAGATCGCAAGTTCTGCCGTTACGAGATGCCGCGCGACGAAGCCATGAAGAAGCTCGAAGCGGAAGGCAACCGCTTCAAGGTGGACAACGCGCTGCGCGCCGAGGGCGGCACGCTCAGCTTCTACGTCACCGGTGAGAATCGTGGGCAGGATTGGGAAGACCTCTGCCGCGGCCCGCACATACCATCGACCGGTGTGATCAAGGCGTTCCGCATCAAGCAGGTCAGCGGTTCGTACTATCGCGGCGACGTGAACGAGCAACAGCTTCAGCGCGTGTACGGCACTGCGTTCTTCAATAAGAAAGCGCTCAAGCAGTATGAGCAGCAGTTGGAGGAAGCGAAGAAGCGCGACCACCGCTTGCTCGGCCAGCAGCTTGAGCTGTTTACGATCAACCCCGATGTTGGTAGCGGGCTCGTGCTGTGGGAGCCGAACGGCGCCATCGTGCGCACCATGCTCGAAAACTACGTGAAGATGGAACTCATTCTGCGCGGATTCGAGCCGGTCTTCACCCCGCACATCGGGCGCCTCGATCTTTACCGCACGAGCGGGCACTACCCGTATTACGAAGATTCGCAGTTCCCCGCGTTGTATGAGACGGACCGGGGCAGGGCGCTGCTCTGCCTGCGCAACCTGATCCGCCGCGCCGAAGAAGAGACCGGCGAACGCAAAGCCGAGGTCGCCCAGCAGGTGAAGGTATTCGCCGATGCCGTGGCCCAGGCGTTTGGCGATTTCGGCGGTGGTGACGCGCTGGATGACCCCGCAAAACTCTCGCCGGTGGTTGAGGAATGCCTGTGTCATGAGGAAGGCTACCTCCTCAAGCCGATGAATTGCCCGCACCACATCAACATCTACGCGGCGCAGCATCGCAGCTATCGGCAGTTGCCGATTCGGCTCGCGGAGTTCGGCACGGTCTATCGCTACGAGCAGTCGGGCGAGTTGGGCGGGATGGTGCGCGTTCGCGGCTTCACGCAGGACGACGCGCACATCTTCTGCACGCCGGATCAGGTGCAGGCGGAGATCGCAAGCTGCATCGAGCTGACGCAGCAGGTGCTTTCGACGCTCGAATTCAAAGACTACCGCGCACGCATCGGCTTGCGCGATCCCGAGTCGGACAAGTACATCGGCGCGGCCGAGTTGTGGGAGCAGGCGGAACAGAACCTGCGCGACGCAGCCGCTGCCTCCGGTTTGAGCGCGACCGAGGAAATCGGTGAGGCTGCGTTCTACGGTCCGAAGATCGATTTCGTGGTCAAAGACTGCATCGGACGCGAGTGGCAGCTTGGCACCGTGCAGGTTGACTACAACCTGCCCGAGCGTTTCAAGATCACCTACGTCGGGCGCGACAATCGCGAGCACCGTCCGGTGATGATCCACCGTGCTCCCTTGGGCAGTATGGAGCGGTTCGTCGGAATTCTCATCGAGCACTTCGCGGGCGCGTTTCCGCTGTGGCTCGCGCCGGTGCAGGTGGCTGTCGCAACGATCAGCGAGAAGAGCGACGAATACGCACAAGAAGTCCACAAGTCGCTCGTGGGCGCAGGGTTGCGTGTACTGCTCGACGACGGCAGCGACAAGATCGGTCCGAAGAAACACCGCCTTCGCTCGCGGAAGATTCCGTACATCCTGGTCGTCGGTGAAAACGAAGCCGCCGACCGGACGGTCAATGTCAATGATCGCGACGGCGCCAGTTTGGGCACGTTCCCACTGGCTGCGTTTATCGAGGGCTGCATCCTCGAAATCCAAACCAAGGGCAAACAGCGCCACGGGGCGTTGCAGGAAGCATGACGTTCGCGTTGGGCTCGCGCGAACGTGATGTGACGGAAGAGGTAAACGAGTTGAGCCATATAGAAGGGTAACTGTCATCGCTAGAGGACCACGTCTGAACGATCAGATTCGGATTTCTCCAATCCGGCTGATTGACGAAAACAACGAGCAGCGCGGCGTCGTCGAGACTTTCGAGGCGTTGCGGATGACGCGTGAGCTGGGGCTTGATCTGGTTGAGATCGCGCCGCAGGAACGCCCGCCCGTTTGCCGAATCATGGATTACGGCAAGCACAAGTACCTCCAGAAAAAGAAGCAGAAACAGCAGCATGCCCATTCGCATGAGCACGCGCTGAAGGAGGTACGTCTGCGGCCCAAGACCGACGACAACGACCGCAACATCAAGATGAAGCGGGCGGAGAAGTTCCTCGAGCAGGGCCACCGCGTGCAGTTCACCATGCTCTTCCGCGGACGCGAGCGGCAGCACCGTGACCTTGCGGAAATGCAGTTCCGCGAGATCGCCACGTACTTCGCCGAGAGCGCCAAGCTTGAGCGTCCCGCCAAGTTCGAAGGGCGTCGGATGACGATGTTGCTGGCCCCGGTGAAGAAGGCGCCCGGCAGCAAACCCGCGGCGAAGCCGAAAGCACCGGCCCAGAAGAAGCCCGCACCGCAGCCCGCAGCCCAGGCACCGGCTGAAGCCCCGGGCGAAGCGCAGGCGCAGCCTGCCGCGGAGGCGTCGCAGGAGTCATAGGCTGATCCCAGGGCTCGGCGGGCTGGTTTGCATGATCGGGCCCGGAAGCGGACCGTCAGCCACCGCGGACTCGCTACGCGAGGTCGCGTCATCCCCAGTACATCCGGAAAGCTCGATCTTTCGCACGTTTGCACTCTGCGCGGCGATCCTCTATCTTCGCGCCCCTGTTTGCCTGAAATACGCGTCACAAGCATGACGCGGCTGGTATTTATGCGTCATTGGACGAAAGGAAGAAGAAGCCCATGAGTTCCCATCTTGTCGCGCCGCATGGCGGCACGTTAGTCAACCGCGTCGACCCGTCAGCCAAAGACACGAAGGCGGACGCCGTCATCACGCTGACCGACCGCCAGCAGTGCGATTTTGAGATGATCGCGATCGGCGCTATGAGCCCGCTGACCGGCTTCATGGGCAGCGCCGACTACAACAGCGTGTGCGACGGCATGAAGCTGGCCAACGGCACTGCATGGCCGATCCCGATCACCTGTGCGGTCGATTCCGCAACGGCTGACGGAATCAAAGTGGGCGCGAATGTCCAGCTCAATGACGATCAAGGTCGCCTGCTGGGCTTCCTCACGGTTGAAGAGAAGTACCCGCACGACAAGAAGAAGCAGGCGCTCAGCGTCTTCAAGACGGAAGAGGACGCGCACCCGGGTGTGAAGGTGCTCATGTCCGAAGGCGACGTGTGCCTCGCGGGCCCGATCAAAGCCGTCACTCCGCGTCACGAAGGCGAGTTCCCCGATCACAACCTCACGCCAGCGCAGACCCGCGCCGCGTTCGAGAAGAAGGGCTGGAAGACGGTCGTCGCGTTCCAGACGCGTAACCCGATTCACCGCGCCCACGAATACCTCACGAAGTGCGCCCAGGAAATCTGCGACGGTCTGCTGGTTCACCCGCTCGTCGGTCAGACGCAGCCCGGTGATATTCCGGCTGACGTGCGCATGAAGTGCTACCAGGTGCTGCTCGAGAAGTACTACCACCCGGACCACACGCTGCTGAGCGTGTTGCCGGCAGCCATGCGTTATGCCGGTCCGCGTGAAGCGATTCTGCACGCGATCCTGCGTCAGAACTACGGTTGCAGCCACTTCATCGTCGGGCGTGACCATGCCGGTGTGGGCAGCTACTACGGTACGTACGACGCGCAGCAGATCTTTGACGACATCCCCGAAGGCGGTCTCAAGATCGTCCCGCTCAAGTTCGAGCACGCGGCGTGGTCGAAGACGGCGGGTGGTATGGTCTCGGGTAAGACTTTTCCCAAGATCGAAGGCGACCAGATTTTCCTGTCGGGCACGAAGGTTCGCGAGATGCTCAGCAAGGGCGAGCGCCCGCCGGTCGAGTTCACCCGTCCGGAAGTCGCGGATATCCTCATCGAGTCGATGAAGTCGTAGCGCGACGCCGTCTTGCGAAAACCGAATGCCTGAACCGGACCCATCGCCGCCCAGCGAACTCATCGAGCGAATCGCCGAGATGCGCCGGCCTGTCTGCATTGGGCACGTTACGCCCGATCCGGACTGTCTGGGCGCGATGTTCGGCATTGCCCGGGCGCTTGTCGCTGCTGGTAAATCGCCGCATGCGTGTTTGCCCGAAGGTTCGCTTTCGGCGCGGAACACGTTTCTCGATGAGATGGCGGAGATTCCGCACGCCGACCATGAAGACTTTGCATCGGCTGACGGGTTCATCGTGGTCGATACCGCAAGTCCCGTGCGCTGCAACGTGATCGAAGGTTTGCCACCGGATTGGCGCGCCGGAAGGACCATGGCGTGCGTCGATCATCACGTGAGCAACACGCGCTTCGGCGACGTGAACTGGGTGGTGGATCGCGCTGCCAGCTCGTGCGAACTCGTACACGCACTGCTGCGCGCCGCGGACTTGCCGCTCGATTCGACGACCGCGTCGCTGCTCTATGCCGGGATCATGACCGATACCGGCGGATTTTCCCTGCCGCTCACCAAGGCATCGACGTTGCGGGCTGCCGCGGACCTTGTCGAGGTCGGCGCGGACGTGGGGCTGATCGGAGAGCGTTTGAACCGGGCGCAGAGCGTCAACGACTTCCGCCTGCTGCGGGTGATCAACGCGAACACGCACCTGGTCGGTGATGGTCGCCTGGCGTACAGCACAGCTAGTTTTGACGAGATTCGCAACGCGGGATGCGGGCCAGCCGATATTGACGATCAAGTGAAGGTACCGCGTTCGCTCGCGGGCGTGCGCATGGCGATTCTCTTCACCGAGGCGGTGCAGGGCGAAACGCGCATCAACTTCCGCGGCGAGCAGGGCGTGAACGTGCTCGCGTTGGCGCAGTCGTTCGGCGGCGGTGGGCACGAGCAGGCTGCCGGTGCCCGTATTCGTTGCCCGGTCGCCGAGGCAGTCGAGCGCGTCGTACCAGCAGCCGTCGCGGCGCTGGACGGTCAGCCGTAGTTCAACCAGTCGAAGTCGAACATCCAGGAGGTTCACAGCCATGCCACCCACCGACGCCATTACCATCGTCTCGGGACTGCCGCGCTCGGGCACGAGCATGATGATGAGCATGCTGGAAGCCGGTGGCATGACCGTACTGTCGGACGGGGTCCGCACGGCGGATGAGGACAATCCCAAGGGCTACTTCGAGTTCGAGCGCATCAAGAAGCTCAAAGAGGATAAGGGCTGGCTGCCGGACGCGCGCGGCAAGGTGGTCAAGGGCATCTCGGAACTGCTCAAGTACCTGCCCACCGATGGTGGCTACAAGTACAAGATCATCTTCATGCGCCGCAACATCGACGAAATCCTGTCATCGCAAACTAAGATGCTCAAGCGCCGCGGAACGCACGATCCAAGCGTGAAGGATGAGGAAATCCGCCGTATGTTCCTCGTACACCTCGACCGCATCAATGATTTCCTTCGGCTGAACGATTGTTTTGATGTGCTCTACGTCAACTACAACGTGATGCTCAAAGAGCCAGCCGACCGCATCGCTGCGCTCAACGAGTTCCTGGGCGGCGATCTCGACACGGCAGCCATGTCGGCGGTCATCGACAAGTCGCTCTACCGCAACCGCGTGCAGTAAAACAGAGCCGCGCCCGCAAGGAAGCGGAAATCAAATCCGAGCCGCGAGTGTAAGCGAGCGGAAAACCAAAGCGCGCAGCAACACAAGCAAGTACGGGCAACCGACCATCAATGCCCCAAAGGGGCATCGGCCCATAGCCCAGGGTTCCACCGCAGGTGCTACCCTGGGTAGCGGGCGCAACGCGCAAAACGACCCTGTAAGGGTCGCGGCGTTGTTCGCGAGTCGGACGGGTTGGTAGGCTGAGGGCCGCAACCCCGTTGGCGTCGGTGTGATTAGACGGCGAGCGCGGGCGCGGGTGTTGCGTCGACGCGGATGCGTTCGCCCAAATCGAAATACAACCAGTCCGGGCGACGGCTGACCACGTCGGACGTGCGCGTCCCGACCGCAATGATCGTGTCGTAGCGCCAGCGTCGCGAAATACCGCCAGGGATCACATCCGCCAGCAAGCCGACCGCGCGCGTGAACGTATCGTATTTGAACCCGCGGCGTTTCTGGCCGAACGTCGTCACTTCACTGGGCGCAAAGCCCGCATCGCGAAGCAACCGCTCGACCTCCGCCGGTGTGTACTCGCGATTGTGGCGGTTGTGATCGAACCCGTTGTACGGCGCCCAACCCGCCGAGTGTTCGCCGAGCAGGGCTTTCGCGATGTTGCGATAGCGCACGATGTTCGGCGTGGACAACACGAGCAGACCGCCTGGCTTGAGCACGCGGTTCACCTCCGCGAGCATGTGCATGGGATCGAGCGCGAGGTGTTCGAGCAGTTCCAGGCAAAGCACCACGTCGAACGTTCCGTCCTCAAAGCCGAACGAATCCGTCTCGACGTCGAAGACCGGCATGGTGATGTCGTCGGTGTTCACGCCTTCGATGTGCATCTTCGGTTCAACGAAGTACGCGTCGGGGTACTTGGTGTTCAATGCGAGGTGGCGATAGTTCAGCAGGATGCGGAAAAACGGAATCCACGCGCGCGAGCTGCCCAGATCGAGCACGCGCGCGTTGGCGTCGGCCGATGGCGGAATGCGCCGCAGCGTCTTGCGATACCGTTCCTTCTCAACCCGCCAGAGCGCGTCGAGATCGCCGGGGAAGCGGGTCGTGTCCACGCGCATCATCATCGCGTAGAGTTCCGCGTCGCTCAGTTCGTCTACCGGGTGTTTTCGGACCATGCTGGAATATCGGACATCGCACGGCGGGCCTGAAACAAGCGGCGAGAGGCAACCTGCGTGGCTGGCAACAGTCCCCGATGCTTCCGCGGCGTGCGAAATCGGAAACGCGAACAACTGCCCCAAAGGGGCATCGGCCCATAGCCCAGGGTTGCACCGCAAGTGCTACCCTGGGTAGACCAACGCAATCGATATCTCGACCCTGAAAGGGTCGCGGCCCCGATCACGAGTTCGGCCCGTTCGTTGACGACGTGCCGCAACCCCGTTGGGGTTGAAAGACTTTTGCGTTATCGCGACGCGGGCGTCTTGCTTACCGTGCGTCGCCATAATCGTGCCAAACCTGCAACCATCGCGTACCATGCGTCTGATGACCATTCTCCGGAACATTCGCGCGGTCGTTTTCGACATTGGCGGCACGCTGCTCGACTTCGATCAGCCGGAGACGCTCGCGCAGCTTTCGGACGGGATCAACGCGGGCTACGAGCACCTCGACCAAGCCGGGGTGAAGTTGCCTTCGCTGCGGCGCTACTCAGCCGTCCTGCGTCGCAAGGCACTGCTTTCGCTCGTTGTCGCGAAACTCCGCCGCCGCGAGCCCGACACGATGAAGCTGCTGCGCGAGGGCCATGCCCGGATGGGGATTGCGCTCGACGGGCACGCATTGACCGCTCTCGGACGCGTCGTGTACTCGCCGACCAAGGCGCTCGCGCACGCGAATCCCCAGACGCCCGCAGCCCTCGCGACGCTGCGCGATCGCGGCTACCAGTTGGCGATCGTCTCGAACACGGTTGCGCCACCGCCCGGTCTGGATGAACATCTCGCGGACGAAGGCTTGCTGTCATATTTCCCAATCCGCGTTTATTCCTGCGTGTTCGGTGTCGCGAAGCCCAACCCGCGAATCTTCCGCGATGTACTTGAGAAGCTGAACGTATCGCCCGAGGACGCTGTCTACATTGGCGACAAACCAGCCATCGACATCCGTGGAGCGCAGCGTGTGGACATGCGCACGGTACTCCGCGCCCCCAAAGGCGCGAGCAACGTTCGCCCGAGAGCAGACGCGATCATTCGAGAAATACCGGAACTCTTGAACCTGCTGCCACCACTCGATTCGTAATCTCTCGGCCTTCGCATGGATATCGAACTCACACCAGAACTTCTCATTCACGCCTACAGCCAGGGGATCTTTCCCATGGCTGACGATGACGCGCAGCTTTACTGGTTCTCGCCCGACCCGCGTGCGATCTTCGACCTCGACGACTTCCACGTCCCGCGCACGTTGCGGCAGTTCTATCGCCAGAAGCCCTTCGAACTGTCCATCGATCGCGCGTTCGAACAGGTGATCGACGCGTGTGCCGACCGCACCGAAGGCACCTGGATAAGCCGGCAAATCCGCGACGCGTACATCCGCCTGCACGAATTGGGCTTTGCGCACTCGATTGAAGCTTGGAAGGACGGCGAACTGGTTGGCGGCTTGTACGGGGTGGCGATCGGCGGCGCGTTCTGCGGCGAAAGCATGTTCCACCGCGCGACCAACGCCTCCAAAGTGTGCCTGGTCTACTTGGTCGAACGCCTCCGCGCCTGCGGCTTCTCGCTGCTGGACACGCAGTTCACCACCGAGCACCTGGAGCAGTTCAATATCAAGGAAATTCCGCGGGAGGAATACCTGCGACGACTCAGCGAGGCGACTGCAATCGCGCGGTTGCTTCAAGAATGAAGCATGGACAATCGCGCAAGCGGGCTATGAACGCTTGCGCTTTCCGCGTGAACCATTCGTCGCGATGTGTTCAATACGGGTCACGTGCAATGGATCACACCAGACCATCTTCTCCGGCAGGTCATCCTCGGCCATCTTGACCGCAATGTAGAGTTCCCGCGCAGTCACATATGCCATTTCCGGATGGCGTACGTCGTAGTGTGTTCCGTCAGAAATGTGCACCCGGAACGGTTCGAAGGGTTGCCTGCGAAGATGCTCGCGAATTTCGACAGGATGCATATCGATTCTCCTACCCAACAGTCTATTTCGTGGCGTTTCGGGTTTCAAGCATGGTTACTGCCGATTGCCCGGGGCGGCCTGTCATGGTATGCTTATCAACTTACTTGCATTGCCGATGTCACCACATCGGACCAAGGCGGATGAACCTAGCGGATCGGCGTTGTTTGCTGACCGCGACGTTCATGCTCGCGAGGACTTTGAACCATGATTGTTGAAAACCATGACGTTGCGCTGCGCGGGGATGGCGCTGCCTCTTCCGGTTTGGTGGGCGGTGCCCACCCTACTGCTGCCCATGCGCAGTCATCCGTTGCTCTGGCGCTGCCGCAGTTTGAGTTTCGGCGTACGCCTCCTTTGCCGATGACGCGCGGCGAGATGCTGGAACGCGGGTGGGACTCGGTGGACATCGTGTTCGTCACCGGTGACGCATATGTCGATCATCCCGCGTTCGCCGCGGGGATTCTCTGTCGCGTTCTCGAGGCGCATGGGTTTCGCGTTGGCGTGCTCGCCCAGCCCGACTGGAAGTCCTGCGAGCCGTGGACCGAGTTCGGCAAGCCCAATTTGTTTTTCGCAATCAGCGCCGGCAACATGGACTCGATGCTCAACCACTACACCGCCAGCCGCAAAGTGCGCAACGACGACGCGTACTCACCCGGCGGGCGGATCGGACTGCGTCCGGACCGCGCGACCAAACCCTACTGCCAGCGTGCGCGCGAAGCCTACAAAGGCGTACCGATCATCGCGGGCGGCGTCGAAGCCTCCCTCCGCCGGCTCGCGCATTACGACTACTGGTCCGACAAGGTGATGCGTTCGATCCTGCTCGACGCGAAGGCCGACCTCATCGCCTACGGTATGGGCGAGGATGCGATCGTCGAAATCGCGCAACGGCTTCGCGAGGGTGCCGACGTGAAGGACCTGCGCAGTCTGCGCGGTGTGGCATATCCGCTGGGCGCGAGCGAAGAACCACCCACCGGCGACGACGTGGTCGCGCTTCCCAGCTACGAAGAAATTCGCGATTCCAAGCAGAAATTCGCGGAAGCGACACGTCTCTATCACCTCGAAACCAACCCGTACAACGCGAAAACGCTCGTGCAGTATCACGATCGCCAAGCCGTGGTCATCACTCCGCCACGCCTCCCCGCGGACCACGCACACATGGACTTCTATTACGACCTGCCCTACACGCGTCGCCCGCACCCAAGGTACACCGAACGCATCCCGGCCTACGAAGTCGTGAAGGACTCGGTGACGATCATGCGCGGCTGCTTCGGCGGCTGCACGTTTTGCAGCATCACCATGCACCAGGGGCGGATCATTCAATCGCGTTCAAAAGACTCGATCATCGGCGAGGTGAAACGCCTCGGTGAGGACGACGAATTCAAAGGCATCATCAGCGACATCGGCGGGCCGACC
>JACKHH010000030.1 GCA_020639095.1 Phycisphaerales bacterium | reverse complement strand
GTCGAGATGCCCCGCAGCCTCTGCAGGCTGGCCGCAATCATCCAATGCACACGCCAAACCCACCAGCGCCACCACATTGTCCGGCTCGCGCGTGAGCGCATCCTCGAAGTGACCGCGGGCGTCGACGGACTTGCGTTCACTGAGCGCTCGGATGCCGATGCGCACGTGATGCGACGCTTTTTCGGGGTGCGCCTTCACCAAGCGACTAAGACCAGCCGTGGGCACGTCCGTGAGATCGTCCAGACGATCCCGAAACGCCGCGGACAACTCCGCGAGCAAACCCCGACCGACGATTTCGAGCAGGTATGACATTCCGCCCCCAGACCGCTAAGCCGCCAGCGCCGCCAATGCTTCCTTCGCCGCGACGAATCCCCCGTTGATCCGCAGTGCCTTCTCGTACGCCCAGCGCGCCCGACGCAGTTCGCCGTCGTCGCGATAGAGATTTCCCAAAAGATAGTAGAGATCGGCGTACTCCGCGCCCTTGAGCACCGCCTCTTCAAGCCGATGCCGCGCGTCCGCGAAGCGATCCGTCTGGCGATAGAGTTCCGCGAGCAGAATCAACGCGTTGACGTAACGCGGATCAATGCTCAAGGCGTGTTCCGCTTCCGCGATGGCTTCGTCGCAGCGGCCGAGACGTTCGAGCACGCGACTCCGCTGAACACGCAAAGCAGCCCGGTGCGGATTGCGTTCGATTGCGTGGTGCAGCGTCTTCGCAAACAGTTCGAATGCGGTGTCGTCGACTTCCGCCGGATCGAGTCCCAGGCACGCGTCGATAAAATCGGGATCGCGCTCAATCAGCTTGCCCAGGTGTTCGATCGCACCAGCCGTCGCGATCTGTTCGGAATCAGGCATGTCGACGCTGAGCGTCACATCGATACCAGCATCGCGTGCAGCCTTCGCAGCCCGCGCCAGCATCATCGCGATATTCGCATCGTGCGGGCGACAACGCTGCGCCCGCTGGAGATGGCGGAGGGCTTCGTTGATGTCGCCACGTGCGGCGAAACTGAGACCGAGCGCGTTCAACGCGTCGGCGTGCTGCTTGTCGATCGCGACCGCTTGCACAAAACGCAGGTGAGCTTCGTCGTCCTGATCGAGCGCCATGAGCATCGTGCCGAGTTGGAAGTGCAGCTCGGCGTTATCGATGTTGTCCGCGACGGCGGAGCGCAGCGTGCTGACGGCATCAGTAGTCGCGTTCGCTTTCCACTGCGTCAGCGCCAGGCGAATGATTCCCTCGATGTCCGTCGGGCGACGCGTGCTGTAGTCAGCCGCAATCTCCGAAGCGTCCGCAAAGCGACCCGCACCGGCGAGCGCGCTCACCAACTGCGTCGAAAGATCGGCGCTGCTGGGATTTATCCGGCTCGCATCTGCCAGTTCCAAGACCGCGGCTTCGAATACCCCGGCATTGAGCAAACACAAACCCTTTCGGAGTCTGCGTTGCGACTGGTAGTAGCGGCGCACAAGGTCCGCGGCATCGCCGCGGCGCAACTGGCCGGTGGGCGGGGGAATCGTGAGGGCGTTTCCGCGCATGGGCATACTCCTTTCGCCGAATCGATGAACCTCGACGGGGCGATCGTCTGTATCTGTATCGGTATTCCGCGAAATCCTGCTTACCCGGCGGGTATTGCGCGGAGTTATCGGCGGGTGAGGGGCTGATATGGGGGTCTGAGAAGCGGCAAACGCGGTCCGCGGCTTCGGGTCAGGGCACGACGAACGCGTCCGGCGCTACTGACCGGGCCCGCGCGAGCAAGCGAGCTGCGTCTTCGTACTTGGGAAAGCGACCGATGCGCACCACGTAGTACCGACCGCCATCACGCAACTCGGGCACGGTGAGGGCTGCGAGCCCCCGGGCGCGAAGATTGGCAGCCGCAGCGTTTGCGCCGGATTGGCTGGAATAGGCGCCGCACTGCACGGAGAAATACGGATCGCTCCACGCCTGCTTGCGGCGGGCTGCGTTGGCGTATTGCGAATTTGGGAAAAACTTGATGATGTCAGCGAACACGCGACGTCCGGGCTCGAACTGGCCCGTCCGCTGCAACGCAACGCCATACTGATAGAGCACGCGATCGGTCGGCGCGCTGTGTGGCAAATGCCCGACGGCCTGGCTGTAATGGGCGGCTGCGTCCGCGTACATGTTGTCCTCGAACGCGGCATTGCCAAGCTGCGCCTGCACCACGCCGCGCAGCCCGTCGTCAGACGCGAGGCGCAGCGCCTGGCGAAGATCCTGACGCGCGGCGTCACGCGACGATGTTTGCAAACGGCACTGCCCGCGCATGTAGTACGCCGGAGCGACGGCGCGATCCGTCGGATGCGCGCGGATCACCGGATCGACCAGGCGTTCGCAGCCCGCGTAGTCACCGGTGGTAAGCGCCATTTGCGCTTGTGTCATCTGCCGCTGAGCCGGTTTCGGCAACCCGCCGCAACCCGCGACACTTAACGTCACTCCGCACACCATCACAACGGCTGCGCTGACTTCGCGCTTCATGTCCCCAATCCCTTCGTATTCATTCGCACGACCGCGCGCGTCCATTCGCACGGGTTCCGCTCCAACCGGTGATGATCTTGCACGTGGACAGCCGCAACTTCAAGGATTATCCTGCCCCGCACAATTTCGTCGCTTGTCGCTGTGTCCTTTTTCACCCACAACCGCGGAGCGCTACCCCCAATGCTCGTGGAACTGCTGCTCGATTCAGCGCGTCGTCGCGGTTCGGTCCTGGCGGTCTCGGACCAACTGGCCACGCTGAATTACCGCAGGCTGCGCGCGTTCGCGCGCGTCATGCGGGACGTCGTGCTCGGCGCGACGCAGCGGAAGAATGTGGGCCTGATGCTGCCCGCGAGCAGTGTATTCACCGGCAGCTTCTTCGGCACGCTCTGGGCTGACAAGATCGCCGTCCCGCTCAACTTCCTGCTTTCGCCCGCCGAACTGGCCCGCATCGTCACGCTGGCTGAACTCGACGTGATCATCACGATCCGCCACTTCGCCGACCTCGTCAAAGACCTGCCCGCGCGCGTCATTTATGTCGAAGACCTGAACATCAAGCGTCGCCTCCTGTGGGCGATGATCAAACCGGCGCCGCGCGCGCCACAAACCGCGCCGGACGACACGGCTGTCATTCTTTTCACCTCGGGAACCGCCGGTGAACCCAAGGGCGTCGAGCTTACGCAGAACAACCTTCTGAGCAACTGCCGCGATTGCATCGCCACGGCGGAGATGCAGCCGGACCACCATTTTCTCAACTGCCTTCCGCCGTTTCACGTGTTCGGACTGCTGGCGAATGTCATCGCACCGGTCGCGCTGGGCGCAAGCGTGTACTGCATCCCGCGCTTTCAACCGGCTGCCGTCGCCCGCGCGCTGAAGGATCACCAGATATCGATCTTCCTCGCGATTCCCAGCATGTATCGCGCGCTGCTGCGACTCAAGTCGGCTGGTGATGACTGCATGCGCAGCGTGTACCTCGCGGTAAGCGGCGGCGAACCACTCCCGCCCGCGGTGTTCGAGGGCATACGCGACCGCTTCGGTGTCGAGTTGCTCCAGGGCTACGGGCTCACCGAGACGTCGCCGGTGTGCACGTTGGAAATTCCCAGCGCGCACAAACGCGGATCGATCGGCAGAGCCGTGCGAAACGTCGCGGTGCGGATCGTCGACCCCGAAGGCAACGACGTGCCCACGGGCGAGGACGGCGAAATCTGGGTGAAGGGCCCGAACGTGATGAAGGGCTACTATCACCGCCCGGAGGAGACACGAAACGCGATCACCGAAGACGGGTGGTTTCGCACCGGCGACGGCGCGAACATCGACGCTGAAGGGTTCGTCACCATCACGGGCCGGGTGAAGGACATGATGATCGTCGGCGGGGAGAACGTGTACCCGTTGGAGATCGAGGCTGTGCTGGAGAAGCACCCCGGCGTCGCGGAAGCCGTCGTGGTCGGCGCTCCGGACGAAAGTCGCGGCGAGGTGCCCATCGCGTTCGTCGTCCCCATGGAGGGGGCGGAACTCTCGGAAGTCGAGCTGCGCACGCTCGCCCGCGAACACCTCGCGGGCTACAAGGTGCCGCGTCAGATCCGCATCACGACTGACCTGCCCCGCAGCCCCATTGGTAAAGTGCTCAAGCGCAAGCTCCGTGAAACGCTGTAACTTCATCTGGCAAAACAGGTTATAGCACAGGGCGGTCCTGGCCCGACTGGTTTGCCGGTTGCTTGCTCACCCGACGCTCCTTGGGTAGACTATGGGGCTTCCCGGTGATGGCGAAAGCATCGCCGGGACCGGCTGACCCTGACAGCCAGTGGAGCGAACTGGTGACGGCTGAACTCGACAAGGCATTGCTTGAGATCATGGTCTGTCCCGAGTCGCACGCGAAGCTGGTGCAGCAGGGTGATTGGTTGTACTCGACGGACGCAGCCACGCGGCGCCGCTATCCGATCCGCGACGGGATTCCCGTCATGCTGGTCGATGAGTCGGAGGTTGTCGCGGAGGATGAATACAAACGCGTGATGTCGGCGACGTCGGCATAGCACGCACGGTAAGGAAGACAGTTAACCAAAGTCAGGCAGGTAGCGCAGTATCATGGCGATGAAATCCGACGATTCCAAGAAGCGTGGGTTCTACACGGCGAGCCGTTTTCCCAACCGTCGCGGCGACGATTGGCAGGGCCCGGTGGTGGACTACAAAGAGATCGAACTGCTCCGCAAGTTCCTCACCACCAGCTCGAAGATGATGTCGCGCAAGCGCGCCGGCACCAACTCACAAGAGCAGAAGGCGCTCAAGCAGGCTGTGAAGCAGGCCCGCTACATGGCGCTGCTGCCGTACTCCAGCGTCTAGCACGCAACGCCAACAAGAATTCAAACAGCCCGGCGAACGGAAAACATCCGTCCACCGGGCTGTTTTTGTAATGGGTCGTAATCTGAACGCACGCCGAAGCGCTCTCGTAGTACGGACTTCGTGTCGGCCGCCCATGCCGAACAAGTTCCGCATTCAACGCGCCGCAAATCCGGGACCACCAGAACCGAGTAGCATTTGAACACCGCACGTGTGAATGTGGCTTTTCTCAGTCGCCGTTGCCGTGCTCCATTGCAACACGCTCCAACCACACGAGTAGCGCAGCGAACGATTCCGACATACTCACGTCGGACGCACGCAATTCGGTCGTTTGGTGACCAGGTTCGTCAAGCGTGATTGTGTAGCTCATCGCATCGCGAGCACGTCCCGGATCGGACGACTGATCCGGGTGATTTGATTTCGCCGCGGCAATAAGCGAGGACAACTCTGCCGCACTTTCATTCGAAAGCTCGGACGAATCGATTTGGATCGGTGGTCGCTTGATGCCGGCCGCAAATCCACCATGCTTTGAAAGGCGCAGCTTCACTTCGACGACCCCCGGTACGCCACTTTGTTCGCATGCCGCCCAAGGCGCGTAGGGCAGACATCGTATTCTAGTGCGCCTTCGCAGCCCGTGCGAGTTCGCTCACCTTGGCGGCCAGCGTCTCGATGTGCTTCGCGAGCTCCGCCATCGTATCGGTAGAGGATGTCGAACCGGACGAACGGCGCGCGCGATTGGTGTCATCATTGCGACGCCCGCGTCCGCTACAGGGCGTTGATCTGGTGACCCGGATACCGACACCCTGCCACGCCTCGGCGATGGCTTGCGGTATGTCACCACCGTAGATCTGGGCCTTCCTGTAGGTGGTGTCCGCGAACTCTTGGAACTGGGTGGTCTCATGCGACGCAAGCAGGGATTCGTACCAAATGTGTCCTGGGATCTCCCAAGCGTAGCCCCCAATCGCAATCGCTGCGAGGTAGAAGGCTTTGTTTGAAATGCCGGAGTTGATGTGCACGCCACCCCAATCACCATCATCCGTGTCCGGAAGGACGACAAATCGATCCATGTGGTCAGGCTGAGGATCCCTTCCAAACATTGGGTTGTCATATGCTGTCCCCGGAGCTTTCATTGATCGCAGTGCATCTGCGTCTACACCCGGTGTGAAGATGTCTGGGCCAATTAGCCAATCGGCCTCGTCTGCCGTTTGCCCGAGCGACCACTGCTTTACGAGCGATCCGAACACATCGGAGATTGACTCGTTCAATGCGCCGGATTGATTGTGGTACGTCAGATTCGCGGTGAATTCCGTCACGCCGTGTGTAAGTTCGTGCGCGATGACGTCAAGCGACTTGGTGAAGTCGGCAAACAACAGCCCGTCCCCGTCGCCGAAAACCATTTGCTGACCATTCCAAAACGCGTTGTTGAAGCGCATGCCGAAATGAACGTAGCCGTCCAAGCGCATCCCGCTTCCATCGATCGAGTCACGATCGAATACGCCTTTGTAGAATTCACGAGTGGTACCAAGCCCATCGAATGCAAGGTTCACCGATTCGTCGGATGACGCGCTCCCATCTTCTGTGCGCGCCACAACCGCCAAGGGCAGGAACGTGCCATTTCGACAATCGTAAACAGTGCGACGTGCTCCGCCGGAGAGGCCGGGGAATGTTGCGGCGCGCACGCTTCTCTCGCCACGCAATCGCGCTGTCGTGAGCATGCTTGCGAGGGCGGCTTCACGAATCGCCCGATCCTGGCTCTCCAACAGTTTCTTCAAGATGTGAGGCGGTGTAATGCAATTCAGACAACGGCAAGCATGGGACATGGTCAGACTCCTTATGTTGTCGGATTTCCGATTCCACGAACACCTACCAAATGCTTTTGCGTTACATGGCCGGGGCCGAGTGATTCCCGAACTGTGCGGAATTGGATGGCGAATGACCGGTCCAACAAACGTCGGCGCGATCTGATCGCCTAGGATGGAATCGCTTATGCAGTATGATCGTTGTTCGTCAGAAAACTCGCGGCCCGAGCATCAGAGTGTGATTGTACGCAAATGCCCGTGACAATACCAGTTGCTACAACGGCGCGCGGGCGGCGAAGAAGGTCTTGCTGTTCGAAACCGAGAGTCTCGGCCGTGTGAGCCGTGGTCGTGCGTAATTACCGTCTGCGAAAATGAGGAATTCACCTGACGTTGTGAGTCGGCGATTCCGCAGATTGCACAAGCGCTCAGGAGCAGCGCTGGCGCGCTTGCCGACGAATGAAATGCGCATTGGGCACCAACTCGTCGGCCGGTGATCACAGGTCTTGCGATGCCTGCTCCGGCATCTGAAGACTGAAGCAGATCTTGAGAAATCTTGGGGCGGCTGTGGCGTCGTCCTGCGCCTGCTCGACGCCACTATGGGCGGACTGAGACCTGTAAACGCGCGAAATCTTGCAGATCAAAGTCACCGTCGTTGTCGATAGCCAGGTCACACGCGTCAACGACTTCATCGTGATCGAAATCGGGCTCGCAGAAATCTGGTATGCCGTTGGGCTGGCAAACGTCGCTGGTGCCTCCCGTGATATCGCGATAATCGAGCACTTCGTTCGAGCTGCCGTCGCCCAACGGCGTGAACGATATCCGCACAAACTGAAATGTCGCGATCAGAGAAACCTATGCCCGTGGCACGAGTGGTGCAACCGTGAGGGGGAATCCGCCTGAGCGGGGCGAGGGCGTCCGCTGAGCATCGTTCAAGACCGTGTTCTTACCCTTTGGGCGCGACAAGCGCCCGTCTCCACGTCGTGCTCTCAGGTCTTCATTTCGTGGCGCTTGGCGACGTGGGAGATCCGCGTGTTCAATGAAAATGTACGCTTTCGCTGATCTCCACGAGGGGGTGTCATTCCGCAGCCGGTTTTGATCTTCGCGCTAGAATCGGGCGGCGCAGCATGTTGTCCGTGCGTGGCAGGACGGCAATTGCGGTCCTGCGGGCGCCAAGTGGATGTCCAGCAGAACTGGTTGGTTGAACACATCAGGGAGCATACAAATGACCAGAGCGGCAGACGCGTTCCTCAAGACGATGGTGGTTGTCATTCTGATTGCCGGCACCGCCTGCGAAACGCCGATCGATGATGGCGACGGTGATACGTTGGTCGACGTACACAAGTTTCAATACGACCCAACGGCTGATGAGTACGTGGTGAACGGAGAACGCGTCGCCAGTGCGAAGGTCAAGCAGGATCTCGCGGGCAACGTGTGTTCAAAGTGTCACACCGAGGAACTCGCCGACCTCAAGAACTCGGTCCACTACCGCTGGGCGGCGCGAAACGACAACGTGCTCTTTCCCGGCGGTGGGGCGCACGGCATGATCGACCGCGCGTGTGGCTTGCCCGCTTCCAGTTCGCTGATCAATTTCGTAAGTGATGTTCAACTGGACGAGTGCGGCAAGTGCCACGTCGGTCGGTACATTCCCATGGTCGAGCAGATGCTCACCGGTTCGCTCACGCAGATGGGTCTTCCGGATGCCGCCGAGCAGGCGGCGCGCATTGTTGATGGTGGGATCGACTGTCTGATTTGCCACGCCGAGGAATACCGTTCGTACCCTGCGGATGGCAATGCCCAAGTCGCGGGCTTCGCACCAGCCGACGGTCACTCGCCCACGCCGGAGGGCTACGCCCGCGTTGCCCGCGACGACACCGACTTCGATGGCGACGGCGAGCCCGATGCGCTCATTGATACCGATGGCGACGGAATTGCCGACATGCCGTTGATGATGGATCGCGACGGTGACGGCACGCCGGAGACTCCCTGGCCGACCATCGCGCAGGATCGCAGCCTCGCATCCATGTCGTCCATTGGCGAAACCAACGACCACGCCTGCTTGCGTTGCCACGAGCACGCGCGCACCGGCTACAAACGCGGCACGCTTTTCCGTCCAGGGCACGACGTGCATGCGTCGTCGGCTGCCGTTGAAACGTTGGGCGGTGGAACGGATCGTCACTGCGTCGCGTGCCACACGTCCGCGCATCACAAGTTCAAGCGCGGCGACCTGGTGGGCGGTGATTTGATGGCGGTGGACTATGCAGTCGGATCGGAAGAGAACGAGTTGACCTGCTTATCTTGCCACGAGACCGCGCAGCTCAATCCGGTCTACCACACCGAAAAGCACCTGGCGGCCATGGCCTGTGAAACTTGCCATATCCCGGCGACCTCGGGCATCACCTACGCGCTGTGGGGCCACGGCACAAACCTGACCTTCGGCCGCAACGCTGACGGACTGGATACGCTGGTCATCAGCTCCGACCACTTTCTTGACGGTGGTACCGATGAGGACGTGAACTCCGACTGGGAAGCCTATCGTGCTGAGCCCACTTTGACGTGGTTTAACGGACAGGTTTCTTTCCTAGCCCAGCCGCTATCACTTCGCGGAAGTCCCAACGCGAAGATCACTCCGTTCAAGCCGATGGCCAACGGCATGGTCTTCGACGCGCGCTTCTTCAACGGAATGATGGCGAACAACGACGCCATGGACGGCGCATATCAGTATAACGCCAACACCATGTACCGCTTCATGGCTGGTGGTAGCAACGCCGACATCTTTGCGGCCCTCGACTTCCTCGACCTGACGCCGGAAGAGACGCGACAAGTAACGTTGAATGACTTCATGTCGGAGAACCCGGATCGCCAGGCAATGGCGCTCATGCAGATTTTCCCCAACATGATCCTGTTCGATAAATCAACCTACGGCTACGTTCGCTACACCGTTGCGAGCAATTCACCGTGGGATGCTAATGCTGACGGCTTCATCGATGCGGGCCAGCCGTTCTATTTTGATATGCTCGCCTCCGCTAACAATGGCCTGCGCGCATTCCAGGGGTTCAATGCCGCGATGGGGCTGCCCGCGGACTACGAGTGGTATCCGCAATTCGAGAGCGCAAGTGACATTGTCAGCATGAAGGTGCCCGACGGCACGTTGATCAAGATGTTCCTCACGATGCAGGCGGCACAATTGCCTGCCGAGGATCAGCCTGCGTTCATGCAGATGGTCGCGAACTACCCGGCTTTCTCGAACGGCATCACGCTTGGCGGGCATGGTGTGCGTCCCAAGGAGGAAGCGGTTGGAGCCGGTATGCAGTGCGGAAGCTGTCACGCGTCCGGTGGCTTGATGGATCACAAGGTCCCGGTGACACAAACCGTTTCACGCGAGGTCGCGGGGTTCGGTACGTTTGAATTCCCAGTCTATCGTTGGCGATACTACAACTTCCACAAGCTGGTGGACCTGGGACTGGCGACCGAGGACGCGGACGTCGTCGCGGGCACGGCGGACGTCGATATCGCCGGAGACACGACCTACGTGCGTGAGAGCGTCAGCACGATCGTGGTGAACTACATGGATCCAGCCGGTGAGGGGTCGTACTACGCGGCGGACGATGACGAAGCGCTCTCCGGCACCGACCTCACCGCTGACGACCTGAGCATCAACGGCGGGTCATGGATGCCCGCGCTTGAGCCCGTCGTGAATACGGTGCCCAACTATCAAGTGCTCGGCTACGCGCGCGATGAGATTCTGTTCATGGACTGATTGATGGTCCAAAGTAGGCTGGCCTTGAGTCATAGGTCATGCCGTCGACTGCTGCCGGGTTGTGTTACCTGTGCGGGCAGCCGAAGGGGAACCGAATATCGCGATTGACAGGTCTGCTGTCGTACTCTCTGTGCGACCTGACGCCGCCGATCAATACTTGGCGGCGTGATTCCAGGATTCGCTATGCGCGCATGCGCAAAATAATCCCTTCAGCATACGTTCGACATGACATCTGGCGTACCGGCGTTGCTAGTTGCCGTGTGCCGCGGGGGCTGTTTCCTGGAGACTTTGGCAGGTGTTGAGGAATTTGAGGACGGCTTTTGCGTCTTCTGCCGCTTGGCCTTCCGCCACGTCTACCGCGTGCTGCTGGTAGCGTATTGCCGTTTTGAGATCACCGACATCGAAGTACGTCAGCGCGACGGCTTGGGCGATTTCCCGATTGTCGGAACCCTTATCGTAGGCCATACGCGCGGCTTTGATCGCAAGATCGGGCTGCCGCAGGGTGATGTCGGGAATGGCCATCATCAGGTGCGCGACCTTCGCGAGCGACTCGGCGCTGTCCTTGTTCTTCTCGATGAAGTCTTCCGTCCACGCCCGAAGCCGGTCGATCGACTTCAACTCGTCGACGAACAGCACCACGCAATACTGCATCGCGTCGAAGTTGCCCGGGTCGACGTCGAGCATTTTTCCGGCGATCGTCAACGCAGCTTCCGTCTGCCCCTGCTGCATTGCGATGTAGAAATCGTTGGTCATGCGCTCAAGCTGCGCGTTGATCTTCGCACGCTTGGCTGCCGCCTCCGCGTCGTAGCGATCCGCCAGCAAGTCCTCGATGATCTTGTGCATCTCCGGCATGCCGGGGTGGCCCATCCATACGATCTTGCCATCCTTGCCGATCACCACGGCATGCGGCAGGCCGTACGCCTGATACGTCATGGTGCAGCGTTGGGTTTTGTCGAACGCGACGGGGTAGTCCATCTTCGGCCCCTGTCGCGAAACGAAATCGCGAACCGCCTCCAACGTCTGCCCCCGGCCTGAATCGGTGATGCCGACGAAGATGAACCCCTTGTCTTTGTTCTTCTGATAGAACTCCGTGGAGTCCGGAATGAGTTGAATGCAGGGTGGGCACCACGTCGCCCAGAACTCGAGCACGACGACCTTGCCCAGCCCGTCCTTGAGCACGTCCATCGGCTTGCCTTTGACCCAGTCCGTGATCGTGACCGCGGGTGCGGTGTCGCCGATTTCAACAGCCGATGCAGGAACCGCGGCAACCATCACCGCCAGCGAAAAGAAGAATGCAGATACACGCGTCATCAAAGAACCATCCTTAAGAGTAAACGGGCTATGCACTGCGCCCCGGCGAGCCTCCCAAACCGTCGCCGGTAACAGATGGGTGAGCACTGGATTATTCAGAAATCCGCCCGAGTTGTCCACAAAACCGCCCGCGAACGACGACAGTTTACAGCCCATCGATATCCAGAGCCGTCAAATCGCGGCTGGTGTGTGCCTAATCGTGTCACGGCTGGGTATCAAATCGGCGGTTCGCAGCCGAGCGGGTTACTTCGGCAGCTTCTTGAGCCGCTTGCACGCCTCCTCCAGGTCGGCCATCGACTTGGCGAAGCAGAAGCGAAGCTGCGACTCGCCCTCGGCAGGGTTCGCGTAGAAGGGGGCACCCGGCACCGTGGCGACGCCAACCTGCTCCAGGATCGACTCAGCCGCTGCCATCGCATTCGGGAACCGGCCCGCACCAAAGTCCGCCATCAGATAGAACGAACCCTTGGGCTGATACACCTCGAAGCCAATACCGGTCAACGTGTCGGCAAGCAGGTCACGTTTGGCTTGATAGTCGGTGCGAATTCCGTCGTAGTACGAATCCGGCAGCTTCATGCCCGCGAGCACCCCGTGCTGTAGCGGTGCCGGCGCGCAGATGGTGAGCAAATCGCTCGCGACCAAAGCCTTCTCGATCACCTCGGCTGGTCCGACCGCGTAGCCCACGCGCCAACCCGTGACCGCATACGTCTTTGAAGGCCCGCTCAGCGTGATCGTCCGACCTGCGGCTTCCGGCAGACTCCCGATGCTGACGTGCGGCACATCGAACGTGATGTACTCGTAGATCTCGTCGGTGAGGATCCAGCAGCCGCGATCGCGCGCGAGCCCGGCAATCTCGGTCAGTTCCGCGCGGGTAAAGACCTTGCCCGTCGGATTCACCGGCGTATTAATCAGCACCATGCGGGTGCGATCGGTGAAGGCGGCTGCCAGCTCGTCGCTCGCGTAGTGCCAATCCGGCGGGTGCGTGTTCACGAAACGCACGCGCACGTCGAGCAGCTTGAGCGCGTCGATGTAGTACGTGTAGTAGGGCGAGAACGTGATGATCTCGTCGCCGGGGTTGAGCAGCGCCAGGGCGATGCACGCGAACGCACCGGCGGACCCTACCGTCACGGCGATCTCACGCTGCGGGTCACAGGTGATGCCGTTGAACGCCTGCATCTTGGCTGCGATGGCTTCACGAAGCGGGGCGATGCCAGCCAGATGCGTGTAGATCGCGTAATCGTCGTCGATTGCCTGCTGGGCAGCTCGTTTGACCTCGGGCGGGGCGGGCAGGTCGCACACGCCCTGCGAGAGGTTGATCCCACCGATCTCCTGGCAGCGCGCGCTCAGGCGGCGCAGCGCTGTCTGGCGAATGTTGCGCACGCGGTCGGCGAGCGGCGGCGTAAGCGTCGAGTGAACATGATCTTGTGACGTGCCAGCCATCGGTCAATTCCACCCGAATCCATCGACGATGATGCGCTGTGCCGACGTGTCCGTCGTCTCCGCTGTCGTCGTGTTCGCGACGATGAGCGCCAGTGTGAACATGATGACCATCGCCAGCAGTCCTTGAACGATAAACTTCATGAGCGATCCCCCGGGTCAAGGTTACCTAATCTGCAATTGGAAGACGTCACGCAGTTGGTCTGGGCCGGCTGCGGAACCTGGCAATCCACAGACCGGGTTGCAACGCCGCGAATTAGACGCGCTTGATGGCCTGGCGTCAATGCGGAATACGGTTGCGCGCTACCGTGAACACCCCGGATCGCAGTGTAATGGCAGCCGGGAAAGGAGGTTGCGCGCCTGCTCGATCGCTACCGCGGGCAAACGCGTTCTGGAAACGACGTTACCAGGTGGTCCGGGGAGAATGTTGAAAAACTCAATTCTTAAATTTCTGCGAAATTTCTTTGCGCGCGGTCGACGGTTGCTGTGAGTTGTCTTTGCGAAGGTTGCGCGCGGTATGCTTTCGTAAGTGGCATATCGGACGCCTGTGAGTTGCGCAAAGTCGGACATTGGCAGTTGCACGATGCAAAACATGATGTAGATTTCTTCCCGGTGGCTGGCAAGTCACCGAAACGGCTCGTGTGCCTGAGGTTGGTCCCGCAGGGCTCCGGTCGAAACGTTTGCAAGACAGCCCCGAAGATCAGGGCCGGATCGGGCGGTAACGCCTGATCGCCTGAGAGGTGAACGCATAGCCAGGGGCGTCGGCGTTTCCAACGTGCGGGAACAAGCTGGCACGAGAACCCTAAGAAGGTTGTCCGGCTAAACTGTCTCTTTGGCTCGCTATTGAGGCAGCATGTCGGGTGAGTCGGTCGCTGATTGACACCCTGCGGTGCGGGCGAGGCGTTGCTCTCGGGCAATGCAACCAAGCACGTGAGGGGAGTTTCGGGCGGAAGCTCGAACAAGGCGGCTGGCGGGAGAACCTTGGAAGGGGAAAACCCCAAGGGAGCATCCAGCGAGCCACGGGCTAAACCCCCGCTGGCAGCCAGGGACGCTCGCAAGGGTCAAAGCCTGGAAGCTGCAGCGCGGCGCACCGGTTTGGCGGCTTGTCCGCTGGAAGATCGCGTCGGGTGAACGGCATGCGGGTTCGGTTGTCGCGGAAACGCGATTGCCACCTTGTGAGTGGGGAAAGCTCCGAAGGGGAGAATCCCAGGAGCGCTGTCGGGACGAAACAAGCCCGGCCAGGCGTAGTGGGGCGGAAACCGTCGAGAGGGTGACCAAACCCTGAGGGCGGAACTTAGTGAGTCTTGGCACGACTCGCGGCCAGTGGACCCGCTTCGCCGGAATGTGCTGTAGGGAAGCAAAGCCCAAGAGAGGAGCCGGCCTAAGACAGTCGCTTCGAGCGGCGGGCATGGCTAGGATCAGCCGAGAAAGACTCTGGAGGAACGCTGAAGTCGACGAGAGGAAGATGCTGATACGTTAATCGTCATCAGCCGGCATTCGCCCACGGAAGACCACAAGGTCGAGGAAATGGCCAACGACGAAGTGGGATCGTGAAGCTCATACCGCGATACGCGGCGAATGTAATACTCTGAACGACAGGTGAATTCCATGAGAGGATGCGCTCGGAGCGGACAACGCACCAAGCGCTGAGCGGTTGATACCGAATACTCTGTAGGGCGACGAACGAGACCGTCACCTGCCAGCCACTATTTTTGTGCCAACTGAACGGGTGGTCGTGCAGCCGCGCGATCATCCGTTTTCGTTTGCGCGTTTCGGCTGTGCCTGCTCGGCTGTATTTTCGAATTGACTCCCGCTGCGTCGAATTGATGATTTCCCAATACCGCCGATCCCTACGTACTTGCCAAAGAAATGCACCAATGCAATTGGTGGTGGGCGCCTCGCCTGCCGTAAAAGTTTGCCACGTTGGAAGATTGGACGCGCGGATTCTAGCTCTTGCGGGACAGCTGCAGGCAACGCAATCGGGAAATAGTGCGTCGGCTACCTGACGCCGGCATTGAGGATACCCGACGCGGCGGTGCGGAGGTACGTGCCGCCGATCAATCACCAATGCTGCGGCACCCCTCGCCGATCGCGCAAGGTCGTGAGCTGATTCCGAGGTCGGCGGATGACGCTTGACAAGTCCAATGCGTTCCGTCCGCCGACGGGCCGATTGGCTGGCGGAACAATTCACCTTGCGGAAGGGCAGGGATGCCGGCGTGGAATTCGATGCTTTGGGAGGCCAGCAACGGCTCCCGACTGGCCCGAAAGTCGTGGCGGGCGGATTCGCCCGTCCTGCAGTTGGGGAAGAGGGCTCCATGAACCCCCATGCAGCTTGACACACGCGGTAACAAGGGAGTATGTTGCGCCGCTCTTTTGGAATCGCAACGCCGGGGCGTGGCGCAGTCTGGTTAGCGCGCTTGACTGGGGGTCAAGAGGTCGCTGGTTCGAATCCAGTCGCCCCGATTCACCTTTGTGAACGAAATGCCCTCTTGGCGGCATTTCGATTCTCCACTCAAACCGTTTTGAGCGGCATCCTCTAATATTGTATCTCCTTTGTCAGTTGATTTCTGCTCTGCGGCCGCTGAATTCGGTTCATTGCAACGGCATCCGGGCCCAGCACAGCCGTGGTCATCGGCGATGCGATCCTTACCGTACGGTGGTATCGGCAGGTTATTTTCGTCAAAGGCGAGGACGCCCCGATTGAGTTTCCGCACGCGGCGCTTCTCGCCTTTGATGCCCCCCTCGAATTCAAGGCCAAGCCACAAATTCAACTTACGCAGCAATGCCGTAAGCCTGCGTCGCGCCGGCTGGTCGTCCATCACCAACTCAAGCTGTTCAAGCAACTGCATCGCCGCGGCGACTTCGTCGTCCGTATCTCGCGGAGCAACAGGCAAATGGCGACGCTCGTTATCCAGCTGTCGCTGAATCCCGAGCCTTTTAGCCTTCAATTCACGTAGCACCGCCGAAACATCGGACACGAGATCATCAGCAACCTGAGCCAATCTGTGAGATGCTGTGGCGATCTGTGCATCGCATTCGTTGAGTGATTGTTCGAGGCGGACAACGGCATTTGCGCGTGCTGTGGCTGTTGGTGAGGTCGACGTTTCTACTGCCCGCACGCGAAGTGCCTCCTCGATCTGACCGCGCCCACCGTGCATCGCGATGATTTGCCGGAGTGTGCCCAACACGAACGCAAGCGCGGCTTCAGAGTCGACGGAATTGTTGTGACATTCAGCGCCGTTCGACTTCATGTACCGCCCGCAGACGAGAATTCGGCGCTTGCCGTGGGGGCGACCGTACATGGGATGCCCGCACGCGTCGGTCAAATCGATTGCGCGACCGCTCAGGGGGTACCGCGCGAGGTCCTTAGCTCTGGGTACGCCTCGCTGGCTGCGACTTCGTTCCGCTTGGGATTTCTGAATACGGTTCCACTTCTCAATATCGAAGAGTGGATCGTGAGGCAAGTTCGCCGAAATGATCTTGGTGGAATCGTTGCGAATCACCTTTGTAGTCCCATCATCGCGTCGATCCTCATCGTCAATTGGTCGGATCCCGTCGCTGCTGAGGCGCCGATGCCGTCCCTCGGATCGCCTGCCATAGTCCAGTATTGCGAGAATCGCGCGGTTTTGAATCAGGTGGCTGACGGTGTTCGTGTGCCATTTGCCACTGACCCGATGGGCAATACCATTATCTCGACGCGTGCGACCGGCGTCGGGCGAGGGGATGCCTTCGGCGTTCAGTTGCGTTGCGATGCGCTTCGGCCCCCAATCGCTGTCTGCCCAATCGAGAATTCGCAACCAAACGGCGATTTTCTCCCAATCTTGAGGAACAATGATCACGTGACAGCCAGATTGACGAACTCGTCGGCTCTCCTGAAGCAGCTCCAGCTCGCCGTTTGGAAGCAGGAGCGCCCGCGCGAATCCATATGGCGGACGTCCGCCGGTCCAGAACCCGCGTTCAGCCAACTGACGTTGGGTCAACAGCACGCGCTCCGCATGGTTCTTCAGGAACTTTCCGCTTTCGTGAAAATCGATCATCGACAGGAGCAACGCACTAAGGTCGACTTCGCCGGTTGTGGAGGGCTCCAATCTGCGGTCACTGTAGACGATGGTAATTCCCGCCGCCGAAAGTCGTTGTTCGATGGCCATGGCTTCGAGAGGATTGTCGGGTCGCGCAAACCTGTCACGTTTGAAAATGAACACATGCGACACCGAAGGATCGTTGATCGCGTCGTTGACAAAGGACTTAAAGCCTGGCCGGTTCAGCACCGAGCCAGATACGTCGTCGAAGCGAAGACTGTGGGTTTGATGCGCTCCCATGTTCGCCGCCGCGTTGAGCTCATCAAGATTGCCTTGAAACTGTACACCTTCTTCCCTGGCGGCGTGACTGCACCACGTGACCTGTGTTTGCATGGAGTTGGGTTGATCGTCGGTGCTCCGACGCAGATACGCCAGCGCTCGGTTCTTATTACGTATCGCCATGAAATTCGCCTTTCTGATCACCGATCAATTCGCGATGTGTCATGATGAAGTCCGCGAGGGCATCCACGTGCGCGAACAGTCCCGTTGGCTGTCGGAGCACGACTTCAACACCCATTGTGCGTCGCGCGGACCAACTGCAATTCAGCATCCAGCAGGTGAGCGTCCTTACGGCGAGCATTCGGCACGCGTCCGCGTCAGCTTTCGAAAGCCCGCGCTCTCGTATACGTTTGAGTACGACGGTCACTTCGTCCGGCGTGGGTGGGCGTTCCGCAAAATACCGTGAGGTACCTTCATCGTGCCAACGCTGAATGCGTGGCAGCATTGCCAGCAGTGCCAGTGCGTTGACCACCTCGCTCGCGGTTCCCTGCGGTGAATCCGATTCCGCTCCAGCCGAAGGCGTGCGTTGATCCAGCGAATCGGCCAAACGATCGGCATCGCACGTCGCCTCACACTTCGTTCCGAGCACCAGATCATCGAATGCGGCGGAACCGAGCGTGCGTTCCAGTTCTTGTAGCGTCATGGTGAACACCTCCTAAACAACTTGAAACCGCCTCCAGCATGACGAGTGAACTCTCGAACACCCAAATTTTACTCTCGACGCTCACCGCGCCGTCTGCGCATTGGGATTCACACATTGCACAATCAAGCCAGCGAACGAGGCTGAAAAACCGCGTTCCTGGCCCCAAGAAGGGCGATTCTGCGTAACGTTGGCTCGCTTGCTAATTCGTGATTGCGGTGGCGATCGTTGGAAACGGGTCCTGGCACGATGGTTACGCCACTTGGCACGAACGCTATGGAGAGGTGTCCCGTTCGAAGAGCGATCGATGACGGCTAAAGAAACGACCCGCCGCCGCAACCAGTGCACCGCGACGGCCTACGCCGTCGCGGAATCGTTGGTCGAGCGACGTGGCCACATCACGAAGGTTGTCGCCGGATTAACGCATCGCGCGCCGGTGGCGTAGTCGCGGTAATCCGCCAGCTTTGCGTAGACGCAACAGCTCGCGCATGATCGCATCCGTTGAAAAATCTCCTATCCCGGTGCGCTCGCGCACTTCTGCGGCAAACCGATCGCGTTGCTGATGGTCCACGACTAGTGCATCAACGGGTCGATCAAACTTGGTGTAGAGTGCGCAGAGGCACGCGCGTATTTCTGGGGTCATGTTTGGTCTCCTAAACGACGATTCCGAGTAGTCAATTAAATCAACGAGTGGACGCGGGCACTGGCTCGGTAGCGCGATGAAACACTGCTGCACCAATCGCGCGGGTGCCTACCGTCCAGCATGACAGCGATTGGTCAATTCGATGGAATGCAATGCGCAGCGTGCTGCTCACCGGATCAACAGGCGCGCCTCATCCGCCTTGGCCTGCAGGCGGCTGCGGATCTGGTCCTTCAAGTCGACGACCAGTCGGTCGAAGGGGTCGGTAAGCCTCTCGATCTGAGCGACGATCTCGGTTTTCAGTGCCCGATGCACTCTTTGCGTGTTCGCATCGATGCTGCTCTCGCGCGCGATGAGCTTGCGCGCAACGATGGGGATATCGACATCCAAGAGGTACTTCTCGGTGGGCGATTTGCCGAGGTAGGCCGCGATACCGCCGATGACGAGCCCGATGCACCAGCCAACGGGACCCGCCGCGAGCAACGCCCAGCCGCTGCCGCCGAGCAGCGACGCGACGACCAGCGCCGCGATGCCGGCTGCGATATTGGTGATTCCCTTGGTGGGATCCCCGCCGCTGAGCCGCATTTTCGAAACGTCCACCGCGCCGTGGGCGTCGAAGCGGGCCGTAAGTGCCAATGCGCCGGCCGGGATGCGGTTCTGCTGGCAGATCGCATCCGTTCGTGTGTTAAGTTGTTGCTGCAAGGGAGTAAACCATGCGCGACAGCACTCTGCAATCGCCTCACGCGCGGATTCGCCAGCAATCCACCGTTCAGCGCGCTGGCGCATGTCGGGCTCCAACTCTGCCAGTGTGGCGATTTTCCCGTCACGCCAAACAACCAAAGCTGTCCGGATAACGTGGTTGAGCAATGCGTCGACCAACGTGTGCGCCAGCGCCGACTTCAGACGCGGAATCGCTGCGGTGACCAGTTCGTCGACCTCGCTATCTAAGAGCGCGTCGATTTGCTCCTGGAAGGCGACTGTGCGCAGATCAACGCGTCCCCAGCGGGCCAATCCACGCGCGATACAGTATTCCGGTTCGCTATCACGACGTACATCGGAATCCGGGAATACAGCTGTGCACACCGGCTGCACGAAGCCCATGCGGGACGCGCCGCCGGTGAGCAGGATGACTGCGGGGATAACACCCCGTTCCGCGAGTTGGTCGCGCGCGGCACGCACAAGGTCACCGAAACGTTGCATCCAACTGTTGCCGCCGAGGGCATCCAGCGGCGTGTTCAGGATCTCCTTCATGACGACTCCGTTGAGCATGGGTTCGAAAACGCACAGTTTCTGGATGCGTTCAAAACCCGCCTGTACCTGGCTGTCCGGTTCGCCGTAGAGGTCTTCGTTCGCGAAGTAGACCTCTTTGGCTTTGCGACTCTGCATCTCGCAGCGGGCGCGGTGCATGGGATGCTCGGTGAAGATTGTGGCGAGTTGTTCGCGGTGTTCGTGTGCCAACAAGGTGCGCTGCAGGATCGCATGATCGATCAATGCGGCGCCCAGATCATCGCCGAAGTCCAGCGGCACCTCGCTGACGCCTTGCACCAGCGTGAAGTCGGTGGTCGACGAACCGAGGTCGATGATCAGCACACCGCGTTGAAGTTCACCGAGCGTGAGCTTGCCACCTTCTTTTGCGTGCAGCAACGCGGCGCGCGATTCCCTGACCACCGCGACATGCGGGAGTCGGGCGCCGGCGAGCAGCGTTGCGTACTGTTCCAGCAAGTCGTTGTTCCAACCCGACGGACAACCGACGTAATAGCGCAGGCCGTCTCCGTCGCGCAGTTGGTGGGTATCAACCAGGTGAACGTGACACGTAACAACGAAGTCCCGGATGTGACGTTGATACTCCGGTGATTGCGACGGGCGGCGCTTGAAGCAGATGTCAAAGCTGGACATGTCGGACTGAATCAGCGCGCGATCGCCGATCACGATACCTTTGGTGGGATGACGCCCCACGGCGGTGATCTGGCTCTTTTTGCCGAAGAGCTCAAGCATTTCCGGGTCGGCGTCACCGTCAGCGTACGTCCGGGCCAGGGCTGTCTCGCCGTGACCAAGATCGAAGCCGACGATTTCGATGGGTTCAGGTGTGATCATTGGGATATTCCTTTGCGGATGGTCAAGTGGAAGGACCTTGGCATGGCAAGGTGGCTTACACGGCGTGGTCGCGTGGCACAACCACGCGACCACGTAGCAGCACTTTGCCGTCGAGGAGCAGCGCCGGCTTCAACACGATCGTATCAGTAGCAGTTGCATCAAGACTCGGTTCCAGATCGAAGCAATCGAGCGGCGCGTCCTCGCGCGATGCGTCTGCATCCTGCGCTTCGAAGACGCGTGTCTGCACACCGCACTGCGCCAACGCCCTGGGGAGTTCCCTGCTTCGTTGGAGCACGCGTTCCGCGTCCCCCTGCAGCATCTCGCCCAGCAGATCCTGCACGACGCTCAGTAGTTCCGTGGTCGTCTGGAATCCTCCGATCGTTGTGCAGTCTGCTGTGTTCAGGCGATCCCCGTGCCCGGCGTCGCCGACAGCACGATCGACGACGTCCAGCGCGCTCGCGACGGTGTCCAGAACACAATCACTGTCGACCTGTACGTCGATGCGCAACGCGTTGGTGCCCTGATGCTCCTGCCAACTTGGCAGGAGCCAGCGGTACTCCAGCATGATCAATGTCGGTACCAGGGCGAGCGCGGCCCACGCACCGGCAAGTTGATGCCGCATTGTGTACAGTACCGTGAACAGCCCGAAACAGATCAACATCTGGAGTGCGCGCGGCCAGGGACCGAAGAGGAATGCACGCACCTTCAAAATGTTTGTCGTGGGCCGGGGAGATGCCGGCGCTGTCAGTGATGCCGGCGTCCAGGCAGTGGTACGGCGTGCGGCACCAAGGACGCCCACCGCGGCGCGCAGGACGCCGAGCAATTCGGCCAACCGGCGCGCCTGTGGCGCCGTAAGATCAGCAAGTCGTGCACGCTGTAAATCGTCCAGCGCACCACAAAGGAGTGCGGTCGCCGCATCAAGCGATGGCGTCTTGTCCAGGTCATGCTTTAGGTCGGCTCGTCGCGAATTAAAGAGGTCAAGAAGCGTGTTACGCATGAGATGTCTCCTGAAATGAGATCGATCGGCAACGCCCAAGCCCGCTTGCTTCACAACAGCGCAAGCAAAGCGCCGATGACGCGACCGAGATTGAAGGCGCGCTCGGAGGCGTCGAGTTGATCGCCGATCACCTGATCGAGTTCATGGATCAGCGCATCGATCAGGTGTGTGTCAGGTGGAATGGGTGACTTGAAACGGCTGATGGGATAACGCCACGCGAGCGCGCTGTGGGCACGTACAGCCGTCGCGTGCGCCTGTACGGTCACCGATCGTACGTGGGCTAGCTCGTCGCGAAGCTGTTTAAGGGGGCCGCCGCCGGTCACCACGCCGACCGCAGTACCCACCGACGTGCGTACCGGGTGGTCCTTGATCCGTTGTCCGGTTGCAATGCACTCTCGCGCAGCGACCACCGCCACCCGAAACCCGTTGGCGGCGTCGAGCGCGCGGGGATCGACGTCGGCGGTCGACAGGCCATCGAGTTGGTGTTCGATGTCTTCCAGGGAGGCGATGGCCTCCGCGGGCGTGTCCAGTAGTTTGACCGCGTCGGCGTCGCACGCCAAGGCGTGGACCTTGTTCCAGTACAGCGCCGTAGCGTGGTCGGATCCCAGGCACGCGACGGCGATCACCACCAGCACGCCCGCGCCGGCAACTCCCCACAGGCGCCTGCGCGACCTCGCCGGCGACATATGCAACCTCCTGTCAATGGCTTCCCATACCAGCCCAAATGCTAGTTATACTCTGTCGATGAATAGTCTACAACCGGGCAGGATGCCGTCATGGCGGCGAAGGACCCCGTTCTGCGACGGTTGGGCAGTTACCTGCGGAATGTCCGTGAGGAACACGGTTGGTCGCAGGAGGATCTTGCATTCGAGTGCGGGCTGCACCGAACCTACGTCGGCGCGGTTGAGCGTGGCGAGTACAACCTGACGGTGCTTTCGTTGCAGCGAATCGCGGATGCACTGGGCATCTCGTTGGTGGACGCGATGAAGGGCGCTACGCGGCGTGCTCGGCCGTGACGCAGGTCACACCGCACCGAGCGACCATTCGTTGGCCAATAGATTGATGTGAAGGTCGGGATCATTCGGAATACCGCGGAGATGTTTTGCGAATGCGCCGACCATCAACCCGGCGCAAATGTTGCTGCAGAAGATCGTGCTCTTTGATGTGCAGGCGCCTTGATGCGCTTCTGTCGCATCGAAAAGTGTGCTTACGTAATGACGACGTGAGTCAGGATCGCTTGCCACAATGACGCGTAACACCTCGGCGGTCATCCTGCCGTCCGCAAAGAACGCAACACGGTCACCGACCGCCTGCCAGATCAGTCGACGCGTCGCGATGCTGTCGACGCAGCAAAACACGCAATTCCCAACCGTGTCGCTACGCCGAAAACGCCGCGCTTCCGTGTACAGTTCGAGTTGCGGATTCGAGCGATGACACAGATCAGCCACGGCGTGTACTTTGGGGCGACCGACGTCGTCGGCGAAGAAGCCCTGCGGCGCGAGGTTCTCCACTGCAACGACGTCTGGGTCGATTAGCGTCATTGTGGGCACACCAACAGCAGCCAACTGCAGTGCAACCTGCCGGCCGACTGAGCCGACGCCGATCACCGAAGCGCGAACCTCAGCCAATCGTTCCGGTGGAATGATGTCGCGTTGGCGCATATCACGATTGGAGAGATCCACCATCAGAGCACCTCACATTCATCGAAATCGAAGTCAAACAGGTCGGCATCAAGCAGTGGCTCCAACGCATCGTTGTACTCACCGAACGCGTCAAGCGGATCTTCGACACGCCGTGAACCGTTTGCGAACCCACGCACAATCACGGGTTCCTCATGGACGTTGCGGTTGAATTCCGCGCGCCAGCCGTCGTGATCGCTGCCGGCGAATGGCATGGCGTAGTCAATCTCGACGGGGACGACCATGGCCCCTCCGGGACCCGTGTTGAAACGCAGGCGGCAATAGCGCTCACCGCCGCGCGCCAAAATGAACATCACAGCCCAACTGGCGTTACCAAATACACGATCGAACGTGAGTTCGTCGGTCATGCTCGGTTGCGGACAGTTGCCCGGATGGGTGTGGAGCCATATCCGCGCGAACTGCTCGGGTGTGCGGCCGGCATCCACCTGGGCTTCGAAGTAGTCACCCACGGCCGCGTCATCGAAGACCACGCTGACCGCGGTGGTACGTTGCTTCAGCGTCGCGAAGTCCTCGATCGCAAGCAGGTCGTTGGGTTTGCTGACACCGAATCCGCCGATCTCGGTGTCGCCGCGATGGCAAAAGTACTCCAGCTTGGCCCAAGCGAGAGGACTGAAGCGCAGCACCGGCTCATCCGGCAAGCGCCGTGACAGCTTCGGGTACGGACTCTTCTTCGTACTCAATTCGGATTGGCTGTTGGTCTTCGGATGGCGTTTCGATGGCTTCATCGTCTTCATTCTCCTCATCAAGTTCAGCTTCGACGCACGTCGGACAGAGCCCGTCTTCAAGGCATGACGTGCAGGCCGGTTCATTGCAGTGGGTACAGGATTCCAAACACCCACTGCACATGCTCTCGTCGCACAACGGGCACGTATTCAAACAGCCGCAGCATGACGAATCGCCGCAGCCCGCGCACGAGCCAAAGCACTCGCCGCAGAATTCCTGCTCACATCGTTCGCACCAACACGTGTCATCGACGTTCTCGATACGCCCGCAATCGCTGCAGGCACGACCGTACCAAGAATCGAGCAAACAATACGGCGATCCATCGTTGTAGGTTTCGAGCACAGCGCGCGCGATCAGCATGGCATCAGCAAGGCGTCCGGCGCCGAGGGCTGCGCCAAATGGCACGGCTGCGTCTCCCAAACAGACGCGTTCACTGCTGACGTGCGGGTGCGTGATTGCGTCGTCAGCGGCACAGGGATTGGGATCGAGGGCGACGGCGCGCAGGGCCTCCGACGGGAACGCACCCGGTCGCATCGACACGTCGATTTGCAATTCGAAGCGGCCCAGCTCGATCTCTTGCAGTACGATGGACTCTGTGGTCACGGCAACAAATCGATGGGTTGAGTCCAGCCGCACCTCACCGAATTCCGCTTCGAGCTCACGCAGGTCTTCGAAAACATCGCGCAATACCGGCGTTCGCTTTGCGGGCCGAGTCAGCTCCTCCTTCAGCGAATTAAGTGCATGCTCCAAATCACGAATCCGTACCTCCAGCCCTTGGCGCTCAGTGATTTCGGCGGCATACCACTGATGACTGTTGCACAACCGCAATCGCCGCGCCACCGCGTTGATGGCTTGGGCACAAGCCGCGACGCGATCGAGCGCCTGCGAATGGCCCTCGACCGGACGGTTGCGCTCCAAGCCGCGATGCACGCGCGTCGCCATGCGCAGGAGCGGAAGCAGTGGTCTGTCCTTGTTCATGTCAGGATCCTCCACAACGAAAACGCCGACCGGCGGCGCGTAGCGCACCGCCGGTCGGCCTTTCAAAACGGCACATTGCATGTACGGCGTGGGTTAGGCGGCGAATGCGCCCTCGATCTTCGTGGGTGTGATGGTGAGACGATCACCATCCTGCAGCTTCTGATCGCGGGCCACGGGTTGGCGGTTCACGCGGATCAGGTAGTCCTCGGGCTTACCGTGCGCGATCCTCTGCGCAAACAGCGCTTGAACGGTCGTGCCCTCGGAAACTTCGATGTGGTCCGCGAAACCGCCGCCATCGTTGTTGATAAACAGAATCTTCATTGGGAAGCTCCTTGCAACAGGTGTGGTCGTTTCAATTCAAGTGACTTTCGAGACCGGGTGATTCGGTCGATCTAGCTGTGCGACGCAGATTCGCAGGTTGCTTTGCGCCGTTGCATACGACGCGAATCAGCGGCGGTCCGCGAATCGGCGCGTCTTGACGCGCCGCGACAAGGACGGTGATGCACCGCGACCTCCTCGAAGAGCCTGGGATCGGAACAATAGAGCAGCCGAAATTCACGGGGAAAGACTTCCGATGCGGATAGAATCATGGTGGTTCTCCTTGGGTAAACAGCGCGCACGTTGGGCGCGCAGCAGAGCCGGTGGAATTTCAAGAGTGGATCGAACGAGGTATTGGCGAAGGTGGGATGCTACCGTTTGCTATGTTGGTCGTCTGCGACGTAGAGAAGCAGAATCAGGAATGCGACCATGAGCGCGGCACCGAAGAGTGTAACGCGACAGACGATCACTGCCGCAAGCAGATACCCAGCGAGTGCCAGGAACCTGTCGTTGGCATTCAAGGGCGCTGACGAGTTGTTCCGCGCTTTGACCATTGTGATGTGCGATTTGGCTTGGTGGATTCGCGCCGGCGACGTGAGCGACGGCGCCATGTCGCAAAGGTGCGGAGGAGGTCAGCGACTGGCTCGATGACCAGCAACCTGGATGCGTTCAGGAACTTCTCGAAGGGGTCCTCCGGTGGTGATGGGCCGGCGGTTATCGGTGGCGGTGGATTGCTCGTGTTCATTGCACAGTCTCCTTTCAATTTGAATTACCGATGAGCATTGGCGACCAACGCCAATGCACGCGTATGTACAGGACGAATTAGCCGATTCGGTTCGGAGGCCGCGGACGACGGCGGTACGCCTGGATGTGGCGCCGACGGTGACGTTTCCAACCGGGCCCATACGCCTGCCAACGCTCGTGGTTGCGGACACTCGTGTGCAGGCGGCGAGAGAATAGCCATGACAGTGTTCGGCCAAGACATTGCATGCAGAATCCTCCTCTTTGAAAAGTGACGAAATCTCTCTCATTCCAGGCATTTGGAGGGATCGATGGACTGAACAGCAGCCCGCAATGCGCGACATCGGCCTCTTGCGGCGCATGTGATCTGCATATTTCATCCCGCTGCAGATCAGCGCGGCAGAGAATCAGTGGGAGCATAGAAAGTGAAGGCTCATTCCGAGATGCGTGAAGGCTAACCACGCTTCATTATATAGTAACACAAACGCGTGTAGAATTAAGCCGACGACAGGACGATGCGCTATCGCCAGCTATCCGCGCATGTACGATCATCGGCGAACCAAGGGCCTCTCTCGCGAGCCCGTTGTCTACTGAACTCTTGTGGAACTGCCGAACCGAAAGGCTGAGTACGAAGAATAGATGCCCTTCGGTTTGTTTGACTTTCCGCATGACAAAGCAGAGTACCGAGGAGCGTGCTGCTTATGGATGCACCTGTCACAGAAAGAGGTGGATTGGCTGCCGCCAGCTGCGTCGACTCATCAGGTGGCGAGGTCCTTCGCTTTGTGAAAGCGGCACTCAAGCGCGCACCTATTGCATATTTTGCGACGACCCGTCGATCGCAAAGGGGGCTGGCGAAAGAATGCAGGCAGTTGGCAGGAAAGCGGTCGCTAGAGCGTGCGCAAACCATCTGTAGCGCGTTAGGCGCCTATTAGGGTTGCGCGATGTGCGTGGGTTTTGTAGCTTTCTTTCTGGTCCAATGAATGGACCGGGAATGAGCCACTGATGGGTGCGGCATATCCCCAGGAACTTCGTGATCGCGTGCTTGCGGCGTGCGATCGCGGGATGAAGACCAAGCAGGTTGCGGATCTCTTTGAAGTGAGTTCGTCGTGGGTGCGGCGCGTCAAGCAACGACGCCGAGAACATGGCGAAACGTCGCCGCGGCCTTGTGGTGGCGCGATGGTTATCAAGATCGATCTCGAACGACTGGCCAAGTTGGTCAAGAAACATCCCGACGCCACGATCAAGGAACTGCATGCGCGATTGGGCGCGGATTGTGTTGAGTCGGCTGTGGGTGTGGCGCTCAAACGCCTCGGAATCACTCTTAAACAAAGACAATCCATGCGGCGGAGCAAGACCGGCCGGACGTAGCGCGTCGCTGCGCCGTCTGGAAGCGCATTCTGCCGCGAATCAACGCCAAACGCCTCATTTTCATCGACGAAACGTGGACCAAAACGAACATGACGCGCGGGCGCGCGCCGCGTGGCGAACGGCTGGTCGACAAGGTCCCACATGGTCACTGGAAAACGACCACGCTGATTGCCGCGCTGGGTATCAGCGGGATGCGTTGCTCGACGGTGGTGGATGGCGCGGTCAACGGCGATGTGTTAGAAGCGTTCGTGGAACAGGTTCTTGTTCCCGAGCTTCGCTGCGGCGACGTTGTGGTCATGGACAATCTATCGAGTCACAAACGCGCGCGGATTCGTGAGTTGATCGAATCCGCGGGCGCGCGGCTGCTGTTCTTGCCGCCGAACTGTCCCGAGCCGTCAGCAGCGAGAATGGGCAAAAGCGCAATTCACACAACTGGATGACGCTGAGTAGGGGCATAACCCGCATCGACCTCCAGACGTCCACCCCGGAGGTCGCGATTCTCGGGCTTGGGCGCAAACGTCGAGTACTCACCTAGAATCGGTCGACGGTAGTACGTCCGCGTTCGTGCTTTGCATTCGATCGTACTTGGGCCCGAACCTGTGCCGGCCACTCATCGATGAAAGCACAAGTCAAAACCTGACCTCGGGCGTTTCGTTTGAGTTCTATTCGGATATGAATGGAGGCGTCCACAAGGATTTCATGCTGATCACGACAGCAGATCAAAGACGGTTACCACATCCAATAGGATGTGCTAAGATGATCCACCACACATCCGAATGCGAGTCAATTGTAATGCGGTCCGACATGGCATTGTGCCTCTTTGCATCAGATCTTCATGGTCGCGTCGATCGCTACGAAAAGCTGATTGATGCGATTCTCTCAGAGCGACCCCAAGCTGTCTTTCTCGGTGGCGACCTGCTTCCGACTGGGTTGGGGGCATTGTCGTCTCACGCCGGGTTGCCGGGCGACTTCATCTCGGGTTTTCTCGTTAAGCGCTTACGCGACGTGCGGCAACGGCTTGCGAGTGCCTACCCACGTGTTTTGGTCATACTGGGGAACGACGATCCGCGATCGGAGGAAGCGGCGATTGTTGACGCGGCTGCCGAGGGTGTATGGGAGTACGTACACGATCGCTGTATTACGTTCGGCGAATCTCAGGTCTACGGCTATGCATGCGTCTCACCCACACCGTTCCTGCTCAAGGACTGGGAACGCTATGACGTTTCCCAATACGTCGATCCGGGCTGCGTATCGCCTGAGGAAGGCCACCGATCGGTTCCGGTCGACTCGCGCGCTGCGCGCTTCGCTACCATCCAAGCCGATCTGGAGCGTCTCGCCGGCCACGCGAATTTGGATCGTGCGATCATACTCTTTCATGCTCCGCCATATCAGACCAAGCTCGATCGCGCGGCGCTCGACGGGCGGATGATCGATCACGTGCCTGTTGACGTCCACGTGGGCAGCATCGCAATCCAGCGTTTCATCGCGGCGCGTCAACCGCTGCTTACGTTGCACGGACACATCCATGAATCGGCAAGGTTGACCGGTTCGTGGCAGGATCGAATCGGCAGGACGGTGTGCCTCTCGGCAGCGCATGATGGTCCTGAGTTGGCGCTTGTGCGCTTCGATCCGGCAAATCCCGAAGCAGCCACACGCGAGCTGATCTGATAGGATCCCCCTATGATGGATCCCGGGCGGACATTTTCAGTTTCCGAGCCGCGTCAGTGACCGCATCGATTTTCACCGCATAACTCGACTGCTGCGCGATGTCGTCGTCGGTAATCAGGTGCACGTCGAGCAGTCCCTCTGTACGGTAACCCGTGCGGAAGTAGTTGATCTCAGCCAACGACATGCTCCACCCCTCAAACCAGCGCAGCAGGTCGCGGCGTTGCTCGTCATTACCGTTGAAATGCACGAGCAGGTCGATGTCGCTCGCGGGACCGGCAGTTGCGTTCTTGGTGCTGCCGATCAGGTACAGCGCTTTTATGCCGAAGCGCGCGGGGGCGAGTTTGGCGGCGATACTCTCGGCAATGCGAGCGCGCCATCGCCAATCCGCGCCGTCGTGTGTGATCGCGGTCTTTTCGACGTCATCGGAGTAGTTGGCCTGAGAAGTCAGTTCGCTGAGCACGCCGACTGCTTCGTCAAGATCTGCATTCATCAAGACATACAACACGTTGCCGTCCGCGACCTGGGGCACGTCGATCACCCGCACCGTGTCGGCGAGCGCTGTGAACTCAGGCACGAGATCCGTGAGCAGATTGGAACCGTGTGTAAGGAATGCTTCATTGAAGGTTACGCCGTCCTCATCGGGATATAGCGGCAGGTAGCGAATCTCAGACTCGACCAAGTCCTGGAAGAAGTGCGTGCCGAACGAGACATCGGGCGTGTAGTCTCCAGTACGGCGAGCAATCTCTACGAGCATCGCCGTGTTATTGATGTCGGAATACGTCACGGACACACCGAGTCGTATATCGCCGCGGCTTCCCCAGCGACCGGGGCCCATCAAGATGAACTGGCGTTTGGGAAGCAGCTTGTTGAGTTTGCCCACTGCCCGACCGACGGCGAGCATTTCTTCGCGCGTTGCGAGTTGGCTGTAACGCTGTGGATCAACGTAAACGATGTGCGTGATGTTGGGCACGATACCGTTGGATACATGGCGATTGGCAGAGAAGATCAGGCGCTGATGGGCGATATCACGCGGTATCGGTGCTGGTCGCGTGGACTTCGCCGGCGCTTGGGCACGACATTGCAGGAGGTAGAGGTCTTTGCCGTCGGAGGCGAACTCAATGTCGACGGGGTGCTTGACCTCGCGCTCGAGAAGTTTGAGCAACGCGTGCATCTGTTTGACGAACGGCGTGCGATTAAGCAGCCCTTCGAATGTCATGACCAAGTCATCGCGCTGAAAATCGACGCGGCCCATCAGCGGTGCACTCAGGTGATTCTCCTCGTAGATCGAGATCAGCATCTCAGCGGCGGGCAGTTCATCACCTGTGCTCCGGAGGAACTCCCGCACTTCGATGGTTTCGAACTTATTAGTGTCTAGGTTGATGACGTCCAGATAACGCGGGGCGTAGCGCACAACCTCTTCCGGTGTCGCGTTTGCCCGCAATCCGGGTTGACCGGGCGACACCAGCACCGGGTAGTCATCGCCAAGCCGGTCGACCGCCCGAGTGCCTAGGCCCGGCACGAGCCGCACGAGTCCGTCCTCGCGTTTGATCCTTGGCGACCAGCGAAACTCGTTGTGGCTGAAAGCGACACCGGCAAATGCCGGCAGATAATAATTGCCCACGCGTGTGCCCACGACCTCCTGAATAAGCACGCCCATGCCTTCCTGGAAATCGAGAAGGTTGCGTTCGGCGCGATACTGAATCGGATCGGGCCCGAACGTCGACGCGTAGACTTCAGCAATCGCGTCCATCAGCGCTTCGAGGCGTTCCTGCTTGCTACCACGGTTGGCGAGAAAGAGGCTTTTGTACTTGCCGGAAAAGGCCGCCCCGAAGCGATCTTCGAGCAGGCTCGAGCTGCGCACGATGAGCGGCTTGTCGCCCAGATCGTCGAGCGCGAGCGACAGCCCCTTAACGATCGTCGCGGAGAACTGTGAGTTCTTGAACACCTGCACAATATCGGGGTATTCCTGGCGGACCTCGTCTATCTCTTTGTACTTCTGCGAGAACACGTCTTCGAGATGGTTGCAGTAGACGAAGTCATGCATGCCGTCCGACGTGAGGTACCAGGTCTTCGGTGTCTTGATCTCTTCGAGAAACTTGTCTTCGTCCTTGTGCGTCTGAACGATCTGGTACGCCAGAAAAAGCCCCGCACCCTTGCCGCCGGTCTTGCCGTGTCCGCGCGCGGGATAGATCAACCGCCGGATGAGTTGGTGAAAGTCCTTTATCTCGACGTAATTCTTCGCGACGTTGATGTATTCAAGTTGGTCGGAGAGAAACCGCCGTACCAGCGCGACGAGCAGCCCCTTGCGCGTCGAATGCGAGAGTTCCACCTCGCCGTGGCCGGCATGCTGATAGCGTTGGATGGCATCCGCGACTTCGGAGATTGCCGTATGGTAGTTTTCCAGCGTATTGACTAGGAAACTGGCTCGGTCCTGCTTGATCCACCCGTGCACGCAGGAGATGATTTCATCGTCGCTGAGATTGACGGCCGCGAGATCGAATACTTCGTCCGCCAGGGTTGTGGCTGATGGGGTCGAGTTCTTCTGTCTCGGCCGGTTCGATTCGAGGAATACGTCCGGCTCATCGATTCCCTGGTACGGGCTAAACCGTTGCAGCAGGACTTCGGCATCGTGTACCCCACTCCAGCATAGGTGGTTGATCATCTTGCGCGCGACGCGCATGAGCAGGCTTTGATCGGTACGGCGCAACAGGTCGAGAATCGCAGCCCATTCGCGCCCGCGGGCTGGTGCCGCCTTCGCCGGAGTGCGCATGCTTTGCATTGTTTCGAGCAGGCGGCGATGCGTGATGCAGCTTCCGATGCGGTCGGCGATGGTCTCAAGCAGCTTGCGTTCTTCCTTAAGGAACGGGCCTTCATCCGCATGGGGCATCGTTTCGGTATAAACGACATCGATGGTCCCGACGGGTTCGCCGTAGACTTTGATCTTCGCGCTCTGGGACCAAGTGGTTTCTCTGAAGTGCTTCGACGCGTGTTCCGTGTCGTTGATGCAGACGCGGGCGGCGCAAACGTCAGGGTACTGCCAACCGGGTGGAATCACGTCGATCACGCCGCGCAGTACGTCGTCCAGCGAGGCCTCCGCATTGTTGGTGATCTCCTCCACCTGGTAGAGGCAGTTCAATTCCTTCGCCCGTTCCTTCAACGACCGAAGAATGTCCGCGACGCGTTGGTCTTGCTCCGCCATGAATTGCCTCCAGGCCGCCGGCAAGGTCAGCCGTGCAGAATCACACCGCGCCCGCAGTGTCCGTCAACGCGCACCGTTAGGGGCGCATCCAGATGGACCTGCCGAACGAATTCAGTTTCCACCGTCGCAGGTTGCCGATCAAGCCAGTCCCAGTCGATCGCGAATTCGCCGGCATGCCGCACGGTGAAGTATTGCACACCGAAGCTGATCATGTTGTGGAAAAAGTGCGAACCCTGGCTCGCATCCACGTTCATGTCCGGCAAGGTCGCTTCCACGATCACGCGCGCGCCGGAAATCTGCGGCCAGGTCACGGGGATACCCAGCCACGGATCACTGCTACCCCAACGCCCGAAGCCGATGATCACGTAATTGCGTTGCTCCGCAACCAGCGCTGCGTTGAACCGCTCGATCTCGACGGCGATCGCCTGCGTATGCTTCGCGTCGAACGTCGCCGGTTTGACGTAAACGACGTCAATGATGGACGTGGTCTCACCATTGCCCAACACCAGGTCACTGGCCAGCAGCGCACGCTCGTAGTGAAGCGCTGCCTCTTCGACCGTGATCTGCTCATCTGCAACCATCATCGGCCGGACCTGGAGAAAACCCAAGCGCGCAGGCAGCCCCGATTGCCGATCCAACGTCAACGCGAACTCGATCTCGACATCACAGTCCAGCGCGTCCTTAAATGTCATCGCCAGTCGTTCAATGAGCGGGTTGAGCGGTACGTCGCTCAATTCGAGCAAGGGACCAAACGTCAATGCTCGCGGCCCATCCCTGCCTGTGCCCAGCGCAATGCGATCTGCACCGGCATCGTAGGTTGATGCAGTAAACCGCAGCACGTCGTCGCGCTCGGCGTCTTCGAGCCCGACCTGCACCAGGTATTCCGACTCGCTGACCGGATCGTAGCATGCGGGCTGCATGTTCACCGCCCACAGTTGCGTTTGCGTGTTGTGCAGCAGGTCGCGGGGAGAAGCGAACGGCGGGGCGTGATGCGGGTAGCGCGGGCTATACGTCCAGGTGACCCCACCGTCCACGATTGACTTGCCCAGCCCGAGTGCCAGATTCACAACCCCGTCTTCGTGCCGGGCGGGCCCGGTGGGATAGAAGTTGTGCGTGCGCACGACTCCGGAAACGATCGGATAAAAGCGGTCGTTAAAGCGCTCGCCGACGACTTCCTGGATGATCACTGCCATCCGTTCGTCGCGAATGTCGCGCTCGATCGTGCGCATGTAGCGCTTGGCGTCGCGGAAAAACGTGGACGCCCAGACGAACTTGATCGCTTCGACGAGCTTTTTGAAACGATCGTTGATCGCGGACTGGTTATTCGGCACCATCTTGGTGGCGTAAACCCCGGCAAAGGGGTGCTGCAACGCGTCTTCCAACAGACTCGAAGAACGCACCGCCAACGGCGTCGTGATCCGCGCGATCAGGGCACGCAGGTCTCCGACAATCAACGGCGGAAGCTCGCCTTGCAAGAACGCGTGCGCGATGCGCTCGTCGGGCAAATCGGCGTCGGCGATCTCGGAAAGATCGTTCTGTGCCATGAACTGCTCGAAGACATCGGTGCGGAGCACGGTCAAGCGCGGGATGCCGACAGCCAAACCGGCAAACGCGTCAGCCAGTCCGGAGTCGGCGATGATGCGCTTGGCGGTCGCCAACCCCAGCGCCTTGCCGCCGAGTTCGCCACCCCCGATGACCGTGAAGTCCTCGTCGGAATCGAAGAATTTGCGGTCAAACGCGGGGTACCTGATTGTGCCGGTCTGTGCGCTCATCGACGTTTCGCAAATCGAGACGCTCGAAAATCAAACCCACTCAAACCCATCCACGATCCTTACACGCCTGCGCGACGCGAGCGATGGCGATCGTGTACGCGGCGTCGCGCATGTACAGCTTCCGCTTACGTGCCATTTCGCTGACCGCGACGAAGGCCGACGTCATCATCACGTCGAGCTTGCCGAGCACCTCGTCCTTCTCCCAGAAGTAGTTCATGTTGCTTTGCACCTGCTCAAGGTAACTGCACGTGACTCCGCCCGCATTCGCGAGAAAGTCGGGAATCACGAATATACCGCGTTCGCGCAGCACGTGGTCGGCGTCCGGCGTCGTCGGTCCGTTGGCGCCCTCCGCGATGATCTTCACGCGCTTGGGAATTTCGATGACGCTCTCACCCGTGATGGAGTTTTCCAAAGCGCAGGGCAGGAGTATGTCGACATCCTGTGCGATCCAGGCCTCGCCCGGCAATACCTCATAGCCCAGGTTTGCGGCCTGTGGTTTGCTGATACCGCCAAATCGATCAGTGATTCCGCGCAGTTCGGCGAAGTCGATACCGTCCTTCCTGCGGAAGGTGTGTGCCCGCTGGGCTTCCTGGTCCCAACAGGATACTGCGATCACGGTACCACCGATTTGCTGGTAGAGTTCGACGGCGTACTGCGCAACGTTTCCAAATCCTTGCACACTCGCGGTGGTGTCCTGTGGGCGGATACCGAGTTCCTTCAACGCTTCACGCAGCGCGAAGACCACGCCGAATCCTGTCGCCTCGGTGCGACCCAACGACCCGCCCATGCCCACCGGTTTTCCAGTGATCGCGCCGGGATAACGGCCGCCATGGATCTGCTCGTACTCGTCGACCATCCAGAGCATGTGCTGTCCGGTGGTCATCACATCCGGCGCCGGCACGTCGCGAATCGGGCCGATGTCACGTACGACCTGCCGTACGTACGCCCGGCAGATGTTCTGCTGCTCAGTCATGCTCAGGTTGTGCGGATCACAGATCACCCCGCCCTTGCCGCCGCCGAGGGGAAGGTCCGCGACGGCGCACTTCCAAGTCATCCACATCGCAAGAGCGCGCACGGTGTCGACGGTCTCCTGCGGGTGGAAGCGAATCCCGCCCTTCGCGGGTCCGCGCGCATCATTGTGCTGTACGCGGTACCCTTGAAAGACCTTGAAGCTGCCGTCGTCCATCCGCACCGGAAGACTGAAGTGATACTCTCGTATGGGATTTCGCAAGAGGTCCTTGGTGGCCTGATCCAGGCCGAGACTGTCCGCGATCTTGTCGAACTGCGACTGCGCCATTACAAATGCATTAAAAGGCCGGTTTACCATCGCGATACCCTTATTTGAACAATCAACCGTTAACGGCGGCAAGTCGCCGCGACACTTTCTTCCGTGACCCAGGACAGCTCCGCATCACATTCCGCGGTGCCGGTCCGTTCTCATTCTCAATGCGCCGACGCCAAGACTCGACGCAGACGCAGAACGCGACTTGTTGCGCATCAACCGCATTTCAGCCGGTTGCACAACGCCGAGTTTGCGACTGATGCACGTTTACGCTCTCGCGCCGCCGCTTGAACCTGAGCTGTGGCATGTTCTCCAACCATGCGAATTGGATTCCCGGAACCACGATAGCGCTCAGGCACTATCTTGCCCGCCGGAAGCACACTCCCGTCTGCCACCGAACCCCAGCATTCCACGTGCGAGCCTTCCGCGAGGACGCACCGCGCCCCCACATCAGCCCATCCTGACACTCGAGCGCCCTGAACAATTGCCCCCGGCTGAATGGTTACCCACTCACCGATGTTGACCTCCGCTGAGGTTGTCGCTTCGATCACGCACTGCGCGCCGATGATTGTGTTGGCTCCGATACGCACGGGACGAAGTCTGCCATCAAGATAAGCGCCTGCACCGATGCGGCAGTTCACGCCAACGCGCACGTCCCCTTCGATGACGGCGGATGGATGAACATCTGCGGTCGGGTCTATTTGTGCCTCGCCGGCTTTGGAAGTTGACGTCATGGGGCGATCTCCTTTTAAACATGATCTGCACGAGCGAGTGATTGGCTCGTCGCGTTCCCTTGTCATCCCGAACTCGACTCCGGGCGTTGTTGCACACTTAGGATTTCACAATTGCGTGGTCCTTCAGGCGCGTCGAATGCCACGCGCTCACCGGTACGGTGCCCCAACAGAGCGGCGCCAAGCGGTGCGAGTACTGAAATGCGTCCCACCGCCGCTTCTGCACACTCAGGGAAAACGATGCTGCACCGAATCTCAGCACCGGTGCGTCCGTCGCTTAAGCGCACTTCAGAATCGACCGTGACCACGTCTTCGGGGACTTCTTTGTGCGCGTTCACAATGGCTTGATCGAGTCTGCATTGCAGCGCCCGTAGGTCGGGACGCAGACCCTGACCCCGCGAACTCAACGCGTCCAGCAAATCTCTCAGCCGAAGCAGGTCAGTCGCTGAAATGTTAAGCTGCCCTAGCTGCATGCTTCCGCTCCACGGTGCAGCCGCACGCCGGTGACACATCAGCAGCGGCTGTGCTCAACCCAGAGCAACTCGCATGCCATAGAGACGTGAACGCGATGGCGTAGGGCGCTGCACAATCGCAACCGAGATTGTTCGGTGTTCCGGAGTGATTCTGGGGGAATTCCAGGCGATGCCGTGATCAGAAGCGCGCTGCCCGGCTACGATGCGCCGGCACAAAACATCCCACCGGGGTAATCCACCCCACCGCTCGTGCACTCGCGATTGCGGTTGTGGTGCACGTTATGGGGCCTGCGTCATATCCATCTGCTTGAGCTTTTCGCGGAGTGTTTTTCGGTCGACGCCCAGGATCTCCGCGGCCCGTGTCTTGTTGCCGTCGACGCTTGCGAGCACCCTGCGAATGTGCTCCTGTTCCACCTGTGCCAAGGTGCGATGGACATCGCGAGCACTGGGAATGGTGAAGTGCATGACCGACGGGAGATTGGCCACGTCGATGGTCGCGTCGTCGGACATTACGATCGCCCGTTGCAGCACGTTTTCGAGTTCACGCACGTTGCCGGGCCAGTGGTA
>JACKHH010000003.1 GCA_020639095.1 Phycisphaerales bacterium | reverse complement strand
CAATGGTGATGTCGCAGCCGTCGGGGTAGCCGTTGTGGTTGCAGTCTTGCGCGCTGCCCCCCGCCAATTCGCACACATCCAGGATGGTGTTCTCGTTGCAGTCGCTGCTGGTGCCTGCGGCAATGTCACAGTCGTCGAGAATGCCATTGGAGTTACAGTCGCTTCCCGTCAACTCGCAATCGTCGGGAATGTCGTTGGCGTTACAGTCGTTCTCCGCCAATTCGCAATCGTCGGGTATGGTGTTCATGTTGCAATCGTTGCTGCCGGACGACAACACATCGTAGTGAATGGCGCCATTCCAAATGCCCGGGGAGGGAGGAGAACCCGTGAATGGTGTGTTGCTCGCCGCTCCGAGATCGATCGCGATATCACCATTCTCGTAGTGCTGATTGCTGCCGGTGACGGGCGTAAACCGATGTGAGGCGGAGCTCCCCATCACCAAGGCTATGCCGGTTGACGTGTTTGCCGCAAGAGTGAACGGACTATCGAGCGTCACCGGACTCAGCGCGTTCTCCCCATTGCTTACGCCAGTTCCGGTTGCCACGAGCGTCCAGGCACCAGGATTGATTGCGTTACCAACGTATGTACCTGGAGCTGTATAAACAGAAAAGTCGAACATGGAGCCGACGGCGCCGCGGAATAGTTTGGTATCGAAGGAAGTGACCAAGAGCGCGTTGCCCGCCACGGTGGCATCAAAGAAGACCACGCCGCCGACGGGAGCGCCTATGGCTCCGTTCGCAAGGGTCGCCAGCGACAATCCGGGGACGTTATCGCCAAGTTGGCAAACGTCGGGGATGCCGTCCGGTTGGCAGTCCGCGCTGCTGCCAGCCGCGATTTCACACGCGTCCGGAATGCCATCGTTGTCGCAGTCCGGGTCGCAGTCGTCGTGGACGCCGTTCGAATCGCAATCCGGGACGACGCCTGCGCACATTCCGGACACGGACACACCAGAGTGCATTGGGGGGGAGCCATCGAAGGCAATACTATTTCCCAATCCATCAATGATTTCATAGTAACAAAGTGTGTCAAATCCACCTGACGTAAAGGAGGTCGTGATCAGTTCACCTGTCCGCGCGTCAAACGGAATACTCAGGTTATCGACACCCTCCGGCGCAACATCGACCAACACGAGCGTTCCATCGACTTCCAGGTCCAACGAAGCACCGAACCAGGTGGAGGCTGGAGCGTACATCCTCAACGTGTGGGTACAAGGCACCGTGCTGGGGACTTTGTCGCAAACATCCAGGATTCCGTTGGTGTTGCAGTCATCCCCAGTTCCGGCTGCAATCTCGCAGTCGTCTAGTGTACCATTGTTGTTGCAGTCGTTTCCGAGGAGGAGTTCGCACTCGTCGGGCGTGTCGTTGAGATTACAATCCCTCGAACGTTCGATCGGGTAGATTGTGGTGAGCGTCACAGATGAAGTGCATGCTCCGCCAGGAAGCGTTACGTTGACGAGCGCATTACCTCCGGTCAACTGAGCGTTGTAGGCGAGGTGGGAAACGGTGATCAATATGCTTTGCGCAAAGCCGCATTGGCTAGCAAATGCGGCACCGCCAACGGTAGTGCCATTTACCGCAATGGTCACCGGACCGGGAGGGCCGCTACCCTGCACTTGGAAAATGACTGTATCGACCGCGAATGGCGCCGTTGGGATGGTATGGCTCACCGTTCCACCGGAGACAGGGCCGAGGTTGGGCGAGACGTTCGTAAACGAACCGGCAATATCAAAGCTGTCCTCGACGCCGTTGAAGTTGCAGTCCGCGCCGCGTCCAGGTGTCGGTATGCTTACGACCACGATGGTCGCGACGAGAATCACGACATGCTGAAGTGTGCTTCTAACCATGGTTCAACTCCTCCGTTGGTGGTCGCGTATTGCTTATGGGAAGCCTGCGTCCAGCGTGACGGCCATCGTCCCTGCGCATCTCAAGTGGCAGCCTACGTGCATCCCGCAGTCACTCTCGCATGGCTCAACGACCGGCCCCGTGCCCTGCGGTGATATGCATACTCGCGAGCCGCCGTGCTGATGAGAGGGTTCAATAGTGATCAGAACCGGCCCTACCGATTAAGCCCAAGACGTTTCCCTTGATAGCGCGAATGGATTGGTGGATGGACAGTTGCCAAGTCCATTTTCTGGGGCCGGAGACACGACAGCCTGTTGCTCCGGATCGGCAATATCTTTATGCTCAAGGACTTAGGGGCAGAAGTGGCTTTTCCCGTCAGATGGATCGATTCGTGAAATCAGATGACCGGACACCCCCGTCGTTGCTCATTCGCGTGCGCAATCGCGACGATCAAACCGCCTGGCGCGAGTTCGAGGCACGCTACCGAGATTTGATCGAGCGATACTGCTTACGCCGGGGCCTTCAGCAGGCGGATTGCGACGATGTGCAGCAGATCACCTGGCTGCACCTGTCCAAGGGAATGCGGAACTTCGAATACGATCCGGGGCGGGGTCGCTTTCGGGACTACCTGGGCCGCGTTGTTTGCAGCGCCATCGCCCGCCACTTTGCACGTCCAAAACCATCCGATCGCGCGCTAGATGAGTTGTTGCTGACAGTGATTCCTGATGACCGCGAAACTTCGGATGGAAAATGGGAGCAAGAGTGGGCCGATCACCATTTCAGAATGGCCATGGACACAATCGCCCGGACGTTCGATAGGCGGAGCGTTCAGATGTTTGGGCAACTCATCGCGGGCGTTTCGGTGGCCGACGTCGCGGCCGCATTCGATGCCTCCCAGGACGCTGTTCACAAGGTCAAGCAGCGGATACGCGATCGTATGCAGGCGCTGATCGCCGAGCAGATTCGCGAGGAGGACGAGCCTCACACCTGATCATGCAATACCGCGGAACAATGGTGCCAATAACTGCACAAGAGGCCGAGACACATCGGCGAATACCAGTCGATGTTTCGTACTGCGTTAGCCAGAGATATCGTGATTGACATGTGCATGCCGCCACCAATCTTCGACTTCGCACAGTCGGACGAGGTCTGGCTCGCGCATGTGCGCCGTGCATTGACTCCCCTTTGCGAAGTTGCGGATGACACCGCAGACTCCGACCTCCCTGCATCTGGAGGAGGTGATGCTGTCAAGGAAGTTGGTCCGTATACCTTGATCGAGCGAATCGGTGCCGGTGGGATGGGCACCGTCTGGCGGGCAAGACGCGCGGACGGACACTTCGAGCAGACCGTTGCGATAAAACTCATCAAGCGCGGTATGGACACGGACGAAATGGTGCGCCGCTTTCAGCAGGAGCGGCAAGTCCTCGCAACGCTCAATCATCTGCACATCGCTCGATTACTTGATGGGGGCGCTTCACAGGACGGTCGGCCCTATCTCGCAATGGAGTTTGTCGAAGGTAAGATGCTGCTTGACTATGTGGATGAGCATCGCCTGGACATTGAGCAGCGACTGCGCATTTTCAGTGACATTTGTCTCGCTGTGCAGCACGCGCATGCAAACCTTGTACTCCACAGGGACATCAAACCAAGCAATATCCTGATCACGTCGGACGGCACCGCCAAGCTTCTTGATTTCGGCATCGCAAAGCTTCTTGATGCGGGAGACGGTACCGCAGCCTTGACCCAAACGGACGCGCGCGCGCTGACTCCGCGCTACGCCAGCCCCGAGCAGATTGAAGGAGCACGGCTAACGACCTCAACGGACATCTATACCCTCGGCGTCGTGCTTTATGAGTTGCTCACCGGACTGGATTCGCACCAATGCGAGCGCGGTACGCGTCGCGAGATTGAACGAAAAGTGCTTGAGTGCGACCCGGTAGCGCCCAGCATCGCTGTCCGCAGCCGCCCGGACTTATCAGAGGCCAACCGGCGACAACTGAGCCGACGACTTCGCGGTGATCTCGACGCGATTGTGCTGAAGGCGCTTTCGCGCGCTCCGGCTGACCGTTACGCATCCGCTGAGCAATTCGCGGAAGACCTCCGTCGCCACTTGGATGGGCTGCCCCTCCTTGCGCGTCGACCGTCGGGACTGATCCGCTTCTATCGACTGGTGAGGCGTCGGCGCGGCGCGTTGACCGCAGCTGGCGCGGGCGCTGTCGCGACGCTCGTTCTAAGCATCGTGATTATCGTCTATTGGTTTCTTGTTCCTGGTTGGGTTGACGATGACGTTGCCGCTGCCCGGGCCACGTTGGTCGAAGGTCGCAGTAACAACATGATGTACAACATCTTTTTCTTCCGTGAGACGAAATGGCGTCGACCCGAACAAGAACCTCTTGATCCGAATACACTGACGCGATTTGACGAAGCGCTACGCCACTACGCCTCCGCAAGCGGTTGGGGTGAACTCTCGGAAATGGAGGATCTCGAGTACCAGATCGTGAAATTGGCCAAGGCGTTACGCACCAATGATCGCGATGTCGAAGAAGCGTACGCGTTGCTTCTTGACCGGGTACCGCTCACCGTTGCGTTTGCGCAAGCTTGGCAACCGACGTCCCGTGAGTGTTCACTCACGGATGAGCAACTGGACGCGACCGTTCAGGAAGATTTGAGGTGCCTGGGGTTGTTGGCGTTTCTGCTTGACCAAGGCAATCGGACAGTGATCGAAGCCTGGCGAAGGTTGCCGATATCCATTGACGATCCAATGGTGCAAATGCTGCTCGGCCATATTTACCTGGCCCTGAACTTGCCGGAACATGCCTATCCGCGATTGTTGAGCGCTCACTTGGCGGTACCTTACGACAGGGATCTTACCTTGAATCTCGCCGATGCAGCCGCGCGCTGCGGCGATGTCGCCCAAGCCGAATTGCTCTTGGACTCCTTGGCGAATGACGACGCCATGGATGTCTTTCAAGCCGCAGAACGAGTCCGAATGATCTGCCTGCTCGAGTCGGGCAAGGTGGACGAAGCGATCGCGTTGTATCGTGGCAGCGACTTGCCGAGAAGCAACGCGATCGCCATCGTTCAAATGGCGAGTTACCTCGAACGGGAGGGTGCAATCGAAAAGGCACTCGACGTACTGTCAGCGCGAAACGATTATCTGGAGCGTGCCTTCGCCGTGCGACAACGATTCCGTAATCTTCTCGTATACTGGTGGGCGCAACAATCCGAAGCGCGGAAAATCGCATGGGGCAATTCCGTGGCCGACGAGGAAGAGTCCCAACAAACACCTTTCGAGCATTGGCTGCGGGCATATACTCACACGGAAATTGACTGGGAACGCTTCGATCAGAACGACCCGATCGCAGCCGAGGGACGCTGGACAGAACTTGTTCATCCTATTTCGGAGACTGAAGCTGCGCAGGCGCGCAATGAGATTCTCGCCCTTGCCCATCAGATTGCGGTAGAGCCATAACGTATCGGAACGAGCACTGCAATTGCTGTTTGGTACAGACACGAACGCCGAGTGTTGCATTTGGCACAACTGCGATTGAGAATTCAAAAGGGAAAACAAGAGGGAAAATGCGCTCCTAGATACCGCGTATTCGATTGCGTCAGGCCCGCCGACTCTTGATTACAAAACCGCTGCTCTGCCAATTGAGCTACGGCGGCGCTGATATCAGTTTAGCACCCGGGCGAGGCTCTGCAACTGGCGCGGGCGGGCGTCCGGCCAGGGCGACGAAACAACTCGTTACGTGTTCACGGCGGCAAGTGCCAATTCGCAAATCATTTCGCGAATTGCTGGGCCAACTGGTTCAACTCTTCACCGGCCAATTGCATGGCCTGCGCTGACACAAGACTTTGTAGATTGTTCCAGTTCGATTGGGCCTGTAGTGGATGGGGGCTCGGGAAGCGTTGCAAATGCCTTTTATCGCGCGCGTAGCAGCGCAGCCAATTACCAAAACCCGTCATTGGATCCGCATCGCTCGCGCGCGCTTGCGCAGTAAGGGGTTCCCGATCCTTGTGGCTCAGCCGCGACCACCAGGATTCGAGCAATTGGCAATAGGCCTGCATGTTGGTCTGGTCCATCGTAAAGGCGCGTTTGGCGAGAACATCGACGGCCGTGCGAACATCGCCCTGCCGATCAAAATAGCGCGCCAACTGCATGCTCGCAACGGGATTGGCAAGAACTTTCGTGTCTTCGTAGATCCGCAACGCTTCGTCCGCTTTTCCTTCATCGAGCAAACAACACATCTCGATTCGCTCGATGGGAAAAGTCTTGTCACTAAGTCCATCCTGTTCGGATGCCGTTCGAAGCAGGTGGCGGGCTTGTTGCGTATCACCGCAGCGCGCCGCGGCATCGGCAAGATAGACGGTGATATTCGTCGAATCCGGCAGTGCACGATGCGCGCTCAACAATCGCGGATAGGCCAATTCGGGGCGATTCATCGCCAGGTAGATATTTCCGAGCAACGCCTCGACCAACGGATCGGCAGATTCGTTGTTGATCCGCGTCCAGGCATTGATCGTGAGTTCCACGTTACCCCACAAGAGCGCAAGCAACCCCAAAGCGCGAAGATCCGGTCTCTCCGCGGCGTCCAGTTGCTTGCCCGTGAACATCACGGGCGACTCCCAACTTTGTGCATATGCGTAGGTCAACGGCAATCGAAGTTGAACATCGTCCGGAACCGATTTCTTGTGCGCGTTGCCTGCCGGAGCCAGCGCCATTTGCACCGTGTGGTACTCGTCGAGCACAACGGTGTCGCCGCGAGCAAAGCGGGCAGCCGACCGATAGCACTTCAACGCTTCCTTCAGCATGGATTCGTCGATCAGTTTCTTATGTGCAAGTGATCGTGCCTTGGAATCGTTGTAGAAGATTACCGAGTAGATTACGTTGTTCGACTGCGGTCCGAGGATGGTCATGCGACCGCTATTGAGTTGTTCAGCCGTCCATACCGGCATCAAATACTGATAGACGATGAACGCGGCAGCGAGCGCAATCCCAATTGTTGCACCACCGATTGCGGTCAACAGCGGTCTTCGCCGTCGTCGCAACTCGCGAAGCGTGCGCGATAGAATGCCGGGACGTTTGGCGAGCAACGGTGAACCCGCGAGATGACGGCGAATATCTTCGGCGAGTTGTTCGGCTGACGCATAGCGTTGGGTGGGGTCCTTGCGCAGCGCGGTCAAGACTATCGCGTCGATATCGCCGCGTAAGCGGTGTTGCAGGCGACGAATCTGCGCGTGGGGGAGGTCGTCGCGTTGCCGTACTGCCGCGCTTGGGCGGGTTGGCTCTTGCGCTGTGATGGCGCGTTCGACCTCGGCGCGAGTTCCCGATCCGACGTCGTAGGGTTCTTTTCCGGTCAGCAGGCGAAAAATGATGACGCCCAGCGAATAAACATCGGTGGCGGTGGTAAGACTTTCACCGGTGATCTGTTCCGGACTGGCGTAGCGCGGTGTCAAAAGGCGCATGTTGGCGTCGGTCGTAAGATTCGTCGGACGCCCTTCGCCATCGAGGAGTTTCGCGATGCCGAAGTCGAGCAGCTTGGGATTACCATCTTCGGCAATGAGCAGGTTGCTCGGTTTCAGATCGCGATGGAGCACAAGATGGCGGTGCGCGTGATGGACGGCCAAGCACGCCTGGCGAAAGAGTTCGAGTCGCGCATCGACATCGAGATCGTTTGCGTCGCAATATTCCGAAATGGGCAGGCCGGCGACATACTCCATGACGATGAACGGGCGGCCGTCTTCCGCGGCGCCTGCGTCATACATGCGCGCGATATGCGGGTGATGCAGGCTCGCCAGGAGGTGACGTTCATTGTTGAAGCGTCGAACAACAGCATCCGTATCCATACCGCGTTTGATAACCTTAATGGCGACGTCACGTTCGAAGAGTCCATCCGCACGCCGCGCCAACCACACTTCCCCCATACCGCCCGAGCCAAGTGGTCGCACCAACGCGTACGCACCGATGCGATCACCGGATTGATGACTGTCGCGGACGTCGTCGCAGTCGCGTGCTCGATCGGCTTCGGCGCCGGGACCGGTCAGCGATTGTCGCACGCGCGCCAGCCAGTGATCGTCCGGCTCGTCGAATTCGAATCCATCAAGCGCTTCGGGTGGCATATGCCGATCCTTCTAGGCGTTGGGGTGATCATCGGGCTTGTCGGCACGGGGCGCAAGATACGGTTTATCCTCGTCGCGAATCTGCCTTTCAATCAGCGCGGCCATCTTGTCCCGAATGCGTTGCTTGACCTTATGGATCGCCTGCGTCGTCGTATCGAACTTGTTCGCGACGGAGGCGATGGAGTCGCCGGACAACAGCAATTCGAAAATGGCAACGCTTCGCGCATCGAATGATTTTCGAATGGATTTCAACGCCAGGCGATAGTGATGATCGACCCATTCGGATTCCCAGAGGCGGTCGGTATCGTCATCCTTGCTCTGCGTTATTGCGAGCAGCGTTGTATCTAGCGATCGTTCATGGCGCGTTGGACGCGAAAAACGTCGGGCAATGGCATGTCGGACGACTTTGCGAAGATAGTCGCGAAATCGCCCTTTCTCCGGATCATACTCGAAACTGCGCAGCCCCTTGGCGAGGTGCAGCCAGACGATTTGCTCGACATCATCCACGTCGGCGCTCTGGAGTCCGCAACGAACGCAATAGCCGATGATGAGGTCCCGATACTGTGCGGCGAATGCGCGCCATGCCGTATCATCCTCTGGGTCGCGTAGGCGCATCAGCAATGTCGGCTGCGTGGTGTCGAATGACATGCGTTCCGGCCCCTTTCGTGCCGCGGTCCTCTTGCCGCTAACTCCTTTAATTTAAGCAAGTTACCGCGGCCAAACAACGCCCGGCCCGGTTCCACGGCAAGTTTCAACCGTTTTTCCCGTCCAAGTCCGATTCTCGATCGCTATTTGCAACGAATGGGCAGAATGCGAGGTCTGACTTCCGGGCAGCACCGATTGCTGTCTCGCCTATCTGAGTTGGCGCGCATCGTTTCAATTCAATCTGGAGGGCCGTATGCAACTACCGATTTCGAGATCACGTCGATACACCGTGAACGTCGTCGTCATCGTCACTGCATGTATCACCGATTGCGTTCTTGGTGGGGTTCCCAATGGAGAACTGTCAGCGATTGCGACGACTGATGTGACGCGCGTCGCTGTTACGCATGAGTCTCTTGCCGCCGGTGATGCCGTGACGTCGGCTGATACTGCGGACGGCCCGACGCGGATGGTTCCCGTACCCGTGCCGTCGTCGCGGGTCGGCCAATCGCAAGCGACACCGCGCTCGACCGGTTCACCATTGGGAACAACGTACAGCCTCGAGCCCTTTGTTGGCGCTGATGTTGACAACAGCGGGTCCATTACGTGTTTCGATATCGGCCAGGGCGTGAGGGACTACATTGTTCCGTTTGACGAAGGCCTCGACCTGATCGACGCGATTCAGCCCCACGGCGCATCGCCCTTGGTCATTGAAACGGAAACGGTGGTTTCGCCTGGCATTTCGGTTATCCAAATCGCCGCTTTCATGCAGGCTGAGGATCTGTATCCCGGGGGACATTTCGATGGAGCAACCGGCACGCCGCTTACCGACGCATGCTTCTTCATTGGGTTGACGGATTTGCTGGACTGGACGCCTCAGCCGATCGTCGTCGATGCGGAACTGACGCTTCATGATTTTGTTGGCGGCATCGTCGATCAAGGCATTGTCACACCTTATTTTTCCCAGCCGTGGTCGGGGTTTTTCGGAGTCGCCTCGCTCGATAGCGCGGGCGCTCAGACGAAGACTGCACAACTCAGTCTGACCGTGATCACGTCGGATGAGCGCGCCTGCACTGATCTTGCCGGCAACTGTCTGGGCGATCTCGAACCCACCGCATGCGCGAACTCCGGTGGATTCTCGCACACTACCGCCACTTGCGGAGCGTTCAGCCCACACCTGCCGAGCGTCGCCGCGCAAACCACGCCTTGCGAATTCGACAACGGAGACGTACTCGACGGATTCGTCATTCCCGCGAGTCAGTATGAACCTGATGCCGCAGCGACTTTGGCAACCGCCGACGATTTCGTGATTCCCGAGTCGCCGCGCAGTGTTTGCGATATCACGAACATCACCGCTTACGTGAGATACTTCAACATCGCCCAAGGTCATACACCCGACCCCAACTTGGACTTTCAAGGGATCAACGTGACGATCTATGCCGACAGCAACGGCGCGCCCGCGGGCGAATCGTTGAACGACGGCTCGCATGTCGCGACTTTCCCCGGTGGAATCCTTTACTCCGATACGCTGAGCAGCTTTACCGTTTCGACGATCGGATCCACACCCTGTCTTGCTGCAAACGACGGGGTCGCTACGCCCGCGCAATTCCGTATCGACATTGCCATCGCACCGGAGATGATTCGCGTGCCATCAGGCAAGCGCTTGTGGCTCGAGGTTCAGCCGATCATGAATCGCGGCAATATCGGCCAGACGGCATTGCTGCTCGCGCAGGAAAGTTTTGGATATCATGCCAAGCAGCTTTTCCCCAAGGCGGGGCTTACCGATTGGACCACGATTTACGGTAACAACGGTATTTGCGACGGACTCGCGCCGCGGACACGGCGTGATCTTGCGCTGACCATTACAGCGCAACCGGCAGCCTGCGACAGTCCCACTGCCGCGGATTGCAATGCCAACGGTGTTGCCGACTATTGTGATGTGAGCGAGGTGCCTGGGATGTTTTGGGCGTCGGACGCGGCGGAAGATAACGTGTTTCGCGCCAACCTCGACGGTAGCGGCATGACGTCCATCGCTTCGAACGGTTTGGTGGCGCCGAAAGCGGTTGCGATCGATCCCATTGGACGGCGCGTCTATTGGTCTGACCTGGGGACGTCAAGAATCCAAAGCGCCGATCTTGACGGCACCAACGTCCAGGATGTCGTTACGCTGGTCCCCATCGTTGACGATTTGGCAATTGATGCATCGGCTGGCAAGCTCTATTGGAGCGGACCGAACAACTCGATCTTCCGGGCAGATCTCGATGGCGCAAACGCCGCGGCTGTGGTAACCGGATTACCCAATCCCAATGCGGTGGCAGTCGACACGCTGCACGGCAAGCTGTATTGGACCGACCTTTCCGAGCGCACGATCGGACGCGCCAATCTCGACGGAACCAACCCGATGACGGTGTTGGATCTCAACACTTGCGGCGTTTGTGGTGCGATCGCCAACGCATACGCGTTGGATATTGATCCCGATGCCGGCAAGCTGTACTGGACGAACGATCTGGCGAACACGATTCAGCGGTCAAATCTCAACGGATCGGAAATCGAAACGCTCGTGACGGGGTTGAACAGCCCGCGTGGATTCGTGCTCGATGTTGCCGCGGGAAAATTATATTGGACCGATAGCGGATTCGACCATATCCGCCGCGCCGACCTAGACGGGTCCAACATTGAGACGATCATCACGAGCACCGACAATCCCGCGGGCATCGACCTATGGGTTTTCCCAAGCTCCGACTGCGATGGCAATGGCGTTCCCGATGAGTGCGAGCCGGACTGTGACGCGGACGGTGAGATCGATGCCTGCGAACTCGCTTTCGGAACGTCCCTTGACTGTGACGGCAACGGTGTTCCGGACGAATGCGAAGCAGACTGCAATGCGAACCATGTCGCGGACGCCTGCGACATCACCGGCGGTACCAGTGCGGACTGCCAGGGCGATGGCGTTCCGGATGAGTGTCAGCTTCCCGGGGCGACCGCGACGTTGCTGATTACCGAGGTGGACGTCAACGCTCCCGACGCTTTGGAGATTCAGAACGTTTCAGGTCGGACGCTCGATACGTTGGGTTGGTCCGTCGCGGTAAGCCACAGTCCGTACTCTGACTTGAGTACCGTCAATTCAATCGTGCAACCGCTTCCGGCCCACATGTTACCCGGTGAGATTATCTATTGGACGGATTCCAACAGCGACAACTACTGGGGCGGGAACATTTTCTGGAATCCCGGTAGCTATCCCCTATTCAGCGGTTGGGCCATCATCCTTGATGACAACGGAACCGTCGTCGATTTCGTGACCTGGGGCGACGCGCCGGAAGCCACCATCCAGGACGTTACACTCGATATCAATTCACACAATGTGTTCATCGGCGGCGCATGGTTTGGGGATGGATTGTTGGCAACCAACGGATTCTCAGAGCCTGCGATTACGTTGCAGCGCCAAGGCGATGTGGATCACAACGATGCAAGCGATTGGGCCGCGATATCCAGCACCGTGGGAACATCGAATGCGGGTCTGGCCGCTTCGCTTGAACTGGGAGACCAGACCGATTGCAACGCCAACGACATTCCCGATGACTGCGACCTCGCGCAGGGCCTGCTTTATGACTGCAATACCAACGGAATTCTCGACGACTGCGAGCTGGCGAACCACGACTGCGATTCCAACGGGCGACCGGACGACTGCGATACGCTGCACCTCACGCACAATTGCTGCATTCCCTTTGATGGCTTCAACCCTCTCTGGTGCGAAGACACAGCGATCCGAGACTGTGTGCGCGAAGCCGACCAAGTCGGAATTTGTGATTTCTCGTGGCCCGCATCCTGCGTCGATCTGATCGAGAGCGCTGGGTGTAGCGTCTGCCCCAGCGGCATCGACTGCAACGACAATCAAATCCCTGATACGTGCGAGCTTGCGGACAATGACTGCAACGACAATCAACTACCTGACGAGTGTGACATTGGACCGGTTTCGCACAACTGCTGCGAACCGCATGGCGGCCTAGGATGCAGCGATCCGCAAATCGAATCTTGCGTCAGCATATACCTTCCGGCCTGCACAGCCAATGGTCCCTTCGGTGGATGGGGATTTGCATGCGTCGATGCGGTGAGTATTTACGGATGCGGCTTTTGCCCCGGGTCGGATGACTGCGACGATAACCAGGTGCCCGATGAGTGCGACATCGCGTCAGGTTCGGCGAGCGATTGCGACGAAGACGGGCTGCTGGACGGTCTATGTGAAGAGATGTTCGATTGCAATGGGAATGGAGTCAGTGACGAATGTGACATTGCAGGCGGAACCAGTCACGATTGCAACGAAGACAACGAACCGGACGAATGCACGCTGCTCAGCCCGAAGGCGATTTTTCTCGGCACGGATACGGTACTCAATGGCAGAGTCGCCCGGTGGGACGCGAATGACGCGACTTGGGGTGACATCGCCACGGATGTCATAATCGGCCCGTCCGGACTCTATCTCGATATTGCCAATCAGAAAATCTATTGGTCACTGTCTCCATCTGAAGGAGATGCCACGATACACCGCGGGAATCTCGATGGGAGTAATGTTGAGGACCTATTCACGCTGTCCGAGGCGTTCTATCCCCAGAATCTTACCGCCGACCCATCCGCGAATGAGCTATTTTGGATAAGCCAGGATTCGATCTACAGCAGCGGATTTGATGGAAGCAATATTCAAGAAGTCTTCACGGCTGATGGAAGCAACTGTACAATTGATTCTGATTGGGTGCGAGGCTCCAGTCTCACCGTCAATCGCCGTGATGACCATCTCTATTGGGTCGACAATTTCATATACCGCGTTCCGACAAATGGCGGAACCTGCGAAGTGGTTGCCGCGCAGACAACGGGATTCATCGCAACCGCGATGACCATTGACGCATATACGCAGGAACTCTACTTCTGCGAGCGATCCGACGCATCGCAGACTGCACGAATTGCACGTTTAAAACTCGATGGAAGCGAACATCAGCCGCTGATATCGATTGACTATAACAATGAAATCCTCTCCATGGCGATCGATCAACCAACTCGCCGGCTGTACTGGTCAGACTATGACGCTATTTGGCGAGCGAATCTGGATGGGAGCGGAATCGAGAAGGTGGTGGAACGGCTCATTTTGCCACGCTTCATACAGATCGAGAGTTCACTCGTGGATTGCAACGGCAACGGCTACCCGGACGAATGCGACATTGCCGATTGCATGGGTGACGCCGCCTGCGGCGACTGCAACGGCAACGGCATTCCGGACGATTGCGATTTCATTGTCGATGACTGCAATTCAAACGGAGTCGCGGATGCATGCGAACTCGCCTTTGGTAGCGCGGCCGACTGTGATAGCAACGGCATTCTGGATTCCTGCGATCCGGATTGCGATTCCAATGGCGTTCCCGATGCGTGTGATACTGAAATCGTAGATTGCAACGGAAACCAAATTCCGGACGGATGTGAGCTTGCGGCCGGTGATTGTAATCACAACGCCAGTCCCGACGATTGCGACATCGCGGCGGGTACAAGCCTGGATACATCAAGCAACGGTATTCCAGACGAATGCGAGTTCGTCGACTGTAATGAGAATGGTATCGACGACGGAGTAGAGTTGCTGGGCGCAACCAAGGTCTATTGGACCAACAATGGTCCCGATGATATCGTGCGCGCCGATCCCGACGGCGGTAATCTAGAAGTACTTGTCTCAATCGGATTAAGTACTCCCGATTTTATCGCCATAGATCACGACGATCAAAAGATTTACTGGACTGATCGCGGAGTGGACAAGATTCAGCGGGCCAATCTTGACGGCACGGATATCGAGGACTTGATCACTTCGGGACTTAGCGGGCCAGCGGGTATCGCAGTTGATCACGCTGCCGGAAAACTCTACTGGGCGGACAATGAGGCTGCAAAAATACAGCGATCCAATCTGGATGGGAGCGGCGTCGAGGACGTAATTGCCTCGGGTCTGAGTAGCCCAATTGGACTTGCGCTGGACCTGAATGCTGGCAAGATGTACTGGGGCGATCAGGGAACCCTGATATTAGAGCGCGCGAATCTTGACGGAACGGAAATCGAGACAGTTGTATCGAGCGGATTGGTGGACCCGCGCGGAATTGCGCTGAACATCGGCGCCGGCACGATGTACTGCGTCGACAACGGTGATGGCACGATCAAGCGCGCGAGTTTGGATGGCGGCGGTGTGGAGATTCTTATTGCAGGCCTTTCTCAACCCTTGGGAATCGCCGTGGATTTGAATACCGGTAAGATCTATTGGGCGGATTCCGGAAGTGACAGAATCCAACGGGCCAACATTGACGGCACGGATATCGAGGATGTTTACGCCCCTGGCACGAATGTGAACCCTCGTGGCGTAGCTATTTCGCTTGGAGCCGCGGACTGCAACACCAACGGCGTTCCCGATGATTGCGATGCGGTCGGCAATGACTGCAACAGCAACGGAATTCCGGACGATTGCGAATTGATGATCCATGATGCGAATGACAATGGCATTCTGGATGACTGTGAAACGATCGGCGATGGCGACTTTGACGGCGATGGGGATGTCGACATCGATGATGTCATCGGTTGCCTTCAGGGCATCGGTGGCCCGAATACGCCACCCAGTGTTCCACCCGCCAGCGTAGAACTCTATCTAAGTGCGTGCGACGTTGACGATGATGGCGATCTTGATCTCGCCGATTTTGCAATTCTCGATGAAATTGCGTCGATTTCCTGATGCGATGGAGATCGATACTTGGAGTTCTGGGTTATGAAGCAAAGTATGTTTATCAATTTCGATAGGCGGGTTTTGTGGAACGTGAAAGCGGTCATCGCGGCCGCCCTATCGGTACCATGTTTTGGCTTGCTGTACGTCGAGAATGCCCAGACGGAGCTTCCAGAACAAGCGAGCAATTCGCGCATTCTCGGAGTCGCGGATTGCAATTCCAATGGTGTTGACGACAGTTGGGACGTATCGGGAAGTACCTCTTCGGATTGCAATGACAATGCCATTCCGGACGAATGTGACATTGACGGGAGTACCAGCGTGGATTGCGACGTCAATGGTATTCCGGATGAATGCCACCAATGTCGCAACCTGGACCTTGTATTCATTTTCGACACATCGGGTTCGCTACAAGGCCGCGCCGTTGAGCTATGCGACGCAGTACCGACAGTAATTGCAGATCTTAATGCGGAGAATGTGCAAGTCAGCCCGACCATCCTTGGTATCACGGAAGCGCCTGGAGGCGCATTTGGGTGCGTCGGCGATACGGTTTTGCATTTGCTGGGACCGGAGGTTCCAGGCAATGGGAGTTGCGGCCCCCTGGACAATGGGGCGGAGAGCCCAATCGACCGGTCGGAGAACTGGGGTGCTGCGACCGCGGTCGTCGCGGAGCGTTTTCCGTGGCGCGACAACGTCGCGCGCGTGATCGTGCCGTTTTCGGATGAGGGGCCATGCCTGGGCGCGCCATGCAGTGACCCCGGTGACGATCGTGACGCCACAACAAACGCCATAAGAGTGGCCAATCAACAGGGTGTGCGTATCGCTCCATATATTGTGCCGGGGAACAACGACCCCTTTGAGTGCGTTCGTGACCTAGCGCAATATGCCGCCGACGCAACGGGGGGTGTTCTGATCACCACAGAATCTCCGCCAATAATGACCGCTAGTATTATGGCGATGTTGGGTGAGAGTTGTGAGCAGGTTGGCGATTGCAATTCCAACGCTGTTCCGGACGTATGTGAATTTGCGAACAATGACTGCAATCTCAACGGAACACTGGATACGTGTGAAGAGTTTTTGGACTGCAATTCAAACGGCGTGCCCGACACTTGTGAGTTGCATAACAATGACTGCAATATAAACGAGGTACCGGACGAATGCGACATAGCGGGTGGAACGAGTACGGATTGTAACTTCGACAGCAACCCGGACGAGTGCGCAAGTTTGCAGGACTGTAATCGTAACAACATCCCAGATATTTGTGAACTAGTCGCGGGGACAAGTCAGGACTGCAACAGCAATGGCCTCCCGGATGACTGCGACTTGGCTGTCCGGTTCGAATCCGAAGTGATATTCGAAGGGGCCGATTTTGCCGGGGCGGTCTTCGCGGCTGACCTCGACGGTGATCTCGATCTCGACGTGCTATCGGCGTCGTTTAACGATGACACCGTTGCATGGTACCCTAACCTCGATGGCATGGGACAATTCGGGGGGCAGCAGGTCATTTCAGATTTGATGGATGGGGCGAATTGCGTCATTGCAATCGATATCGACGGCGACTTGGATAACGACGTATTGGCGTCGTCTGGTTCCGACGACACGATTGCGTGGTTTGAGAATCTTGATGGAAGGGGCTCATTTGGTGGGAAACAGGTGATCTCCAACACGGCCGACGGCGCGAGTGCCGTGTTCGCGGCTGACCTTGACGGCGATCTCGATGTCGATGTGCTCAGTGCCTCCGTGGGTGACAACAAGATCGCGTGGTATGAAAACCTGGATGGGATCGGTGCGTTTGGTGGCGCGCATGTTCTCACTAACACGGCAGACAGCGCTCAATCTGTATTTGCGATCGATCTTGACGGCGATACGGACCTCGATGTCTTGGCGGCTTCGTTTTTGGATGACACCGTTTCGTGGTTCGAGAATCTTGATGGCGCGGGCAACTTCGGACCGGAGCAGGTGATTTCGTCAACCGCGGATGCGGCAACCTCTGTGTTAGCGTGCGATATCGACGGCGATTTGGACAATGATGTACTCGTTGCGAATTCCGGTGACGATGCGATTGTCTGGCATGAAAACCTTGATGGCGCGGGCAACTTCGGTCCGCCGCGGGTGATCACGGAATTGGTCTCGGGGATTCAGAGCGTTGCAACAGCCGACATGGACAACGATGGTGATCTTGACGTGTTGTCCGCTTCGTTTCAGAACGATCGCCTCGCATGGTATGAAAACGAAGATGGTCAGGGCGCATTCGGATTTCAGCGTGTGATTGGCAAGTCGGACGGCGCATCTGCCGTTCACGCGGCGGACATCAATGGCGATGGTTACGCCGACGCCCTTTCGACGGGGTGGTTTTCAAACACGATTTCTTGGTATCCGAATCAAGGCGATAATAATTGTAATAGTAACCTCGTTCCCGATGAGTGTGAATTGGGCGAACATGATTGCAATACAAACGGTACGCCTGACGATTGCGAATTGGAGAACAACGACTGCAATTTCAACGGCATTCCCGACGACTGCGAGGACAATGAAACGGATTGCAACGCCAATGGTTGGCTCGACCTTTGCGAAATCGCCGCCCCGCGGGCTTCATTCATGGGCCTCGGCGATCTGCCCGGTGGAAATACCATCAGCGTTGCCAGCGGTGTGTCGGACGATGGGTCGGTCGTAGTGGGATGGAGTCAAAGCACAAACGGACGTGAAGGATTCGTTTGGACACCAGAAACCGGAATGGTGGGGATCGGGGACTTGTCGGGCGGTTCGTATTTGAGCTCTTTGCGACGGGTGACACCCGATGGACATGCGTATGTCGGGTGGGCCAACGAGGCAGCGGGCGCGGTTGCGATTCGCGGGACGCAAACCGAGGGAATCGTACCCCTGGTAGATTTCGCAGGCGGTGGGTACGACAGTGCCGCATACGACATGACGCCAGACGGCAGCGTGATCGTTGGATACGGCACAACGAGTGGGCCGTTAGCCGCCCGCTGGACTTCGGATACAACTATCGAAAGTCTCGGAGATCTTCCCGGCGGCAGTGCGATCAGTTGGGCGTGGGCCGTTTCAGATGACGGTAATTCTGTCGCAGGATACAGTGAATCCGGCTCAGGTTCAGAGGCATTCCTTTGGACAACTTCAAACGGAATGATCGGTTTGGGCGATCTTGCCGGTGGAAGCTTTGGCAGCGTGGCCAACGATATTTCCGGCGACGGATCGGTCGTGGTCGGAGAAGGCATATCGGAATTCGGTACGGAAGCGATGCGCTGGACCGAATCAGAAGGTATGGTCGGACTTGGCGATTTGTCCGGTGGCATCTTCGAGAGTATCGCCTGGGCGGTCTCCGCTGATGGGCGTGTCATCGTCGGCAGCGCTCAAACGGACGCCGGGCGCGAGGCGTTCATTTGGACTGCCGACGAAGGCATGCGATCGTTAAGAGAGATGCTCGAGAACGATTACGGTCTCGACTTGACGGGTTGGTTGCTTTCGAGGCCCAATGACGTTTCGGCGGATGGCGGGATTGTCGTCGGCCGAGCGGACAGCAATCCTCAGGGATACCCGGAAGCCTTTGTAGCAGCATATTTACGCTATTCGCGAGACTGCAACAACAACGGCGTACTCGATGAATGCGAACTGGTTGACAATGATTGCGATAGCAATGGCGTGTTCGACGCTTGCCAGTCGGACAAAGATGGCGATGGCATTCCGGACGCGTGCGATGGATGCGCGAACAGTCCCGGTAGTGCGGATATCGATGCTGACGGCGACGTTGATCTTCAGGACTATGACAGTCTTACACCCTGCCTGAATGGTCCCGGCGCGGGTCCGCCCGGCGGCTGTGACTGTTTAGATTTCGACCTTGATGGCGACGTCGACCTGCTCGACTTCGCTGAATTCCAGGCACAGTTCGCGCCGTAGTTTGAGTTACCTCAATTCATGCTCCACGATGTGCCTGTCACGTTGATGCGGCGAGGGGCAGCGACGCTTCCCGACGCATCTTCTTGTCTGCACTCTAACGGGAACAAACCCTAGTTTAATGGAAACAAGCCCGAAATCGCCAGGTTGACACAGGTGATTGACGTTTTCCCAAGGGAAAACAGTGAGGGAAAATGCGCCTTCGTTTATCGCGATTTCGATAGCGCCAGGCTCGTCGATTCTTGATTACAAAACCGCTGCTCTGCCAATTGAGCTACGGCGGCGACGAATTTGACTCATAGCCAATAAGCATCTTACGGAATTGCCCGTTTTCGCCACTTCGTCGGTGTTGACGAAAGGGAAAAAAGGAGGGAAATAGCCGGCGACAATTCAGTGGTCGAGCAGTGGCCCGCCCCAACGAGTGACATTTTCTGCCGGCAAGTGCCCATGGCGCCGTCCAGACTGATGCTCACGACGGACGTAAGTCTATCACAATTAAGGTAGGCAGCAATGGGAAGGTACACTGCCGCAAGGTCTACCCGCGGCTCCGCAATGGTTGGTCGCGCGCCGCCGGGCTCGGGCGACCGAGGAACTCTGCGGCGTTGATGGGACGCGGGCCATCATCAAGTACCTTGCCGAAAGCCCGCGCCCCGAGGCGGAAAAACGCCGGATCGGCGAAGTGGCAGGTAATCTGCTGCTGATCGCGGCGCAGACCCACGACGAGGCGCGGGCGGAACTTGAGGCAATCGTTTAACCTCCGTCCAGCCATGGTCCAGGAGCCAAGAGCTCACCACGCTCTACCCGGAACGGAATCAGGCGACCACGTCACGGGTACGCCGACTCGGAATCGCCGTTGCGTGCAACGGCTATCGGCTACGGGTTGGCAAACTCCTTCTGGAACGTGGCGAAGTCGATCAAATCCACGTCGGCATCACCGTCGAGGTCCGCGTCCGTGAATTCGGACAGGCTGCAACTGGATGGGAACGTCATGTTCGCATCGGGACCCGCCAGGCAGTTTGCGAAAATCGCCATGTCCCGTTGGCTCACGAAGCCGTCCGCATCAAGGTCCGCCGGCGCACGCAGCATGCCCTCGTCGCAGTTCGTACATTCATGACTCGTGATGGATCCGCGAAGCTGCCAACTGAAGCCCGGCAAATTCGCGCCGAAACGCATGATGCGAATCCCGAAGCGATCGAGCTCGATATCTCCGCAGAGCGGCAAACCGTCGCGCGGCGCAAGGCCCGCGAGATCCCATGATGTCCCCGTCGCATCTTCGAAGAGCAGCTTCAACTCCGGATTCGGAGGCCCGCCAGTCGACACCGGAATCGTGACATTGTAAACGTCGCCGCTACCCGGATTGCTCAGGTTCTGTAGGAGCGTCGCCGGTGGTGCCACCGGTTCACCGGTACCGGCTGCACCAATCTGGAGCGTGTACGACACAACGACCGGATAGTCACCAACTGAGACGCTCCCGTTCTGATCGACGCCGGTGCGAACGAACTTGTAGGTCACCGTCCAGAAGTCACCAACTTGCACGTTGTCCCAGGGGAACGGAATGGGATCACTGCTGAACGTGGACGTGATCTCACCGGAGAAGGTGAAGGCCGCGATGTCCGTCGCGCACGGTGGCGCCACCGGACAATCACAGTAGCTGAGATCTCCGTCAACCGTCAGATCACAAGGGTATGCCACCATGTTGTCTACGCACTGCGAAAAGCACTGGGGTTCGGCTGCCGCGTCGAATGAAACGTAGCACTCGGTGTTGGGATTGATGCAATCACACGCATCCACCGCCCACGAATCGACGCATTCGCTGCACGGGCATTCGTGTTCGGCATCGCAGATTTCGCCGGTGTCCGGGCAACGCATGACCGAACGCATGGCGACTGGCACGCACTGAATCTCCGACGGCTGATCCGTACACGGCGCCTCGCGACAGCCCCAACCATCGGGCGTTACCGAGCACGTCGGTACTTCGCGATTGACAAAGTCACGATCCTGGAACAGATCGATGCCCATGGAACCGACCGTTACCGAATAGGTCGCAGGTGCGGAAATCTGGTTGTAGCCCGAGGGAACAGCCTGCGAAACGGTGTATCCGCCGATCGCGATCCCGGCGATTCGGTAATTGCCATCCGCATCGGTGACTGCGTTGTATGCACCGGCGCTCACCGTCACACCGACGTGCGGAACATCACCGATACCATCGCCATCCACGTCGATAAGTACGGTCCCGCGCACTTCCCCGCGCGACGGCGGCGAAAGCGACAGGCCGTTGCAATCGTTACGGTCCTTGCTGTCGCTGCCTCTTCCGCCAAAGAGCTTGTCGGAATTGCTGCACCCGTAGAGCGCGTCGTTGCCGCGGTTGCCGAAAAGATAATCCTTCTCGCTGCCGTCGCCACCACTGCGCACCACGTCGTCACCACGATTGCCGAACGCGAAATCCTTGCCGCCGTCCGTGACCAAACTGTCGTTGTCGCGATTGCCGAAAATGAAGTCCTTGGCGCCGCCGCCCGAAATCGTATCCGCGCCGCGATTGCCAAACAGGAAATCAACGCCGCCGCCACCGCGCATGATATCATTGTCACGGTTGCCGAATTCAATATTGGTACCCGACCCGAAGAACTGGTCATTGCCACGATTACCAAACATGAGATTCAAATTGGGCCCGCCAACGAGCACGTCGCTGTCCCGGTTGCCAAAGGCGACAAACAGTCCGCCGCCACCAGCCACCAGGATGTCGTTGTCGCGGTTACCAAAGAGCACGCTCAGCCCCGTGCTCGACGTGACGCGATCCTCTCCGCTGTTGCCGAACAGTACGGCCAAGCCCGAACCCGCAGCCACCAGGTCGTGGTTGGCATTGCCGAATGCGACGCACAACCCGTTTCCACCGGCGACGTCGTCGTTACCGGCATTGCCAAACAGCACGCACAACCCGTCGCCACCGCGAACGTAGTCATTGCCGCGGTTGCCGAAGGCCAACGTCAAACCATCGCCGCCGATCACGTCGTCGTTTCCGGAGTTCCCAAAGAGAATCCCCACGCCGTTGCCCGACTGCACGGAATCATTGCCCTTGTTGCCGAATGCGATGTTGAGGCCATCACCAGCCGTGATGCTGTCGTCACCGCGATTGCCGAACAGCACGTTCACCCCATCCTTCGCGGTAATGACGTCGTCGTCACGGTTGCCGAACGCGAGGTTCAAACCGCTGCCGGCTGCGATGCTGTCTTCGCCACCGTTGCCAAAGAGCAGGTTGATGCCATCACCAGCGGAGATGGTGTCATCGGCTTTGTTGCCGAAGACGAGATTGAATCCGTTGCTGGCGGAGATGATGTCATCACACGGACCGCCGAAGAGCAGATCGATTTCCATCGGCGGAACCGTGGGCAACAGCAAACGCCCCAGGCTTGAGATGACGTCCTCACCATGCCCGCCGAACATGAGATTGCCAAACGCGATGGGCGTGGGCACGCCGCTGATTGGCACGATGAGGATGCCGCCGTTTTCCGCATCAAGCGTGTCGTCGCCGTCGCTGCCAAACACAAAGTCAATACCGTCGTAGGCTTCGACCGAGTCATCGCCCGCGCCCGCGAAGATCAAATCGGCTGCCCCTCCGAGACTGCCGACATTCAGACTGTTGAGCAGGTTATCCAGGTCGGTGCTGACGCCAGTACAGATGTCGGCTTCATCGGCTCCGCGGATGGTGTCATTGCCTGGGCCACCGAACAGCAGGTTGCCGAACGCGATGATGACAGCCTGCCCGGTCGTGATTTTCCCAACGATGATCAGCGAGCCCTCACTGCCCTCGATGGTGTCGTCACCGCCCGCGCCGAAGATCAAATCGATACCACCCTCCCTACCGTTCGTATCCCAATTGAGATAGTCACCACGCAGGGTGTCATTGTCCGGTCCGCCGAAGAGCAGGTTGCCGAATTGCAGGCAGAAGTTCTGATTGGGCAGTTCGATCTTGCCGCCGGTCCCGCCGTAGACGTTGTCATCGCCCGAACCGCCGAAGATCACGTCGATACCATCGTCCTCGTCACCGGATGGCGGATCCGGGGTATCCCCGTGCAGCGTGTCGCTGCCATCCTGCCCGAAAATCAGGTCGCCAAGATCAATGGAGAAGTTGGTGTCGATGTCGAGGATGTCGCCCTCTCCCGCAGCCACCGTGTCGTCACCGTCGCCAGCGAAGATCACATCGATCCCGTTCGACGTGACAATTGCGTCGTTGTCATCGCCGCCGAAGACGACATTGCCAAGCTTCAATTGGAAATCGGGATCGCTTAGGTCACCGATCACCAGCAGCCCGCCATCGTACGCGTTGATCGTGTCGTCGCCCGCGCCGCCGAACACGACGTCGATGTCATCGTCCGCGCGCTCACCGTCGGGATCGTCGCTGTCGATCGTGTCGTTCCCGTCGCCGCCGAAGATCAAGTCGCCCAGTGCCAACTGGAAACCGTTGCTGCCGATGGTCAGGACCGAGCCCATGCCGGTCGTGGTAACGTCGTCGCCGTCGCCGCAGAAAATCACATCGATCCCGTTGCTCGTGATGATCGTGTCGGCGTCATCGCCGCCGAAAATGAGATTTCCCAAGTCCAGTTCAAAGGCCGGATCACTCGGATCGCCGATGCTCAGTAACCCGCCGTTGAACCCGTGGATGTCGTCATCGCCCGCGCCGCCGAAAACCACGTCGATATCGTCGTCGCTCCGGTCGCCCGCGGGATCGTCGCTGTCGATCGCGTCGTTCCCATCGCCGCCGAAGATCAAATCGCCCAGCGCCAGGCGGAAACCATTGCTGCCGATGGTGAGCTGCGTACCCTGTCCGGTCACGATTGTGTCATCGTCCGCGCCGCCAAAAATCACGTCGACGCCGTTGCTCGTTGCGATGTCGTCGTTTCCGTCGTTTCCGAAAACGAGGTTGCCGAACTGGAAGGAGAAGGAACCCACGGTGAGATTTCCACCGTTGCTCACGCGCACCGTGTCATCACCCGCGCCGCCAAAGACCACATCGATCTCCGACAACGAGTCATCTTCGCTCTCGCCGTTGGCGATCAGGTCGTCGCCGTCGACGCCGACGAAAATGTCACCCATCGCAATGGAGAAGGGACCTTGCGACAACACCTGACCACCACCGCCGAAGATGCAGTCGTTGCCCTTGTTGCCCACGAGGAAGTCAATCTTGTCGCCACCGTGAATGTCGTCCGCGCCACCGCCGCCAAAGATGAGGTCGTTTCCGTCGTCACCCAGCAAACGGTCCGCGCCACCGGCGCCCACGATCAGGTCATTGCCGGCACCGCCCTGAATCAGGTCGCTTGCGGTCGAGCCGATCAGCGCGTCATTGCCCGGTCCGCCGGTAATCGTATTGGTCGTTGTCGTCGGACAGCTGCCGCCACCACCACCGGCAGCGCGTGCGAGATCGTCGCGCAGCAGCGGGCTTGCGACGATCATCAGCGCGTCAAGATCAGCTATGATCTGATCCGCTTCGGCGCGCAGCGCGTCAGCTGGCGTTTCGATAGCGCTCTGCGCCAACGCTTCCAACGTGTTCGCGGCGCCGAGAACTTCAGTTTGCCCGCGCGCATCCATGAGCGCGCCGCGACCTTCGAGATCGGCTTCGACTTGTCCGACCCATTGCTCCCAATCGGCATTGATCGCATCGGCGGTGGCGCTGAGGTTGTCGCCATCGATTACGAGTTGGTCGCCCTGGGCCATGATCTGCGCCGCGGTCGAACTCGGATTTTCGTCGTCGCCAATCGCGTCGGCGCTGATTTCGAGCGCGTCGCCATCGGCTTCGAATCCGTCGCCTTCCGCCTCCACGCTGTTGATGCTGGCTTCCGCGTTGGATGTGATTAACTCCAGCGCCTCGACGCGCCGCTCGACTTCCGCGCAGAGCGCCGGCAAACCACTGGGATCCTGCAAGTCTTCATTGAATTCGGTTTCCGTGGGTTCGGGATCTTCGGGACAGAGGTCGGCGAACTCGACGATCGCGTTGACGTGACTCTCAACCGTTTGCTTCAACAAAGTTACCGCGTCGCCATTCTGGGCGTTCAATCCCATGCTGGCAGCATGCGCGTACAGTGTCTCCGCTCTGCTCAGCAGGTCCTGCCCCACGGGCAACAGCAGATCGAATTCATCCACCATGACTTCGACGTTGGCGGAGAGACTGAGTGCATTCGTCGTGATCGCCTGAACGTCGCCGGCCATGAACGTTTGCAGGTAGTTCGCGATGCGATCGTGCGCTTCGAGCACGGCAGCCGCTGACGGTTGCACGAGTTCGCTTTCAATGTCCCGCACATAATTAGCCGTGGGCAGCACCAGATCATTGCCGGTGCTCTCGAGGACGTTGGCGGTATTCTCGACGAGGCAGGGAACAGTTGCGCACCCGGTCGTCGACGCATCGAGCAGCGCAACAACCCGATCGATAAGATCACGCGCCTCCTGCAACGTGTCGATCATCGACAACGCGTTGCTGAGCGTGACCACGCTCAGATCGATGCCTGCGAGAACGATGTCCTCGCCGTCGCCGCCGTCGATCTCGATGACCCACGAGTCCGCAAGAATACCATTCGAGTCGTCGAACACCACCAGGTCATCGTCGTCGTCCGCGGTGACGCGAATCGTGTCAAACGGCGTGACGTTTGTATCGAAACTGCACCCAGGCGTGCCGGATGTCGCGGGTTCAAAGATCTCGACCACGTCGGGATCACTCGCGCTGATCGCCACGCGAATGCTGTCCGCACCGGCAGTGCCCTGGATTTCGAGCACACCGCTAATCACATCCGCCTGCAATGATCCACACGGCGTCGCCAGTGCCGGCGCGACCGCGGCCAGCAGCAATACCGCAGCCGGTGCGATAATACGCGCCATGCCCGCGCATTCCCGGGCACGTTGGGTTGCGCCTGGTCGCCGCCGAATCACCACCGATCCGGCGAGCATCAGCAGCATTGCGGTCGCGGGCTCCGGAACAAGCCGAAACGCAACGGTGCCATCCGAAAACGGATTGCTGTCTTCATCGAGCGGAATGTGAATGTCGCGGAAGGTGAGCAAGTGCGTGCCGGTGGGCAGCGCGAACGATTGCTTGCTGAACTCGGGACGGGTCCACGCCACGTCGGGATCGTCCGTGTACGGCGCATCGTCCAGCGGCCCGACCGCGGGAAACAGCGACGACCAGTCCGGCATCAGCGGTGTCGTACCGAGCAGACCACCGTCCAGGTACACCTCGATCTGATCGGACACCACAAACAGATCAGTGACGTCGATCTGCACGGGGTCGCTCGATGTGTACGAGAAAACCGGGGCGAAGAAACTGCCCTCGGTCATCAACTCATCGAGCACGATCCAGGTTCCGTCGACCGGGATGACGCTGCGCGTGCCGGCGCCGCCCGACGGGTTGCCCTGAAGCGAACCGGGCGTCGCGTGTGCAACTTCCGAGGAAACGGTTAACGCCGCGGCAACGATCGCGATCAATGCCTGCGTGTGCTTCGACATGGATGGCCTCCCCATTTGCTGCGTATTCGTCACGTGCATCGCGCGCGCCGGGCGCGCATGCACGCGCTCTCGCGCGCAAATGCTCGATTCACCTTGTGTTCGACGCTGTTGTGACCAAACTGCCCGACAACCAATGCTTGGCCGCAATGGATATGCGTTCTCAGAAACGGAGTTCGCACCGGCCCGTTTGTCAGGACCCGCGCAGCGATTTGTCCACGATGCTCTGCTGCCGCAGGGGCCCGTAAAACGTCCAAAGCCGACAGCTACGCTGCCGGCTCTCTCCGAATCTCCCCCCGAAAAACGTTGCCGCCATCCCCACGACGCCAATGTCGACAACGACACAATTATACAAGGTGTCCTGGATGCGTTGCAAGAGACAATTATGTGGCACAAATCGACTGTCGCGACCGGAGAGGCGCCACGCTTGGCGGGTCGCCACGACGTGGCAACTGAGTGGTGCCACAAGTTTGTCGCTTGGTACCACAGTATCGAAAACAGTGGAATGAGAGGATCGTGATGATCGCTGGGAACGATGATAATGTCGAGCAGTCGGAAAACAGGATCCTCGCCTCAAAAGAGTCCCTGATCAAATGAACGAAGCGTTCCGCTTGAGGGGTGACATCTATTCGGACATTGACTACCGCAATATCGGCGTTCGTGTTGCCGTCAGGGCTGTTGTTGGCAGATTCGATTCCTTCTTCCCGCGCAACGCAAATGGAGACCATGCCGCCGCCGGGCGCGATCGTCAATTTCCGAAAATGGCGGGCGATTGAAGCGATACGCGACACGTAATTTCCCAAGGGAAAACAGAAGGGAAAGTGCGCCTTCGGATGCCGCGTTTTCGATAGTGCCAGGCGCTTCGATTCTCCATTGCAAGACCGCTGCTCCGCCAACTGAGTTGCGGCCGCGGTGATCAAAGCCAGGCATTCTTGCTGTGCTGTGCAATGCGCCGATCAGGTAACGGGTGAAAACCGAATCCTGGCGATGCGGTTCATGATATTGCTGCCACCCACTTGAAGAGCAATTCCCGTCCCTGCCTCCCGAGAATTCTGGCCACGGGTTGTTTCGGCGCACTCACCCTCCCTGCGGAAGCGCGAACCGCTCTGCGAGCAAGTCGAGTCCGGGACCTGATCGGGACCCGGATCTCACCGGCTGCGACTCGATTGCGAAGCCGTTGTGCTCGTCAGTTGTCTTGCTGAGCACTCCGCCACAACTCGCTGGACCTCGCCGTGGCGCTCCACGATTCGATCGCCACAATCCTGGCGGCTGAGCGATCCTCAGCTGGCATCGACGGGTCATGGAGGATTTCCGAAGTCGCGTGCGTCGCTGAAGATTCGCGCATGGCCGCTGTCCGCTTGACGTGAGACTCGCGTTGTCGGCGTCGTTCGGCAAGCCGGCGAGCATCCCAGACGCACACGGTGCCGTCGCCGGACGCGGTGATCAGCATTGTCCCGTCGGGACTCCAGCGGACATCGCGGATGTATTGGTACTGCGGGTAATCGGGTTGGCGCCCCACGAAATCTCGACCGGGCGGGTGCGCCTGAAACTCGAAGCCAATCTCATGGAATTGCGTGTCGAGCAGAAAGACGCGTCCATCGTTGGTGCCGGCGGCGAACAGGCGGCCAATCGGCGAATAGGCCAGCGCGTGAACGAGGACGCCGGGCAGCGAACGCACCTGTTGATCCTCGACACCGGTGTCCGGGTTGACAATGCGCACGCCATCCGCGCCGCCCAACGACACGGGGCGACCGGCGACGCAAGGGCCAACGCACCGTACCGTCCCGTCGGGATCCAGTGTGGCTGGTTTCCTGCCATTCGGCGAAAGCAGGATCCGCCGACCAGACTCCTGGGTGGAAGGATGCCGGTTCAACAGGCAGGTGGTTTGGCTGAGCCTTGCGTCGCCCGATGCTTCGAATCCGACGCGGTGCGCTTCCTCGAGTTCGACGGGACGCTGGCTCACCTTGCCGGTGGTGAGATCGACGCGTACGGAAATGACCTGCGTGCCCACTTGGTCGGTGGTGAACAGCGCGTCATCGTTCTTCGAGAACACCAGGTAGGCATCGTGCATGCTGTTCCACAAGGCCAGATATTCGCCGGTGTCACCTTCCGCGCGCTTGATGCGCGCCAGCAGCCGTCCGGTCGCCGTTTCCCAGAGGAGGATATCCGGTTCACCGGGTGGGAACGCCGCGATCAGGCTTCCGTCGTGTGAGATTGCGACGTGGTAAATTCAACTCGTTCTCCCCTCAAGTTCGACGAAATCCGGAACGCCGTCCACCTCGTCGAAGTCGATGATCCAGGGTTCTTCCAGTCGCGTTCGCGCCACGAATGTCCGGTGGTCGGGCCCCAGCGCGTCGCCGGCGGTGAGGGGTGGCGGTATCGACGGATTGCTCGCGTACTTTGCAACGTCGACCCCGGCAAACCCCATCCCCTCGGTCCCGGTGTTCATCATCAGCGTTCATTCCAACTCGACGCGTCGCGCGAGACCATTCGTCGACACCGGCGCCGCAGCCGCCGCCGTCGACCGCCACCACGATTCGAGCAGATACAGTTTCCCGTCTTCGATGCGCGGCTTGGGCATCCGCTATTCGGCTTCGCCGGTAGCTTGCAAATCCCACGCAGCCAAGTCATCGGGGCCGTCAAATGCGCACATCAACTTGTCGGTCTGCGCCAAGTCGGTCGTGCTACCGATGACGTGAGCACCGGGAATCAATGAGGCGCTGATCGTGATATGAACGCTGCGACCAAGTTTCGACGGGCGCGTTTGCCGGTCCATGTTCCTCCTCCAGTGCCAGGCGGATCCCGTTTCGCGAACGCGATCCTGAGCATACCGGATAAGGGCCGCCATGCGTATCACAACCGAACCGCTGCCGGCGTACTCGCCTTGAAAACTGGTTTTCCCAACGGAAGACAGGACGGAAAGCGCCCTTTGGGACAATGCGTTGTCGATAGCGCCAGGCCCTTTGAATCTTGATTACAAAACCGCGGCTCTGCCAAATGAGCTACGGCGGCAAGACCTTATTTCATCGACAATTACGCCCGTTTCGGGCTTTCTGCGATGTCGAAGGGATACCGCTTGTCGATGCAGAATCCAATATTGGGGCAGGGTGGCGGGCGCTTCGCGTATCTGCGAGCAGGCTGTGGCGCGTACTTCGGGGCGCATCGCCGCTTCATTGTAAGTGCATGCCCAAACAACACTTATGGCTGCTGGGGAGTTTCTTTGGGCGGCGGATTACGGGCACCGGCTGGTTCGCCTGTTTACGGGGTGAAAGGGTCGGCTGAAGTCGCCGCGGGCAGGCGACCTCGGACGAGGAGGTCAGACCGGACTCCCCAGGCCTGACCGGGAAAGACGAACACACGAAACAAGTGGAGCGATCAATCGTCATGAAAGCGCAATCGAAAGAAACGACATTCGGTTCAAAGCGAGCTTCCGTCTGGGTGGCTGCGATCATCTGTGGCTTATCAGGCGCTTCGGCAGCCTGGGCTGATGTTACGAAGGACATCTCGTTCGTCGGCAACGCAAGCGTGATCGATGAGGTCTCGTTCGAAGCGGAGAACGACCTGACCAGTATCACGATCAACGTGGACTACAACAACCTGGGCAACTTTGCGTTCGCCAGCGACCTGATCATCGGCATCGTCGATCCCAGCGGAAACGCGATCGAGATCGGCCCATACGTCAGCGACCCCGGTACGCTGGACGGGTACACGGGCCTGACGTTTGCCGAGGCGGGGAACTTCCCGGGTTCGTGGCGGACGGAGAACAACGGCGCATACGCGCACGGCCCCATCAACGTTTCGTCGTTTGGGCTTGGCGGCGCAGGCACGTGGCGGTTCGTGATGACCAGCGGGTTTTCGCAGAACGCACGCTGGAACATCAGTGTTTCGCTGAGTGGTATCGACGCCATTCCTCTGGAGGACATTCCACAGAACGCGGTGTTTGCCGGCAACTCGGGCGACGTCGCAGACATCGCCTTTCTGGCAAGCGGCAGCCTGAGCAACATGACGATAGGCGTAAACTACAACAACCTGGGCAACTTCGCGTTCGCCAGCGATCTGATCATCGGCATCATCGATCCCAGTGGCAACGCGATCGAGATCGGTCCGGCTTCCGGCGACCCGGGATCCCTGGATGGCTACAGTGAACTGACCTTTTCCAACGCTGCGAATTTCCCCAATAGCTGGCGCACGGACACCAACGGCAACTATGCCCATGGACCGGTCAACGTTGCGGGGTTTGGGCTAAGCGGGGCGGGCGTTTGGCGGCTGGTGATCACCAGCGGATTCTCGAATGACGCAAGTTGGAACGTTTCGCTGACACTCGGCGGCCTCAACACACTGGAAGACAGCGATGGCGATGGTGTTTACGACTTCACGGACAACTGCCCGACCGTCTCCAATACGAACCAGACCGACAGCGACGGTGACGGCTTCGGCGACGCGTGTGATCTCTGCCCCGGTTTCGACGACAGCGCCGACGCCGATGGTGACGGCGTTCCGGACGACTGCGACAATTGCCCTGACGATTCCAATGCGGACCAGATTGATTCGGACACGGACGGGTTCGGCGACGCGTGCGACGTTTGCCCCGGTGGGGACGACAACCTGGACACCGACGGCGACAACGTTCCCGACTACTGTGATACCTGCCCCGACTCAGACGACACAATCGACACGGATGGTGACGGAATCCCCGATGGTTGCGACAGCTGTCCGAACGAACCGAACGTCTATAACGCGTCGAAGGGTACATACTACCCGACGATCAAAGCGGCGGTCGATGCCTCCAGTCCGGGACAACTCATCGAACTCGGCGCCTGCACGTTTTATGAACGCGGCATCGTGCTCGACCAAAAGGACCTGATCATTCGCGGGCAGGGACGTGACGTTACGTTCATCGACGGCGACGATGTCGCAGGGACGGTTCTTCGATTCCGCAACGGAGACGAGAGCAGAATCGAGGACCTGACCATCCGGAACGCCCGCGCTTCGAGTGGCCTTGGCGGCGCCGCGTCCGTAATCGAGGCGGGAACCTACGTGGAGTTCCGCAATTGCGGATTTGAGAACAACAAGTCGAACGGAAAGCTCATCGGCGCGGTACACAATGAGGGCACGGCGTCGTTTCTGAATTGCGACTTCCGGAATAATCACGCGAGTTCGGCCTCCGGCATTGCGGCGATGGGGACATATGGGCAAGGCGTTGCGACCCTCGTCAACTGCCTCTTCGCGGGCCACCAGAATGGGAAAAACGTAGTTGTCTATGCCGTTAACCAGGGCTCCGAGAGCAGTCAAATCGTGAACTGCACGTTCGCGGACTACAGCGGTTCCACTCTCGTGACGCCGGCTTTCCTGCGTGCCGACAACAGTGGGACGACGGTCGAGCTGTACAACACCGTCTTCGATGACAGCGCTATTGCGGCGACAACAGGAAGTGCGCAGGTGACACGGTGGCGATGCCTTTACCCCAGCGCAACCGGCAACAATATTGACGGCGTGCCGACGTTCGTCGATGCGGTCAACGGCGACTACCGTCTGGCAGCAGGCTCGCTGGGCGTCGATGCCGCCTACTTCGATGCCTACGTCGCCGTCGGGAGTGCGACCGACCTCAACGGCGATCCGCGCACGTACGACGATCCTGATACGGTGGACACTGGTTCGGGCGCGCTGACCTACCTGGACATGGGGGCGTACGAGCAGCAGGAAATCACTGATAACGACGGCGACGGCATCGACAATGACTTCGACAACTGTCCGAACACCTTCAACCCCGATCAGCTCGATAGCGACGGGCCCGATCCCGCGCTGTCTCCGATTGCTGCCTGGCACTTTGATGAGAGCACCGGGACTACCGCAACCGACGTGGTCGGCGGGCACAACGGAACGCTCAACAATGCCGTCTGGAACGCGCTCGGGTACCGCGGCGCGGCGATGGAGTTCCCGGCTGGGGGTTCGTCGGTGTCCATCCCGGCGTCCACCGATTTCGATATCACCAATCATCTGACGATCTCAATGTGGATCAATCCCAGCGCGTTCCCAGTGAACGTCAATCGTCTACTGACGCGATCGGGCCCGAACTACGTCTTCCGCCTGGTCGGCCAAAAGCCGCATTTCTATGTACAAAAGGGCGGTTCGCTGACCGGCGCGCAGGCAGACGTTCAGATCAATGCGAACGAATGGACGCATCTTGCTGCTTCCTGGGATGGCTTGGGAGACGGTGTGCTGCGAATCTACATCAATGGTGTCGAGGCGTCGGTATACGATTTCCAGGGAACCGTTTCTGCCCCGCTCGACGCGTCCAGCGGTGGTATTGGCCTGGGCAATCTCGGCGGCGAGCGGTTTGAAGGGCTCATCGACGAGTTGGCGCTCTTTGACCGCGCCCTGACACCCGAAGAAATCTCGGCGCGCTACAGCCTGGGCATCGGCGATGGATACGGCGACGCCTGCGATAACTGCCCGGACAACGCTAATGCAAACCAGTTCGATTCAGACACCGACGGTGTAGGTGATGCGTGCGACGTTTGCTCCAATGGCGACGACAACCTTGATACCGACGGCGACAACCTTCCTGACGACTGTGATAACTGCCCGTCGGTTTCCAACCCAAGCCAATCCGACAGTGATGGCGACGGCGTGGGCGATGCCTGCGACGACTGCCCGAACGAACCAAACGTATACAACGCTACGCAGGATGCGTACTACCCGACGATTCAGGCGGCAATCGATGCGTCTGCCGTCGGCGACGTCATTGAACTGGGCGCCTGCACTTTCTTCGAACACGGAATCATGATCGAAAGCAAGGAAATCACGCTACGCGGAAAAGGGCCGAACGCCACGGTGATTGACGCAGAGGGCGCCGGTTGGATCATGAATATTGATGGGACTTTCGACAGCGCAATCGAGAACCTGACGCTGCGAAACGGCTTCAGTGATTCAGCCCCCACGGCAGCGAGCATCACTATCAGCAGTGTGAATTTCCGCAACTGTAGATTCGAGGGTGATTCCACGGTGCCAGCGCATTCGCCCGGTGCGATCAACGCCTTCCGCGCGGACGTTCGCTTCGAAGCTTGCGAATTCCTCGGAGAGCAAGCGCCCAACGGCAGCCAGGGACCAGATGTGAACATGAATACCTCAACGGCGACTTTCCTGAATTGCCTCTTCGCCGGTCATAGCAACCCCAGCGCAAAACTGGCAGTTCTCGATACGTCCAATTCTGCGCCGGTGCAGATTGTGAACTGCACATTCGCCGAATTTGACGGCGGCTCCTTTATCGCAGCTGGCGCGCCGGTTACTGCCGTGGAAATCCACAATTCGGTGTTTGACGCGAGCGCCGCGACGCTCCTGACGTTCAACGACCCTTCGGTCACCTTTTCCCGATGCCTGTTCTCCGGTGCGACTGGCGATAACATCGACGGCGCGCCGACATTTGTCGATGCCGCGAACGGCGACTATCGCCTGGCGGCGGGATCGCTGGGCATCGACGCAGCCGACCACGACGCATACGTCGCAAATGGCGGCGGTTCGACCGATTTGAACGGGGATCTGCGCACGTACGACGACCCCGGCACGACGGACACCGGCGCTGGCGCCGTCACTTACCTCGACATGGGCGCATACGAATTCCAGGGCGCAGTGACCTGTGGCGCCGCCGGCGATGCTGACGGTGACGGCGACGTCGATGTCGCCGATTACGCTCGCTTCGCGACTTGCATGAGCGGGCCATCGGGCGGAATCGGGTCGAACTGCGAATGCCTCGATCTGGACGCCGACGGCGACGTGGACATGCGCGACTTCGCCGAATTCCAGATGCTGTTCGCGCCGTAGGTCAACCAAAGCGGTTGGTATTTCATAACTTGGTCTGGTCAAATAGACGCGGCGGGCGGCAGCGATGCCTCCCGCCGCGTTGCTCGTTGGGACTACTCTGCACACAGGCACAACCATCGCGTCCCGACGGGCGAACTGTTCATTTGCCACCGTCGCGCATAGACTCGACGCGTCCACGCGGCGTATCCCGTCGACACGACACGCCGTGGATGCCTCCGCGATTCCCCTTGAAACGTCGGCGGCCTATTCGTCTAACACACCGGTCCGGGCTCGCCGCCCTGACTGGAGAATGGAGTCACGAGAACATGCAACTCGGAATGATCGGATTGGGCCGCATGGGCGCGAACATGGTGCGGCGCCTCATGCAGCGTGGCCAGGAGTGCGTGGTGTTCGATATGTCGCCGCAAGCGGTGAGCGCGATGGCGCGCGAGAACGCGGTCGGCGCTGACGATCTGTCCGACCTCGTCGCCAAACTCGCGAAGCCGCGAGCCATTTGGCTCATGGTCCCCGCAGCCGTCGTGGATTCGACCATCGAATCGCTGGTGCCGCTACTCGAACCCGATGACATTCTCATCGATGGGGGAAACTCCTATTACATCGACGACATCCGTCGAGCGCGCGAACTCGCGGAGAAGAAGATTCACTACGTCGACGTCGGCACGAGCGGAGGTGTTTGGGGACTCGAACGCGGCTACTGCATGATGATCGGCGGCGAGCCGGACGTCGTGAAGCACCTCGACCCCATCTTCACCGCGCTCGCTCCAGGCCGAGGCGACATTCCGCGCACGCCAGGCCGCACCGCGTCGGAAGGCACGGCTGAGGAAGGTTATCTGCACTGCGGGCCGAGCGGCGCGGGCCACTTCGTCAAAATGGTACACAATGGCATCGAGTATGGCGTGATGGCTGCGTACGCGGAAGGCCTCGGCGTGCTGCGCAGCGCCAACGTCGGTTCGCATGATCATGACATCGACGCGGAAACGACACCGCTGCGCGATCCGGAACACTACCGCTACGATTTCCAACTGCACGAGATCACCGAGGTCTGGCGGCGCGGCAGCGTCATTGCGTCGTGGTTGCTCGACCTCACCGCAGCTGCCCTGCACAAGGACCCCGAGTTGTCGAAGTTCAATGGCCGCGTGTCCGACTCGGGCGAAGGTCGCTGGACGATCAAAGCCGCGATCGACGAAGGCGTGCCCGTTCCGGTGCTCACGTCGGCGCTCTTTGAGCGCTTCAGTTCGCGCGGCGAAGCCGAATTCCAGGGCAAGGTCCTGTCAGCCATGCGTTACGAATTCGGCGGTCATGTTGAGAAACCCGCATCCTAGCTAAGGGCTCGACCATGAAACAGATACCCGCGGACGCCCTCGTGCTCTACGGCGCGACCGGCGACCTTGCATTCAAGAAAATCTTCCCCGCGCTGCACGCGATGGCGAAACGCGGCAATTTGAACTTTCCCGTGGTTGGCGTCGGGCGACGCTTGAAAAGCGTTGAGGCGCTCTGCAACCGCGCGAAGGAAAGCATCGAACAACACGGCGGCATCGACCCCGCAGCGTTCGACAAGCTCAGCAGTTCACTCCGCTATGTCCGCGGAGACTACGAAGGGGCCCAGGCGTGCAGCGCGCTGCACAGCGTGCTCAGTGATTCGGACAATCCCGCGTTCTACCTGGCGATCCCGCCCTCCTCGTTCGAATCGGTGATCGAACAACTGGCTGCCTGCGGTTGCACGAAGGGCGCGCGCGTCATCGTCGAGAAGCCCTTCGGCCGCGACCTCGAATCGGCACAAAGTCTCAACCAGGTGCTCCTGCGCATGTTCAACGAGGAGTCGATCTATCGCATCGACCACTACCTCGGCAAGAAGCCAGTTCACAACATGCTGTTCTTCCGCTTCGCGAACGGTGTCTTTGAGCCGTTCTGGAATCGCAACCACATCGAAAGCGTGCAGTTCACCATGGCGGAGAGCATCGGCGTGCAAGGGCGCGGCGGGTTCTACGAAGAAGCGGGCGCGATCCGCGACGTAATTGAAAACCATGTGTTCCAGATTCTCACCAATCTCGTCATGGAACCACCCGTCCGCACAGACAGCGACTCGATCCGCAACGAGAAGATCAAGGTGCTGCGTGCGATCCGTTCGCTTGACGCGTGCAACGTCGTCCGCGGCCAGTTCCGCGGCTATCGCAACGAGGAAGGCGTGGCTGCTGATTCGAAGGTGGAAACGTACGCGGCGTTGCGACTTGAGATTGATTCATGGCGATGGGCTGGCGTACCCTTCTACATCCGCGCGGGCAAGTGCCTGCCGGTAAACTGCACCGAACTCATCGTCCGGCTGCGTCAACCGCCGACGATGTATCGCCAGTTCAACCTGACGCAGAACTACGTGCGCATGCGCATCAGCCCGGAGGTCACCACGGCTGTCTGTACCAATGCGATCGCACCCGACGATGAAACGAAATCGCAGCCCGTCGAGATGATCGCGAGCCGCTACCCGCGCGCGGACGAAATGGACGCGTACGAGCGCCTCCTTGGCGACGCGATGGCTGGCGACGCGACGCTCTTCGCCCGCCAGGATTATGTCGAAGAGGCGTGGCGCATCGTGGACCCGATCCTGAATTCGGACACGCCGATTCACGAGTACGAACCGAACACCTGGGGACCAGCCGATACCACCGGATGCGTGACACCGCCGGGCGGTTGGCACGATCCTGTTGTCACTGCTTAACGCGGTCGGAGTCGCACGTGCAGATTCAAGTTTTGGAAAACCCAGATGCCGTGGCCCGCGCTGCGGCTGCTTACATCGCAGAGCAAGCGCGGTCAGCCGTCGCCGCGCGCGGTCAATTCACGCTCGCGGTCAGCGGCGGACGCACGCCGTGGGCGATGTTGCGAAGACTTGCGGACCAGGATGTCCCCTGGGAAAGCGTGGCGATCTTTCAGGTCGATGAACGCGTCGCCCCAGCCGGGCACGAGGATCGCAACCTCAATGCATTGCACCAGTGCCTCACGCCCGTGCCGCTCTCCCCCGAGCGCGTCTATGCCATGCCTGTTGAAGCGGATGACCGGGATGCAGCCTGCGTGGAATACGCGTCAACGCTCAGCTCACTTGCGGGCGATCCGCCGGTGTTCGATCTGGTGCATCTCGGGATCGGGTCGGACGGTCACACGGCATCGCTCATTCCGGATGATCCTGTGCTCGACGTGGATGATGTCGATGTAGCGCTTGCCGGGCCTTATCAAGGCAGGCGGCGCATGACGTTGACATTTCCCATACTGAATCGCGCGCGGCAAATCCTCTGGGTGGTCACCGGCGGCGACAAGGCCGATGCGCTTGCGCTAATGTGCGCTGGCGATACGTCAATCCCAGCGGGTCGCATTCGCCAGGACAACGCCCTACTGCTCGCGGACACTGCGGTGGCCCAAAACCTGAGCGCACCCGACACGGGGAGGTGATCGGGTGCGCACGATGCAAATCAGCCAGTAACCGCAACCAAGTCAATGCCACTGCTTACGCAAGGTCCGCCAGCGACGCGCCCGCAATGTCGTCGTTTCCGTCGTCGCCTGTCGAAGCCGATACATTCGTCTGCCGAACCGGCGGGTGCAAAGGATGGTGCGTGTCGGGTTGGAGGGCGCGGCGGCGCATCTTCGAGAGCACGTAGACGTTGGTGAAGTGCATCACGCCGAGCACGAGCAGAACGATACCGATCTTCGTGCTGAAAAACTCAATGCCCTCGACGAACGTGGTCGGCTTCTGCCCGTAGCGGAGCGTCACCGCCACGTACCCGATGTTGATCAGATAGAACCCGACGACCAGCAGGTGGTTGACCGAGTCCGCAAGCGCCTCGTTCCCGCGCATCGCGTCGACCAGAAAGATCCTGCCGTTGCGATGCAACGTGCGCCCGACGAACACGGTAACGCACACACTGACAAACAGGTAAGCGAAGTAAGTCCAAACCGCCGGATGCATGATCCACCGTCCTTTCAAATAGGGTCCGCCAAATCAACTCCCGAATCACAATCCAACCAGAACTACCAGTTGTTTCTGTCAATATTGAAATGCACGCTCAAAAAAACACGGGAAATCCCCGCATTCCAACACCTTTGTTGCCCAAGCACCCCGTGCCTCTCCGCTCCATGCCTCCATGCCTCCGTGCCTCCGTGCCTTCGTGCCTTCGTGCCTTCGTGCCTTCGTGCCTCCGTGCCTTCGTGCCTTCGTGCCTACTTTCTCACCTTCTCACTTTCTCACTTTCCCCCCACCAACCGCCGGATCTTCTCACCCATGCGGAAGAAGCGCGCGACCGCGCCAGACGGCAAACGGCGCATCTGCGTATACCACGTCGTGACCGATTCGAAGAACGTGAGCATCGCGTAGATTCGTTCGTGCGTGTGCGCTTCCTTGGTGCCGCCCTTCTTTGCGAGTTCGGCGCATTCGCGCAGCACGGTGAGCGTCGGATCGATCTCGCGTTTCTTGCGTTCGTCGAGGATGATCGTGAACATCTCCCACACGTCCGCGAGCGATTCGAAACGATCACGCCGTTCGCCGATCACCGCCACCCGCCGCACCACGCCCCACCCCTGCAACTCGCGCAGGCTGTTGCTCACGTTCGAACGCGCGACCGAAAGCGTCTCGGCGATCTCCTCGGCATCGAGCGGCTCGGGTGAGACATAGAGCAGAGCATGAATCTGCGCGACGGTGCGATTCACGCCCCACCGCGTGCCCATCTCGCCCCAGTGCAAAATCAGCTTGTCTTCCGCCGGTGATAACGTCATGAGTGTTCCCCGAAACCCGTCGAGAGCACCAGCCGCTACCGCGCTGACTGGACACCCTACCGGACTTCTGCCATTTATTTCTGTCTAGACAGAATATACTGCAACAATTGCTCAGCGTCAAGGAATCCCTGGCGATTTCTCATTCGTCGGCAGGAATCGCCCCCAACCTGGCAGGTCAACCCGCCGACTCGATCACCTGTCCGTCGTACGCCAAATCCATGCCGTCGGGCAGTTCCGCGTTGGTGGCGGCGTGCGGGAGTTCGTGGGCGATGTGCGTGAAGTAAGTGCGCCGGGCGGCGATGCGCTGGGCCATCTCCACAGCCTGTTCCAGGTTGAAGTGCGTGGGATGCGGGCGGCGACGCAGGCCGTCGAGCACCAATACATCAAGATCGCGCAGCCGCTCCAGCGTCTCGTCCGGAATGCGATTGCAGTCGGTGCAGTACGCGATTTTCCCAAAGCGGAAACCCAGCACCGGCAGCGGCCCGTGGAAGAGACGCAGCACCTCGATGCGCTGGTCGAACAACTCGAGCACGCCGACGTCGATCTCGTGCAGCGCGAGCGCGGGCTTCTGCGACGGATACTCCGGCTCGTCGGTGAAGATGTACGCAAACATGCGGCGGATCGACGCCAAAGTGTCAGCCGATCCGTAGCAGTGCACGTCGCCGTCGCACAACCAGTTGAACCGTCGCAGGTCGTCCATCCCGGTCACGTGGTCCGCGTGGGCATGCGTGAACAGCACGGCATCGATGTGGTTCACGTTGTTGGCCACGCACTGCAAACGCAGTTCCGGCGACGTATCCACCAGCACGCGTTTGCCCGCGAACTCGACGGTAATCGAGGGCCGCGTCCGCCGGTCGCGCGGGTCGTCTGACGTACACACCGCACAATCGCAGCCAATCATCGGCACCCCGTGCGACGTGCCCGTCCCCAACATGGTCACCCGAACGTGGCTGATAGCTTTCATACCTGCCTCCCAAACTCCGCCACATCCAAGCGATCCCACACCGCCCCGTCGCATTGTAGTGCCCATTGCAATCCGCCGCGATTCGTACACCGGGTCCTGTACGCTGCATGCTGCACTCTGCGTTCTGCACTCCGCCTCCCCCGCTCCCTGATAGTCGCGGCTCGGATGTCCCCTGCTCATTGACGCCCCGAAACCCGCGTGCTACCGTTTTCGATTCCATGAATCCGGCTGAGATACTGCAACCTGAGCTACGTGGATTCGCCCGCATTGCGTGCCTCGCGCTGGTTTGCCTTTTCGCGGGGACGGGCTGCGGTGAGAAACGCGACACCAGCGGCAACTCCGTCACCGGAGCGTGGCGCGACCGCCCGCCCAAAGCCAAGACCACATCATCCACTACCCGCGCACCGGACCTGACTGGCGGCGCCAGCGACTCGGCAGACACGATCGCTTTCGTGAACGGCACGCCGATCAGTCGCTCGCGCGTCGTCGATCTGCTGATGGCGGGTCATGGCGTGGGCATCCTCGAACAGATCGTCGTGCTCGAACGCGCGAAGGCATTGGCTACTGAGCAAGGCGTCAAGGTGACACAGGCTGACATCGATGCCGAGTTCGACCGTTCACTGCGCAGTTTGGCGTCACCGCTGCACGCTGCCGGTAACGAATCGTTCGACCGCGACGAAACCGAACGCATTCTCGACGAGGTGCTGGCGCGGCGCAACGTCTCCCGCGCCGAGTGCATGGCCATGGTCACGCGCAACGCGTACCTCCGCGCCATCTGCAACGCGAACATCACGTTCACCGACGAGCAGTTCGCAGAGGAATACCAGCGCGCGTTCGGCCCGCGTGTGCAGGTGCGCCACATTCAGCTTGCGAGCCTGTCCGAGGCGGAGCACGTTGCCGGGCTGTTGGAAACGGGTGGGGATTTCGCGACCATCGCGGAAGGCTACAGCGCGAACCTGCGGACCGGGCCGGCGGGCGGATTGCTCCGACCCTTCGCGATCGACGACCCCGACGTACCGCGTGCACTGGCCCAAGCCGCTTTCAAGCTGGGCGAGGGGCAGATTTCCGATCCGATTCGCGACGGCGAGTGGTACCACATCATTCGCGTCGAACGGCACTTGCCAGCCGATTCGCGCACGATCAATCAGGTCAAGGGCGAGTTGGAGCGCCGCCTGCGCGACCGGCTTATTGAGCCCGCGATGCAGACGCTCTACAGGTCGCTCTTCGAGCAAGCCGATATACGCGTGACCGACCCCGTACTCGCGGAGGAGTTCGCGAAGAAGCATCCGGGACGGCAATAGGAGCAGGCAGCGGGACCGAAGCAGTACGAATATCACGACGCGCGATACTGCCAAAGGGGTGACACTGACTAGCTCCGCTCGTCAGTGGGCAACGCGGTGAAGCGCTCGCCAGGCACAGACAATTGATGGCATACTTCTACGTGCTGGCAGGATGCCCGCACCACGATTGCGACACGCGACGGCGAGGGAGCAAGCCCGCAAGCAGGGGCGTCGCGATGTTTCGGAGGAGGCACCTTCGTGGCTGACAAGAAATACCGCGTGTTGCTTTTGTTCGGATACCCGGGATGCGGCAAGGGCACGCAAGGCAACGTGCTTGCGGGTATGCCCAACCTCTACCACCTCGCGATGGGTGACATCTTCCGCGGGCTGGACAAGGAAAGCGACATCGGCATGGAGTTCATGTCGTACGCGACCAAGGGCCAGCTCGTACCCGACGAACTGACCGTGCGCGTATGGCGGCAGCACGTCGAGGAGCGCATCGCCGCCCGTGACATCAATCCGAACTACCACATACTCATGCTCGACGGCATCCCGCGTACGCCGTCGCAGGTCGAGCACTTGTCGTCATTCATCGACGTGCTCAAGATCATCCACCTCAAAATGGACGATCGCAACCGCCTCGTGCAACGCCTCAAGGGCCGAGCCGCAAAGTCCAACCGGCCTGACGATGCGAAGGAAGAGGTCATCCTCAACCGCATCAAGGTCTACGAAAACGAAACGCTGCCGGTCCTCGAGTGCTACGACCCGCAACTCATCGCCAACATCAACGCCGACCAACCCCCGCTGGCTGTCCTGCACGACATCTGCAAAGCGCTGGTGACGGTCGTACCGGCGAAGATTTGACGAACATGCGTGCGTGCTTGTGGGACCGGCTTTCCAGCCGGTCATGACCGGTTGGAAAACCGGTCCCACATAACCAAGTGGCCACATCTGCTAGTAGAAATGCGTCACCGTGCGATGATGCGGCACCGTCACTTCTGGTTCGCGGGCGCGGCGCCAGAGTTCGTAATCGAGTTCCCACGCTTCCGTCGTCCTGCCTGCCTGGGTCATGGCTTCGCAGAGCAACTGGCTGATTACGACGGTTGCGGCTCGGATTTCGATTTCCTCGTCGCTGCCCGCGTCAATGCGTTGCTCGGCGTCGATGCGGGCAGCCAACGCGTTATCAACGACCATCATCGCTTCATGGCGGAAGAGCTGCGGCAATCGGTAGTCCGCGAACACCGTGAGCGCGCCGAGATTCGCGAGCCCGGGATGACCGGCAGACGCCCACGCGCGGTGCAGGTCAGCCGCACAGATCTGCGCGCGTTTGAGCAACGCGACCGGTTTGCCACCATACCTCGCGACGTCGTGAAATGATGGAAAATCCTTAGCGAGCTTGCGCGCGAGCGCGAGTGCATCGCGTTCGACCATCGCCACAAGCCGAGTGAACTGCCCATCGTACTTCGCGTGCAGTACCGCGCCAGTCTCGCAAAGAATCTCGCGGCGACGCTGCGGCATCGGGATACCACCCTTGCCCGCGAACAGGTCAGCCACGTCCGCGTCCGTCGCGGCAGCCCAGCGCTGCGCGGTAAGCCAGGCGCGATCGTGTTCGACGGCGCGCAGCATGCCCGCAACCATCGCCAACGTTCGCGTCCACACCTGACCGCGATGCTCGACCGCCCAAGGCTCCACGCCCGCATCGCCCCAGAAACAAAAGTTCAGCGCATCGGTGATCAGCACGAAGTTCGCGATCTCACTGGCTGACCCATCCAGCGCCAGCTCATCCTCGGGCACCGCTACGCCTTCGCGCACCAACCGCCGCGCAAACGCCTCAACGGCGGCATCGTCAATGCGCACGTGTCGCGCCGCGCGCACAACATCGCGGCAACTGTCCAGGACATCCGGAATCGCGTTTGTCTTGTCAGGTGAATCCGTCATCACAGAGAACGTCTCACGCATTCCTGCATTGTGCGCCGATCCCTTCGTATCCGATTGGTTTATCTCCGCTCCCTTACAGTCGCGGCTCGGATTGGGCAAAAAAAAGCACGCACCGGCGCGATGCCGATGCGTGCCATGATACACTCTTTCGCCTATTCGCGCGACTTCGAACTAACCGGCGAATGCGTTCGGGTCGAGCATTTCGCGCTTGGCGTCGACTTCCTTCATGTCCTCGGCCTCGGGGAGCGGTGCCTTCTGCGCGTCGATCACCGGCCAGTCGCCCGCGTACTTCGCGTTGATCTGCACGTACTCCGACCACTTCTCGGGCAGATCGTCTTCCGCGAAGATCGCTTCCGTCGGACACTCCGGTACGCACAAACCGCAATCGATGCACGTGTCCGGATCGATCGCCAGAAAGTTGATGCCCTCGTGAAAACAATCCACCGGGCACACCGCGACGCAGTCCGTGAACTTGCACGCCACGCACGGTTCGGCAACTACGTGAGTCATGATAAAACCTCCATCGTATCCGCGGGTTACTTCATCGCCCGCCGGTCCGTTGTGAAACAACAGCAGTGCTACCTGTATCGGGACAGTAGCGAATTGCGTTCAGATTTCCACCCCTTTTTGCCGGATTCGTGCTACGCACTTGAACTTGTCAGCGCGACTCAGCCCGCCTATATAAACGCTCGCCGCGCATCCACACGCGTTGCGGCGGCAAATAACGGATGATCCGAACGTTACGCAAAAGTTGGATCAATCAAACATTGGACTGCCGTGTCGCGTCACCACCGATTTGTTGGATCAGCCAAACTTATCGCCGCGCTCACCCTGGTGTCGCGCGTGCTCGGTCTTTTGCGCGAGCACGCCTATAGCCGGTTCTTCGGCGCGAGTCCCCTGCTCAGCGCGTTTCGCATCGCGTTCCAAATTCCCAACCTCGCGCGACGACTCTTTGGCGAGGGCGCGCTGACCTCTTCGTTTATCCCCGTGTTCACCAGTTGCCGCGCGAACGAAGGCGAAGACGCAGCCCGGCAACTCGCGGGCGCGACGCTCACGCTGCTGGCAACCGCACTACTCGTCATGCTCGTGGTCGCGGAGGCGGTGCTGCTTGCGCTGGTGTGGATCTACGGCGGGCCGACGCTCAGCCTCACCGCGCTGGTCATGCCCTACATGCTGCTCATCTGCCTCACCGCGTTCTTCGCGGGCATCCTCAACGCGCTGAACCGTTTCGCAGCCCCAGCGGCGGCTCCGATGATCCTGAACGTCGTGATCATCAGCGCAACGTGGATCGGCGGAAAGCTGCTGCACCTCAGCGAGTACACGCATCTGCGCTTCGTGGCTGCGTCGGTGCTGCTCGCCGGCGTGCTGCAACTTGCCACGCAACTGGTGTGGTTGCGGCGCTGCGGGTTCAGGTCCGCCATCAATTTCAACTGGCGTACGAACGCGGTCCGCCGCATCGTCACCATGATGGCGCCGATGATCGTGGGCATGTCCGCGCTCCAGATCAACACGTTCATCGATTCGATGATCGCGTTCTTTCTGGTGCCCGACGGCAAAGGCCCCGCCATCCTCGGCTACGCGCAGTACATGAGCAACCTGCCCCTGGGGATTTTCTCAACGGCACTGGCGACCGCGATCTTTCCGCTGCTCGCCAAGCACGTGGCGGAGCGTAACCACGACGCCCACCTGCGTTCAGTCGAAGCCGGCCTGCGCACATCGCTCTTTATCTCGATACCCGCGGGTGCGGGCTTGATGCTCATCGCCACCCCGCTCGTTCGCCTGCTCTTCGAAAGCAAGGAGTTCCTACCGGACGATACGCACCGCGTCGTGCTCGCGCTGAACTGCTACTGTGCCGGGATCTGGGCATACGCGATGCACCAGATGCTGGTCCGCGCGTTCCACTCCGTCGAGAACAGCAAGACACCGGTGCGCATCGCGCTGGTCATGCTCGTGCTCAACTTTATGTTGAACATCGTCCTCGTGCGCACGGCGCTGCGTGAATCGGGCGTGGCGCTCGCGACGGCTCTGACCGCCGGCCTTCAGGCGTTCGTACTCGCGTACACGCTCAACAAGCACCTGCCGGGCCTCCGCTGGCGACAGGTAACGTCGAGCGCAATGCGTTCGCTGCTGGCCACGTGCATCATGGCAGCAGCCATCGCAGCCTTACGCGGCATCGGGCCGATTAGCGCAATCCTGCCTGCGAACGATGCGGTACAACTCTGCATCAGCATACCGGTCGGTGCGGTAATCTACCTGCTCGTCACGCGAATGCTTGGCATGCAGGAAGGCGCCATCATCTTGCGACGCAGCAAACCCGAATAGCTTCACGACACAACTGCGCAGGGTGGCACTGACAAGCTTCACTTGTCAGTGGTACAAACATGATGGCCATTATGAACCAGAAGTTGCACCAGAAACGAACGCAATCTTGCGAACTCCACTGACAAGCAGAGCTTGTCAGTGCCACCCACTATTGCGCATTCGGAGAAATGTTCGCCTGGGCGATTCGTGCATTGCGGCGCAGCATGTCGGGTTTCGCGCGCTTGATCGCGCTGCCGCGCAGCGCTTCCGCGTAATCCGCATCCGACCACGTCAGCAGATCGTCGAGCTTGGGCGTTGGACCCGGTGTGCGCGGAGCGAAGCGTGGCTCGCGGGTGGTGGGAGCCGCTCGATTGTGCGGGCAAACCTGCTGGCAGACATCGCACCCGAACACCCAATCGCGCATGTCTGCGTGAAACTCCTCGGGAATATCCTCGCCACGATGCTCGATCGTCAGGTAGCTGATGCAGCGCGACGCGTCCAGTTCATACGGTGCGGGAAAGGCATCCGTGGGACACGCATCGAGGCACCGCGTACACCGGCCACAGTGGTCGGCCGCCGGCGCATCAAACGGCAACGCCAACGTCGTCACGATCTCGCCCAGGAAGAAGTAGCTCCCGAGCTTCGCGTCGAGCACCAGCGTGTTTTTCCCGATCCACCCGATCCCGGCGCGCATCGCGTACTCGCGTTCGAGCAGCGGCACGGTATCGACGCACGCCTTCGCCTCGAACGGCTCGTCGATGACTTCGCGCATCGCGTCGACCATCGCGAAGAGTTTGCGTTTGATCACCCGGTGGTAGTCGTCGCCCCAAGCGTACATCGCGACGCGTCCGCGTGCCGCGTTATCGGTATCCACCGGTGATTCCGCAACAATATCCGGCGCGGGCTGATGGTAGTTCAACGCGACCACGATCACCGTCCGCGCCCCGGGCACGAGCACCGACGCATCGCACCGCTCCGCCACATGCTGGTGCAGATACCCCATAGTCCCCGCCCTGCCAGCCGCCAGCCACTCCCGATAAAATGTCGCGCGCGGAACTTCGTCCGCCGGGGCAAACCCGCACGCACTAAACCCCTGCGACCGCGCCAGCTGCTCAACGATTTCTCTATTCCCGGACGGGGTCAATGCACACCTGGACGTTCGGATCGGTCGATAAACTCATGTGCGGTCGGTCGCGTTGACATCGCGTTTCCGCGCCCCTACCGTGCGATAGACGCGTGCAGCCAAGCACTGGTGCCGGCTCGCCGCTGACAGCCACCCCATTCCGCAGAGGATGCCGCCTTGTTCGACTACGACTGGTTTCATGGTACCGCGTACCGTCAGCAGCAGGAAGAAGCCCGCATGCGCTGTACGCTGACCCACTTCCCGGACCTTGATCGCGACACGGCATTGCAAAACGCCGACGCACGCCGCTTCTTCGCGGAGCTTGAGGTTCGCAGGCTGGTATATCTCCGCGACGGCTTCAGCTACGAGATCCGCCAGCTCGCGGAGTTGCCCAGCAAGTCGCACTGCGCGTTCGAGTGCGAGCCGGTCGACGAGCACTACAAGGTCGGCGCGTTCGTGGTTAGCGTCCCCTTCGACGAAATCGTCCGCGTCGAGGTCTACGCGGTACACCCGAGCGAGAAGCCCGAGGACAGCCCGCAGATCACCGGCTTCCGTTCGCGACCCGATGAACACATGCATCACGAGGAAGCGATGGCGCAGGACCACACGCACCCGGTCGCCGAAGGCCCGGACGAGTAGCACGCTGGTTTGGCGCGCCGGGTGGCACTGACAAGCTCTGCTTGTCAGTGGAAATCCGCGCGATCACGCGTCTCCGTTCAAACGGCATCATCCAGAGCACACTCCTGACCACGCCCACTGGCAGGCGAAGCTTGTCTGTGCCACCCCTGTTACGCGTACCCAAGAACTCAATCAAGCCCGCTGGCTGGTGGCCGTGCTGGTTGACGGGTAAAACGACGGGCCATGGCCAAGCCCCGCGCGAACGACAGCACGCCGCACCTCTGGATCGAGTCCGGCGACGCCCGCGAGACGCCGCTCATCAGCGTCGCCCCGCTCGCGCCCATCGACAAAATCTACACCTTCACCGCGACGGACGAGGTGGCTGCGTCACTGCGCATCGGCCAACGGGTGGCTGTCCCCTTTGGCCGCAAGGGCACCGTCAAACCCGCGATCATCGTCGACGTCACCACCGGCCCGTGGACCTCGACGCTCCGCCCGATCAAGGAAGTCATCGACTCCGCCGGTGAACTCAGCCCCCACCTGCTCGAACTCGGCAAGTGGATCGCACGCTACTACGCAGCCCCCTTGGGCCGCACGTTGGCAGCCATGGTTCCGCAGGCGGTGCGTCTGAAACGCGGATTCACCACCGTTCGCCGCGTGCGTTTGATCGCATCGCCCGAACAGTTGGAAGGCATTCGCCTCGGCAAGAAACAGCTTGCGTTGATCGACGCGCTTCGAACTGCCGGCGAACCGGTCGAATCGGATGCCTTGCTCACATCTGTAGGTGCATCGCGCGCAACGCTGCGCGCTCTGCTCGACAAGGAACTCGTGACTGAGGATGTGACCAAGGAGGCGCCCGACGAAAGCGGTGCCAACGTCGTCACCCAACCTGACTTCGCGCTCAACGACGATCAGCAGTCCGCGCTCGACCGCGTCACCGCGACACTCGATGCGGCTGAGTTTCGCGCGCTCCTGCTCTTCGGCGTAAGCGGCAGCGGCAAGACCGAAATCTACATCCGCGCGATGCAGCGGGTACTCGCCGCCGGTAAGCAGGCAATCATGCTCGTACCAGAGATCGCGCTGACCACGCAACTCGTGCAGCGCCTGGCTGCCCGCTTCGAACGCGTCGCGGTGATCCACAGCGGGTTGACGGAGGTGCAGCGCTCGCTCGCCTGGGAGGAAATTCGCACGGGCAAAACACCCGTCGTCATCGGCACGCGCAGCGCCGTCTTCGCTCCGTGTCCCAATCCGGGCATCATCGTCGTCGACGAGGAACAGGAACCCAGCTACAAGAACCTGCAAAGCCCGCGTTTTCACGTGCGCGACGTGGCCATCAAACGCGCCCACCTGTTGGGAATTCCCATCGTGCTCGGGTCAGCCACCCCTTCGCTGGAATCCTGGCACAACGCGCTCACGCTGCCCAGCTATGAACGCATCAATCTGCCCAATCGCGTCCGCGACCTGCCCATGCCGGCTGTTCGCATGGTCGATATGCGCTCGGAAGGCTCGTTCATCGACGCAGCCTGCATGTCGCGATCGCTCTGCCGATCGCTGACCAGCACCTTGGCTGCGGGCCAACAGGCGGTGCTCCTGCTCAATCGGCGCGGGTATGCCAGTTGGCTGTTCTGCACACAGTGTGGGCGGCGCGTACAATGCCCGCAGTGCAACGCGAACATGGTGCAGCACCGCACGCGCAACCGCATGCTCTGCCACCACTGCCACACCTCGACACCGATCCCCACGCTCTGCGCCGACCTCACCTGTCGCGGGCCGTTGCAGCGCGGCGGCGGCGGGACGGAACGCGTCGAAGCCCAGTTGCGCGAGGAATTCCCCAATGCGCGCATCCACCGGGCTGACAGTGACACCATGACCGATGGCCGCAAGTACCAAGCGCTGGTCGACGCATTCTCAGCCGGTGAGATCGACGTACTGCTCGGCACGCAGATGATCGCGAAAGGACTGGATTTCCCCAACGTCGCCCTCGTCGGGGTGATCGGAGCCGATCTCGCGTCCGCAGGCGCCGACTTCCGCGCGTCCGAACGCCTCTTCCAACTCGTCACCCAGGTGGCAGGTCGAGCCGGTCGCGCGGAGGCAAGCGGCGAAGTCGTCGTGCAAACCAGTGCCCCGGAAACCCCGGCACTTCGCTTCGCGCTGACGCACGACTACGTCGGATTTGCAACAGCAGAGCTGCACCAGCGGAAGACGTTCAAACTCCCGCCGTTCGTCCGCATGACGCGTTTTGTGCTGGCGGGTGGCAGCGACAGCCAAACCGTTCAGGAAGCCCAAGCCCTCGTCGACCGCCTCCGCCCACACGTGGATGCCATCGCCCCCGAGCAAGCCTCACTGCTGGGCCCCCACCCCTGCGCCATCGAACGCCTGCGCAACCAGTACCGCCACGAAGTCCTCCTTCGCGCCGACACCCCAGCCATCATGATGGAAATCCTAAACCGAGCCCGCCACGTGAACGCACTCCGCGCCCGCGGCGTAACAGTCATGGTGGATGTGGATCCCGTCAACCTGGCGTGATCAGCGCAACGGCGCTTGACATCGCGGGGACTCGCAGGAATGATCCGATGGTGCTACGCCCCGAACGCGCGCCGTCATTCCGAAGTCACGTCACCTCAAAGGCCGCATAGGGAGTCTCGCAATGTCACAAGCCACTGTGCGTACCGTACTGGCCATCGCACTGCATGTCGCAGCCCCGGTCGTCTTTGTCGTCCTGTTCATCGTGTTCGAAGAAACCATGCAAAATCGGGATGCCGATGATTTTCTGGCTGCGGGCATAACGACCGCAGTCTTGTTCGTGGTTGCCTGGATAGCACTCTGGCGGTCTTGCGTGTTGTGGACTAAAGCGCGCCGGATGCTGACAGCACTGTCGATCTTCTGGTGCGTCGGCGTCGTTGTGGCGCTGGGAACACTGCTGGAATGGATCTACGGGAATTCGTACCAACTGAACGAAGGAACCGTGGTCGTTTCCTGCATGATGTGGCTGCCCATGTGGGTCGTGAGCACCACCATGATCTGGCGTGAGAGCGCCGCGGAACGCATCGCGCGCCTTCACGGCCCGCAGGGTATCACCGTCCGCTGCCCAAAGTGCGGCTACGACATGACCGGCCTGCACGAAGCGCGCTGCCCCGAATGCGGCACGCAATACACACTCGATCAGTTGCTCGCCCTAACCAACGAGGACAAGCGTCAGATCGACGACCGGTAGAGCATGAACGTCATGTCGTCGGGTTTGCAGGGGTGGTCGCTTTCCGGGGTCAGCATGCGCTTGTGACACGACTCGCGCAATGACTGTGCGGCCTTTGCCAGCGCGCCTTTGCGGATGTGCTCCACGATTTCCGGCGTACTCAGGTTGTCCGTCAATCCGTCGGTGGCGAGCAGCAGCGTATCGCGCACCTTGAGCTTGACCGGCGGGCCGATTTCGATGCGCATCTCCTCGCTGCCCACCATGTTTGAAACGATGTGGCGATCGTCGTGGTGCATCGCGTCGCCCGCGTCGAGCAGGCCGGACTCAACGGCATAGCCCACCGGCGAATGCGCCACCGTCTCCCACCGACGCTGGCCGCGCTGCCCCACCGCCAGGATGGCTGAATCGCCCGCGTGGTAGCAACGCATCGTGTTCGCGTCGATCTCGACGACCGCGAGCGTCGTGCCCGAACCCGGCGCATCAGTGCGAACGGCAGCGTTGGCGCGTTCGAATCCGTTGAGGATCGCGTCGCGCAGCTCGGTCTGCTCGCTCACCGCCTGGGCAACGGCAGCGCGCAGTTCCTCAAGCGCGATGGACGCGGCCTGCGCACCGGACGGATGTCCGCCCATACCGTCCGCAACGGCGAGCACGCAACGCAGCCCGTCACAGACGAAGACGCCGGCTCCATCCTCATTGACCGAAGGTTTGTCGGGTGCGCGCGTGGTGAAGACGCAGACCTCGCCGCCCGCAGCCTGCAATTGCAGCGGCGCAGCCAGATCGCTTGAGACTTCCAGCAACCCTTCGCAGGTTTGTGCGTCGCCCATCTTCGTCGCCTCAGCCCGGGCACGGATGCCCCCGCGTTACGGACTGACGTTTGTGGTGTGCGAACAACACCGGATCACCAATCAGAACCCCGGGCGCCAAGCCCGGGGCCATTGGGTATTTGACAACCGTCGCATCGCCCCCCGCTTGGCGCGGGGGGTTCTGAGAAATCCAACGGGACCGCCCCCGCACCACGAGCGATCAGTTTCGCCGCAATCGCCGCGTACACCAAGGACAAAATTCCCAATACTCGGTGGCGACGCCCCACCCGCAGGTTCCGCACCGGGTATTCATCCCCGGTATCAGCCATTTGCGGCGGACTTTCACCCGGCACCACGGGCAGTAGCGCATCCAAGCCATGAGGTGGCTGCCGAAGCAGTTGGCATTGGCGCACTTTTCACAGTAGCGTTTGTCGGTGTAGCGCATCTGCGAACTGTCGCAGATCATCCCGCCGAAACACCACGGGCAGAACCGCCAGTCGCTCTTCACGCCGCGGCGGCAGCGCGGGCAGCGTTTGGGGAATCGAGAATCGCCGGTGTGCTTGTCCCGTTTGGTGCCGCACCAGGGGCAGCCGCGCATCTGCTCGCTCACCGGCCCGCCGCAGCGCCCGCAATGGAACCGCGTCTCCAGCGGCTTACCGAGTCGCCGCTGAAACTCGCGGTAGCGCACCGTTCGCCACCCGCCCACCGGCGGCGAAACGCGTTCGGCGCGCCGGCGGCGACCGGTCTTCGCGGGGCGCAGTGCCCGCGTGCGGATGCGGTCGAACGCGGCGCGCATGCGCTCGGCATCGGCGAAGCGTTTGCGATGGTCCACGGTCAACGCCCGCCGCAGCAACGCGACGAAGTCGGGGTGTACCGAAGCAGCCAAGCGCTGCGAACCGGGTGGCGGCCACTCGAAGGGCCACTCCGGCAAGCGTCCGGCGAACATGCGGTAGATGATCAGCGCCAGCGAGAACACGTCGCTGCGCATCGACGGTTTTCCCAATGCCTGCTCCGGCGCGAGGTAGCCCACGGTACCGCTGCCCGAACCGCGCACCGTGTTGCGCGCGAAGCGTGCGATCCCGAAGTCCGCCAGGCGAAGCTGGTTCTCGGGGAAGAGGATGAAGTTTTCCGGCTTGACGTCGCAGTGCATGATGCCTTTGCGATGCGCGTAGGCCAGCGCGTCGAGCATCTGTCGCGTGAAGGCGAGTAGCGTGGCTGCGGACACCCGCGTGTGCAGACGGTCCGCCAGCGTTCGCTTGCCCAGGGGCGTGGCAATTACAAACCAACTGTCGATGAAGCCCGCATCCTTGATCGGCAGGATGTTGGGGTGGTCGAGCTTGGCGGTGAGCTTGACCTCGCGGCGAAACGCGCCCAGCGAGTCGCCGGTCATCAGGCTCGCGTGCGGAATCTTCAGCGCCACCGGCACACCGGTGATCGTATCCAGCGCGTGGTAGACTACGGCGAATCCACCGTCACCGAGCTTCTTGACGATGCGGTATTTGCCAAGTTTCTGTCGTGCTCGCAACGGCTTCATGGTACCCTGACGCGTGCGGCGCACGCTCTCTCGCCCAACGATCCGCAATGACGGTTTCATACGAAACGCCAAAAAGACGCCCCGCCCGCAAGCGGGGTCATGGAATGCTCACGTTGCGACCGGCGAACACTAGCCGGCGGAATCGACCACCTCGCGGACACGATCGATCAACTCGTTCGCAGCCTCGTCGTCGTCCGCCTCCGCGATCACGCGCATGATCGGTTCCGTGTTGGAACCGCGCACGTGTACCCACCCTTCCGGCCAGTCGATCCGCACGCCGTCGATCGTGCTGATGCGGTCGCGTGCAAACGCCTTCTCAACGGCTGACAACGCCCGCGCGATCCGCTCGCCGTCGCACGGGAACTTCTGCTTGACCATCGCGAAACGCGGCAGGTCCGCCACGATCTCCGACAACGGGCTGCCCGCGTTCGCCATCACCTCAAGCGTCAGCGCCATCGCGGTGAGACTGTCACGCACGTAGACCACGCGCGGGTCGATCACCCCGCCGTTGCCCTCACCACCCAGCATCGATTGCGTTTTGCGCATCACCTCGACGACGTTGGCTTCGCCGACCGCGCTGCGATGCACGACGCAAGGATCGCCCGCCCGCTCCGCCAGCACGTCGATCATCCGCGACGTGGAGAGGTTCGCGGCGATCGGTCCCGGCTGGGTCGTGAACATGTGCATCGCCGCAATCGCCAGCGTGTATTCCTCACCGATATACGTGCCCGTTTCGTCAACGATCGCCAAACGATCGGCGTCCGGGTCCTGCGCGAAACCGACGTCAGCCGATTCCTTCTTCATCGTCGCGCACAACCCGACAAGATTCTCGCGCGTCGGCTCCGGGGTGTGTGCGAACTTGCCCGTGGGTTTGCCGTTGACGTGGACCACGTCACAACCGAGTCGCGAGAGCAACGTCTTGCCCGCGGGTCCACCGGCACCGTTCACGCTGTCGAGCACCACGCGAAAACCGCAATCGCGAATGCGACTGACGTCCACGGTCTCCAGCACCAGTTCCACGTGCTCATCGTTTGCAGACTCGAAGCTGCTCAGCGTGCCGATGTTCTCGACCTCGACCAGGCGGGATCGCTGTTCGCGAAACGCGGCGATGAGTTTCTCCGCCTCCGCGCGCGGCGGCGCGTTTCCGTTCGCGTTCAAGAATTTGATACCGTTCCATGGCGCTGGGTTGTGACTCGCAGTGATGACGATACCGCCAGCGGCAGAACACTTGCGCACCATGACCGCGGTGGTCGGCGTCGCAACGATACCCAAGTCAACCACGTCGCAACCGCCCGCGAGCAAACCACTGATCACGCCCGACGCAACCATCGGCCCGCTCGGACGCGAGTCGCGCCCGACAACCACGCGTCCGCCATTGACCGCTTCGGCAAACGCAGCCCCCGCGGTCGTTGCAAGTTGCGGCGTCATCGTCGAGCCGATCAGCCCGCGAATGCCCGATACGCTGACCATCAACGTCATACAACAAACTCCGATATCACCCGCGTCGTTGCGGGCGCACCTCACTTATCAGCAAACGGATATTATGCAGGAAACCGGGACTGCGACAATACGGCATGGACCGCGCAGCGCGCTTTACGACACGGGATCGCGCGGTTCCTCGTTGGCGGTGTCGGTGTCGGGTGATTCGGAATCGGCGTCTTCCTGTACCGCCGCGTTTTGTTCCGCCTCAACCGCTGCGGCTGCGCGTGCGCTCAGCTCGCGGACCTCGTCGCGCTGGGCTGCGGAAATGCGTTGCAGGAGGACGACATCTTCCTCCTTGACCTCGACCTTGCCCTCTTTGTTCACCTTGGACGTAAGCGATTTGACCGAAAGGTAGTTGCTCTCCCCGCACCCCGGGCAACAGGCCAGATCGACGCGCAGGAAATCGCCAGACGGGCCATGCACGCACGGGATGTTCGCGAGCCCCGCGACATTCTCAGCCGCCAGCGTCGCGACAACCGCATCCGACGCACCATGCTCGTAGCGCAGGAGGTCGTGCTCGTTGTCGATCCACCGCTCGCACGCCTCGCAAAACGCCCTGCCGCGAAGCATGCCATTCGGCACAAGCGTCGCCGCGCCAACGATGATCAGCGCCTCGATGATCCAGAACGCGCCAAGCTCCCAGCCCGTCGGCGTGTGCCCGCGAAGTGACCAGAACCCACGCTCGTTCACGAAAACGATGTAATTCCAGATAATGCGCGGATCGAGCGTGAAGTGTACGCCCTCGACCCCCTCAATCCGCCCCAAGCGCGCGACAATGTCCATCGCCCAAGCGCAGTAGAGTGCGGCGCACCCGCTGATGAAACCCGCCACCGTAACGAAGGTGACGTTGCGCACTTTGCCGCTGCGCGCCGAAGAACCCACGAACCAACCCACCAGGCAGCCGAACCCAATGCAAATCAGCAAGTTCAAGTAAACGAGCGGGATGTAGACAATCGCGTACGTGTAGCCAATCGCGAGCAGCGCCGCACCGGCGAATCCGGCGATCGCAACGCGCACCATCGAACCGAACGGCACCTTGCCCGACAACGCATGGTATTCCGGCATTTGCGCACTCCTACCGACGAAGTTTCGGCTGCCCCGCCCGACGATCCATCCGCAAGTATCCTACAGCATTTCCCCATCCACGCGACCACAAAAAAAGCCCGCCTCTGCCACAAGGGCAAAGTGCGGGCGAAGTTGCGGGCTGTCAGGTTTCCTTGGCTGCGACGGTCCGTGTCGCGGTTGCGGGTGCCGGGCAGCCTACAACGTTGAATCGACCAGCAGCTCAGTATCAGCCGCCAAGTTCACCGTACCGTTTGTCGGAAGCGCGAGCTGCTCTTCCAACTCGCCGACGATCGGCCGCAGGCAGCGCTCCTTGAGCCCTGCCGGGGTGTTCCAACGCACCGGTTCGTCACTATCGAGCAGCTTGTGGATCCGCCGGCATGCGAGAATAACCGTCGAGTGATTCTTGTTGCCCATGAAGCGACCGATTTCAGGGAAGCTCATTTTGGTGTGCTTGCGCGCCAGAAACATCGCGGTGCCGCGCGCGAGCGCGATGGTCCGCGTTTTCCGTGAAGTGTGCAGGTCGGCGGGGTTCAGCCCGAAGTAGATCGAAACGACGCTCTCGATGTCGGTGAGTTTCACGACCGGCACGGTGTGCGCGATCATGTCGGACAGCGCCCGCTGCGCGAGGCCCACGGTCAGCGGCTCACCGCTGAGTCGCGACAGCGCCACGAGTTTGAGCAACGCACCTTCAAGTTCGCGAATGTTCGTGCGGAAGTTCTCCGCAATGTACTCCACGACGATGTCGGGGATCGCGAAGTCGAATTTCGAAGCCCGCTTGCGCAACACGCCGATCCGCGTTTCATAGTCCGGCGTATCAATGCGTACGACCATGCCCGAAACGAACCGGCTCACCAGTGAATCGGAGAGGTGGCCGATGAGCTTGGGATGCGCGTCCGACGCCATGATGATCTGCTTGCCGGTCGCGTCGATCGCGTTGAACGTGTGCAGAAACTCTTCCTGCGTCGCACGCTTGTTCGCGAAGAAGTGAATGTCGTCGATCACCAGCACGTCCAGCCGGCGGAAGTGCTGACGGAACGCGTCGCGCTCGCCGTTCTTCACCGCGAAGACGAAACGGTTGGTGAAGTCCTCGCCCGAAACGTACGCCCAACGGGCAGCCGGGTGACGCACCTTCAGCTCGTTGCAGATCGCCTGGAGCAAGTGCGTTTTCCCAATACCGCACCCGCCGTGAATAAACAGCGGGTTGAACTGCGTCGCGGGATATTCCGCAACGCTCTTGGCGCAGGTGTACGCCAAACGGTTCGACTCGCCGACGACGAAGTCCTCCATCCGCCCAGCCAGCGGCGGACGCGACGGCGTGGTGCCGTTGCGCTTCTGCGTCCGTGCCAAACGCGCGGGATGCGCGTCGGCATACTTCAACTGAAAATCAGGTTGCTTGCGGCGAAGCTGCTTCGCCAGATTCGGATCAATGGAAAAAACAATCTCCAGATCCTTTTCGACAACTTCGCGCACCGCCTCACGAATCGCGCCGAGACAATGCTTCTCAATCCAGTTGCCGATAAACAGGTTGGGTACTTCAATACGCAGAAAATCATCCGTGAGTGTCAGATTTGTAGCGTTCTTGAACCACAATTTGTAGCGTTGGGGGCCGACCTTATCTGCAATACAACTGTCGAGCAGACGGACCGCATCCGTCGCGCATGTAATCATCATGCCCGCTCCTCATGAACGGTGCCGAACAGACGTTTGACCGCGCCGTCAGGCAAGGTTGTAAGAAACACACGCACGGCAGTCGAATGACCGCCGCAAACGAAACTTGGCTCGCAAGAATCGCAATCTAACAAATGCTCCAAGCAGCAGCAATAGGGTTTTGGCGCCTGTAACTTGTTTCAACGATACGAGAATATGTTGTGAAGGAACTTACGCGCCAAAAAAAAAAGCGTGAACATGTCATGCACAGGGATCGTGTGCATTTGTGGATAGATCGTGAACAAGTGTGTGACTAACTCAAGTTTTCACCGCGCGCGGGCGTCGCAATCCACACGCGTCGGCGCTGTGTTGCGCAGTAACCCCAGCGGTCGTAGAGTCGTCGCGCCGGTTCGTTGGTCGCGTCCAGTGCAAGAGTTACGACGCCAAGCGCGAGTTCGCGGGCCCGGGCATGCGCCACTTGCATGAGGTAGTTCCCCACACCCCGTCCACGTTCGGTCGACGACACCCCGATGTAAACGACTTCAAGTGCGCTCGCGCGCGCCACCCGGGCTGTGAGTAAAACACCGGCGGGCGCACGCCCGCGCAGCGCTACGTACCATCCCTTGGGGTCAAACACCCCGGTTGCACGATGTCCCAGGAGCACATCCGAGGTGCTGCGCAAACCAGTCAATCCGGGGCAGTCGAGACTGTCAATGTAGGACGTCTCCAGCGCGCGCAGGAAGAGGTCGTCGCGCGCGGGTTCGTACGTCGCGAGAACGATGCCGGGCGGCGGCGCGACGGCAGCGACTTTCGCCTGCGCCGACGCCTCCATGTAGATCAAATCGGTGAGGTACTGGAACCCGGCAGAGCGATAGGCCTGCGGTAGGTCGTTGTCACCGGTGTGTACCAACCCCTGCACGAGTTGCACGCCGCTCGCGAAAAGCTCAGTCACCGCGGCGCGCAACATCATGACCAGCAACGGCTGAGGTTGGTCGACGGCGCCGGCAAGGTGCATCATCGCCGAGCGCCCGGGTGACTGGATCGCGAGCGCCGCCCCGACCACCACCCCGCGCAGCTCAGCCGCGATGAGCGGCGCGAGCTTGAGCCCCTGATCGTGCGCAACCTTGCGCAGCGACTGCAATTGCCGCGTGCTTTCCGGCGTCAGCAACGCGCTTCCGCTGATCGCAAGTGCCATCAGCGAGGCACACCTGGGATCATCCTCCGGTACCGACACGATCACGTACGGCTCACCGCCCAAGTTCACAGGTTTGGAGTCGGCTGGTGTCATTGCAGCCCTCGCCGTTCGTAATCGATCGCGCGCGGTGGAAGCTGGGCACTGAATCCCTCGATGGTCAGCGCCGTCTGCGGAATGACCACCGCATGATACGGGCTCACCACCCCGCGCAGCCGACGTCGCAGTGTCGGAGGATAGCGCTGCTCAATCACCGCCTGCAACTTATTGCCCGCACGTTGCACATCCACAATGCGAATCGAGCACCCCGGGTCAGGAGCAGGCCCCATGGCCGCCACCAGGATCATCTCGTGCTCGAAATCGGCATCGGGAAGCTGGATGGGAAACTGCGCAGCTTGACCGGCTGAGTAGATCGCGGTTCGCAGCGGTTTGAGGATTGGCGAGTGCATTCCACGGGTTTCGCGCAGAATCGGCACGTCCAGCCCGTCCGGGACCGCGACCATATCAACTGGAGCCTGGCTGCAACCGATGAAACCCAAGACCGGCGCCACCGCCACGATAAGCCATAACCGATGCATGCGGCTCATCTTACGGCTAGACGCGCCGACCAACAATGCGGTTTGCCGGGCAACCTTGTCGGTCTATAATCGGCTCCGCGAATCTGTTGGGCTCTTTCGATTGAGGTGGATTTGGCGCGATTGCACCAATGGTGGAGGTCGCACCGGCGCATACTGGTTGTGCTCGCGCTAGGCGGCGCAGCCCTCGTGCCGGCCTGCGCTCCGATCGATCCGCGTCACGGAATGGAGGCGTACATGCCGGCGCAGCGGATCGACGCGATCCAAGCGGCTGCCCGGAGCGAGGATCCGCGGCTCATCTCCGCGCTGGTGGATCGGCTCGACGACGAGGACGTCTCGGTGCGGATGGCCGCGATCCAAGCGTTGATGGAACTAACGGGCAAACGCCTGGGCTACGCCGGTTGGGCGTCGCTGGAGGAGCGCCGCGAGTCCGTGGATGCCTGGCGGAATTACGTGGCGATTCGGGCGGCGAAGGCGTCGCGCGAAACTGAGGGACAACCCTCACTTCAATCAGACGTTAAGGGAACCATGCGGGAACGCGGACTCACTGGCCAACGACAGTTCAGGCAGGTATCTTCAGTACCTGCAACGAGCGGCGATTTTCGGATGGCGCGTTCTGCGAGTGAGCGTACCAACCAGCGACGCGCATCATCACGACAACCGGGCGAATAGAACGATATGGACGGGCTGGTCAAGAACATCAAGTCGCAGAACGGCGGGACCGTTGTCGAGGTCGCCGGTGAGGTGACGCTCGACGAGTCGCCGAAATTCCACAGCAGCTTGCTTGAGATCATCAAGGACAGCCCCGAGCGCTTGGTGATCGAGCTGTCCGAAGTTACGCATATTGATTCCGCCGGCGTGGGCACGCTGGTCGAAGTGTTTCGCCGGATGAAGGCGAGTGGCGGCCGCATGTTCCTGGTCGGGCTCACCCCGCGCGTGCGCGGCGTGTTTGAGATCACCAAGCTCGATCGCTTCTTCCCCATACTCGATACTGTTGACGAGGCTCTGGCGTCATGAGCATCCAGCCGGCAGCTTCCGAATCCGGTGAGCCGGCTGCTCTGCGGCGCGCCGTGGAAGCGATCGGTGCGACGGCGGGCAGCGCAATCGACCGGACCGTGCAATTTGTCGAAACGGTCGGTGGTACGGTGCGCCTCACGGGCAGCGCCCTCGCATGGACAGTGCGCGGACTCTTCCTTCCATCGGTCAAGCTGGGGCGTGCGTCACTGGTTGAGCAGATGGTGCGCGTCGGCGTACGCAGCATCGCCATCGTCATGCTCGTCGAAGCCTTCATCGGCAGCATCCTCGCGCTGCAACTCGCCCCCACGCTCGAAAGCTACGGCCAGATTCAGATGATCGCGAACGTCGTGGCCATCGCGATCGTTCGCGAGCTTGGCCCGTTGATCACCGCGATTGTGTTGAGCGGGTTCGCCGGCGCGTCCATTGCTGCCGAGATCGGCGCGATGGTCGAATCCGAGGAGATCAAGGCGCTCCGCGCCCACGCGATCAACCCGATTCGCTTCCTGATTGTCCCGCGATTCCTCGCGACGACGATGATGATCGTTGGTCTCGCGGTGATCGCCGACGTGATCGGCGTACTCGGTGGGTTCCTGACGTCGTGGTTGGCGCTGGGGATCACACCCGAGACGTACTTTGAATCAACGCGCGCTGCGCTGGTGATTCGCGACTTTATCACCGGGCTAACGAAAGCCGGTGTGTTCGGCGGGCTCATCGCGATGATCGCGTGCCACGCGGGCATGACGGTCAAAGGCGGTGCGGTCGGCGTGGGTAACGCCACGACCTCCACCGTGGTCAAGTCCATCGTCGCGATCATCGGCATGGACGCCGTCTTCACCGCGATTTTCTACGCATTCGGTTGGTAGCCCATTGCCGGAGTGGGAGAACGGCTGATATGGCCAGCGCTGACGCAGTCATCTCGATTCGCGACCTTCGCAAGTCGTTCCCGACCGCGGACGGCGGCCGCATCACCGTGCTGCACTCGGTAACGTTCGACGTGATGCGCGGCGAGACGCTGGTGATCATGGGCGGTAGCGGCTGCGGCAAGAGCACGCTGCTCAACTGCTTGATCGGCGAGCTGCCCATCGATGAAGGCGCGATCCTCTACCGCACGAACGAGATGGAGGAAGCGGTCGACGTCACCGGCCTTCGCGAGCGCGAATTCAACAACATTCGCCGGCGCATGGGCATCCTCTTTCAGAGCGGTGCGCTGTTTAACTCAATGACGCTCGCGGAAAACGTCGCCCTGCCATTGCGCGAGCATTCGTACGTCGAAGAGTCGATCATTGACATCGTGGTCACGCTCAAGTTGCAGCAGGTCAAGATGCTCGCCCATCGCGACAAGATGCCCACGCAGCTTTCCGGCGGACAGAAAAAACGCGCCGGTCTGGCCCGGGCCACGGCGCTCGACCCCGAGATCCTCTTCTACGATGAACCGTCTGCCGGTCTCGACCCGGTCACCTCGACCGCGATCGACGAACTTATCATGGATTTGTCGAGCAAACTCCAGGTGACCAGCGTGGTTGTGACGCACGAAATGGATTCAGCGTTTCGCATTGCCGACCGCATGGTTATGCTGGATAAAGGTCGTGTGCTGCGGATTGGCCCGCGTAGCGACTTCGAATCGATTCGCGATGCCGATCCCGCGTCGCTGTCCACCGCGGACGATCGCCTGATCAACCAGTTTCTCAACGGCTACAGTGACGGGCCGTTGACCGATGCGGAAGGGATGTCTGAGTTCGAGAAATTGATCATCGGCACCGCCCTGAGCGAGGATCGCACCACCGCATGAGCGCGAAACGCAACAACTTCCAACTCGGTCTGGCCGTGATCGTGATGTTCGTGCTGTTCGTCGGCTGCATGCTGTTTATCGGCGCGAAGGGCATCTTCAGCGAGAAGTCGCGCTCGATCACGGTGCGCCTGGCTGCGGGCCCCGCGCTTCCGGAGATCAGCAAGGGTTCGGTCGTCACCTGCTTCGGCCAGCAGGTCGGCAAGGTCATTGATACGCATTTTGTCATCGGAACCGATCCCGACGACACGACGCGAACCGACGTGCAATTCCTCGAAGCCGAGGTCACCGCGCGGGCCGATCTCGATCTCCGCGCCGATTGCCTGATCACTGCCGGTGGTCCGCCGCTGGGCGGCAAAGGTTTTCTCGAAATCTCCAACCGGGGCGTCGCGAAGGAACCGCTCGCTGATGACGCCGTGATTTACGCCGGCGCTGCCGGTCTGCAAACCGCGCTCGCACAGCTCACGGCTGAGTTTGATGCGAACGATCCGACCAGCCTCATGGCGCAGATCAAGCGTCAGCTTCGCCCCGATGTGGACGACTCGCTGATTGCGAAAATCCATCTTTCGCTGGACAACATCGCGACGATGACCGCTGCACTGGCGATGCAGGTCGATCCTGAACAGAGCGATGTGCTGCTCGCGAAAGTGCACGCTGCACTCGACCAGGTGAACGTTGGCCTGCGCGAAGTGGTGGACATGGTGCAGGAAACACGTCCGCAGGTGCAGAACGCGATGGCGTCCACCGACCACGCATTGCAGCGCATCGATCGCGAAATCGTCGCATCGCTCGCGGAGGAGCTTGATCGCAATCAGGACGGCAGCTTGCTCGCGCAGGTACACGAATCGATGACGCGACTCAACGAATCGCTTACCGATGTCAATACCATTACTGGCGAGACGCGGCAAACCGTCGTCCTCAACACCGCGCGCATCGATCAACTTGTGCAGAATGCGACTGAGGCGAGCGTGTTGCTGAAGCGCGGCGTACGCGATCTCGCGTCCCAGCCGTGGCGTTTGCTCGGCAAACCGAGTGAAAAGGAACTTGCGCAACTCGACAACATCGATGTGGCGCGTGAGTTCGCGGACGCTGCGGCTCAGCTCGACGACGCCGCGATTCGTCTCAAAGCGCTCGTCGATGCCGAAGGCACCGCGTTGAACCCGGACAGCGAAGACCTCAAAAAGATCCAGGAACAACTGGACGCCAGCGTCAAGGAATTCTTCAAGACCGAGGCGACGCTCTACAAGAGACTGGACAAGAAATAGCGCCGCGCCGTCGCGCAACATTGCACGCGCATCGCAGAGGACACGCAACACCCATGGCCAAGAAGAAACCCCGCGCGATTGATGTCATCGTGGTTGGCGCTGGACCGGCGGGCGCAACGGCTGCCCTTACCCTCGCCCGCGCGGGCAAGCACGTCGCGCTCATCGACAGCGCGCGTTTCCCCAGGCCGAAGATCTGCGCGGGTTGGCTGGGACCGCGCTGCGTACACCTGCTCGACGAACTCGACGTGAACATCGGTGCGCTGCGTCCGCAGAAGATCACGGAGGCAGTCTTCGTTTCGTCCGATCTGTCCAAGACGTCGCGTCCAATGCACAATGGCGAACTCGGTGTCGCCGTTGACCGCGCCGCGTTCGACAATCATCTCGTCGAAGTGGCCAAGAAGGCCGGCGTCGAATTCAGCGAGCACTCCCCCGTCGCCGCCCTTGAACCAGGCGAGTCGGAAGTGCGGGTGCGCCTGAAAGACGACAGCGTCGTCACCGGCCAGTATCTCGTCGTCGCAACCGGAATCTCGCGAAACCTGCTGTCCGGTTTGGGGTTGAGAATGCCCAGCGATCGCCCGACGACGTTCTCGGCGCACATCTCGACGGACGCGCACACTTCAAGCAACAAGCAATCGCGTTTGATCGCCGCATTCAACGCGTCGCCGGAAACGGGCTGTGCCATTGCAATCGAAACGCCGAAGGCCATCAGCCTGACGCTGCACGCGCGCACCGATCAGCACGAAACCGTGCGTCAGCTCGTTGAGTTCGCCCGCGGGTTGCGCTCCACCGGTCTGTTGCAAGCCGATCTCACACAGGAAGCCGCAAAAGCCAAGTGCATGCCCAGCTATCCGTTCAACGCGCTCGAAGTCGACTCGCACGTCGGCAAGCGCAGCCTGGTGATCGGCGATGCCGGTGGGTTTTACTCAACCGTAAGCCACGAAGGGGTTTTCCCAGCCATCTGGTCTGCGACTATTGCCGCGCAAACCATTGCGGATATCGGCCCCAACGATCACGCGCAGGACGTGCTCACGACCTTCGACCGCGCGTGGCGCTTGGAAATGGCCGATTTCCTGCGCCCGCCCAACACCGATCTGCAACTGCTCCTGCCATTGATCTTCACCAACCAACCCATGGCCGACCGCATGGGCGCCGCGTTCTTCATGGGCGAGAATATCTAGCGTTCGTGAGCCGTGCTGAGGTTGCCGGAACGTTGAATCAGCCGGTTTCGTGGTGTAAACTTGAGATATGTCGGCGAACGAAATCAAGGAACTGCTGAATAGCGATCCGTTTCAACCGTTCCGCTTTCATCTCACCAGCGGAAGTACCTTTGACGTTCACGATCCGAATTGCGTCGCGCTCGGAGCACGTCGCGTAGTCATCGCATTTTCAGACACCGATGGACAGGCGTTCTTCCCCTACCTGCACATCTGTGCGATCGAAACGCTGCACAACGGCAAGAAACCCACCCGAGGCAAACGCCGCAAGTAGGCACACCCAATACGCGTGTCTCCGGGGTGCGCACCTAACCCACTTCGTGAAACATCACTTTGTCACGTTCCACATCAAGCGTCGCAACGGTGTACGTCAGTGCGCGTTGCAGCGCGCCGGGATTGATGATCCGCGTCTTGCCGATGCGTTCGTCGCGCGCCGCGTGCGTGTGGCCGTGCAGGATGTAATCGGATTGAGGATTCGCAATGGCTGAGCGAAACTCCGGCTCGTGGCCGTGAAAAACATGAATGGTGTTGTTCGCTGCCTCGACCATCAGCGGCACCGTTGCCGGCGCTTGCAACCCGGTGGTTTCGAGATACGCGAGCACGCCCTGCGTGGGCACGTCGGTGTTTCCCCAGACGAAGCGACAATCGCAGCCAACGAGTTCATCGAACACCGCAACCCCGCCCACGTCGCCGCAGTGGATCAGCATCGTCGCACCGCAATCCTCGAGCAGCTTGCGCGCAACGCGCACGCGATCCGCACGCCCGTGACTGTCGGAGAGTATCCCGACGATCATGTGCCCTCCGCCGCGACGGTCACTGCGCCGACGATCATGTCCCAGGTGCGTTTATCGCTGGGGGTGATGGGCGCGGGCGAACGCATCTCGACCACGTAGCCCTCGCGATTGCCTTCGTCGTCGGCTGGTGAGATGACACCGATGAGGTACACGTGCGGGCCGATCGCCTGACCGAAGATCTGCGGCGTCCAATCCAACTGCACCGCAGGCCACTCGCCGACCTTGGTTTCCGTCATGCGAATGTCGCGCGCCCCCTCCATGATCACGTACATGTCGGCGTCACCGAGCATGTCGAGGCAGAACGATTCCGGATTGGTCTCGCCCTCGATCACGGCTCTGCCGAACGTGAGTTCGCGTTCGCCGAGTCCGCGATAGCGCCGCATCTTGACGCCACGCGCGTTGATCAGGTTCCCTTCCTCCGCCCAACCGTGCGGCGGGGAGAAGCTCATCTGCCAACCCGCAGGCGTTACCGGGTCACCGAGCCCCTGGCCGCCTGGCCCCTGCGAAACCAGGTAAGCAGCGCCCAGCATGGCAATGAGCATCCCTGCCGTGAAGAGCACGGCGCGGCGCGGCGTGTTGACGGGTCGGTCGGGTCGCGTAGCGAGCATGGAGACGACATCGTATTCGGCTGAGCGCCCCGCGGCAACGGTTGACCGAATCCTCGGAACCTTCTACAGTCGGGCGAGTTAGGCGCGGTCGCCCCCGGAATAACGATGCATGTCAGCAGGCCATCGGGCTACCCGGGTTGCCTCAATCCGCTACGCGATAATGACAGGCGGTTATGCGATAGTGACGGGCCGCCGCATGATCACCCCAGGCGCTGACGGAATCCGCAATGGATGAGTTCAAGCGATTCTTCCTGCGTGGACTGGCTGCGGTCCTCCCTACCCTCATTACGGTCGCAATCTTCCTCTGGGCGTACGATATCATCGAGACGTACATGGGCCAGCATATCACGGCCTCCATGCTCGCGGTGATGACCTGGACCGGTCCACCGGAGCAGAACGTCGTGAACCCGGACGAAGACTCCCTGCGTTATGGGCGGCCGCTGGATGAATGGCTGGGATCGGAGGCGGGTGATAACGCTGGTCGCCGCGTCACCGAGGAATATAAAATCATTAACAGCAAGGCGTTAGGTAGCCCGCTGAAGAAGGTGCAGGTCCGCGCGGAGCGGGAACGATCCGCCGCCCTTTGGCGTATCGCATTCGCGAAGTACAAGTTAAACCTGATTGGTTTCTTGATTGCCATCATTGTCGTATACTTCGTCGGTTTCTTTCTTGCGAGCTTCATTGGCCGCACGACTTTACGTATCGTGGAGAACGCCTTGGGGCGGATGCCCTTGGTGCGGGCGATCTACCCCAACATCAAGCAGGTCACGGACTTCTTGTTCGGCGATCAGAAGCTGGAATTCTCCGGCGTCGTGGCTGTTCCGTACCCGCGAGCCGGAATCTGGTCGCTGGGGCTGCTGACCGGTCCGCCGATGAAGGCAATAGCGTCGGCCGCCGGCGAGGAGTTGGTGACGATCTTTATTCCCAGTTCGCCGACTCCGGTCACCGGATACACGATTACGGTGCCGCGACGAGACGTGATCGAGCTGGCGATATCCATTGATGAGGCGCTACGATTCATCATCAGTGCCGGAGTGATCAAGCCGGACATGGAACTGACACACGACGATTCGGCGTCGATCAACAAGGCGGTACTAGACACCACTGGAGGAGACTAACGGGTGCAGATATCAGTGACGGGCAGGCACGGGGATGTCACCGACCGGATCAAGGAGTACGCGGAGGAGAAAGCCGCGCGTCTCCCGCGCTACTACGATCGCGTCCACGCGATCGAGGTGGTGCTCGATCATGAGGGTGACCAGACTGTCGTCGAAATGATCGTCAAAGCCGCGGGCACGCAGGACTTCATCGCCCGGGAGGTTGGCCCGGAGGCGTTGAGCTGCATCGACCTGCTGGTCGACAAGCTCGAGCGGCAATTGACCAAGCACAAGGAGAAGTTTCGCAACCGCAAGCACCCCGGGAAGTAGCCCAGTTGCAGCATCGGGGTAGGCACGGCTGTCGCGTCGAATTAGCGGCTTATCCGGGCCCGCCATTGCGCACGCAATGACCACAGGTTGTGTTCTGCCCAAATGGATTGAGGTCGAGGATGAAACTGATTGATTTCTTCGTAATCGACGCGTGTATCCCAGAGCTGACCGCCACAGATCGCAACGGCGTCATACGCGAGATGGTGGACAAGCTCAGCGAGTGCGGCGCTATCGACGAAGCTGAAAAAGAAGCCGTCGCCCGCGCCTGCATCGCGCGCGAGAATCACGGCAGCACCGGATTCGGCAAGGGGGTTGCGGTTCCGCACGTGAAGCATCCCGCGATCAAGAAGATGGCGGCGGCGATCGCGCGTTCCACCGTGGGCGTCGACTTCGCCGCGCTCGATCGCGCTCCGGTGTACACGATCGTGCTGTTGCTCAGTTCGGATTCCGAACCGGACAACCATCTCGCCGCCATGGAGCGGATCTTCCGGCACTTGCAGCGCGACAACTTCCGCCGCTTCCTGCGTCAGGCGGACACCACCGAGGCGATGCGCGATTTGATCATCGAAGCCGACGAAATGCAGGAAAGTTGAGTCGGACTGGCGCCGGCGGCGAGGTGAACGCGCGCCGCGGACTTGGGGAACCGGATCAGCGCCGGCGACAACAAACCGGTCGGCGCTTAAACAATATGCAAGGAACGAGTGCTGCAACGTGTGCGAGGGCAATCACCAATTCATCCTGGAAGTCGAGGTCGTCAATCAACAGGGATTGCACGCCCGCCCGGTGATGAAATTTGTTGATCTCGCGTCCACTTTTCCCGCGAAAATCGTGGTTGATCGCGGCGACGGCACTGAACAGGTTGACGGCAAGAGTCCAATGCACATGATGCTGCTGGCGGCGCCGAAAGGCTCACGCCTGCGGATTATCGCCAGCGGCGACAGCGCGGAAGCCGCCGCCGGCGCACTGGCCGAACTCGTACGTGGTGGTTTCGGCGAAAGTTAACTGAACCGTTCGCCTGCGTCGCCATCGTCACGCCGGCGACGACAACTCGCATCGTATAACGAAAACTGGGACGAACCGCAGGCCGTTTGCACAACAGGGCAATTGTTCGACGACCATGGAGATACTTCGCGGCATTTCGGTTTCACCCGGTATTGCGATCGCGGAGGCTGTGGTACTCGACGCGGAGGAGTACCGCATTCCGCGGCGCTTCACCGGCTTGGAGGAAGTTGACGAACAGTGCGACATCATTGTGCGCGCGTTCGCCGCATCCATCGAAGAACTCACCGCGCAGCGCACTGAGCTGCACGGGCACGTCGGCCAGGACGCCGCGGACATCTTCAACTGGCACCTCGGCGTCCTGCAAGCGCCGCAGATTCGCGAACAAATCACCGAACTCATCCGCGAAAAACGCTACGCAGCCGCATACGCGACCAGCATCGTGATGCGCACGTATCAGCGTCGGTTCCTCAAAATGCAGGACCGGTTGCTCGCTGAACGCGTGCGCGACGTGCAGGACATCGAACGCCGCCTGCTCCGCCATATTCTCGGTGAAACACGCGAGGATCTTGCGCATCTGACGCGCCCGGTCGCGATCGTCGCGCACGACCTTTCGCCGTCGCGCACCGCGCAGCTCAGCAAGGCGCAGGTCGTCGGCGTTGCGCTCGACGTCGGTGGCGCGGCTTCGCACACGGCGATTCTGTTGCGCGGCCTGGGCCGCCCCGCCGTGCTCGGCGTGAAGGATCTTTCGTCGCACATCAGTGGCGGCGATACGATCATCATCGACGGCGCGAACGGTCTCGTCGTCGTCGCACCTGACGAACCGACACTCGCGCAGTACCGCAGCCAGCAGCAGACGTATGTGCGCATTCGCGACGAGTTGGGCGCGCTGCGCGATCTGCCCGCAGTCACACAGGACGGCGCGACATTCAAGCTGCTCGCCAACATTGAGTTTCCCCATGAGGTGCCCGTGTGCCTCGAACAGGGCGCCGACGGTGTGGGTCTGTACCGCACCGAGTTTCTCTATCTCCGTGAGGGCGGTGAGCCCAGCGAAGAGGAACAGTACGAAGCCTATCGCGAAGCTATCGAAAGCGCCGGCGGCAAACCGGTCACGATCCGCACGTTTGATCTCGGTGCGGACAAGTACACGCAGGAAAAATCCTTTGAAGCCGAGCCCAACCCCATGCTCGGTTTGCGCTCCATCCGCTACAGTTTGCAGCGCCTCGACATGTTCAAGGTGCAGCTCCGCGCGATCCTGCGAGCCTCAACCGCAGGACCGGTCCGCCTGATGTTTCCGCTGATCATCAGCCTGATGGAGTACCGCCAAGCCCGGATGGTGCTGCACGACGCGATGGAAGACCTCGACGATATGGGGGTCCCCTTCCGCCGCGATATCGTCACGGGGATCATGGTCGAGACGCCCGCAGCGGCCATCCAGTGTCGCGATTTCGCCCGGGAAGTCGGGTTTGTCAGTATTGGGACCAACGATTTGGTGCAATATCTGCTGGCGGTGGATCGGGGGAATGAACGCGTCTCCCGCTTCTATACCGCCGCTCACCCGGCTGTTTTGCGGGTCATTCACGACGTCATTCGCACTTGCAAGAAAGCCGGTGTTGACTGTAGTCTATGCGGAGAAACGGCTGGCGAGCCGTTATATACGATGTTGCTCGCCGGTCTCGGCCTGCGCTCGTTCTCCATGGCGCCGCACAACATCCCGGAGGTCAAAAAGCTCCTGCGGATGTGTACGGTGAAGCAAATGGAACGCGTAGCGCGCCGAGCATTGTCGTTTGAAACTGAGCGCCAGGTGGTCAACTACCTGCGCAGCCAGACGAAGAAAATGCTGCCCGATGATCCCATCTAGGCGGGACCGCCGCCGCGGTGAGATCGCGGGCATTACAGGTATTGATGCAATACGGTCCGGGCGCGCGCTCGGAACCGGCAGACAGAACACACGGATACGGATCAGGATCGACGACCACTGAACGGAGCGAACACACCGGCCAACCGGCATCGCTACGCGGTCGACTTCACCGTCGACGGAGACTTGCGATTCATCGCCCACAACGACATGGTGCGGTTGTTCGCCCGGGCGCTCGCTCGCAGCGGGCTACCAGTCTCCCACACCGCGGGCTTCAACCCGCGGATGCGCATGTCATTGCCGTTCCCACGACCGGTGGGACAGTCCTCCGACGTTGAACGGCTGGTTGTCGATATGCAGGTCGCGATCGACGGTCACGAACTGACCGCGCGGCTGCAACCGCAGATGCCCGCGGGCATCGCGATCAAGGGTGCGTGTGAGTTATCACGCAACGATTCGTCTCCCCCCCGATGGGTGCGTTACAGCATCCAGCCCGTTCCCGCCGACCCAGTCGAGTTGGCGGAACGCGTCCACGCTCTGCTGGCTTCCGAAGTGACTGAAATCACGCGCGTCCGCCACAAGGATCGACGATCCCGTGTGGTGGACATCCGGCCGTTCATCGACACGCTGCACGTCGCGGGACGTGAACTGCTGATGTCGGTGTATGTCACGGATGCCGGGTCCGCAACGCCTTCCGAGGTGTGCGGCGCCCTGGGCATGGAGGCCGACGCGATCAACCACTTGGTCCGTCGCGTGGAGATTTCATGGCAAGCAAGCCAACCGAGTCCGACGCCCCAACAGTAGCGGCGGACAAAGACCAGACAAAAACCAAGACACCCCGCCGGCGGAGTCCGCAGCGTCGCCGAAAGTCAACGACGCAGTCCGCGTCCGCAGGCACCAGCGATGCGCAGGCACAGCAGGCAGAGGCAACTGATGCGCCCAAGCAGGAAGCAAAGGCCGCACCGGCGGTGACAAACAACGGCGACGAAAGCGCGACCGCAAAAAAGGAAACGCGTCCCCGTCGTCGCGGCGGCAAACGCAAAGCCAAGGCGGCAACCACGGCCACCGAACCAAAGGCCGAGACCAAACCGGCGGAACCCGCAGAGGCTGCCAATAAGGCGGAGACCATCAAGCAGGACGCCGCGACCATCGCCGGCGACGCGCCAGCGGCTGCCAGTCCTCCCAAAAAGACCCGTCGCGGCAAACGCGGTGGCGCGAAACGCAAGAAGAAGGCAGCAGCGGCAACTGCCGCTGCGGCGGGCACGCCCGTCGAGGAGGTGAAGGCATCTCCGGTTGAGGCGTCTCCGCCTGCGGCAGCGACTCCGCCGACCCAATCTCCGGCACCGGCGCCTGCACCAGTGACTCCGCCACCAAGCACGACATCCTCGCGCGGTTCGAGTCGCAACCTGCCGTTCGGATTCGGCATCGACGACGATGTCGCGGCCCCACCGCCGCCCGTGCAAGAACCAGCCAAACCGGCAGCGGTCGCAGCCAGTGTTGATGCCCCGGTGCAGCCCCACGCTGATGCGGGCGCGCCTCACGACGATGTCGCGCACGATGATAAACATTTCGAGGTCGATCATCTCGACACCGAGCACCACGACGACGTGCATCATGACGACGTGCATCACGACGACGAACACCACGATGCCGAGGCAGCGGCGCATGCCCGCCTCGTATTGAAGCCGCGCCCGCCGCGCCGAGCGCGCGGTGGTCGCAGGCGCCGGAAGAAGTCGCAGCAGATGGCGGGTGTCGCGCACGCAGACGAACACCACGACGATATTGAACACGAGGACGACGATGTCGTAGCCGAGGTAACACCGATAGCGGACGCGCCTGAGAAGGACCCGTCCGCACCGGCGCCAACCCAGGGTGAAGAACGCGGCCCCAAGCGCCGGCGCTCGCGTCGCAAGAAGGTGAAAGCAGCCCCGGTCGAAGTCGCGCAAACTGACGACGATGACGGCCCCGACCTCGAACCCGTCGTTGACGTCATCGACCTTCAAAACGGCGAAGCCCGCCCGCTGCAAGCCGGTCGGGAGATGATCATCAACATGACGGCTGGTGCGGAGTGCCGCATCGCCATCCTCGACAACGGCAGGCTCGAAGAACTCTATCTCGAACGCCAAAGCTCCGCGTCGCACGTTGGGAATATCTACATGGGCCGCGTGACCAACGTCGAGCCCAGCATCCAAGCCGCATTCGTCGATTTCGGCTTGTCGAAGAACGGTTTTCTGCACATCTCCGACGTGCTGCCCAAGTACTTCCCGAACAACAAGGGCGAACTCGAACAGGTGGGCAAGAAGGTCCCGCGTCGCGATCGCCCGCCGATTCAAAAGTGCTTCCGCCGCGGCGACAAGGTGATCGTGCAGGTGGTCAAAGAAGGCGTGGGCACCAAGGGCCCGACGCTCACCACCTATCTCTCGATCCCCGGACGTTTCATGGTGATGATGCCGGGCATGGATCGCCTCGGCGTGTCGCGCAAAATCGAGGACGATCAGGATCGCCGCGCGATGCGCGAACTGCTCGAACAGCTCAACCTCACGCCCGGTGTCGGTTTCATCCTGCGAACAGCCGGTCTGAACCGCACGAAGCGCGAATTGCAAAGCGACCTCAACTATCTCACGCGCCTTTGGCGTACGGTCGAGAAACGCACCTCCGAAAACAACGGTCCGTGCGAACTGTACCAGGAGTCCGACCTCGTCATCCGCACGATTCGCGACGTCTACTCCAGCGAGTTCAAACGCATCGTCGTGGACGACATGGACACGGCTCAGAAGGCGCGCGAGTTTCTCCGCATCGCGATGCCGCGCACGCCCAGTACCGTCACGGAGTATCGCCGGCCCGAGCCGATCTTCCACGCGTTCGGCATCGAGCAGGAAATCGAACGGATTCATTCGCGTCACGTCCCGCTCAAGTCCGGCGGATCGATCGTGATCGACAGCACCGAAGCCATGGTCGCGATCGACGTGAACAGCGGGAAGTTCCGCGACCTCAGCGACGCCGAGGAAACTGCCTTCCGCATCAATCTGGAAGCCGCGGAAGAAATCGCCCGGCAACTGCGTCTCCGCGATCTTGGCGGACTCGTGGTCTGCGACTTCATCGACCTGCGGATCGACCGGCACAAACGCGCCGTCGAAAAAGCGCTGCGCGACGCGTTGAAGAAACACAAGGAGCGGGCACGCATCCTGCGCATGAGCAAGTTCGGGTTGATTGAGATGACGCGGCAACGGCAGCGGCAGTCGATCAAACGCAGCGTGTTCGTCGACTGCCCGCACTGCAAGGGCGGCGGATTGATCAAAGCCCCCGAGTCGATGTCGCTCGAAGTCATCCGCATCCTACAGTTGCTCGCGCACCGCAGGAACGTGAATGGCATCGTCGTCCGCACCGCACCAGCCGTCGCCACCCTCGTGCTCAATGAACGCCGCGCGTTCATCCACCAGCTCGAAACGCAGTCGGGCAAGGACATCAGCATCCTGCCCAACCCGACATTCGCGAGCGACCAGGTGGAGTACGACTGCACGGACGATCGCGGGATGCCGATCCGCGTGGAGGTGTGAGGGGAGGATCGAAGATTCCAGATCAAAGATCGAAGATCGAAGATCGAAGATCATGAACTCCGGCGGCGTTTGCCGAGTATGAGAACTGTAGGGGCCATCGGGGAGGGAAATCCGAGCCGCGACTGTAAGGGAGCGGACGATAAAGGCAGAAGTCAAAAGGCAGAAGGATGAACACGACAGTAAGAACGCCGCGACTTTCGTCAGCAACCCGTCACCGCACTCGTCGCGTTTCCATCCTAGCGCTCAGCACGCTTGGTTTCATGTTCGCCACCGGTTGCGGTACCGAACTCGAGTCCGCGCTATCCAGCATCCCGATCTTGCCTTCATCAGCCGACATTTCCGCCGAAGTGCTCTACACCTGCGACGGCGTGCTCACGGAAGCGCAAATGCTCAGCAGCATCGTGACCGCCCGCATCGATCGCGCGAACGGCTACACCAAGAGCGAGGAAGAACTCAACGTCCTGACGAACTGCACGATCGACGCCGTCTTCACCGGCGTAGCCGTCGACCACTGCACAGCCTGCAAGTACGCGATCCTCGATCAGGTCTTCGGCGAGTAGCTTCGATCCGATCCAAGAATGGCATCCCAAACTCCCCTCCCGCCGGGAGGGGGCGGGGGGAGGGCATCAACAGGAATCCTCTCCAGTTAACACAATCCGCTCAGCACACCAAGCCAGCAACAAGAAAAGGTCCGAAGCCGTCATGGGTTTTGCCAATTGGCAACATCATCACCCGAACCGCCTTCGTCGACTCCGTTCAGTCCGCAACCCCATAGGTCGTACTCCCCGGAACCATGCACGGCTGGGAAGTTGTAGACTTACGGCGCCCCCCAGAGATCGCGCAACTCCTCAATTGTTCCTTCGAGGTACGGGCCGCGCCACTTTCCCGCAGCGCTCGGCGGCGCAACGTATAACGCCTCCAAACCTTGGCTCGTTGTTGGCAATTGCCCAACGTCGAGTGTGTACTTCTTTAGGGCACCCGCAAGGGGTCCGCATTGCCCAACTGCCACCAGCGCTATCTTAACTTTGGCCGAATTGGATGCCGGCGTGTAGCTCGGCACGACGAAAGCCGAAGCAAGCAGCACGAAAAGTATTAGATTCGCTGTCCAGAATGCGATGCGTGAAATACGTCGCGACCCCGAGGGTCCAAGACCGACGCTCTCGGGCGTGACATGCGCGTAAAGCATCACGAGTTCGCCGCATTCCGGACACCTGCCCGGATCCATCTGGTACCCGCAGACCGGGCAGCGGCCTGCCGGTGTGTAGGTTTCGGTCGTCGGTGTTTGCTGAAGTGACATACTGCAACCGTGTACGCGGGGCCCCGCCTCGCGGTTGCAGTTGGCAACGTCCTATTCGCCGTCGGATTCTGTTTCGCTGGAAGGTAGAGCGGAATCGACAGGCGGTTCCGGCGTGAACATCGCAAAGAACCGACCAGCCGTTGCCGCGAAGAAGAACAGCGCAATGCCGCACCCGCCCAGCAGCGTCATGGTAAACGCGGGCGTCCGCCGCTTCACCAACAGCCCAAGCAGCGCGACCTCAAGACACAACACGAGAAACGCACCCGCCAAGGCAAATCCCCACGCCACGACGAACCGCAAACTCGGATGCCGCACGTGCACGCCCCACCACTTCATCGTGGGAATCAAACAGAGCATGAACGGCATCCAAAGCGGCAGGTGATAGTTCGGCGGCGCGCACAGCGGAAAAACCTGCGTGGAACGCGCGCCCGCGAGCCCCGGCCAGGATAGTTTGACCTCGCCGTCAGCCACGTCAAAATCTCGCTTGTTCGCAAGCGAATACACACCGGCAACACCGCTCTTGATGACAAACACCCGCGACTGCCGCCGGTACACAAACCCACCCAGCACGGAGTACGCCCACAACGAAACGCAAAGCGCGCAAGAACTCAAAGCAATCCACCGCGCACGTGACAGGCTATCGTCTTGCACATTCATGCAGCACCACAAGTTCACCGCCGGTCCACATCAAATCCCCAACGGGGCGCCCTACACCAGCCCAGGGCAACGCCCTGGGTTTAGCAATTGCCAACAAGGCAAGGAGTCCTGAAAGGACGTACTACTCGATGACATCGACGTTCCCTTCATCTAGATCAGTTGCGACCAAGGAGAAAGGAGTTCCACATTCGGGACAGCGATCGGAGACATTCCCATGAAGATCATATCCACACGTCGCGCAATTCGCCTCCGCGGCCTCCGAACTCCGAGGCGAAAGGAGAGCATACAGCGGTTTGACTATGGAGACCGTCAACACAAGCCCGATCGCAAAGAACAACTCCTGCACTTCTTCTGGAAGGTCATCGCCGCGATATATCCCGAGCGAAATCAGAGCGTGCCGAGGGCGAACAGAACGATGTACTCGCGCGGGACTCTTCACCCGTGCCGCGTCGGAAACGCCACGATGCGGCCTTCCTCATCGCCGCCTCCAAGAACCGCAGGTAATTCGCGATGGGAATTTCATCCATGTTCACGCGCGTGCCGGTGGGCAGGAAGAGAAGTCCGGCTTGCTGCCCGACTGTGACCGACTGCTTGCGGTAGTTCGCCTCGACCATCGGCGAGTCGCAGCATCTCCGCCATGCAACCGCCCCACTGCCCGCGATAGCGCCGGTGGACCAGCGCTGGTGATTGGCCGTCGTTTCACCGAGCGCGGTGGCGGCTTCCCAGTCGACTCGATGCGATCAGCCCCGAACGCTTCGCATCCTTCTCGCTCGCGTGCATCACGCCGGTGTTCTGCACCCTCGGAGCGTTCCGGTTCGCGTCGATCGCTCTTCTTTGGACTCGAGCGCGGTTTCGCCTTCCTGCGATTCCGAGGCGCGTGCCGCACTGATCTCGCTGTTCACCGCCAGCCCGCGCCGAACGATTCCATTGAGCTGCGCAACGCGTCAAGATCGGCAGCCCTGTTCTCACCGCGACGAAGCTGCTGCGTCAGCCGCAGGCCACCAGTGACTCAATCGAACGATTCCGGCTATAGCGTCGCCGTTCCGTGACAATCCGGATCGATTGGATGCCGAATTAGGGCGCTCACACTATTCTCAGTACATTCAGGATTTCTCAACAGCATCCGTCGCCAGAGTTCATCGTCGGGTGGGCGGACCGCGTAATCGCTCTCTTTCTTCTTCAGAAATGCCTCGCGTCCGAAGGAGTCGTCAGGGGAATCGCGAAGCGCATCCTCCAACCACTTGTAACGCAGCTTACGAGGCGGTCCACATGGCGCGCCGATCATGTGGGACCAGGCCCACTCATCTATGTATGACACAATTGCTGAGCGGGGAAGGACAAGCGTCCATTTGCACTTGTCGTTGTCGAACTCAGTCTCGACCCAGTTCGATGGATCTATCACGCACCAGATGATTTGATCATAGCCGATCCGCGAATAGAGTTTTTCATACGCCCTCCGGATAGCCTTGTCATGGCACCACTCACTTTGAGTGTGATCAATGCATCCCATAACCAACGAGTGACCCTGCCCCTGCCAGGTGAATAACTGGATAGTGTCATCCATTCCGTAAACCACTCGAAGACAAGGCCATTGAGCGCTGCCGCACAAATCACAATAGCGGTTGCGAAGCAACCGGTTTCCGCGAAGCGGCCTAGGCCGGGCATTCATGCCCGGTGACACTGTCGCCTGTTTTCCTCTCCCCTCGCTGCGGTTTGCCGCGGAGGCGCCAAACCGCAGCGAGGGGAGTATGGGGTTACCCAGCCCAACCGGGGCTGAAGCCCCGGCCTAGGCCGCTTCGCGGTGAGAACCGGAATAACCTCAACGTGAGGCAGCCCGTCGGCTAGCAATCGTCGCAGGCTTCGATCGACAATCTCAAAGACCTTATTGGCAAATCCACTTTCATGCGCCATGCGCTCAAATTCGCGCCTCCGGCATCCGACATCGACCACCGACTACCGACTACCGACTACCGACTACCGGACACCGGACGCCGGACACCGGACGCCGGACACCGGACGCCGGACACCGGACAATGGACTTTGGACATTTGACTTCGGACTTTGGACCTCGGACAACATGCTTCCGCCATCGGTTTTGGCACTTCGGTCTGCGAACATCACTTACCGCAGGGTCGCCACATACTCCATCAACAACCGCACGCCGAAACCGGTCGCACCCTTCGGACAGTATGCGCTATCCTTGGGAATGTCCGCAACACCCGCGATGTCGAGGTGCGCCCAGGGGACGTCGTCGCTGACGAACTGCTTGAGGAAGATACCGCCCTGCACCGCGTGGGCTTCGCGGTTGCCGGAGTTCTTGATGTCGCTGTCATCGCCCGCGAGCAGGTCGAGGTATTCATCCCACAGCGGCAACGGCCACAGGCGTTCGTGCGTGCGCTGCCCGGCATCGATGAGCGACTTTTGCAACGCCTCATCGTTCGAGAAAATCCCCGCCGCCACCGATCCGAGGGACACAACCACGCCGCCGGTGAGCGTCGCGAGATCGATCATCGCGCGCGGTTTGTACTTCTGCTGGGCATACGTCAGCGCGTCGCAGAGCACCATGCGGCCCTCGGCATCGGCTGACACAATCTGCACCGTCTTGCCGCTGAGCGTCGTGATGATATCGTCCGGGCGATACGCAGCCCCGTCGATCATGTTCTCCGCGGCTGCGATGACGCCTACGACGGGCACCTTCGGCTTGAGCGTTGCCACGGCCTGCATCGCGCCGAGCACGGCCATCCCGCCGCACTTGTCGTACTTCATGCCCAGGATGCCGTCCTTGGTTTTGATCGAATAGCCACCGGTATCGAACGTGATGGCTTTCCCAACGAGCACCACCGGCTTGCCTGAGCGCCCGCGCGGGCTGTACTCAAGCACGATGAGTCGCGGCGGAATCGCGCTGCCCTGACCAACGGCGAGGATACCTCCGGCTTTCATGGTCGCGAGGCGGCGATGATCGAGCACGGTACACTTCAAGCCATGCTTTTTCGCGAGCGCGGTCGCGCGCTGCGCGAGCGTCACGGGGTTGATCACGTTGGGCGGTTCGTGGGCGATGTCGCGCGCGGTATGTACCGCATCGCAAATGCGCGTCGCGCGGGCAACGGTTTGCACGTCACCGGCGGCCTGCTTCTTGACGAGCAGATCGACTGAAAGGTTCTCGCGTTTGGTCGCGGCTGACTTGTGGCGATTGAACGCGTAGTCCGCGAGCATCAAACCTTCGCTCACGGCTTGGATCACATCGGTCGCCGACACGCCGACAATCTCGGGAATATCCACGCCCGCCGACGTCACCCCGCAATCGCGCATCCAATTCGTGATCGCCCCACCGGCTAGGCGAAACGTCTCTGCCTTGATCTTGGTGGATTCCCCCAGCGAGACGATGACGCTCGCGTTGCCTTTTGCGTCGCGCGTCGCGGTGACGCACTTGCCGACGCCCGATGGCACCGTGAGTCCGCTGATGCGCGGACCGACCTTGGTATTCCCCGCGTTGAACACGAATCGCACGTGCCCGCGCCACTGCTTCTGGTCCGCAACTTTGAGTTTCACAGCCACCTCCGTGTGTAAACATGTCGGGCGAAATCCGCAGCGGCTGATCGTATCCATCCGCCAGCAGGCGTGCAAACGTGACCATGGACGGCTGTAGCAACGCGCAGGGTGGCACGGTCTCGCGCAGCGAGGCCGTGGTGCCTGCTTATTGACCATGGCCTGACTTCGTCAGACCATGCCACCCCAAGCGCTGCATAACTGGACGCGATACTGCTGAATCGCTAGACTTTCATTCATCGCACACGCCTGTGAGTTGTGTGCGCTCGCATCCTGTGAACGCTGCAACCCGCTGCATTCGATCACAATCAGAGGACCAGAACATGTTGCAAACCAAGAGCACAAGAACCGCGCTCACCGTCATCGTGTGTTGCGCCGCGTTGGCTGTTCGCGCACACGCAGGCCCGCCGCAACCCGCGACTCCGGACGACATCGCCAAGATGGTGGCAGAGGCCGGCGACAAGGACAAATACGACGGCGCGGACTACGTCGACCTGCTCGATGAAGCCGATGTCTACGTGCGCCCCAGCGGGCTCGCGACGACAGAGAGTTGTCGCCTGATCAAGGTGCTCACCGACGCGGGCGTAAAGCAACAGTGTGTGCAGCGCTTCGACTTCGACCCGGCGACCCGGCGGGTGACGATCAAGTCGCTGCGCATCCATCGCAAGGACGGCGGCGTTGAGAATGTGCCGCTCAACGACATCATCACGCAGCCCACCGTACAACGCTGGATCTTCTGGGGCGGCGATCAGCACGTTGTCAGCGTACCGAACCTCGCAGCCGGTGATACGATCGAACTCCACGTTAGTAAGATCGGATTCAACATCGCCTATCTCGCGGGCGCGAACGAAACCGAGCCGGGCGAAACGCTCCAACCGCCGATGCCCGGCCACTGGTACGAGGTTACGCTTTTCCAGGGGCACCATCCCGTCGTGCACAAGCGTTACTCGGTGCACATGCCAAAGGAAATGCCCATTCAGTACGAGGTCTACAACGGGCCGCTGAAGACGTCGCTGTGGACCACCGACAATTACAACGTCTACACCTTCACGGCCGATGATTTGCCCGCGATCAAATCGGAACCGCACATGGTCGCGCTCGATGACTGCGTGCCCAAGGTGGTGATGGCGACGGTGCCCGATTGGGAAATGAAGTCGCGCTGGTTCCACGAAGCCAACATCGATCAGTTCAAAGCCAACGACGAGATCCGCGAAAAAGTGGCGGAACTCACCAAGGGCCTCTCCAACATCGAAGACAAGGTCGCCGCCTGCAACCATTGGGTCGCGGACAACATCCGCTACTACGGCACGAGTCGCGGCCCGTGCGAAGGTTTCACGTTGCACAAAGGGGCGGAGACGTTCCGCGATCGCGGCGGAGTTTGCAAAGACAAGGCAGGAATGCTCGTCACCATGCTGCGCGTGCTCGGCGTGGAAGCGCACCCTGCGTTGACCATGGCCGGTTCGCGGGTGGAAGACATCCCGGCCGATCAATTCAACCACACCGTCACGGTGATGAAAGACCAAGCCGGCGAGTGGAAAATCCTCGACCCGACGTGGATTCCGCTGAGTCGCGAGATGTGGTCGAGTCGCGAAGCGCTACAGGGACTGGTTTACGGCACGCCCGAGGGGGAAACGCTGACGCTCTCGCCCTACTACCCCCCGTCATACAACCAACTGACTTCGCGCAGCCAGTCGCGCATCGACGCCGACGGTACGCTCCACGCGGAGATCGCGATGAGCATGAGCGGCTATCCCGACACTTACCTGCGCCGCAACCTCGAGAGCCACTGGCGTCCGAACATCAAGCACGTGTTCGAGGAGGTCGTCAATATCGCGCCGACAGCCGTCGTCGAGAAGCTCAACTACACCGACCCGTACGACTACGCGCACGATGCCACGGTTGAAATGCTGGTATCGGCTGACAATTACACCGGCGGGGGCGAATCCGCCTGCGTGTTCCGTCTGCCGCTGATGAAGCATCCGTTGGCGGATTGGCTGATTCCCGACCTGTTCAACGATTTCAGCGCGGAGACGCGCGAGTACGGGATGCACATGCGGGCGACGCGCGGCCTGCACTATGAGGAAACCGTGCAGCTTCCCAACGGTTGGCACGTGACCAAACTGCCCGACAACCAGACGCTGGAATCGCCAGCGGCTGACCTGACCTTCACCGCGTCCGCCGATGGCGCCAAACTGACCTACACGTTCGAGTTAAACGTCAAGCAGCACCTCATCGAAGCCAAGGATTATCCCAAGTTCAAGAAGGCGATCGACGCGATGAAGGACATCAGCAACGCCTGGGTGGTCTGCGAACGCACGCAACCCGAAAACGGTGAGTCCAAGCACGCGTGGCTCAACCGCAAGGAATCGGAGGTGCACAATGACTAGGAATCGCGAACAAAACCCCTCTCCCCCGCGGGGGAGAGGTTGGGTGAGGGGGGAATCAGGCGAGATTCGTCCCTTGGGTCTTGGCACCCTCGCGCTTTGCCCTCCCCCTGCCCCCTCCCAAAGGGAGGGGAGTTTGGGCGCACACTCCCAGCGTCAATGGACAACTGTGCAACGCGTGTTTGTTGCGCTTGTTGTCGCTGCGATCTGCGCACCGGCATTCGCTGACACACCGGACCTGTCGATCGGCAGCAAGGAATATCCAGACGCGGATGCCGTCATCCTGCGCTGGGACCGGTCCTGGGATATCCACAACGACGGATCGGTCACGCGGCACGAGCATCAGTGGGTCAAGCTGCTCAATCGCCGGCCCATTCGCAGCTTCGGCGATCGCACCATCGACTTCTGCGACGGCAGCGACGAACTCGAAATCCTCGCCGCCAACGCGCATCTCCCGGACGGCAGCGTGATTCCCGTTCCGGACTACGGCATCAACCTCGGCGCTGCGCAGGAGGTCGCGGGCTGGCCCGCGTACAGTTGTTGGAAGGAACGCATCGTTTCCTTCAGCGGCATCGAGCCGGGCGTCACGCTCGAACTCGAATACGAAATCACCACGCGCGCGGGCGTGCTGCCGTTCGTGTCCGAACAAATCCTATTCGATGACCAGTACCCGATTCACGAAGGCAACGTGAGCGTCACCGCTCCCGAGGGAACCACACTGAACATGTGGGTGAAGCACCCGGGGGACAATCCGTCCGGCAAGTACATGGACGGTGCGGGCACGTTCAAGATGCAGTACGGGCCGCGGCCGGGCGTGCGCCACGAGGGACAGACACCGCCCGAGGGTGCGGAAGGCGATCGCCTGCAATTCTCGACGGCACCCAGTGCTGCGGGTTGGGCCAACTCATGGCTCGATGCGGTCGAGCATGCGGCAACTACGGACGCGCACATCGACGCATTCGCGAAAGACGTCACCAAGGACGCAACGCTGCCCCGCGAAAAACTGTCCGCGCTCGCCGACGCGCTGAGCAATCGCTTCAACTACGTCAACGCGCCGATGGCGCGGCGTTCACGTTCGTGCAGGCCGGCAAGTGAGGTCCTGGCGACGAACTACGGCAATCCACTCGAGTCATCAGCCGTGTGCCTGGCGGCGGTGCGTTCATTGGGAATGTCCGCATCCACCGCTGTCGCAGCCGACGCCGATGCCTGGAGCGCAAAGTATCCGGTTGACGCCGCATTCGCCGCGGTCGTCGTCATCGCCAAGACCGACGAGGGCGAGGTAATTGTTCATCCGGAGCGCGGCATCATCGAGAACCCGGGCAATTGGGGTCGCCACGTCGTGCTCGCGCCGAGCGGTTCGGACGGGTTGCGGGAAACGTACCTCGCAGCGCGTGGCGAGAAGCAGGACAATATGCTGCAAATCACCGGTGCGATCGACATTGCCGATGACGGGTCCGCGTCGGGCGATCTGCGCGTGCGCATGACCGGTGGCTACTTCGATCCCGATAACGCTAGGGACGCGGACGCCCAGAAGAAACTGGTGTCCCAGGTTTTGGGCGGCGTGCTCGACGACGTGACCGTTGCGCGTCACACGATCGAAACTCTGTCCGCCGATGAGTTCTGCGCGAACGCGCAGGTCACGCTCGCGTCGCTGCCCGAAGTCGGCAGCTATCGCCTGCTGCGGATCGGCGATGCGCCCACGCAGCACACGGAATTCGCGCTGCCGCTCGGCGACCGCGATCGCGAAAACGTCGTCGCACTCGCTGGCAACGCGCAAGTTCGCGTCGACGTCACGCTCAACCTCCCGGAATCGTGGAAAGCCCAGGCGCTGCCGCAAGACTACCAACCCATCGACGACGAATGGGCTGCCGTCGGGCAACAGGTCACGCTCGACGGGCAGAAGCTGCGGATTCTACGCAATGTGCGCATTGACTCGGCTCGGCTGACCGCGGGCGATTTTGGCAGGATCCGCGACGCCCTGCTCCGACTGAGCAGCGACGCGGCGCGCACGATCCTCTTTGCGTCGTAGTGCCGCAGCCACAGGAACTGTGAGTTGCCGAGCACCGCCCGTTGGCTAAGATGGGCGGACGAGTAACCGGAATCCGGGCCCGTCCTGCGCCGGGCGGGCCATGGCACAATTCCCCAGATACGTCGCCGAGGAATGCAATCATGAAACCACTTATTCTCATCGTGCTGCTGGTCGCAGCCGTGGCTGGCTACCTGGTATTCACGAGTGGCAGCGGGAGCAACCCCACAACCACCGCGCCGCAGGGCTCGGCTCAGCCCACGAACGCTCTGCCCATCTGGCAGCAACCACTTCCGCCGAACACCGAACTCGTGCCCGAGGGCCAGGCCAAGTTGCACGTCGAGGTCGTTCGCCGCAATGAGAACAACAAAGCCTACCTCGATTTCAACATCAGCGAGGAGCACGGCTACATGGTCGATGGCGTGCAGGTTGAGTTCTGGTTCCGTTTCAAGGATGAAGATTCCGGCGAGTGGATCGAGAGCACCAATCGCAACGTCTTCTTCGTTCGCGAACGCGTTCCCGCCAACGAGACATTGGTGGCTTCGACAATCCTTCGCGACATGGACTATCGTAATGAAGGCATCGATCTGCCCGCGACGGTGAGCGAGGATTGGGGCGCGAGGATTCTGGAATACACGCGTGCCATCATGCCGGCGAAGTAGTTTACAGATGGGATTCGTCGCGTGCCGATCTGGCTAGCGCATCACGCACTGCCCGATATTCAGCAGAACGGAAATCAGCAACATCGCGAGCAGGATGACGATCCACGTCCAAGCGTCGCTGCGCGGCTCCGTCGGAGCGAGGTCCTCTGCCTTCGGCGATGAGATCGTCTTGCCCGACCGGGCAATGTCCTCGAGCAGCGAATTGTCGTAACGCTTGCGGGCCATCAGCGGCGCTTCGCCGCGCGCGATGGCTTCGAGATCGATGATCAGTTCCTTGGTCGACGGGTAGCGTTCCTCGCGCTTCTTGGCCATCATCAATTCGACGACCTCGGCGACCCCGGCGGACAGCTTGGTGTTGAGATGGTCCGGGGGAACGAGCGGTTCCTTCAGATGCTTGTGCATTACCGTTGACGGCGTTGACCCTTCAAACGGCACCCTACCCACCACCATGTGATAGAACGTCGCGCCGAGCGAATAGATATCCGCCCGGAAGTCGATGTTGATTTCACCGCGAATTTGTTCGGGGCTGATATAGTACGGTGTGCCGTACGCGCGCCCGGCTTCCAGCTCCGCGATCTTGTAATCGCTCACCTCACGCGCCAAACCCATGTCCGCGAGCTTCACCACGTCGTCCTTGGTGAGCATGACGTTCTTGGGTTTCACGTCGCGGTGAATGAAGCCGCGCGCATGCGCGTGCTCCAGCGCTTTCGCGGTGCCCAGCGTGATGCGCACCGCTTCTTCTTCGGAGAGCGGTTTGCCGTCAGAAATCTTGTCGTACACCGTGCAGCCGTCGATGTACTCCATGACGAAATAGTGATAGCCACCGGCTTCGCCGACGTCGATCGCCTGCACGATATTGGGATGATTCAAACGGGCAGCCGCCCGACCCTCGCGATAGAAACGATCGACGAACTCCTTGTTCTCGCTCATCCGCCGGGGCAGCACCTTGACCGCGACGATGCGATCGAGGCTCATCTGCTTGGCCTGGAACACCGTGGCCATCGCGCCTTGGCCGAGTTTCTTCAGAATCTGGAAACCCGGAATCTGCTGAGCCGGGCGATACATCGAGTCGTCGTCCGCGCTTTGCACGATGCGCGCTGCTTGACTCTTGGTGAGGTAACCGCTTTCGATGAGCAATTCCGCCAGCGATTTCTGTTCGCCCTTCGCGGCGAGTTCTTCCTGGCGATTGCGGCAAAGCGCGATCTCTTCCTGCGAGCAGAATTTATGCTCGACCGCTTTGCGACCGAATGTCGTGTCTTCCTGCGAAGCCATCAGGATGCAAGCGCTCCACCGCCACTGCCACCGACGAAGCTCTGATCCACCAGGACCAGACGCGACAATGCGAATTCGGGCGATACTTTAGAGATCGACGCCGTCGCGATCAACAATCAATTATCTCCGACGTATCGTCGAGCGGACCTCCGGAAATCGACCAGCGCACCACCGCCGGAGCATCCGCCATGATTTGCAAGGCACATTCGCCCCCGATTATAGCCCAGGAATCCCCGCATGTCGCTCAAACTTCTCGGGGATCATCCCCGAATGGAGGCGACGATATCGGCGGAACGCAGTACCGCCCCCGCGTCCAGACGTTCGACCAAACCCGCAATCCGCTCGCGCAGACATGATTCGAAGATCGCGGGCGTACGATCGTAAACTTCCCGCTTGCCCACACCAAGACAGCCCAGAATCGCTCCGCGCACCGCTTCAACACCCGCGCCGGTCCGTGCGGACGCTTTCACCACTGGACATTCCGCGGATTCAATCACCCGGCGAGCCGCTTGTGATATCTCCAGATCGGCCTTGTTGATGACCACCATATCCGCACGTGACATCGCCGATGTGCTCGCGGGCGGCCACGCGATCGTACCGGCGGATCCGTCGATCACCGCGATGACCAGATCGGCATCGGCTGCTCGGCGCACGCCCGCATCAATGGCTTGGCGTTCGAGTTCGCATTCCGCGTCGTGGCCACCGGCAGTGTCGATGAGGGTTATCGGAACACCCTCAATGGCCGCTGGCGCAGTGACCCAATCGCGCGTCGTCCCCGGTACGTTCGTGACGATCGCGCTCTCGCGACCCGCGAGACGATTGACCAGCGACGACTTGCCCGCGTTGGGCGCGCCGACGATGGCCACGTCAGCCGGTGTATGGAAACGATGCGCCGCCGCAGAAGCATCCACGAGTTCGCGCAGCGTGCACCGTGCGGTGTCATGATCACCCGCGTCCGCACAATTGACGATCTCCGCCAACCGATCCGGCAACAGGTTGCGCTGCCCAAGCAGGTAGAGCGCGCCGCGGCGCGTCGTCGTACGTGCCAGGCACGTATCCGCGAGTCGCTGAATACATACAGTCCAGGGCGTTTCGATATTGGGAATTACAGCATGCGGCGCGATCGTCGCACCGGCAGATTGTAGCGTGAGCAGAATGCGTTCCACCACCCGCCGCCCACCGTGGCAACAGATCTCCACGCTCGGGCTGGACGAATGTGCAACCGGACGGGCCGCCACGATCACATCGTCGATGGTCTCGCTGTCGTCGCGGAAGTTTCCGTAGTAGGCATGATCAAGGCGGGCTTCGCGCGGAAGTTCACCGGTTCGCGTGCACACGCAGCCGCGGACCAACTCCCACGCAGCTTCGCCTTCGACGCGCACCACCGCGATCGCGCCGACACCACCCGGCGTCAACAACCGGCAAGTCGCCGCCGCAAGAGTTTGCGCGCCGCTACGCATCGCGCATCGCAGCCATGCGCTTGAGGTACGCAAGTCCCGCACCCATCAGACACAGGTCCGGCACCCAGTTGTCCACGAAAGTCAGGCGATCCTTGAGCAACTCAGCCGCTCCACCGGTCAGCACCGTCTGCGGCCAGGTTCCCGTTTCTGTCGCAATTTCCTCGACGAGTCCGCGAATCGCACCGGCAAGGCCCACGACAATTCCACTGGTAATTGCGTCGCTCGTGTTCCTGCCAATCACCGATTCCACGACGCCCGGCTCGATCAGCGGAAGTTGTGCCGTCGTCGCCGCCAGCGACGCCGCCTGCGTGCGCGGACCGGGCAGAATCGCGCCGCCCTGAAATACGCCGTCCGCATCGACGAAATCCACCGTCACCGCGCTGCCCACATCGACCACCACGCACGCCTGCTGAATCCGAACATAGGCAGCGGCGGCAGTACACACGCGATCGACCCCCAGGGCAGCCGGCACGTCGACCGCGACCTCCATGGGCAAGTCAGTGTTGTCGCCGATCACGAACGCGCGCAGGTCGAGATCCTCTTCGATGTGCTTGATCAGCAGTTCGGTCTCATCGGGAACGACCGAGCAGATGACGATGGCTTGCCGTTCGCGGTTGGCGCATTTGCCGCGCACCGTCGCCAGCGCATCGCGGGTGGCGGGTTCGTCTTGGGAATTCGCAACGGAGACATCTTCGACCGCGCCCTCAAGATAGCGCGCGATCTTTGTTCGCGTGTTGCCCGCGTCGACAACCACGATCGAAATGGCGTCCGCATCACCGGCGGATTCACGAATCATCACAGCAACCTTCCAGCAGAGTCTATGGTAGTGCAGGTATCTTGCCTGCATTCGGGATAGTTCATTGTGGTGCAGGCTTCCAGCCTGCATAGTTCAAGGAGAGGCATCTGCTTTTGATCATGCAGGCTGGAAGCCTGCACCACAATGGCCATCAGCCTCCCTGGTTTTATCGCTTACCGCAAATGCGGTGGCAGCGGCAAATCAAACTCGCGACGATCTTCTTCGACGGGATCGCGTCCGAGCAGCGCCCAAATGCGTTCACTGAGCACATCCAGCCCCTTGCCCGTGGCTGCACTGATCGCCACCACCGGTTTACCCAACGCGTCAGCCAGTTCCTTCGCAGCCTCTTCGCCCCCGGTCAGATCGAGTTTGTTCGCCACGACCAGTTCCGGCTTGTCCGCGAGCGTGTCGCTGTGCTGCCGCAGCTCAGCGCGAATCGTGTGGTACGCGTCAACCGGCGAGCCTTCATCGACCGGGCAAACATCAACCACGTGCACGATCACCCGCGTGCGTTCGATGTGCCGCAGAAACGCATCGCCCAGTCCCGCACCGGTGTGCGCCCCTTCAATCAAACCCGGAATATCCGCAAGCACCACGCGCCGACCGCCGGAAAGCTCCGCGATTCCCAGTTGCGGCTTGAGCGTCGTAAAAGGATAGGCTGCGATCTTCGGCCGGGCCTTGGTCAAACGCGAAAGCAGCGTGCTTTTGCCCGCGTTCGGCAAACCCACCAGCCCAACATCAGCAATCAGTTTGAGTTCGAGGCGAAGCTGACGCTCTTCACCGGGCGTGCCCAATTCGAATTCGCGCGGGGCTTGCTGTGTCGCGGTGGCGAAGCTGCGATTGCCACGCCCGCCGGTACCACCGCGCGCGATGCAACACCGTTCACCAACTTCCGCAAGATCCTTGAGCAGCACGCCCGTCTCGACGTCGTACACCATCGTCCCCACGGGCAAATCGATGACCAACTCCGTGCCCGATGGCCCCGTGCGATTCGAACCTTCACCGGGCAGGCCGTTGCCCGCTCGCCAGTGATGTTTGCCCTTGAAGTCCATGAGCGTTTCGACGTTCGGCGACGCGTGCAGAATCACATCGCCACCGTCGCCGCCGGCACCACCGTCGGGACCGCCGAACTCCTCGAACTTCTCGCGGCGAAAGCTCAGGCAGCCGTCACCGCCCTTGCCCGCCCGCACATGAATTTCAGCTTCGTCGATAAACATGAGCGCTGGTATTTGTGGGACGGGCTTTCCAGCCCGTCATGACCGACTGGAAAGTCGGTCCCACAAATTCCTCCTGAGTAAGCGGCGTATCACCATTGGCGATACCCCGCGCATACAAAAGAGGGCGACGTTGCCGTTCGCCCTCTTGGTCGTTTGATTTGATATTGCGCGACTAGTTCTGGGCGGGTGTCACCACCACGCGCGAACCTTGGAACTGCACGACACCATCGCAAAGCGCGAAGAGCGTGTAGTCCTTGCCGCAACCCACAAACCGTCCGGGCTTGAACTTGGTGCCGCACTGACGCACGATGATGTTGCCCGTGCGCACCACTTCGCCACCGTACTTCTTCACGCCGCGATACTGCGGGTTACTGTCGCGTCCGTTGCGCGTCGAACCCTGTCCCTTTTTATGTGCCATACGTCGATACCTCTACTCTTCAACCAGTGCCAAGTGGCGTCGTGTACAGACAGCGCGGCCACCCGGCCTAGCGCATTACCCATTCCGTGCCCGTACGAATCGCGGGCGATTCCCGCCGGGTCCGCACGTCACCGGGGAGATCATACGTGATGACGAACGTTTTGCGAAGGGGGAAGAACCGCACATTTTGCTGCGATTCTGGCGATTCCGGGTCAAAAACCGGGTTCGGGACGCTGACAATCTCCCCCGACAGGCCGGAAACGAAGACCTGCAGGGCGTTGGCGTCGGGATCGAAGTTCCGGAAAACGGCAGCCGACGTCCGGGCATTGTCCGGGCCCTGGAGCAGCCGACCCGCCACTTTCGTCGGATCGCGGAAGAACGGGAACAGCTTGATGTGCCGAGCGGCGATGGCGTCATTCACCCGGGGACTGATGTGGTCACCGGCAGTTACCACCTGGAGCGAACTGGTCACCAGCTCGAACGAGGGGTAGAAATCCACGTCCTTGCCGCTGTTGTTGGTCACGGTATACAGCAGATACCAGTAAGTCGTCGGACGACTGTCACCGGGTAGCTGCAACTCGATCCGCTGGAGATCGTGGAATTCGAAGTCCAGCTCCCAGTTGCGCACCGCCGCTGACGGCTTGGGCGCAGCGAAGGCTGCCGGCGTACAGAGCGCTAGAGCGACCAGCAGCGTCATCTTGACGGATTGGCGAAGCATAGGATCGGCGCCTCGGCGGGATTCGGAAGAATACGTCCCGGGGGTTGTCGCCGCGAAAAGTCACAGCCAATACAACCGCCCTCAACACCGGCGGATTCTATGTCCGCGGGGGTGGCTGTCAATCAAAAGCCCGCGAGGCGACCGCGCAACGCCGTCTCGCACGGAGCACACCGACGATGCACGAGCAGAATCCCTCAATCCGTACAGCCACCACAGACGGAATCACCAGCATCACGCTGAACCGTCCGGAGCGCTACAACGCGATGACTGTGCCCATGATGCGCCGGTTTTACGCCGCCCTCACCGAAGCCGACGCGGACAGCGCGGTCCGCTGCATCATTCTGCGGGCTGAGGGCACGGGATTCTGCACGGGCCAGGACCTCGGCGTGCTCGCCAAACAGCACGAACACCAGGGCCCGGAGCAGATTGGCGAGAAGCTGCGCCGCGAATACAACCCGGTGACCGCGCAGATCGCGGCATCACGCAAACCGGTTATCGCGGCGATTCAGGGCGTAGCCGCTGGTGCGGGCTGGTCGGTGGCGCTGGCGTGCGATCTGCGGATTGCAGCGCGATCGGCGCGATTTGTCCCCGCGTTCGCGAAGCTGGGGCTCGTTCCGGGGATGGGCGGGACGGCTGCTATCGTCGAATCAGCGGGCTATGCGCGCGCGATGGAGTATCTGCTGATCCGCGATGAGTTGTGTGCGGAGGAGGCCCAGGCGCTAGGTCTGGTAAATACGGTCGTGGACGACGCGGAATTGGCATCCACCGCCCTCGCGTGGGCACAGCGTATCGCGTCGCTGCCGCCCGAGGGCGTTGCGCAGACGAAACGGCTTCTGCGTGAGATCGCGCTGCGACACACGCGCGATCAACTTGATCGCGAAGCGTGGGTACAGACGATCGCAGCCGGTGATCCGCGTCACCGCGAATTGGTCGCGGAATGGTCGCGGCGGCGCTCGTGAGCGGCGCAGGATTCCTCAACCGCGCAACTTCTCACATGTGAATTGTTTTCCGCGGGATATTCCAGGGAAAACGGATGTCAAACCAGGCATACTAATGCTTGTTTGCGGCTCGCCCGCAGGTATAATCCGTAGTGGTTACATGCGCGTACTAGATGGCGGCGGCGCGCCGCCCGTCCTCTTGTGAAGTGAGGGAATTGGCTTTGCCCGATGGCGAAATCGACAGCCCGGCGGTTGCTCCCCGGCGCTCGGCGTCTGCTGCCACGTGGGTGATCGCGATCAGCCTCGCGGTGATCGCGGTGTGCCTCGTGTTGCGACTGGATGACGGCAAGAGCGGGCAGGTTTTTGCCCAACCATCGGGCAGTGGTGGCGCGCGTGGTGTTTTCGCGTTCACCGGCCAGTTGACGCGCGATAATTATGGGGTTTTCCTGGTCGATGTTGATGCCGGTACGCTCTGGTGTTACCGCTTCAACAGCGGCAAGAATACGTTGGTTCTGGCGGCGGCGCGCGATTGGCGCTACGACCGCTATCTTGCGGAGTTTTCGACGGAACCACCGATCGAAACCGTCAAGGAGCAACTCGAGCAGCAGCGAGCGGCTGCCCGCAATGCTCCCACGCCGTAAACACGAGACTTCGGCGAAGTGGCCCGATTGGCAAAACGTCCAGTTGGCAAAACAACAATCGCTGAATTGACCGTGGTGTGAAGGTGACGCGCACCGCGACGAACTGGTACTACTGAGGTTGAGGCTAATGGCCAAAGGTTTCTACACCCAGGACGAAGCGACCAAGAAGCTGGGAATGAGCGCCGATCAACTCAAGATCGCGGTGCGTGACGGGAAGCTGCGCGAATTTCGCGACGGCGGCAAGGTAACCTACAAAGCCGATGAAGTTGATCGCCTCGCCGCGGCAGAGGAAGCAATTGCCGGCGACGCACTTACACACGGCTCCCTCAGTGGTTCGCTCGCGGACCTCGACAACCTCAGCACGGCGGAGCTTACGCTGGAAGACAGCAGTTCCGCGTCACAAAGTGATTCGCTCGAACTGCGGCTGTCTGATGACGACGATTCCGTCGCCGGTGGTTCCATCGGCGATGCGATTTCGCTCGCGATGGACGACGCGACGGGTGGGCCCGGTGGATCGACCGGTGGCACTGCGGAATTGATCCTCGAACCGGAAGCGCAGGATGACTCCGGTATTCAACTCGGCACCGGTGCGGACGCGGTCAGCCTCGATGACACGACGGCATCGGGTGAGGACGACGAGAAGGAAGGCACGGTGGTGTCGTCGATCGGCATCAGCGTGTTCGACGATGACGATGTCGAGCAGGACGCCGATCCCCTGGCGCAGACGGTCGTCTCCGACGGTTCGGAAGCGCTGGGTATCGATGCCGCCGGTAGTGGTTCCGGCCTGCTTGACCTGACGCGCGAGAGCGATGACACGTCGCTGGGCGCGGAGTTGCTCGACGAAATCTATCCCGGCGACGACAGCAGCGAGATGGGTGAAGCAACCCGCGCCGGCCTGGAGAACGCGATTCCAGAAACGTCGTCGTCGGCAAGCGACGAGTTTGCTCCGGCGCTGGACGAGGCAACCCCTGCTGCGGTAGCGGCTGCTCCGCGTGCGGCGGCTCCGGTCTCATATGGTCCCGATCCGGTGGCGACGGGCCTGACGGGCATGATGTTCGTCGGCGTGCTGGTGATGTGCCTCGCGGGCCTGACGGCTGCTGCTGCCCTTCAGGGCGTCTGGCCATCGATTCTTGATACGGTATTTTCGAAGTTGATGATCGTCGCAGGCGCGGCGCTGGGGGCGGCCGTAATTGCCCTGGTGATCGGTTTCTTCGTGGGCAAGCGTTCGAGCTAAATGGCTGCGACGTTGGTTCCGCGTGTTGTACAGCAGTAAGCGTTTCGTTGGACGCGTTTCGATTTTGCGAGCAATCGAGATGTTGTCGGCGAGATGCACGTGCCGGTTCATGGAGGACCGGCGCTAAGGATGGCATGAAAGGTCGCGAATGACCTTTGCGGCGTGTGCCGCAAGTGATGGAATACGGACAGGGATGCGCCCTTCCCACGCTCGTCACCACCTGACTTTTTTCGAACCGGAAAGAGGCTGGCGCGCGACAAAGGCGCATGATGCGCTTCTACAGGTGGTGGCGCGAACGCAACAAATTGCATGAGGAGATGTGCGATGAAATCAGGACGATGGATCGTGGTCGTGCTCGCGGGCGCGATGTCGCTGGCCGCCGGGTGCGTCAGTATGGACGAGTACCGCAAAGTCCAGATGGACAACAACAAGCTCATTGGGGAAAAAACAAATCTAGAGCAGGAGTTGTACGACTCGCGTAACAACAACGACTCGCTGCGCACCAAGCTGACCGCGGCTGAGGATCAGTTGCGTTCGCGCGAAATGCTCGCGAGCAACCTGCAGAATGAAAACGACCGCCTCGCCGGCGCGGTGAGCCGGGCGGATTCGCTCCTCCAGGATATCGCGCGTAAAAACGTGCCGACCGACCCGATCGTGATCGAAACGGTCTTGCCGGCGGCGCTCGACACCGCGATCAAGGACTTCGCGCAGAAGTACCCGGACAGCGTGTACTACGATGCGAAGCGCGGCGTGGTGAAGTGGAAATCGGACCTGCTCTTCGCCCTGGGCAGCGACGTGGTGAAGCAGACCGCCGTCGATTCGCTGCGCGGTTTCGCGGACATCATCAAGTCGCCGGCGGCTGCCGGGTTTGACGTGCTCGTCGTCGGCCACACCGACGATACGCGCATCGGCAAACCGCAGACGCGCGAGCAGCACCCGACAAACTGGCACCTCTCCGCCCACCGCGCGATCTCCGTGGCCAAGACGCTCCGCGAGGACGGCTTGTCGCCGGAGAAGATCGCAATCATGGGCTTCGGTGAGTACCGCCCGATCGCGTCGAACGCGTCGGACACCGGGCGGAGCCAGAATCGCCGCGTCGAAATCTACGTCGTGCCGGAAGGCTCGGTCGGTGGCGTCGTCGCGCCGCAGATGGATGTGGCTGCGCGCGAGCAGGTGATCGAGATGCCGCTGGCGTCGAACGAAGGCACCGTGAAGTAATCGCAGGCTGCCAATGCTTGGTTGCCGCGGTGACGCTTTGGGTCACCGCAAACCCGCTGTTACATTTCACAGCACAAACCGCGCCCCGGCTGGTATTCAGCTCGGGGCGTGGTTCATTTGCCGCATGTCGAATTCTGTGCAGCCGCCCCACTTACGGTTGTAAAGGAATCGCAATTCCGGACGGTGCGACTATGATACGTAGGCGTCGGAGAGACTGCGTTGCTTCCATCACGGGAGCGGAATACTCTCCCTTTACGGTGTCGGCACCGGCAGTGCATGATGCGCTGCGCCGGGCTCCGCGTGCCGCACGCTGCGAACTCTGGTGACGGGTAACTTGGAAATGAACGACTCCGCCACGAGGCCAGCCGCTACACATCCGCGGCGTGGTCCGCTTCGCGCTTTGCTCGATCTCTTCAACAGCGTGTGGTTTGGCATCATCCTGATGGTGCTGATCTTCCTCTACATGACGGTTGCGTCGGCTGGCATTCTGCATCCACTCGACTGGTCCAAGCCGTTCGGCACGTGGACGCGCTTGGTCGTGCGCCAAAGGTTGGGCCTCACCGAAATGGAAGCATTCGCGTGGTGGCCCTTCACCACGCTGCTCACGCTGTTCATCATCAACATGTGCGTCGTGACCATACGGCGCATCCGTTTCAACGCGCTGAGCGCCGGGGTGTGGGCGATCCACACCGGCATCGTCATCCTCGCGGGCGCGAGCGTTTACTACTTCAGCACCAAGATGGAAGGCGACACGCCGGTCTTCCGCCGCAGCATCGTCGTGGAAGTGCCCGGAGCAGCCCCCGAACGCATCATCGTTCAACCCGGAGCAGCCACCAACATTCAAAGCGTTGCGGGCAACTACCGCGTTGCCATTCAAAGCATCAACCCGACCTGGCCGCTGCTCAGCGGTGAGGACGCGGGCAAGACCGCGTGCAGCGTGAACGTGCAGGTGACCACGCCGTCGCAATCGTTCATCCGGCAGATGCTCATCAACTACCCGCAGTACACCGAAGACATCATTCCGGGTCAGGGCCGGGCAATCAAAGCCGTCGGACGCAAGCTGCTCGATGAGGATCTGAAGCTCTCGTTCGCGTACGAACCGCAGAACTACTTCTACCTCCAGGACACCGCCGCTCTCTACGTCCGCGAGTTGGGCTCGTCGGTGTGGCTCGAACGCCCTATCGAACACCTCCCGCACTACTCGAACAACATCGCCTCGCGCAACGAGATTTGGCAGCCCGAAGGCGAGCCCCCGGTAGAGCCCAATCCGCTCGACATCGCCGTCCCGCCGACGACGGAAGGCGATCCGCTTGCGGACTACGACGTGCGCGTCACCGGCAGGTTGCACTACGTTGAGTCACTTGAGTCACGCTGGGTCGCGGGCGGTGCGCAGTTGAATCCGTTCCTCGCGGTCGATCTCGAATACGATTCGGGCACGACCGAGCACGTTGAGATGCTCGCGCTCGACTCCAACAAGAACACCGACAAAGACGGTTTGACCGAATTCCGCTGGGTGAACAGCGCCGAGGCGCGCCAAGATCAGGTCGCGTCAGTTGGCAACAGCCTCGACATCAGCATCCCCGCGGAAAACGTGCAGGTCACGGTTCCGGTCAACGAATTCGAATCGTTCCAGCAAAACCCGGACGCACCTTTCCTGCCGATCACAGGCAGCGCGTGGACGTACCGCATTCGCGGGATGGCGCGGAACGAGCAGATCGGCAACGCTGGTCCGGTGACCCTCGCCGTGGTGGAATTCCAAAACGGCGCTGAAAACTTCCGCCGGTTCGTCTTTGAGAATGACGGTCAGTCGCACGACCGCACCGCTGACAACGAAGTGCACAAACCCGATCCGCGCATCGTCACGCATTTTCGCCCGGGTCCGATGATCCTCTTCATCGGCGGCCCGACAGCCAACGATCTCATCGCGGTGGTGAACACACCGAACAATCAGGTTTCGCTGACAACCGGGAAACCGGTGCAACTCGGTGGCGGATTGTCGTTGCGCCTGAAGGCGATGTTCACGAACGCCCGGATTGAGAACCGTCCTGCCCTGACGCCGCTGCGTTTCCAGGACCCGCAGGCCGGTAGCCAGCGGTCGCGCATCAAGGTCGAGATCGGCAAGGACGGATCATCGAACTCGGTGTGGCTGCCCTACCACCACTACCCGCTGCCCGATCGCCAGTACGCGGGCAACCGTTTCTTCTACGCGCCGACCACGGTGACGCTACCCGGCGGCAAACGCGTCGAGTTGATGTACTCCCGAAAACGCTGGCCGCTGCCGTCGGCGGTCACGCTCGAGGACTTCGATCTCAAGACGCACGTCGGTGGCTTCGTGCAGGGCAACACGCAAAGCGTGCGCGACTTCGTGAGCCTGCTGCGTTCGTATCGCGACGGCAAGTGGAGCGACGTTTATACCACAAGCCTCAACAAGCCCGCGAGCGATCAGGGCTGGTACTACTTCCAAGCAACCTGGGACCCGGGCACCATGGCGTATACCGGGCTGGGCGTGGGCAATCGCAACGGCGTGCACGCGCAGCTTGTCGGTTGCTGTATTGCTGTGCTGGGCATGATTTACGTGTTCTACGTCAAACCGATCATCAAGCGTCGCCGGCGCCAGGCTGTTTGGGCATCCGTAAAAACCCAAGAGCCCGCCGAGCAGCGTGAAGCCGTGGCAACCGCTTCGTAAGTGAAGCGCGCCGCGGAAGTTGTGGACGCGCCGGGACGGACCGGCGAAGGAGAGCAGAATTCATGAAATCTCGAATCCCTGTTCGCATCGCGGACGCAGGTGTCATCCTTATCGTTGGGTATTTTGTGGTGCATGGTCTGACGCATCGCGCGCCCAAGGTCGAGAAGGATCAGTTCGCCGCCAGCGTCGACCTCAAGCCCATGCGTGATCTGGCGATTCACGACGTCGGACGCATCAAGTCGTTCGACTCGTACGCGAACTCGATGATTCGCAGCATCGCCGGCCCGTACGGCATCGAAGGCGAGGGTCCGGTCTACGCATATCTCGATCTCATGCTCAACCGCGACGAGTACCGCAATCGGAAAATCATTTACATGAAGAAAGCCATCCGCCAGCAGGTTGCCCGCGCGATGGAGGAAAGCGGCATCCCGGTCGATGACGTTCGCACGTTCATCAAGGACGGAATGATCTCCGAGCAGCAGATCTTCGAACCGAAGGTGCTCGCGGAGTTGCAGCGCATGGACACCGACGTGCTGCGCACCGCCAAATTCGTGAATATGGTCAACTCCGCGCTCATGCTGGCTGATCCGCACGAATTGTCCGCGCGGATGCGCGTCGTGCCACCACCGGACGGCGATCAGCAGAAGCCGTGGATCGCGGGCGAAGACGTGTGGGGCTTGGATTTCCTGGGCGATGGTCACGCGCACGGTGCTGCCGGTCCGGTGCCGGGCTTGTCACCGGAGCTTCAGAAGAAGATCAGCGAGCAGTGGTCGCAAGTGGCGACGGCATGGAAGGCGAAGAACGCGGACGCGGCATCGCAGGCGATTGCGGCGCTCGCGGGGTCGCTGCGTTCGGTCGATCCCACCAACTATCCGCCACAGGACAAGCTCAGCCTCGAGAGCTGGTACTTCCGCTGGCACGCCTTCGTCTGGAACTGGATCGTTTACATTATCGCGGTCGTCCCGCTGCTGCTTTCGGTGATCTACCGTTGGCGCGGTGCGTATCGCGCGGGCATTTTGCTGGTGATCCTCGCGTTCGGTATCCATACCGCGTCGCTGGGAATTCGCTGGTACCTGTCGGGGCGCATCCCCAACTCCAACATGTTTGAAGCCGTGCTCGCCGCGACCTGGTTTGGCGTGCTCGGAGCGTTCTTCATCGAAGTCTTCGTGCGGAAGACCGCAATGCGCGGGCTATTCTTCCTGGGTTCGAGCGTCTGCGCGATGGTCGCGATGATGTGCCAGCATTTCATGCCCACCACGCTACGCAGCGACATCGACAACGTCATGCCAGTGCTCGACGACGTTTGGCTGTACATCCACACGAACGTGATCATCTGGAGCTACGCGCTCATCGGCATGGCTGCCATCACCGCCCTGCTCTACCTGCGGCATCGGCTGGGCGGCGGCGATCCGACAGTCGCAAAGGCCGGTGGCGCCGGGTCGCTCATTCTCAACAACGCACCGGGCAAGGGCGACTCGTTCCTCCGCGAAGACTCCGCGACGTGGGGCCAGGTGCTCGACGCCTCAACCATGGTGCTGATGGAACTCAGCTTCGTCATGCTCTGGGCGGGCCTCGTGATGGGTGCGATCTGGGCGGACCATTCCTGGGGCAGGCCCTGGGGCTGGGACCCGAAGGAGGTCTTCGCGCTGTGCACGTTCGTGATCTTCATGATCCTGTTGCACGTGCGTTTCAAGGTGCGCGACAAGGGCTTTTGGACGGCTGTCCTTGCAGTGGCTGGTTGCGGGGTGATGCTGTTCAACTGGATCGTGATCAACTTCAAGATCTCGGGATTGCACAGCTACGCGTAGCCCGGTCGTTACTGTTCCAAACTTGACGCAAGCCGCGCATCGCGGGTAAGACACCGCGTACGCGTGTTGCACGATGATATTGTGGTGCGGGCATCTTGCCTGCGCTCCGGTCGATGGTTCAGCTAAGGTAAGCATGGCCAATCCACAACCTTCGCCAATTCCGCAAGGTGATCTACAGGGTGAGAGCATGCGCGAGACGATCGACTCGATCGTGGTCGCGCTGATCCTCGCGTTCGTCTTCCGCGCGTTTATTGTTGAAGCCTTTGTGATTCCCACAGGGTCGATGGCATCAACACTCAACGGCGCACACGGGACGATGGTGTGCAGCGATTGCGGATGGGAATACACCTACGGACTCACCGACGCGTCCACGCGTGCAAACGGAATCTACGACGAGAACGCCGTCGCCATCTGCCCGAACTGCCGCTTCGCCAATCTCATCACTGAGTTCAACGACAAGCTTGGCAACTACGAATCGGGCGACCGCATCCTCGTCCTCAAATGGACCTACGACATCGGCGGGCCCACGCTCGGCCCCAAGCGCTGGGACGTGGTCGTTTTCAAGGACCCCAGCGACGGCGTGACGAACTACATCAAACGCCTCGCGGGCCTGCCCAATGAAGTGATCCAGATCGTCGACGGCGATCTCTACTCTGTGAAAGCATCGGAGCTTTCCGAAGAAGCTCGCGCCACGCTGGAAGCTGATCGCCACATCAAGTACCTCCGCCGCATGTACGGCGAACGCGAACGTGGTGCGACCTCGCGTTACCAGGACGGCGATCTTTCCCCGGAAAACGAAGGCAAATTGCAACGCCGCGAACTCGACATGCTCGACGCGCAGCTCGAACCGCAACGCGTCAAGCTGCTGGCGGAGCTTGACGGCAAGCTGCACATCCAGCACAAATCCGAGGACGCGCAGCGCGACCTCTGGCGCATTGTCTACGACCACGACTACCCCCCGCGTGAGCACCATCGCGGCCAGCCGCAGTGGCTCGCCGACGATGGTAGCAATTGGTCGGTTGGCGAGCGCACGCTGCACTTCGACGGCGTCGGCGCACCGGAGCAGTCGGTCAGTCTCTCCGCAACGATCGACAGTTTGTGTTCGTACAACACGCTGGATCGCGGCAGCCAGATGCGCCCGCACTCCGACCTAATGCCGGTCGCCGACCTGCGGATGAGTTTCGTCGGTGAGTATCGCAAAGGCGCGGGCATGGTTGCGGTCCGGCTGATCAAGCTGCACGACCACTTCTCAGCCGAGTTGCACGCGGACGGCACCGTCCGTCTCATGCATGCGGATGCCGATTCCCTCCACAACTGGACGGAATTCGCCACCGCGAAGGTCGCACCGCTGACGCCCGGCAAACCGTTCGAATTCGCGATGGAGAATCTCGACTATCGCGTACGCGTGCTGGTCAATGGCCGCGAGGTGCTGGCGACGACCGACGAGCAGTACACTCCGAACATCGCGGCGCTCCGCAAACCCCGCGTGCATCCGCCGACCCTGCCGCCCGCGATCGCGGCGAACGATCTCGACGTCGAGTTGCGCCACGTGCGCGTCGAGCACGACATTTACTACATCTCCGAGGATCGCCCACAGGCGGTTCCGCTGGGCTACCATGCTTGGGCGGTGGAGAATCACCCGATGTGGCTGCGGGACGGCGAGTTCTTCATGCTGGGTGACAACAGCGCCCAGAGTAAGGACTCGCGACTGTGGAATTATGTCGGCGACCACCTCTACAGCCGCGGGGAGGCCTATCAACTCGGGACGGTCCCCCGTGACCAGTTGATTGGACGTGCCTTCTTCGTATACTGGCCCAGCGGTTTGCGGACATCGCTGATTCCGACGATCCGCAATATCGGGTGGATCCCGAACTTCGGCCGCATGCGTTGGATTCGTTAGGCGCGGGACCATCGCAATCGCGGTATTCCTGGTTAATGTGGCGCAAAGTCGGGCACGAATCGGCGAGCCCTGCCGCGCGGGTTATCCACAATTCACAAGGCAGATTGTGAGGTCGAGGAGTCGAGACGCGCACCCACCGTCCCAATGAGCGATAGGCGAGTCCGGTGAACGCCCCAAGACACTCCATCGTGGCCCGAGTTTGTCCGTAACTGCTTTATTAGTGGCGACTTATGTTTCGTCTCACAGTTCGCGATACCGGCGGGACGGGTCTTATCCAAATTGTATCTGCGTAATGTAACTGGGAAAGAATGACCCGCCGAGAGCCGTCTAGATGACCAGTTGTCAACAGCTCATCCACGCCCGAAGCCGGGCTTACCGGGAGGCTTCCTGATGGCTGCGTCCACCCTGCTCGCCACCCACGATCTGGTTAAGCGTTACAACGGCCGGGCCGTTGTCGACGGGCTGTCCTTTTACGTCGGGTCCGGGGAAATCGTGGGCCTGCTCGGGCGAAACGGCGCGGGCAAGACCACCAGTTTCCGCATGACCGTGGGCATGATCGACCCCGATGAGGGTGCGGTCGTATTTGACGGCGAGGACGTGACCCGGCTCCCCATGTACCAGCGGGCACAACGCGGGATGGGCTACCTCTCGCAGGAGCCCAGCGTCTTCCAGCGGCTCACCGTTGAGCAGAATCTGCTCGCGATTCTCGAGACCATGCGGCGCATGAGCAACCGCGAGCGACGTCAGCGCGCCAAAGAACTCGTTGACCAGTTTGGGTTAACCAAACAGATGCGCCAGGAAGCGCGCACGCTTTCCGGCGGTGAGCGGCGCAAATTGGAAATTGCCCGCGCACTTGTCACCGAGCCGACGCTCATCATGCTCGATGAACCGTTCAGCGGCGTCGATCCGATCGCGGTCGAAGAGTTGCAGACGGAGATCATGCGTCTGCGCTCCGAGGAAGGCATTGCGATCTTGCTCACCGATCACAACGTTCGCGAGACGCTCGCGGTCACCGATCGCAGCTACATCGTCTCCGACGGCAAGGAGCTGCGCAGCGGCCCGCCTTCGGAACTGGTGCGCGACCCGCTTGTGCGCAAGACCTATCTGGGCAGCACGTTCCAAGGCCACGAGTTCGACACCCCGGCGCGCTGATGCACACGATGCTCGACGACCAGGCACCGCGTTGGCAACGCTGGCTCACGCACCGCCGCTTGCCCTTCGCGCTCGCCCTGCTGGTCGTCGTGCTCACGTTGCCAGCGCTACGCGTAGGTTTGGAAGCCGATGACTACTTCCACCGCATTCACCTGCTCGCCGATGACAACTTTCCCAATCTGACCGGACCCGCGTGGGATCTCTTCGCGTTCTCATACGGCGATGCGGAACGCGTGCATGCGCTGATGGATCGCGGCATTGCACCGTGGTGGACATTGCCAAACCTCAAGATGGCGTTTTGCCGGCCGCTGTCCTCACTGACGCATGCGCTCGACTATGTGCTCTGGCCCGATTCGCCCTGGCTCATGCACGCGCAGAACCTGGTTTGGTTTTCCCTGTTTGTCGCCGGGGCAGCCGTCGTGTACCGGCGGATCATGGGCCCGACGCTCGTCGCGGGCATCGCCGCCCTGCTCTTCGCCCTGGACGATGCGCACGCGACGCCCGCGGGCTGGATCGCGGGTCGCAACACGCTCGTTGCAGCTACGTTCGGTGTGTGGTGTCTCGCGGCGCACGATCGCTGGCGCCGCGACGGTTGGCGTGCGGGCGCATTTGTCGCACCGTCCCTATTTCTCCTTGCTTTGCTTTCGGCGGAAGCTGGTGTCGCGACGCTCGCGTACATCGTCCCGCACGCGCTGCTCATCGAGCCCGGACGCGTGATCAAACGACTCCGCGGGCTTGCGCCGTATTTCGTGCTGCTGGTTATCTGGCGGATCGCCTGGTCGCTGCACGGTTACGGCGTGTACGGTGTCGGGGCGTACGTTGATCCGGTCGGTTCGCCGCTGCAATTCGCGAAGTCGGTGTGCGAGGTCGCACCTATTCTCCTGCTGGCGCAGTGGGCGCTGCCGCCGTCCGATCCGTACACCTTCTATGACGCGCTGCTCCCGGGTTTGGCGGTGATCGTCTGGTCGGTCGCGCTGGTTTTTCTCGCGCTGGCTGCGTGGATCATGTACCCGCCGCTGCGCTGCGCTTCCACCGCCCGCTTCTGGGCGCTCGGTATGGCGTTCGCGCTGCTGCCCATCTGCGCGACCGCGGACTTCCCCATGGACCGCCTGCTGCTCTTCGTGGGCTTGGGCGCGTTCGGGTTGCTTGCTTGTTTTCTAGACGGCGTACGCAGATCGCGCGGAATGCTCGCGACCGTCCCGCCCTTACTGCGCCGCGGCTCGAAGGTGCTTGCGATCTTTTTCTTGATCGTGCACCTGATCATCGCGCCGATCTCGCTCGTCGCGCGGGCAGCGGCACCAGCCGGTCCGAAGAATTTCACTAAACAGTTCTACATCGAACTGCCGGATGATCCGTCACTTGCCGAGCGCGACGTCGTTGTGGTCAACGCGCCCAGTGGCGGGCTGGTCGGCATGTTTCCGATCATGCAAGCCGTTGATGGAAAGCCCATACCGCGACGCATGCGCATGCTCGGACCCAGTCTGTCCGCGATCACAATCGAACGTCTCGACGAACGCACGCTGCTGATCACACCTGACGATGGCTTCATGGCGTGGTCGTACGATCACCTCGTCCGCAGTCTCGACCACCCGTTCGCTCCAGGCGACGTCATCAAAGTGACCGGCATGACCGTGGAAGTGACCGCGACGACCGACGACGGCAGGCCGGCAACCGCCAAATTCACCTTTGACGTGCCGCTCGACGACGCGAGCCTGCTCTGGTTGCAGTGGCGTGACGGTGCTTTCGTCGATTTCCCATTGCCAGCCGTTGGCGAAATTGTCAAACTACCTAGGGCGAATCCGCAAATGTAACCCAGACACGTCGCAGCACCCGGAGGCCGCCGGATGCAAGACACAAGGACATCGCTTTTCCCAATTCGAGATCTGGTGCTCACCGCCCTCGTGTGCGCGTTGTCTGCGTGCCAGGTGTTTGCCGAGGCAGGCCAACTCACGCAGGAGCACCACGAGTACGGCGAGTACATGCGCTACATACCAGCCGGTTCGCCCGAGGGCATCCTGGTCATCGTACACGGCAGCATCGGCGAGGACGACACTGCCATCAACGCCGCACGCGTCTTCATCAATCGCTGGACGGAGGAAGCCGACCAACGCTGCGTCGTGTTGCTCGCGCCCGCATTCGATCAGGCGAATTTCGGCGGGCATGCGGGACCGGGCGGAGGGTATCGCGGACTCTTCGGTCGACACGTAAGCGCCGATGTTTTTGTCAATGCGATCGTCGACGCCACGCGCGAGCAATTCCCCGAACTACCCGAAAAGTTCCTCCTCTACGGCCACTCCGCCGGTGGGCAGTTCGTGAGCCGTTACCTCGTGACGCATCCCGAGCGCATTAAAGCCGCGGTCATCTCATCCGCCGGCTCGTTCGCATTCCCCGATCCCGACGCGCCTTGGGCCAACGGCATGAAGCGTCTCCAACGTCGCATGCGCTGGAGCGACGACGACCCCTGGGGCGACGTCGACATCACGCCCGACCCCAGCAAATGGCTGGCTGCGGCGCAGCTCCCGGTAACGGTCGTTGTCGGTTCGCGTGACCTCGGCGAGATGAAGGAAGCACCCGGCAATCCCGGCACGACGCACGTCGCCCGCGGGCGGTTTTGGAAAAGGGCGATGAACAACTACGCGCGCAAGCACAAAAAGCGAGGCCGCGTGCGCGCCGTCATCGTCGACGGCATCGGTCACAACTCCAAACTGCTCACGCCCGCGTGCATCGAAGCGTTCTGGGGAAACTGACCGCGCATGACCATCCGCCCGCGTCGCGCGTATGGATTATCTCAATCGGGGTGGAGTGAAGCGGCCTACATCACGACGAAGAAGAGAAGCGAGATGGCAGCCGTGAGCATCACGACAGCGACCCAGCCAAGGATCGTCCGCACGCGGTACCCCAGGAAGTGAAACGGCCGATCCATCCACTCGAGCGCCCGCGCGGTCACATTGGCCGATTGCGTACACGCCCGCCCCACCTGCTCCGTCGGCAGCAGCTTCTTCAAGCGCTGGACAGCCGATGGCGGCTGCTCCAGGTCGAACGGCGCATCGTTGACCCTGCCCGCCACCAATCGATCCGCCCCGCGTGCGCCTTTACCGGCTGGGCGTTTACCCGGAAGCGTGAGCGGTTTGCGCGGACGGGGCGCGGCGGCTTGACGCTGCGCCTCTTGCTGCGGAGCGGCTGATGCTTGTGCAGGGGCAGTACCTGCGGACGCTTCCTGCTTTCGCGGCAAGCTGATGCGTTTGGGTTTTTTGGTGGGCGCGGGTTCGGAACCGATTTCACTGGCGGCGGCGTTGATCGCGGAATCAGCGGCTGCCAATTCCTCCTCGACCTGCTTCTCGACCTTGGGCGGGTCGTCGGCTGGCTTTGCCGGCGCGGACGCCTGCTCACTGCCGACCTCGTCGGCAAGCTGGTTGCTCAGCTCCTCGGCTTGGCTGAGCAGGTCGCTCACCTCGCCTTCAAGCCGCTTCAGTTCGTCGTCAGGCATTCCGTCAGGGCACACCGCGCATCCTCCGTAGGGGTGTATCGGTACCTTTGCGATTTCGACTCAAGATTGTCGGTTCGCGACCGTCCGCGATAATGCAGCCATGACACGCCACCGCTTCCACTGCTCGAACCTCGCCGCCGGACGGGTCGCCCTCGAACCCCACGAAGCCCAGCACGCGACCCGCGTCCTACGCCTGCCGGTGGGGACCGAGATCGATCTGTTCGACGGTGCCGGTACGACGGCGGTGGGAACGATCGCCGAGGCGAACCGGTCAGCCGTTGCCGTCGAGGTCGCGGACATCACCCGTCACGCGGCTCCGACGGGTATCCAGGTCGAGATCATCACCGCCCTCCCGCGTGCCCAGCGGCAGCAGTTCGTTTTTGAGAAATGCACGGAACTCGGCGTCGCGACGATCAGGCCGATCGTCACCGCACGCAGCACGGTAAAGCCGCAACGCGACGCGGTGGAGAAATGGCAGCGGATGTGCATCGAAGCCGGCAAGCAGTCGGGGTGCCTTTATGTTCCCAAGGTTGAGTCGCCGCTTTCGCTGAGCGAATCATTCGCCGCGCACGGACCGGACCACTTGCGACTGCTGGCCACGACAACGGGCGACGCGATGCCGCTGCGCGATGCCATCGCGCGAGCCGATCACACGCAGCGCGTCGCCGTCTGGATCGGACCGGAGGGCGGATTCACGGATGAGGAGTGCTCGGCTGCCGTGGCGGAGCGGATCGTCCCGGTGACACTGGGACCGCGTGTACTGCGGATCGAGACGGCTGCTGTCGCCGTGGCAGCGTGGTGCGGTTTGTGCGGCGAATCTGCCGATAATCGCTAAACGCGGCGGCACATTGAAGTTCCGCAGCGAGGTGCTATCATGCTGCGTTCCGTCGCTGCGGCGACGAGATTGGCCCGTGGTGTAATCGGTAACACGACTGACTCTGGATCAGTTATTCGGGGTTCGAGTCCCTGCGGGCCAGTACGCCCTCGGCAGCAATGCCGGGGGCGTTTTTCATTGGGCGCACTTCAAGGCTCCCCTGCCTCGGTACTTGTGTTGCGATCCTGGGAAATCCAAAACGCAATCAAGATGCTCTGCAATCAGCTTGTCGCCGCATTCGGGACAAGTTCCGCTCGCGTTGCCGACCAGCGAATACCCACACGCAACGCAGCAGTTGGCTTTCCGCCAGCGATAGGAACGCACGTAGTGCTTGGCAATAGCGAACGTGGGGTAAGCGCCAAAGAGAATGAAAGGAAGCCAGAAGGGAAAACGGATTAACACCACACCAGCCCCCGTCGTTCCAATCCGGAACACAACATCGAGTGTGCGGAATGGATGGAATCGGAGGGTTGAGGGAAGCCAGCGCGCAATTGTCGGGCTCAGAACAGCGCAAGAATCCAGCACGCCGTGATTGCCATTGGCAATTGTCAGTCGAGTTTTAATTCGCTCCGTCCCGGGGGATCTGAATGATGCCCCTGAGATACCTGACGGCGACCTTGGACAGTATGACCAGCCGACGAACGTCTCCTCTCCCATACACGATGCCATTGCGTCATATCGACCGATATAACTCCACACCCACCCCACCGCCGTCAACGCGGTGGCGGCGAGCAGCACCAAGATGATCGAACCGCGGAACATGGGCACACTCGTCTCCCGCCAGATTATACCCGTACGGGTTGCGGTGGCGCGGCAAAACAGAGCGGCGGTGCGCCTCAACTGTTGGAGCAAAGTAACCCGGTGCATGCGTCGCGCCACCAACGATAGCTCAGGATACGCGGACCGCACCGAGTGCGTCGAGGGAACAGTTGCTAATCGGACCGACAGTGGACTTACAGCGACAGCGTCATCGCCACGTAGAAGAAGTCGCTGTCGTCCGCGTCGGCCGACGTGTTGCGTGGGACGTCGCCCGGGAAGAAGTGGGCGTACCCGATGTCGAGCAACGCGCGCGGGTCGATCTTGTAGCGCACGCGGACGTCGAGTTCCTGCCCGACGAAGTTGCCGCTACGACCGTCGCGGTCCACGAGTCCGGTCGACGCCCACGAGTCGCGGTCCGACTCCAGCCAATACGCCCGGTAGAAGCCCTCAACGTGAAGCTGGTTCGTCGGCTTCAGCGAGAGGTAGAGTGCGGGATTGATCGTGTTCGACCAGATGAATTGATCGGAGTGGCCGTAGAAGTTGTGCGCCGCGCCGAAGAGGCGATCAAATCGTTCGCTGCTGCCGTCGTTGGGATTTTCGTCACCGGTGGCATAGTCGAACATCGCAGCCAGGCGCGGCTTCCACGCGTGGTCGAAGCTGTAGCCCACTTCCGCGTGGGCTGCGAATGCACAGTGGTTGTCGCTGCCAACCTCGCCGAACTGCCCCGCCACGTCGAAGTCATAGTCGAACCCGCTGTCGCCGAACAGGCCGAACCCGTGCACGCCCAGCGTGTGGATTTCCCGATCCTGCCGCGTCCTTCCCTTGCGATCCTCATCGAGGATGAAGTAGTACGGTTCCAATGTGATGTTCGGCGACCAGCCCCGCCAGTAGCCCGTGATGCCGTAGAACCAGCGTTCGTCATCGCCGTGATCGAATTGCCGCTCGCGGCGCTCGACGGGCTGAAACGCGAACGTGTCGATCTCCCAGACGGATTGCTCATCGCCAATGCGCAAACGAAAGCCATCGAACGAGTTCGTCGAATTGCGGAAGCGATTGCGCGCCACCAGCCGGCGATCGACCGCGTCGAAAGACATGCGCCCCACGCGGAAGCTGAGCGGCTCACCGTCGCCGAGTGGGTCCTCAAAGTACAACTCGCCGAACGCTTGCAGGAGTTCGTGTTCGTTGACGTCACCGGTCGTCTCGGGAAAGTCATTCCCAAACGCCCTCGAATCCTGAAACTCAAACCCGAAACGCAGCGGGTCCATCACCTTGCGCACACCGAGGTACGCGCGCGAACGCATAAGGAAGCGGCGATCGCTGTCACCGCCCGCGTTGTAGAAATCGTCGCGCAGTTCAAAGCGCGTGCGATGCTCAACGCCCAAGTCAAACCACGACCAGTCTTCGCCGTCGTCCATAAGCTTGCTGACGTCGGTGAAGTAGTTCGGCCTGTCGCCGAAGCGATTGGTCGCGGGCGATTTTGATGATGGGTACTTGCGTCGGCTTGCCGTCGCCGGCGGCTGGTCCTTCTTCGCCTCCGCGTCGTCGACGGGTTGCTCAGTCGCGCTCACAGGCGTTGCTGCGTCAGCGTCGTGCCCGGGCGAAACGTCGTTCGACGTCTCAGCCTGTGCCCATGCGAGCGACGCAGCCAATGCGACAACCAACACCGCTGCGCTGCGCTGCGGAAGCGCAGCCCGTATCCTTGTCATGCCACGCACCCTGACTAGACGTTTCCGCCAAGAGTCGCTTCGATCAGCACCTCAACCAATGACGAGATCGCGGACGCGATGCCGTCCTCCACGCCTCCGGAAATGCCATCGCGTACCGCGGTGCCACAACCCGCCAGCGGTACGAGAAGCAACAGCCCAACGATGATGAATCGGCGTCGTCGTGCGATCATGCGGATCTCCTGCAATCTGTTGAATTGGGTAAAGCAAATCTCACCGCCGGCCATCGGCGGATCGTGAAATAGCAAACTAGCGTTTGTTGCGATAGACCACGTGACAGGCTTTGCACGAGTCGTTCACCGCCCCGAGTGCCGATTTCAATTCAGCGTCAGGTGCTTTGCGCGAGAGCGTCTGCTCGAAATCCAGGCTCGCCTTCCATGCGGCGTGCAACATCTCGGCAAAATCGGCTGGGTGCTTCTCACGCTCGGGGGCTTCCTGCAACGCGCGGAGCAGGTTTTCCAGTTGCCCAGCCTCCGCGAGCGGTACCAAATCGGGATGTGTTGGCGGGGTTTGCCAACCGGCATCGCGAATTTCAACGAGATGATCGTACGCGTCCTGACAATGCGACATCGCCAAAACGAACCCCGGAACCGGCGCGATCTCGGGGAAGCTCGCCGGCGCGCCGGCCAACTGCTCCGGCGTCGCGGGATGCAAATTCCGCACGCACGCGTACAAACCCGGGTAACTGTCCGAGGTGCCCGCGTCTTTCATGAACGTGATCGCGTCGTCCGCGCTGAGCAGTCCGAGTTCGACCGCCGCGGACGCAGCCGCTGCCGGTCCGCGATGCTTGCCGTGATGACAGTGAACGTACACGGGCCCGGGCAGGTCGCGCACGGCACGCGCGATCTCGAGTTGCCGCGGCGGATCAATGCCGTGGTAGCCGATCGGCAAGTGTACGTAGCGCATACCGTGACGATGGGCAGCGTCGACCTCGGGCGTCGCACCGTCCACGGACAGAATCGTCCGCACGCCACGGTCCTCAAGTGCAGCGAAACCCGCCTCGCCCTCCGGTGCCGATCCGCTGATCAGCCCCGGAGCCACGTCGAAGACGTTGTGGATCGGGGCGTGATGCGCATCGGCCGTCGGGTGAGGCGCCGAGTCCGCCGGTTTTTTCTCAGCCGAGCGGCAGGCCAGGGTCGCGACGATGACGGTCAGTCCAATGCGAACCGGATACCGTCGCCGCCACGCTCCCGGTTGTAATGTCGAGCGGTGTCTTTCCCAGCGTAGCATGATGGCCACGAAATGTGCCACAACTCAAGTGCCGACGCAAGGGGGTAAATTCCACATGGATCGGCACGGCGACACCATCGCACAATTGACGAGATTGGGATTTCAGGATTTCACATGCCGGTGAATCACCTACGTGCCACGTCGGCCAAGCCGGCGAGCCTTCCCGCGCATCCAGACCTCAAGGATCAGAACGACACTGGGGCATAGGGGCGCTGCGGCCCCCAAAACCGCCGATTTTCCAGGACCATTCCCCACCAACCGCTCCGCTTGCTTTTGACAGCGTAGCGGCTATCATACATGGTTTCGCTCACAATCGACGTAAGTACTTTTCACACAGGGAGTTGCGTCGCCATGATGAAGTTCTTTCGCAAGTACAACAAGCACCTGCTCGCCGTTTTCATGGCGTTGCTGCTGGTGATCTGGCTCGGCGGTTCCGCGATTGAGGAATTCGTCAGGCCGAATCCGGGCAAGCGCGTCGTCGGTACGGCGAAGGGTGGTCCGGTCACCGAGGCCGAAACCGATCTCGCGAAGCGGGAAGACTCGCTGCTCAACTGGATGGGTTTGTCCTGGCAGCAGCTTCGCAATCGCATCGGCCTGCCCGAGCCCACGGACTCCGACGAGCGGATCAGCCAAGTCGATTGGGTGCTGCTGAAGCGCGAAGCCATGCGTTTGGGCTGCGTCGTCACGCCTGAGCGTGCCCGCGAATTGCTCAGCGGCCCGTCGTCGCAACCCGGTCGCCCGTCGCTGCAGGAGCAGATTCACATGCGCGCCGCGAGCAACAACATTCGCGAGCAGCTCGTCTACGACGCCGCGGCGAACTACTTCACCGTCTGGAACGCGCTGACCACGTTCATCTCGGTCTCCGCCCCGCCAGAACCGGAACTGCGTTTGTTTGCCCGCAACGTGTCGGAATTCGCGACGATCGAAGCCGTGGTCTTCCCGGCACAGAGCTTCGCCGACCCGACGCAGACGTTCGACAAGGCCACGCTCGAAAAGCAGTTCGAAAGCCACAAGACCCAGGTGGCCGACGGCGGCCTGAACTTCGGCTACTTCCTGCAACCGCGCGTGAAGATCCAGTACATCTGCATCGATCCGCAGAAGATCAAGGACAATCTCCGCGCCAGCGAGAAGGCGTATCTCAAGGACGCGTACTCCTACTGGCAGGCCAACAAGAACACCGGCAACGAATTCCGCTGGACGATGGGCGAGATCGAAGCGTTCAAGAACAAAGCGGACGCCGATTCCAACGGCGCGGCTGTGCCCAAGCTCGGCGACTACTACGAGACATTCGCTCAGGCGCAGGAAAAGGCGCTGGAAGCCGTGAAGTTCAATGCCGCGAAGACCGAGGCTGACCGCATCGCCAACCGTCTCCTGCTCGCCGCTCGCGAGCCGTGGTTCACCGTGAGCTACGACGACACCGGTCACAAGCCGGCGCCCGAGGCGGTGAAGGCGAACGACTACTACGAAACGCTGATCGCATCGCTGCCGTCAAACCTCCAGTTCCCTGAAGGCATCACCGTGCAGACCACCGACCTGCTGACGCAGGAAGAACTGATCGACGCGGTCGAAGGCTTCAGCCAGGCCGGTTTGCCCACGCCCGACGGCGGTTTGCTGCGTCCCGCACAGCTCGCGTTCAACGTGCAGAACATCGCACCCGCACCGGAAGAACGCCACCGCGAGACCGCGCTGCACCTCTCGCTCTGGCAGACGCTGGGCAAGGAACTCGAAGGAATGGACGGCGCGACGTATATCTTCCGCGTGATTGACGCCCAGCCCGGTCGTGAAGCGAAGTCCCTCGACGAGGTGGCTGACAAGGTCGCCGACGATTTGCGTCTGCAAGCCGGTATGGAAAAGGCCAAGGCAGCGGCTGATGCATTCCTCGAAAACATCGGTACGCAGGGCCTTGCTCAGGCGTGGATGGCGGACGAAGAACTCAAGGCCAAGGTTACGCCCGACAAGGGTGGCTATGTCGAGCCGCCGGTGTTCGCACGCGACAACTCGTTCTTCAGCCCGCTGGGCAAGGCAGTTCAGCCGTTCGGTATCGTCACCGACGAGTTCATCGATAAGGCGTTCGAACTTGCGGCGGAAGGTGAGAAGTCGGGCCTAGTGGTCGTCGAGCTTCCGGACGAGGCCAAGGTGCTGGTGATCAAGGGCAAGTCGCTTCGCCCGCTCTACGAGGAAGATTACCAGGCGCGTCGCGACTTCATGCGTCAGCAGTTCGGCCGTCGCCAGCAGGCGGAAATCATTGGCCAGTGGTTGAACGGGAAGAACATCAAGGAACGCAACGGCTTCAAGTTCAAGAACCAGACGTAGTCTGCGTCTGGCAAATGCGAATATGACGCAAGTCAAGAGCCCTCCGTATTACGCGGTGGGCTCTTTTTCTTGCGCTGTACGCGTGTGCGACAGGTTGCTTATTGATTGGTACCGTCGGCCGGAAGCGGTTGGTCTGAATCGACGTGCTCGTCAGCGTTTCCGCCGCGGCGATTGCCCTTCTTGCCCTGCGCGATTCCAACGAGCCACGCGACCGGGCCGGTGAGTGCATATAGACAGGTCAGCGTTGCAATCGTCGGCGACGGCCAGCGCATGAGCAACCCGAGAATGACGAGCAGCACCACGACAAAGCTGAGCGGTCTGCGCCCGCGCAGGTAGCGGTTGCCGATGTGTACGTAACGCACCCGGCTGACCATGAGCAAACCCGTCACAACGGCGGCTGGCGGCAAAAGATTTACCAGCAATGCGCCCTGCACCTCGGGAACGTGCTCGTAGAGTATGACGAGCGAGGCGACCGCGGCGGCAGCCCCGGGGCTGGGCAGCCCGTGGAACGACGAGTGCTTGAGGCCGCCTTGGGAATGTTCAACGTTGTAGCGTGCGAGTCGCAGCGCACAGCACGCCGCGAAGATCGCACCAGCCATCCATGCGCCGCGTGATGTGAACACAAGGTCGCCGGGATCGGGCACCGCGCCGTTGAGCGTTCCTACACGGTGGAACTGCATCGTCACCAGCCCGATCATGAGGAACGCGGGCGCCAACCCGAACGTCACCATGTCGGCGAGCGAATCAAGCTGACCGCCGAAGTTCGTCGTCCCGCTGGTCATGCGCGCGACGCGGCCATCGAGCATGTCGAAAAACATCCCGACAAAGATCAGGAACCCACCCACCGAAATGAACGTCGGCAGGAACTCTTCAAGTCGCTTGCTGTTCAGCGTCGCCTTGATCGAGGGGTCAATATCCGCGAAGTACAGCCCGCGCATGCAGAAGTAGATCGCGGCGAACCCGCAGAGCAGATTGCCGAGCGTGAGCAGCGTCGGGAATACCGCGACGGTGCGCAGTCGGCGGACGCGCGGCCTGCTGCGCATCGGCGATGACTCGTCGTTGATCACCTTCATCATGGGATTACGCCTCGCTTGGGGTGTCACCGGCGGATTGGCCCGTCTGGAGCATCACGGTCAGCCCCGCGCGGACCCGGTCGCCCATCTTCACCCGTATATCGACGTCTACGCTCGCGGGCACGATCAGTTCCGTCCGCGACCCGAATTTGATCAGCCCGAAGCGCTCGCCACGCGTCAAACAGTCGCCCTTGCGGGCGTGGCAGATGATGCGGCGGGCGATGAGGCCGGCGACCTGACGCACGACGACCGTCCCGCTGTGCGGAGCGGCTGCTTCGAGGATGACCGTGTTGGCTTCGTTGCGACTGCCCGATTCCGGGTGCCGCGCGTCGAGGTATTCGCCCGGGCTGTAGATCACCCGCTTGACGGTACCGGCGCACGGCGCGCGGTTGATGTGTACGTTGAAGATACTTAGGAAAATGCCAATGCGGTACGCCGGCCCGCCGATCAGTTCGTGATCGTCGAGCTTCACCACTTCGGTCACCGTGCCATCGGCAGGGGCGCACATTTGGCCGTCCGCGAACGACCCGACGCGCCGCGGATCTCGGAAGAACGAGATCGCCCATCCCCAGATGATCAGCGGGAAGATCGCGGCCATGGGATGCAACCAGCTTAGCGCCCACGCGACGGCTCCGAGCACGAGCGTCGCGAGCAACATTTCCCGAAATCCCTCTTTGGCCAGGGGCATTGTGGTGCAGTCTCTCCCAAATGAACCGGTCGCGTGCAGCCGTCGCCCGATGATTTTGGGCCCGGCATTGGCGTCAGTTTATCAGGTCCGGTTGCGCCTGTCAGCGCGGGCGCAGGCACGGGCATGCCGCCATCGTCCGGAAAAATGCGGCCTGCCTGAATTGTCCATTCGCCCCACCATCCGATTTGCTCACGTGGTCGCCGGGAATTGTATGCTTCGTGATTGGAGGGGAAGAGAGCCATGAGCGGGATCCAATCGGCAACGGCTGACGCGATGGTGCGCCGCGTCATCGACCGCTTCATCGAAGAAACACATCGGCGCTGTGAGTGGTACGGCGTGCCGGCGCGCCGCCGCGAACGCCGGTTTCACCGCACCTGGCCATTGTCCGTTTCCTACCGCCACAAGGGCGAACACATTCAGATCGGTGTCGCACTCTACAACGCGTCGCCGGGCGGTATCGCATTCCTCGGCCCTCACCCGGTGAACCGCGACGAGATCGTACGAATTCAACTCTTCTGGCATGACGACGAGTGTCCGCGCGTGCCCGCAATCGTGCGCCACTGCACGCGGCGAGCCGACGCGTTTCTCGTTGGCTGCGAGTTCATGACGAAGCAGAGCAATATCGTCTGACACGCAATGCCGGGGATGCATCACATCTGTTGAGGTCGATTCCGCCGTTCGCTACGATGATCACTGCGTGCGTTTGGGACGTTCTGGACGTACGTACGGGCTCTCTGCATTGGATATGGAAGTTAACGCGTTGCGCGAACATTGCGCAAGAAAGCGCAGCAACCCCTCTCCCCACTGGGGAGAGGTTGGGTGAGGGGGCTTGTACCAATGCGTCCATTCACTCAAGAAACGTTCTCGTGAATCACCCTCCCCTTACCTCTCCCGGAGGGAGGGGAATTCGTTGAACGCCCGCGTTATTTGCTGGTATGATCTACCCATGTTGCGGATTGGCAATATCCAACTCGCTCACCCATTCGTACAGGCTGCGTTGAGCGGCTACAGCGACCTGCCCATGCGCCGCGTTGCGCGGATGCACGGCGCGTGCTACACGATCAACGAAGTCGTGCTCGAACGCAGCGTGCTGCACGACGGCGCGTGGCAGCGACAGTTGCTCACCGTTCCGCCGGACGATCACCCGGTTGCAGCCCAACTCATGGGTGCGAATCCCGACGACTTCGGACCCGCAGCCCGCCGTCTCGCGAACGCCGGCTACGACGTGATCGACATCAACTTCGGTTGCCCGGTCAACAAGGTGCTCAAGCGCTGCCGCGGCGGATACCTCCTCGGCGAACCGGACACGGCGCTCGAAATCGTGCGTAACGTCGTCGATGCCGTTGCAGCCGATCGACCCGTCACGCTCAAGATGCGCCGCGGCGTGGACGCATCCGCGGACAGCGAACGCAACTTCTTTGCCATCCTCGGCGGCGCATTCGACATGGGCGTGTCCGCCGTCACCGTACACGGGCGTTCAGTCGCGCAGCGCTACACCGGCCCGAGCGATTGGCAATTTCTCAAACGCGTCAAAGACTTCGCGGGCGACCGTGTAATCCTCGGTAGCGGTGACCTGATGAGCGCCGGCGACTGCCTGGCGATGATGCGCGAAACCGGCGTAAACGGTGTGACCATCGCCCGCGGCGCATTGGGCAATCCCTGGATCTTCCGCGAGTGCCTCGCGCTGGCTAAAGGTAAACCGCAACCCGCGCCCCCCACCGTGGCTGAGCAAGGCGAGACGCTCGCGATTCATTTCGCGGAAGCGGAGCAATACTACGGCCGGGATCGCGCGGGCAAGGTGATGACGCGCGTTGCAATCAAGTATGCGCGACACCACCCCGTTGCGAAACGCGTGCGTGAAGCCTTCATTGCCGCACCAACAGCCGATGGATTCGAGGGCGTGCTCGCGGAGTGGTACGAAGGCACGCAACCGGCAGCCCCGTTGGGCGTGGCTGTGGCGCTGGGCGTCTAAAGCGGCGCTTCGCCAATCTCCGCCCGACAACTGCATACATCTTCCGACATCGACAAAGCGCCCGATGCCATACATTCATGTTCTGGCGACGTACACTTGTCTATCGCTGGCATGCATGCCATCGGCTCGGGCACCTCTGGTAAGGATACGACAACATGAACACGCGAAATGTATCGCGCGCGCGGCGCGTGCAAACCGGCGCAACGGCCCTGCTCACGCTGCTCGCGTTCGCAACGGCGACGCATGCAGACGAACTGAAACGTCGCGGCATGCTGGGCATACAACTCGCTCCGATATTCGAGAACCAAGTCGCGGAACTGAAGCTGAAGGACACCAAGGGCATCTTCATTCGCGGCGTGATGCCGAACTCAGCCGCGGAGCGCTCCGGCATGCTGGCGAACGACGTGATCGTGTCGGTCGGTGGCAAATCTTTTGACGACATTGATGCTGCAGTTGCGCTGTTCCGCGACTATCGCGCCGGCGACGTGATGAAGCTCGGCGTGGTGCGCGACGGCCAACCGGTTGATCTCGAATTGACACTGGAGGAGCGACCCAAGGAAACGTCGGACGAATTCGATATCGTTTACGACTCTGCCGGCGCTCCCGGCCATCGCGTCCGCACGTACGTCACAAAACCACGTGACGCAGCCAAACACCCGGCAATCCTCTTCATTCAAAGCCTGAACCCCGGCCCGATGGAGTTTGCCAACGAACGCAACGCAAACCATCCGTACAAACAACTCGTGGACAATCTCACGCGCGAGGGGTTTGTGACCATGCGCGTGGATCGCCCGGGCAATGGCGACAGCGAAGGTGACGATCCGCGCCGGCCTAAGCTTGCGGACGACCTGACGGCATTCGGCGCGGCGCTTGAGAAACTGGCAAGTTATGACTTCGTCGACCCGCAGCGCGTGTACATCTTCGCGCAGTCGACCGGCTCGGTGCTGGCGCCGACACTGGCGCGCAGCTCAGCCGCTCGCGGCGTGATCACGTACGCCGCGATCGCCCGCGCCTGGAACGAACATTTGCTCGAATCCATGCAGGCACGCTGGAAGCTCGAGCTGCTACCCGAGGACGAATACAAGACCAACTCGCAACAAGCGGCTGAGCTGGTCAAACTGTGCATGATCGAAGGGCAAAATCCGAAAAGCGTCCTGGAAGCGCATCCCGAGCTTCGCGGAATCGCGGAGGGCTTGGTGCAGGATGAATTCATCATGGGCTCGCACTATTCGTTCTTCCACGAGATGGCGACGGTCGACCTGCCCAAGCAATGGGCACAGGTCGACGTGCCGGTGCTCGCGATGTGGGGCACGTGCGATTTCGTCGCCGGGCGCGGATGCAGCGAGTTGATCGCGCAATCGGTCAACAGCAAGCACCCGGGGCGGGCTACGTTCAAGGCGCTGGAGGGCATTGACCACGGGTATTCGCCGATGGAGGACGCGGAAGAGAGCTATCTTGCCGGCTTCACCGGTGAGTTTGACGCGGACATTATCAAAGCCGTCAAGAACTGGGTCAGTGCTCAGAAGCCGGACGCCACCTCGTAATTCGCCGCGGGCAGACGGAGAATCGTCCGCAGCGTAACGTTCGGGTAATCGCCGGTGCTGGCTTGCCCGAAGATGTACCGGTAAGATGCCGGCATTGCGGACCGGAGATCTAGACCTTTACCAAGGAGTAACATCATGAGGCGATTGATCGGCGTGACGCTATCCGCCGTTTTGCTGATGACCCTGCCGGTGTCGGCGTCGGACGAGAAATCCGGCGAGCTGACCGATCCCGTGGAAATCCTCAAAAAGCTCGACGCCGCCGCCAAGGCGGTGAAGTCCGTTCGCTACGACGTCACCTACGAAACGACGGAAGACGCGTCCAAGTTCGCCGCCCAGGGCAAAGGCACGTTCACGCTCAAGGGTTGGTCGGGCGATCGTCCGGAGCTGTTCACCGCGACCGTTGAAGCCAAGGGCCCGAAGTCGGATGAATCGCGCAAGCTCACCGCGGGTTGCGATGGGGAAAACTACTATCTCGTGGACTACGCAGCCAAGATCGCCTACGAGGACATCGACCCTGCCGTCATGGGCAAAGCCTCCGGATTGGTCTTCTCCGGGCTGGTCGGGGAATTCGTTCACCCCACGCCTTTCTCCGACGAAATCAACGGCAAGACGCACGAACTGAAGGACAGCGAGAAGATCGCGGGCGAAGACTGCTACGTGGTGGTCGTTGAATACGAAAACGTGCAGCGCAAAGCCACCTGGTTCATCTCAAAGAACGACTTCCTCCCGCGTCGCCGCATCGACCACTTTGATATTCCCAACGTGGGCAAGGGCGACATCATCAAGACCATCACCAAGCTGGAAGTCGAGCCCAAACTGGATGACGACACGTTCAAGCTCAAGCTGCCCGATGGCTTCAAGAAAACCGACGAGTTCGCGCCCTAGACCGGGCTATGATTGTGACGTCGCAATAACAATCGCGGCACGGACAAGCGCAGGTCGCTCGTCCGTGCCGCGTTTCCTTGCGCATTGCGCTGATTGCGATTACTGCAATCCCGCGAGGGTTGAAGTGCAGACAGCCGACATGTCCGCATCGAGCAGCGTCATTTCCACACCCGCCCCGATGACCGTCAGCGTCAATGTATACCCGCCTTCCCCAAAGGCATGTACGCCATCGGCGGACGCGGTTTCGTCATTGATGCTGAGCATGAGGTCCTCGTTCTCCGGCAACCCGAGCAGAATCAGCTCGCCATCGATGCGCGACAACGTGACCGCCTGACCGTTGCCCGGACAATCGCCCTGCAAGGTGTAGATTCCGGGCGCGTTTTCCCAGGGGTCGCCCGGCGGCGTGCACTGCGCATCAGCACAGAGCGTATCGACAAACGCCACGCCACCCGCATCCACACAATCATCAGCCGACGCGAATTCCTCACTGCACGCGTCGTCGATGCAGCACGCCACCATCTGGTTATCCGCAACGATGTCCAGCGTCGCGGCTTCTCCGTTCGAACCGATGATTTGCCCGTCAACAAGATCGTTGAACGCAACCTGGCGATTCGGCGGCAGCCGCGTTTCCGGATGGCCGGGGACCATCAGCATGATGGCACTCGCACTGCTGTTGCTGATCCAAACAGCATTCTGCGCGTTCGCGCTGTCCGCCAGCGTGAGATCAACGGAGTTCGGTACGAACGCCCCGTCGGTGTAGTCCACAACCGCCACCGGGCCGACGTCGTAAACGTCCTCGATAACCAGCGCGTTGGAACTGACATCGCCAAGCGACGGGCTACCCTCGACCGGTTCCTTCGCCAGCGTAATCTCAATATCGCTGATGAACTCTCCGAGCGCGTCGAACGCGTCGCTGGAGAATACAAGGTAGATCGTGAGGAATTCACCGGGCGCGGGTGAGTCGATTGCAATTTCACCGATCGATTCCGTGAATTCCGCGAGGTAACGCGAACCGTCCGCGAGGGCTGCGTAGTCCGTGTTGTCCTTTCGGCTTGTCGTGCGATACAGGCGATCGCTGCGCTGCCCCGCCAACGGATCGACACCACCCATAGCAGCCGCGTCGTCCTTGCCGATCTTGCGAACCTGTTCCGCGTGGTAGTTGCGCTCACCGCTATCAACAACCGCCTGCGCATCGGCGGACAATCTGAAACCGGCTGACCGTTTAATTGTTCCGCGCAGCGTTCGGCGAATGCCCGCGTACGGCGGCACCACGATGTCGAGTTGTACGATTGCAAGGTTTGGCTGGGGACCGTTGGTGTCCACCGTGAAGTCGCCAAGTCGCACGAGCATTCCACGATCGTTCACGTCATCGCCGCTTGGGAAAGTGCCCAGACCGTCGTTTGCGGAATCCGCCTGCGAACCGTCGAGCGGCGAGTCGGCGTCGAAAAGCTGTGATCGCGGTACATCGCACGCAACCGTGTCCCCCGACCCATCCTTGATCGTCAGTTCAATGGGACACTCGCCGCCGCTGTAGCGGAACACGACGATCTCGTCCGCGCAGATCGCGTTCGTGCTGCAATCGGTGTTGTCCCCTTGGTACACCCCGCCCGCGAGCGCGCACACATCGGCAGACAACACGCTGCACGCGTCATCGACCCCGCAGCACGCACCCACTGGCTGCTCCGCGCAACCGGTCGCAAGGCATGCTCCGACGATCGCAAGCGCACAACTTTGCACCCGCTGCCACGCAAGAGACGAGATTCCGTTGCTCATCATGCTCGCCACCCCCTCCGATACTCCGCCATTCAATTCCTCAATTTCGGCCCAATCCGAGCGCGTTAACTATCGCCGCGCGCGACCATCCGTCAACCAACAACCCGCGACTCGTTGCGTACCGGTTGCAAATCGTGGCAAATGGGTCCCTGAAATGTGAGCCGTGAGGCATGCGAACACGTCGCAGCGTAAAGCGAGGCACGAACGATCTACGACCCGTTGCGTGTCGCGTGCGTGGCGGGCGTTGAGTTGAGCACCCGATGTGAGCCAACGGGCTTGCCGTTCTGGTAGGCGATGCGGCACTTGTAGCACCGTTCATCGGTGATGATGGCCGCTGCACAGAATTCGCATCGCGGAGCTGCCTTGAGTGCAGCCATCATGACAGCGTGCTGACACGACGCTTCCGCGAACTTCTCGCGATCGCGGTACCTGACATTCCCGAACCAGCCGACAGCGCAGGTCGCGCACCATCCGGTGCTCGCCTGCGCCTGTCGGCAGGTCGGGCAAGTAACATCGTCTGCGTCCACCGTTTCACCCTGCGCAAGGATGTACGCGAGGCGCGAGAAGTAGGCTTGCTCGTTCAGGTAGCCGACGTGGCACGCGGTGCAGAATCCATTTGATTTGATGGCTTCGCGGCACGACGCGCAGCGTGTGCGCTCGATGAACACCTCGTGCCCGTGCGGATGGATCGCGTCGAACAGCTCCTCGGATTCCACGCGAACGCCGGCGACGTAGCCCACCTTGCAAGCGCTACACCACGCGTGGGCCGTTCGAGCGCGCGCGCACGTACAATCGTCCGCAGCCGAAGCGACCTGCGAAAGCGCGATCACTAGCGTCGTACAGCAGATTGGCAAAATCGCACGGACCAATCCGAACCTCAAACTCAAACACCCGCGCCAGATATTCAACTGGCGCAATGCCACCGCCCTAACCGCCGAAGTCCCGCTGGAAACGATCGAAGTCCTGAAGGTCGACATCGTCGTCGCCGTCGCTGTCAAAAACATCGAGGCAATCCTGAGCCGTCGCGCCGGGTAGCGTTGGCGTCGGTGCGGCTTCCGGCCCGTCGAGACAATCTTCAAAGTTGGCGTGGTCCAGCAAGTCAACATCGCCATCGCCGTCGAAGTCGCCGGGCACGAAGTTGAGGTCGACCGAACCGGTTTGTCCGGCGTAGTTCGTCGGCGAGTTGACCTGCACACCGCCGACCCGATTCATCGAGTTCACACCGTCTGTAGGCACGGCACCAAAGACCCAGGTGTCGTAGACGTGATACTTGACGGAGTCACCATTCACGTCGAAGAACGGCAAACTCCCTGGTGGAATGATCCGATCCGGTGTCGGCGCGCCCGGCAAGTCGGCGAAACTCTGCGTCGCAAGCAGGAACATCTTGTTCGACGTCGGCGCAACGACGTTGCCGGGAATCACGTAGCTCTTTCCCGTGTTCACGGCGCTGACGACTTTGCCGTTCAGTCCGATTTCGCCAGGCGTGCCGTTGGCTTCACGCAATTCAACGAATTGGATCAATCCGTTGGAACTGCTGAACACCTCATTGACGTCCCAGGTGTGCCCGCCGCCAAATGCCGGCGTCGCGCACATCACCCCGACCGCACCCACCAAAACGCAGGTTACCCACAGACCCCTTTGCGCATACATGAGCCACATACTCCCTTCTGAAAGAGAACATCAACCCATGCCCGGCATGACTTGGACCGAATGAACTTCGTACGCGCGCTCGTCTCACGCGTGCGAAACTTCACCGTCCGCGAATTGGTAATTAAACTCGTTGTCGATGCGAAGAAGTTGCCCCGGCCTGCTACGTCCGTCCACTCGCACGTAGCATAACGCACCGCCAATACTGGCTTCAACTGAAATGTTCTGCCGAATGCAACCGTACCGGCAACAACTTCCCACGGTCAGCCGAATGCTGTCGTGCCCGGTAAACGGCAAATGACGCTTGCTATCGCCATGTGTTTGTGTACGGTCTCGCCGGGTGCGGCGAACTACTTTGCGACGACCTATGGAGTGACGACCATGAATAGCAATGTGCTTCGCAAATCGAACGCCCACTTGGTAGCAGATATCACGCCAATCGTGCCACGAATAGGCGTTTGCCTGGGGACCGCGATTGCAGCCCTCGCACTTCTCACTGGATGCTCGGTGCCGCCCGACGACAATGACATGAACGACACGGGGAACTGGTATCGCCCGAGCGTTGACGCGACGTGGCAGTGGCAACTGCAGCCCGGCGAGTCCGGTGGGATCAATGCGTCGTACGACGTTGACGTTTACGACATCGATCTTTTCGACAACGACGCAGCACAGATCGCGGCATTGCAGACCGCCGGCCGCAGCGTGATCTGCTACTTCTCTGCCGGTTCGTATGAAGACTTTCGCGAAGACGCGGACGCGTTCGCACCGGCTGACATTGGCAACCCGCTGGATGAATTCCCCGACGAACGCTGGATCGACATCCGCTCAGCCAACGTGCGGCAGATCATGCTCGCGCGTCTCGACCTTGCGGAGCAGAAGGGCTGCGACGGCGTCGAGCCGGACAACGTTACGGGCTTTACCAATGACACCGGCTTCCCGCTGTCTGCCGCCGACCAACTCGCGTTCAATCGCTTCCTTGCAGACGCAGCCCACGATCGCGGCCTGGCTGTGGGCCTGAAGAACGACAACGAGCAAATACTGGAGCTGGTCGACGATTTCGACTTCGCGGTGAACGAACAGTGTTACGAGTTCGATGAGTGCGCCGCGCTCGACGCGTTCATCGCCACAGGCAAACCCGTCTTCAACGCCGAGTACGCCGAAGAATACGTCACCGACCCTGCCGCCCGCCAAGCACTATGCGCCGACGCCACAACCCAAGGCCGCCACGCCCTCATCCTGCCGATCGATTTGGACGATGCGTTCAGATTTTCGTGCGACGGCGAGTAACTTCAGCACTCGCTAGCGCATCATTACCCGTTCGAGTCGTTCGATGACCTTGCCGCTACCATGGCGCTCACGCTGGCTGTGCACATAGTCGAGGACGTAGCCAAGATTCTTTTTGCCGAACGATACGACGCCATACCCGCCCTGCCAGTACAGCAGCTTTTGGCCCGCAACTTCTTTGTTGATGTGATGGGCTGACGCGCCCTTGAGATCGCCGATCCAACTCGCCACATTGAGCGTCGGCGCGACGTGTGCAATCAAGTGAATGTGGTCGTCCGTGCCGCCGATGCCATCAAACCAGCAGTCGTTGGCTGCGATAATCCGCCCGCGAATGTAGTCGTGCACCGCCCGTTCAATCTCGCCCCGCAGCAACTGCGCGTCGCCCTTCGTATGCCAGGTGATATGCAAATAGATTTCGAAATAGGCGTCGTGGGACATGGTGGGCGCCCTCTTGATGGGATGATTTCCTCGGCAGCCAGTAGCGCGGCCATGGGCCTACGGCACTTCGACCAATCAGCAGGATTGCGATCCTGTAGAATGAGCTGGGCCGCTACCCGTTGAACACACTGCCGTAAATGAATCGCCCACCATTCTAACTGGGTAAACCCAAGAGGTCGAGAAGCCCGGTGAACCGGGCTCCAGGGCACAAGGCTACGCAGCCAAACCGGGGCTGAAGCCCCGGCCTAGGCCGGCCCTTCAGGGCCGGTAAACCAAGCACCCCATCCCTCTTCTTTTCTCAACCACGCCCCGCAAAGCTCGCTTCAGCGGGGTTCTCGACTACATTCGACATCTGACGATTCGACATCAACATCGACCTGCGGGATCTACGAATGCCTTGATACGGCACGGTGCCTTGCGACCGCCCAATGCGTCGGTATGGCACAACTACGTTGCCACCGCACGATGGGAAAAACACATAGCTACCCAGTCGCATTTGGTGAAGGCGGGCAATAGCCCGCCCTACCATTTGCTCCTATGCCGGCGTTTCAACAGGTGCGTGTTGGCTTTTTGCGAACGTGAACATCTGGCCGCCGACGTCGATTTCGATTTTGTCGCCTTCGGCGAAATCGCCCGCTAGGATTTGCTTGGCCAGCGGGTTCTCGATGTACTGCTGGATCAGGCGCTTCAGCGGCCTGGCGCCATAGGCGGGGTCGTACCCCTCGTGCGCCAGGCGATCGAGCGCGGCCTCCGTGATCTCCATGCCGATCTTGCGGCCCGCGAGTCGCTGCCGCAACAGGTCCAATTGGATTTCCGCAATCCGCCGCATGTGCTCCGGCTGCAAACGGTGGAACACCAGCGTCTCATCAATCCGATTGAGAAACTCAGGCCGGAACGCGCCCTTGAGCGTTTCGGTCACCGCGGCTTCGATCTCGACGTCGTTCGCTCCACCGTCCGCAAGCTTCTGCAAACGATCGCTGCCGAGGTTGCTGGTCATCACGATAATCGTGTTCTTGAAGTCAATCGTGCGGCCCTGCCCATCGGTCAGGCGGCCATCGTCGAGCACTTGCAGCAGCACGTTGAACACGTCCGGGTGCGCCTTCTCGATCTCGTCGAACAAGATCACTGAATACGGCCTGCGATGCACCGCCTCGGTGAGCCGTCCGCCCTCTTCATAGCCAACATATCCCGGAGGCGCACCGATCAGCCGGGCCACCGAGTGCTGCTCCATGAACTCGCTCATGTCGATGCGCACCATCGCGTCCTCAGTGTCGAAGAGGAACTGCGCGAGCGACTTGCACAGTTCAGTTTTTCCAACGCCGGTGGGCCCGAGGAACAGGAACGAACCGAGCGGCCGATTCGGATCGCTCAACCCGCTGCGCGAACGCCGCACTGCATCGCTCACGGCGCGCACCGCGTCCTCCTGGCCGACGACGCGGCGGGTGAGATTGTCTTCCATCGTGATCAGCTTGGCGCGCTCGCTCTCCAACATCCGAGACACGGGAATTCCCGTCCAACTGCTCAGCACCTCCGCGATCTGCTCTGCCGTCACCTCCTCATGCACGAGGCTTACTCCGCTCTCGTGCAGGCGCGCGAGACGCGCCTCCGCTTCCGCCTGCTGTGCCTCAAGCTCCTTGAGATCGCTGTAGCGAATGCGGGCTGCCGTTTCGAGATCGCCGCGGCGCTGCGCGTCGTCGAGATCGATCTGCCGCTGCTCGATCTTCTCCTTGGTCTCCTTGATCGCCTTCAGGGCAGCCGACTCATTCTCCCATTCCGTCGTCAGCGCGCGGTTGCGTTCCTGCAAATCCGCAAGTTGCTTCTGGACGCGTTTGAGCTGCTCCTTGGATGATGCGTCTTTTTCCAATTTGAGCGCTTCGCGTTCGATTTCGAGCTGCATGATCTGCCGGCGGATTTCGTCGAGTTCCGCGGGCAGGGAGTCGTTCTCGATGCGCACGCGCGACGCAGCTTCATCGACCAGGTCGATGGCTTTGTCCGGCAGGAAACGGTCCGCGATATAGCGCTGCGAAAGCGTAGCAGCCGCTACGAGCGCCGAGTCCTGGATGCGCAGTCCATGGTGTGCGTCGTAGCGCGGTTTCAGCCCGCGCAGGATCGCGATGGTGTCCTCCACGCTGGGTTCACCGACGTGAATGGGCTGGAAGCGCCGCTCAAGCGCCGCGTCCTTCTCGACGTACTTGCGGTATTCCTCAAGCGTGGTCGCGCCGATCGTGCGCAGCTCGCCGCGTGCGAGCGCCGGTTTCAGCAAGTTACCCGCGTCGACTGCGCCTTCCGCTTTGCCGGCGCCGACGACGGTGTGCAATTCGTCAATAAACAGCACAACCTGCCCGTCCGAGTCAGCCACCTCGCGGATGACGGCTTTCAAACGATCCTCGAATTCGCCGCGATATTTCGCACCGGCGATGAGCGCCCCCATATCGAGCGCGACCAGGCGTTTGTCGCGCAACACGTTGGGCACGTCGCCCGCGAGAATGCGCAGCGCAAGCCCTTCCACGATCGCGGTCTTGCCCACACCGGGTTCGCCGATGAGCACGGGATTGTTCTTCGTGCGCCGCGCGAGCACCTGCATGCAGCGGCGGATCTCGTCGTCGCGACCGATCACGGGATCGATGCGGCCCTTGCGGGCAAGTTCGACAAGGTCGCGGCCATAGCGTTCGAGCGCCTGGTATGTGGCCTCCGGGTTTTCGCTATTCACGGTGGCTCCGCCGCGAACCTCCTTGAGCGCAACCAGCAGATCGCTGCCCTTCACGCCGACGAGCGAGAGCACCTCCTTCGCGTCGGAGTCAACGTCGCACAACGCGAGCAGCAGATGCTCGGTGCTGACGTACTGGTCCTTGAGACGATCCGCCTCGCGTCGGGCGCGTTCGAGCACCTGTTGAAGCTTGGGATCGGCAGCGAGCTGTCCGCCGGAGACCGTCGGCTGGCGTTTCAATTCCGCCTCCGCGATCTGCCGCAAATGGTCGAGGCGTACACCCGTCTTGGCGAGCAGCGGAACGACCACACCCCCGCCGTCTTCGGACAATAGCGCGAAGAGCAGGTGCAGCGGCGTGTAGGCTGAGTGGTTGTATCCGGTCGCAATCTGCTGCCCTTTGGCGAGGGCTTCAGTGGCTTTGATGGTGTAGTTCGCGGTGTTCATGGGCACTCCTTTCAACGCCGCGCAACCCGCGCAGCGACAACGCTTTACATCTTATGCAGGCGGCGTGCCAGGCCCACAAATCCATAACTTGTTTAATTGCCGCAACTTACGTATTTACACACAGGCTGACGGGGTGCCAGAATGGCAGGAAAAAACGTGCTGGCGGGCAGGAACGTGAAATGGTAAAGTCCGCGTCGAACACCAGCCGATTATTGGCTTACAGGCCGGTATTATTGGTCCTTGCACCCTCTAACTGCGCGGTCAGAGGGTGTGCGGAGGCGGTCCCGGTCAGAACGGATTCCAAATCAGGGATAAGGAGATAAACATGCTTCGTAGAATTGGTCTTGGCTGTGCGTGCGCGGTATTTGGACTGCTCACGGTCAGCTCCGCTTTCGCCCAAACCGCGGGCGAAGATTCGCTGTACGACACGTCTTACGTGCTCGACCCCACCGACAGTCAGTCCGCAACAGACAACGACAAAGACGACATGACGATGTCCAGCGGTGCGCACGATGAGCGTTTCATCAGCACCCCGTTGTTCTTTGACGATGCGAATCCCCAGACGTTCGGAACGATGGACTTCCGTCTGCGTTTTGATTACGTGACCGAAACCGTCGACAACGATGGCGGCAGCCGTCGTGGTTGGGCCGGTCGTCGCGGCAACTGGGATCGTCGTCATCGCGACGCGTCCGGCGACGACTTCGGCGTCGGCGTTCAGTGGGTGTGGGGTTTCTGGCACAATTGGGAGTTCTTCGCTGATCTCCCGATCAATCTCGGCGACGGTCGCTGGGATGGCGATGGCCAGGACGGCAACTACGACATCACGCTCGGCGCCACGTATCGCTTCTGGGAAGAAGAGACGTTCTTCCCGGATTGGATGCCGGCGTTCTCATTGCAGGGCAAGATGCGCGTCCCGACCGGTTACCGCTCGAGCGGTATCGACGGCGAGCTGCGTGCGATCCTGACCAAGAACTTCGGTGGCGGTTGCCGCGGTCACTTCAACGCCTTCGCGATCTCGGTCAACGGCGACAACGACTACTACGCCCGTGACTTCCAGTGGGGCTTTGTGTTCGGCGTCGACGCTCCGATCTCCGACGACGTCTACGTCATGCTCGACTACATGCACCGCAGCAGCGAGCACTACGGCAACGGCAACATGAACATGATCGAAGCCGGCCTTCAGTGGAAGCTCGATGACAGCCAGAGCGTACACGTCAGTGCCAACGCCGGCCTCGACGACAATGGCGACACGCCGAACTTCGGCGCCCGTCTCGCCTACACCTACACGCTGACGTACCAGTAAAGCGTTCGTAGCGTTTAAGCAGTCAACTAGCGGCCCGCGAGTCCTCACGGATTCGCGGGCCGCTTTCTTGTGCGCGGGCCACTCGGCGGTTAGATTGCCCCCGACATTGCCGTGAAACGTCCGCTGCGAATTCGCGGGTGCTTTGTGGCCAATCTGGTGCGGGCATCGATTCGTTGGGAGGTTGCAGACATGAATCTGAAGAATGCGTTACATAATCGGCTGGTGTCTCGCGGCGTGCTGCTGGGCGTGGGCTGTGCCCTGCTGCTCTGCTCTGCCGGGTGCCCCGACGAGCAGGAAAAGTCGCGGGTCATGGAGGTCGTCGGCACGATCGAGTCGATCGACATGGCGAACAACAAGGTGAAGGTTCGCGCCTACCTCGAAAAGCACGAGACGTACCAGACCTTCGATGTGCAGGTGACCGACGATACCGAGATCCTGATCAACGGTGCGCTTGGGACGATGGCGGACGCGCGCGTCGGTGAACGTGCCGAGGGCCGCATCCGCGCGACGCGCAACGACGGCAAGACCGTGCTGACTGCCCTCTCCGTGAGCATTGAACGCGGCGAAGTCTTGTCTGCTCCCGAGACTACGGGCGACGAGATGAGCGCAGGGACCGCCGACGCGGACAAAGATACGGAAGACGCCAAGCCATAGTGCGGCGATAGCAGTTTCCGGGGGGAAGCGCTTTGTCCACCCTGCGCATCACATTGAGCGTTTTGCTTGTTGCCGTAGGCGCAGTCCTCGCGGGCTGTGAAGCCACGGACGATGTCGCCGACGACGCACCACGATTGTCGCGGGTTCGCATCACCGAAACCGAGTTGCTCTCGCCGCCGGCCATCGGAAACGAACGCACCTACACCCCTGATCACGAAATCGCATTCATCGAATCCAACGGCATTCACGCGGTTGGATTTTTCTTAACCGTGTCTGCGGGCACGACTTCGGAATTGCAACTGCGCTTGACTGATGGTGACGCGAGCACGAGCACCCCGCTCGTGCAACTCGCGTTCGCGAACAAAACGCCGGCCATCGATCAGATCGCGAACACTTTCGATGCCGGCACGCTTGCCATGCTCGCAAACGGCACCGGATTGTATTGGGAAGTGGCGATGCGTCCCGATACACCTCCCCTGCAACGTCGCTTCGCGGTGGTCATCCCACGCGAAACGTTGGGGGCGCGCATGGTCTTGGAAGCTTACGCATCCACGACGTCCGACGGCGAGCCGCGTGGCGGTGATCGCATCGAATTGGCCCGCGCGTTCTTCTACCTCACCACGCTCGGCGACTCAGTGATGTGGGGCAACGGCCTGCGCGACGAGAACAAATTCAGTGCGCTGGTGGCTGCCCAGATCGAGCAGGAACTTGGCGTCCGCGTGATTCGCACGGTACACGCGGTGTCAGGCGCAACGCTGCAACCGAACGATCTCGACGGTCTCTGCACGACCAATTGCAGCGGGGAAGCGCCGCAGTTCTTCACGTCGATCGGCTTGCAGGCGGAGGCGATGGAGCATCCTGAACTCGTCGATTTGATTCTGATGGACGGCTGCGCGAACGATATTGGACTCGAAACCGTGCTGACGTCGCAGGATCACGTCGAGTTGATCGCGGAACTTGCGCACGAGCACTGCCTGGGCGATCTTTCCAACATGCTGATTCGCGTGCGGGCTCTGGCGCCGAACGCGCCGATCGTGGTCAACGGCTACTTCCCGTTCGTGAGCATCAACTCCGACCTTTCGGACGTCGGCACCTGGGCCGAGGCGAACAACATCAACATCGGTTCGATCGAGGACCTTACGCCCGGTTTGACGGCGTTCCTTGATAATTCCCAAGCGTTCCAGTCGAAGACGACGGAGGCGATGGCGGCGGCTGTCAATCTGGTGAACAGCATCTCGATCGAGGACCCGCCCATCGCTTTCGTCGACGCGGCGTATGCCGAAGAAAACGCGACGTTCGCATCGCAATCATGGCTATGGGGCCTGACCGCCGACGTGCCGCTGGCGCAGCAACTCGACATCACGCTCGACCTCTTCCCGGAAGACCCCGAGTTCTACGCCCGCCTCGACCTCTGTCTCAACGTCGAGGTCGCACCCCAGTTTTTGGGATGCGTGTATGGCTCCGTGGGCCATCCCAACAATGCCGGTGCGCGAGCCTACGCCGACGGCATCATCGCTCAACTGCGCAACATCGGCCTGCTCCCCGTGACTGCGGACGCACCGTGAACACGAATCGCGCAATTGACCGCCCTCTCGCGGGATTGAACCACCAAGGCACCAAGACACAAAGAACAGATATGTTGATTGACTGCATTAACGCCAAACATACTCGCATGGACGCGACGTCCAGAACCCAAGCCCAATCTGCTTCCCTTGGTGCCTTTGTGCCTTGGTGGTTAAACAAATCGATCGTGCTCTGCGTGCTATCAACGTTCGTACTAACCGGCTGCGTGCAGCGGACGAAGTACGACGTGCTGATTCGCGGCGGGACGATTTATGACGGTTCGGGTGAGGCCGCCTATGTCGGTGATGTCGGGGTTCGCGGTGATCGCATTGTGCTGGTTGGCGATGCCGGTGACGCGCGCGGCAAGACTGAAATCGACGCAACTGGCCTTGCGGTCGCGCCCGGGTTCATCAACATGCTGAGTTGGGCGAACGTCGCGCTGCTGCACGATGGCCGGGGGCTCAGCGACATCATGCAGGGCGTCACGCTCGAAGTGATGGGCGAGGGCTGGTCGATGGGCCCGCTAAGCCCCGTGATGAAAGCCAAGATGCTCGCCGATCAGGGCGACATCAAGTACGACGTCCCCTGGACCACGCTCGGCGAATACCTCGAACATCTTGAGCGGCGCGGCATTTCGCCGAACGTCGCGTCCTTTGTCGGCGCGACGACGGTGCGCATTCACGAGATCGGCTACGACGATCGCCCGCCGACGGCTGATGAGCTGGCGCGCATGAAGCAGCTCGTGCGGCAAGGCATGGAGGAGGGCGCCGTTGGCGTGGCCAGCGCGTTGATCTACACGCCCGCGTTCTTCGCGAAAACCGACGAACTCATCGAACTCGCGAAAGTGGCCGCCGAGTACAACGGACTCTACGCGTCGCACATTCGCAACGAAGCCAACAACCTGCTCGAAGCGTTTGACGAGTTGCTCACGATCGCGCGGCAAGCGAACATCCGCGCGGAACTCTACCACATGAAAGCCAGCGGCAGTGCCAACTGGGGCAAGCTCGACGATCTCTTCGCGAAGTTCGAGTCCGCACGCCGCGCGGGACTCGCCATCACAGCCGACATCTACACGTACAACGCAAGCGCGACCGGTCTCGACGCAGCCATGCCGCCCTGGGTGCAGGAAGGCGGGTACGAAGATTGGGCGAAGCGGCTGGCGGACCCCGCGGTCCGCGCGCGGGTGAAACGCGAAATGAACACGCCGACGCAGGATTGGGATAATGGCTACCTGTCCGCCGGTTCGCCGGACAACATCCTGCTTGTCGGTTTTCGCAATCCCGCACTCAAGCCGCTGACGGGCAAGACGCTGGCGGAGGTCGCGAAGCTTCGTGGCTGCGATCCTGAGGACGCAGCCATGGACCTCGTCATCGAGAACGGCACGGACGTGGACACGATTTACTTCACCATGTCCGAAGACAACGTAGCCAAGAAGGTTCGCCAGCCGTGGGTGAGTGTCTGCTCTGACGAGGGCGCGTTCGCACCGGAGGGCGTTTTCCTGGAGAGCAATCCGCACCCGCGTGCGTACGGCAGCTTTGCGAGGCTGCTGGGCAAGTACGTGCGCGAGGAAAAGGTGATCTCGCTGGAAGAAGCGGTACACCGGCTGACGTTGCTGCCGGCGACGAATTTGCGGCTGCACGACCGCGGCGCGCTGCGCGACCACAACTTTGCGGACATTGTCGTCTTCGACCCGGCAACGATCCGCGACAACGCCACCTTCGCCGAACCGCACCAACTCGCGACCGGGGTCCGGCACGTCTTCGTCAATGGTGAGCAGGTCGTACGCGACGGCAAACACACCGGCGCGATGCCGGGCAGAGTCGTCCGCGGGCCGGGCTGGAAGGGTTGGAACTGGTTGTGTGGGTATAATCCCAATTAGAAGGCACGGTGGGCGATCCCCATATAACGATTGACTATGTCGGTGATCGGTGGTGGGCAGTGCCCACCCTACAGCGCTCGATAATTGCGCTAGGAGATTCGGAAATGTCGGAGTCGACGAATACGGTAAAGCTGCACCGCGTGCTGCGTGCACCGGCAGAGCGTGTCTACAAAGCCTTTATCGATCCCGATGCGCTGGTGCGTTGGATCCCACCCTACGGCTTCCTCGGCAGGATTCACGAGATTGACGTGAAGGTCGGCGGCGGTTACCGCATGTCGTTCACGAATTTCGGAACCGGCAACAGTCACGCGTTCGCGTGCAAGTTCGTCGAGTTGACGCCGCACGAGCGAATCCGCTACGTGGATGAATTCGACGACGCCAATCTGCCGGGCGAGATGAACGTCACCGTAACCTTCCGAAAAGTAAGCTGCGGCACCGAGTTGGAAGTCGTGCAAGCGGGCATACCAGCCGTGATCCCAACCGAGATGTGCTACCTCGGCTGGCAAGAGTCGCTCGCACAGCTTGCCCACCTCGTCGAGCCGGAAATTCCGGATGGTGCGTAACACAAGCTGACACTCTTGGCCAACGGTGATCGTGGTTCGCACCCGAGCCACATAGCGGCGCATCACATCATGTGCGCACGCACCCACAGCCACCCGGCTGCTATGATTAGCGTGGCGAGCGTTACCGGGATGCCGGTGCGAGCGTGGTTCCACCAGCCGATGCGGACGCCCTGCCTTGCGGCTTGATCGACTACGATGATGTTCGCGATGCTTCCGACGATAATGAGATTGCCCGCGAGCGTGCTGGCCAGTGCGAGGACCGGACCAGCCATCGCGTGTTGCGACACGGGCAGCAACAACATCACCGCGGGCACATTCGAAACCAAGTTGGACAGCACCGCGGTCACGAAGAAGAGAACCGGCGGTTGATGCACGTCGATCCCCGCATCCGCAAGCCGCTGCGCGCTCGTCGTAAGCGCATCGCTGCGTGCGACAGCATGGTTGACCACAAACAATCCGATGAACAACATCAACAACTGCCAGTCGACCCGACCAAGCATCTCGCGCGACTGCATGCGCCGGCTGATCAGGAGAACCGCGGCCGCTGCTAACGCCGCAACATCACGCGGCACAATCCCAGTCACAAAGACAATGACCAGCAACGTCAGTACGATCAGCCCCTTCGCGGTCTGCCAGCCGCGTAGCTCGCGTGACTCAACATCAACACGCATCTCGACACCCTGCCACGCGCCGCGATACTGCCGGACGATGATCAACCAGAGCACGATACAACCCACGAGCGCGACCGGCACGCCATCCACGAGGTACCCAGCGAACGAAAGATGCAGGGACTGACCGATCAGCATGTTTTGCGGATTACCAATCAGCGTCGCGGCTGATCCTATGTTCGCCGAACACGCGAGCGCGAGCAGCATCGGCATGGGGTTCAGCGCGCGTTTGCGACACCCCTGCACCAGCAGCGGCGCCATCACCAGGCACACCACGTCGTTCGCAAGCAGCGCCGACATGATCGCGCTGACCGCAATCACCAAACCAAGGAGGGCTTGCGGCGAAACGTCCGCCTGCGCGATGCGCTGCGTCACGGCAGTGTACGCGCCCGCGAGGCGAAACTGCACCGACACGATCATCAATCCAAAGAGCAGCGCCACGGTGGGAACGTCGACCGCGTTCCAAGCCTCGGCGAGCGACATGCGACCAGCCGCAATGAGCACGACCGCGCCGACGAGCGCAACACCGGTGCGATCGATGGCAACACCAGGCAATCGCCCAAGCATCATGCCGAGGTAAACGGCAAGAAATACAAAGATGAGCAGCGGATCCACGGCGATGTTGTACCCACGCCGCGGTCGCTGGAAAAGACGCGGCTCGACGCCATTTTGCAACAGCGTCGAGCCGCGGAGAGTTTGCAGGTCCAGCAACGTCGCCTAGTTGCCGTCAGCGGCTTTTAGGCCTGCGATGTACTTGGTCAGGCCGGTGCGGATCACGTCGGTTGACTCCTTGGCGCTCGCAGTACGGCTTCGCGGGCCAAAGACGGACGAATACGCGAAGACGCAGAAGTCGCCGGTGCGTTCGCGTGCCTTGGCGATGAGCGCTTCCGACCTTGCGAGGTCTTCCTCAGGCGAGTCATTGCGGCGGACCATCATGCCGGGCACGACGTGCGCGTCGCAACCGGCTTCCACGTCCAGCCACGGGTCGAGCCGTTCGCTGAACGTCTCCACGTTCGGCGTGTAGTTCATCAGGAACGCGGCATCGATGTACCCGCGACGCATCCACTCCTGGCCGTCCTGGTAGTGCTTCAGCGCGTTCTCGCGCACGCTGCCGAGCGATGTCGTCAACGCACAGCCGCGACGCGTGTCCCGCACCATGTCGTGAATCGCGGAAACCAGCTTCGTCACCTGATCGGTACGCCACTGGTTCCACGCCTCCGGATCGGATTCGGGCGTCGCGCCGGTCTCCTGCTGGAACATCGCAAGCGTCCGCGCGTCGCGCGGATAATCGGGAATCACCTCGCCGCGCACCACCGACTCGTTGGGGAAACGAATGTAGTCGAGATGCAAACCATCGACGTCGTAGCCCGACACGATCTCCTTGAAGACGCTCACAAGGTAGTCGCGCACCTCGGGCAGGCAGGGATTCACACTCGCATACCAGCCGCGACGGTGCTCGCCGACAACGTGATTGAGCGGCTGACGATTGCCGTCCGCGTCGTACCAGAACCAATCCGGGTGCGTGTTGTAGAGCTGATTGGGATTGCTCGGCGGGTTCGGCCCGTTCCACGCGGGCATCACGTTCACCCACGCGTGCAGTTGCAGCTTGCGACGATGGGCCGCAGCCAGCGCATGCGCCAGCGGATCGTAACCGGGATCCGTGAAGTCGAGTTGTTCCGCCCAGGGCTCGATCTTCGACGGGTAGAACACCGTACCGTTGCCGCGAACCTGGAAGAGCACCGCGTTGAAACCGGCGGCCGCGCAGTTGTCCATGATCGTGTCGATGTCATCGGCTGTGCGGTAGTCCGAACGCGTCACCCACACGGCGCGCATGGGATCGAGCACCTTCTGCGATGACTGGCAACCGACCAAAACCGGCATGCCCAGCGCGAGCGACGCGAACATCCAACGACTTGCGAACTTCGATGCGGAATACATTGGGAAACTCCTTTGCGTGCCTCTCGATACCGCCCCACCTCCGCGCGAGGAAGAACGATGGAATAATGCGAATACGATTGTTCGCTATTGGGTGCGGGTCGTGCCGCTCCCCCTCACCCTGCCTCTCCCCGAGGGGAGAGGGGTTTTGTTGCGCTACTCAGTGTCACCCGCAGGCCTGCGACCCGCGAGCAGGTAGCCCCAGATGAATGCGATAACGCTGCCCACCGGTGCGTACCACGGCCAGGGCAACGTGTGCATGACCGTTTTGTCTGCCTCGGTCGCATTCCAAAACGCGAAGTAGCTCAGCAGCGGCATCAGCGCGAGTCCCAAGACAAAGTAGAGCGTGCGAACGCTGAATGACGGCAGGTTACGGGCGCCCTCCTCCGATTGCAGGAGGTAGGTGTTTATCCACAGAATCAGGAAGCAACCCACGGCAAGCCAACACACCCAATGCGACCAGTCCTCGTGCCATACCAACGCGAAAACGCAAAACGCGGAAAGCGGACCGGACCACATGAACCCGCGTCCATCGATCCGCAATGGGAAAAATGCCAGCGCGAAACCCGCGAGCAGCGCGCCTGCGGTGTACCCTACCATCGCCAAACCAAGATCGAGAATCGACTTGTAGTGCTCCGCGACGAACTTCGCGAAGTACGCCATCAAACAAAGCACCACACCCCAAAAGATCACCATCAACCGACCGACAAAAACCGACCGCCGATCCTCAGCCGATGATGCGTGCTCGCCGAGACATTCAAGATCACCGGTGAGTGAAACAACAATTCCGCGTTTGCGCAGTTGTCGCTCGCGCAGCGGGTTGTAGAACGCGGACATCACCACTTGGCTCAGCGCGGTGAGAATACCCATCAAACTGGAGATGGCGGCAGCGAAGATGCCCGCGATGATCAGCCCGCGCAGGCCCGTGGGAATCTTCTGCAAGATGAAGATCGGGAAAATCCGATCGGCTTTGGTGTCGAACATGGCCCGCGCTTCACCGCACAGCGCGGGGTAATCCGGATGGCAATTCACTCCGGGAACATCCGGCTGCTGGCGGTAGTAAGCAAAGAGCCCCACGCCGACGAGCATCACCGTGATGGTGACGAACTGGCTCGCAGTGCTGCTGATGATCGCCCAACGCGCATCGCGTTCATCCTTGCAGCAGAACATACGCTGCGCGAGCAACTGGTCGGTACCGTACGCCCCCAAACTGCCCCATGTCGAAAGAATGGCAGCCGTCCAGATCGTATACTGTCGCGCGGGATCGAGGCTGAAATCGAAGAAGGTGAACTTGCCCCAGTGCCCGGATTCCTGCGCCTCCCAACCCACGCGGAACATCTCGGCGAACCCGCCATGCAGATTTGCCGCGACGACAAACAACGCCACCAGCGCGCCCACAAGAAACACCAGGAACAGCAACACGTCGGTCCAGATCACCGTGGTGATACCACCAATCAGCGTCCAACCAACCGACACCGCGCCAATGAAGAAAATCGCCCACGCGAGCGCGGGGATGTGTGTCGAACTCTCAAGCCCCATAAGCTGATCGTGCAAAACCACCATGAGCACCTCAGCCGTCAAGTACACGCGGGCGCCTTGGCCGAGAATCCCGCCCAGCGAAAACAGCACGCTGGTCATCGTGCGCACGTTGCCGCCGAGCGCATTGCCCATGTAGTCATACGGGCTGTAAATCTCGCGTTTGTAGTACGCGGGCACAAGCACGTACCCGACGATGATCCGCGCAAGAAACGTCCCAATGACGCCTAGCTGGAGATAGGTAAAGTTCGCTTGCGCGTCGAGCTTGAAGACGATCGAGGGAACGCTCACGAACGTGAGCGCGCTGATCTCCGTCGCGATGATCGAACCGCTTACCGCGTACCAGGGAAGCTTGCGCCCGCCGAGGAAGAAGTCGCGAATGTTCGACTGGCGGCCAGCGAGCTTCGCACCGAGAACGGTGGTCAGCGCCAGGTACCCGACGACGACCAACCAGTCGATCCAGGTGAACTGCCCACTCAACGTCGCCAGGCAAGCCGGTGTCATGCTTTCTCCGCGTCGAGAATTGGGGCGAGGCGTCCGAGATGCTCCGACAACAAACGCTCAGCCAAGGCCCGGTCGACATTCCGCGCGTGCATGACCAACGCCGTCTTCACGTGTCCGCCCGAGGCATCGAGCAATTCGCGCGCGGTTTGGCGATCGATGTCGATGACGGATTGGATCATCCGCGTTCCGCGGTCCACGAGCTTCTTGTTCGCACGCGTGTTCACGTCGACCATCAGGTTCTGATACACCTTGCCGAGCTTGATCATGGCCACGGTGGTGATGGTGTTGAGTACGAGCTTGGTGGCGGTGCCCGCCTTCAGTCGCGTGCTGCCCGTAACAATCTCGGGACCGACGAGCACGCGGATCGACACATCAGCCCCATCGGGCACGTCGTCCGCGGGTACGCAGGCAAAGAAGACTGTCTTCGCCCCGCGTTCCTTGGCGCGTTCGATCGCGCCGTGTACGTACGGCGTGGTGCCGCCGGTGGTGATGCCGAAGACCACGTCGCGATCATCGACCTCTTTCTCGTCGATGGCAGCGGCTCCGTGTTCCGCGTAGTCCTCCGCGCCTTCGATGGCCATCCGCAGCGCGTCCCATCCACCGGCAATGATGCCCTGTACCATGCGCGGGTCGGTGAGAAAAGTCGGGGGACACTCCGACGCATCGAGCACGCCAAGACGGCCGCTGGTGCCCGCACCGACATAGATCAACCGGCCGCCTCGACTGAAAGCGTCGTACACCATGTCGATGACCTGACACACTTCCGCGCGGACTTTGGCGACCGCAGCCACCATGGCTGCGTCCTCCGCATTGATCAGGTCGAACGCTTCCTCGGTGGACATGGTGTCCACGTGTGTCGACCGCGGGTTGCGCAACTCGGTTAGAAGATGACCACGATCCTGCACGGCTTAAGCTCCAAGAACAGAAATACAAACGGTAACACTGCTGGGGACGACCCAACGGGGAGCACATCAAAATAGCGACACCGCAGTCGGGTCGCAGGCCGGACCGCACATCGGCATGCCCCCCAACCGCACACCAAGGGGCCGTCATTATAGGTTGGCGGCACTGGAATGAAACCACGCGACAGGGTATAGGTGAATCCGCACGATTCACACAAGGGAGTCAACTATGTCACGTTTAGCGCTGCGCTACCCCGCCCGCGTATTCTGCCCTTGTATTGCAGGGTTTCTGGCACTTGTCCTGCCTGGGTGTCATGGTTCGTCGCCGCGGCAATCCACCGACCCCGGCGTCGGACAGACGGCGCGCCCTTTACCCGTAACAACTGAGCGTTCGGACATTGAAGAACTCGCGCCGAGCGATGATCCCATGGTGTCGGTCGATACTTTGATCGAGGCGCCCGAGGATTACGCGCGCGTGCGCATCGACACTGCGGAATACCCCGTTCCGGAGTACGCGAAATACCTTAACGGTGTGCGGATATGCCTCGACCCGGGACACGGTGGTGACGCGCACAAGCGGCGATACAAACGCGGGCCCAGCGGCGTACGCGAAGCCGAGATGAACATGCGCGTCGCGCGCTACCTGCGCGACCTGCTTGAACACGTCGGCGCGGAAGTGCGCCTGACCCGCGACGGTGACGTGGACCTGTCGCTGGAAGAGCGCGCGCAGGTTGCCAACGATTGGCCGGCGGACTTGTTCATCTCCTGCCATCACAATGCGATCGGCGGCAAACCGCAGGTGAACTACACCACGGTGTGGCATCATGGTGTGGTCGATGAGCAGCCCGCCAATCTCGATCTCGCGCGACATCTTTGCCACGGACTGATGGACGTGCTCGACTTTGACCAGATCACGTCGGTTCCGATCAAAAGCGATCAACTCATGTACGAGTCGGGCTTTGCCGTGCTGCGTCACGCGCGCGTCCCAGCCGCTCTGTGCGAGACGTCCTTTTACACCAACCCCGACGAGGAACAGCGTCTGCGCGATCCGGCGCACAACCTGGACGAAGCCTATGGCATGTTCCTCGGATTGGCGTGGTACGCATACGGCGGATTGCCGCATGCGACACTGCTGGAACCTGCCGATGGCGTGCTGCGCAGCGGCGTGCGGCAGCTCGTGTTTGAGCTTGATGACGGGCTGCGTTCGCGGAAGGCCTGGGGACACGAACGGCAGATGGTTTTCAGCGACACAATCGCCGCTCGGCTCGACGGCGAACGCGTACCGTGTACCTTTACGAATGAAGGTTACCGCCTCGAAGTTGAACTGCCGGCGGAGTTGACGCCCGGTGAACATGACGTGCACGTTCACTTCGCGAACATGTTCAAGAATTCGGTGCTCAATCCGGTGTTTGTCATCGACGTGGAGTGATGCAGCCATGACCGCGGAACGGTTGAATCCCGAGGTTGTTTCCGTCGACAAGTCGCGTCTGTCCGAAGTGTACGCGCTCGCTTGTGACGCGCTGGTCTACGACACGTTCAGCGCCGACCTGCTCGCCGAGAAACTGTTCCACAATCCCCAGCCCGGTATCGATGCGTTCGACGTGTACGGCGCGGTTGTCGATGGGCGACTCGTCGGGTTCATGCAGGCAGTGACGAGGCGTGCGGAGCATCGCGGCTGGGTTGGGATTTTCGCGGTCGAGCGCAATCACCATCGCCAGGGCATCGCCACCGCCCTGCTCGATCACGTCAAGGCAGTCGCGCGGAAGTCCAAGCTCGAAAGCCTGGAAGCGTTGGCTATCCCGAGCAACTACTTCACGCCCGGGCTCGACCCGCGCTATACGCCCGCATTGGGATTTCTTCAACGCGGCGGCTTCGAGCGCTTCGGCGACTGCGCCAACCTCATAGGCGATCTCAGCGAACCCTTTGAAACCGCCTCGGATGAAGACCGGCTGAGGGATGCAGGTGTCACCGTTCGCCGCGCGACGCGTGACGATGACGCGTTGCTCGACGCCTTCTTCGCGACCGAGTTCGGGCCGGGTTGGCGGTTGGAAGCGGAACTCGCGATGAACAACGATCCCCCGGCATTGCATCTTGCGCTGCGCGGCGAACGCATCATCGCGTTCAGCGGACACTCATCGCAGAATCGCGAGTGGGGTTTCTTCGGGCCGATGGGCACGCTGCCGGAAACGCGCGGACTGGGCATAGGCCGGGTGCTGCTCCGTCGGTGCCTGAACGATCTGCGCGACGCGGGCCACCGCACCGCGCTCATCCCCTGGGTCGGCCCCATCGCGTTTTACGCCTACCACGCCGACTGCTGCGTCGATCGCGTCTTCTGGCGCTACCGACTGAAGCTTACGTAGCCGCGGGAATCGCGTTTTGTGGGACCGGTTCTCCAACCGGTCATGACCGGCTGGAAAGCCGGTCCCACATGGCAGGGCAGCAAACGGGTGGCACGGTCTTCGCAGCAAGGCCGTGGAGCCAAACGCTGAAGCGCACACCACGTCGATTCGCCATGACCACGGCCTGACTTCGTCAGACCGTGCCACCCGCAGCGTGAAACGTCCACACCACTCAGCTCAACACCGCGTCGCGTTCGTGCGCCGTCAACTCGAACACGCGCGACAGCATCGCGCGAACCGCCGGTGTCAGTTTGCGATCGCGACGCGCCATCACCCGCTCAGCCGTCTCCAGGAACTTCGCGAGTTCGTGCGTCACAAAGCCACCGCCGCCACCCCAGCAATACGACGGAATATACTTCGGCGGGAAGTCCGCGCCATACACGTTGCACCCCACACCGATCACCGTACCGGTGTTCAGCATCGTGTTGATTCCGCACTTGCTGTGGTCGCCAATCGTACTGCCCACGAACAGCGAGCCGGAATCCACCTGCCGCCCGTCGATGGTCACCTTGACCGTGCTGTAGTTGTTCTTGAGGTCGGAGTTGTTCGTATCGGCTCCCAGGTTGATCCACTCGCCGAGGAAGGCGTGGCCAAGGAACCCGTCATGCTGCTTGTTCGAATACGCCTGGAAGATGCTCTCCTCCACTTCGCCGCCGACTTTGCAGAACTCGCCGATTGTCGTACCTTCGTAGATCTTCGCCTGCATCTTGATCGATGACTTCGCGCCGATCGCCACCGGCCCTTCTACTACCGCACCGGCCATCACCTTCGCTTTCGGCCCCAGGTAGATCGGCCCGCCCTCGGCAATGAGGATCGCACCGGGATGGACGGAAGCTCCGTCGGCGATGTGCATGCGTCCCTCATCTACCAGGACTGCCGATTCGTGCACGCTGCCCGCGATGTTTCCACCCAAGCCCATGCGTTCAAAATCCGCGGTGATCTCGCCCGGGTTGTGATGGATCAGGTCCCAGGGGTACTTGATCACTGCGGCTTCAATCTCGCGCACGGCCAGACCGTGCGACCAGCCGTCGGGCAGCGGCCCCTGCTTGAGCATCTTGCGCAGCTCCGCGCAGCGCGCCCCGCTCACCCGTGCAGCCACCACGACACCATCCGATACATAGGCGGCGTCGGAGCCATCCAAGGGGATTTCCCTAGCCAAGCTCGGAGACACCAGCACGCGCCCACTGACAAACAGGGCGGCGTCGCCGTCAAAGTTGTTCACGTTGACCGCGGACAGTTCCTCTGCGACAACCGGCGCGATGTAGTCGCGCGCGTGTACGACGATTGCGCTCGCGGCTGGGTAGCATGCGGCGAGCTTTTCCCACAACGTCACAATTCCACAGCGCAAACGGCACGCCGGCCGCGTGTACGTCAGCGGCAACAGGTTACGAAAACCACTGTCTTCATAGATGATTAGCGGGCGGGACATGCGTGATCTCCTGCGTAGGAACAAGAAGTGACTGACGTCGTCATTATAGCGAACCGACCAACACACGGCGCGCAATCGTGTAACATTTGTCGCAAATTCCCGATCGCGGCGCACGCGGCTCTGCTATAATCAAACCGCATCACGCAAACACCTCGGCAAGACGTGCCCGCCGCGCCCGCAGCCGGGCCATCGCCGATCGGTCTCGAACATCATGCCAAGTTCACTTCTCAACTCGCAGCAACGGGAGACCAACCATGGAGATCATCATCACCAAGTCGTACGAGGAAATGAGCCAACTGGCTGCGCAAATGATCAGCCGGCAACTGCTCAAGAAACCCAGCTCGGTGCTGGGCCTCGCCACCGGATCGACACCGGTGGGTACGTACAAGCAGCTTGTACGTCTGCATAAGGAAGAGGGCCTCGACTTCTCGAAAGTCACCACGTTCAACCTCGACGAGTACCTCGACCTCGCCCCCTCCCACGATCAAAGTTACCGCTATTTCATGGACCAGAACCTCTTCAACCACATCAACGTCGACGCGCGCCGGGTACACGTGCCGTATGGCCACGCGGAGAACGTCGAGCAGTTCTGCGAGTGGTATGAAGCCGAGATGCGGCGAGCGGGCGGCATCGATCTCCAGATTCTCGGGATCGGCGGCGACGGGCACATCGCCTTCAACGAGCCGGGCTCGTCGCTCGGTTCGCGGACGCGTCTCAAAACGCTGACCAAGCAGACCATCGAGGACAACGCGCGCTTCTTCAAACACGAGGACGAGGTTCCCCGGTTTGCGATCACCATGGGCGTCGGTACGATCATGGAGGCCAAGGAGATCATCCTGCTCGCCAACGGTGCGAAAAAAGCGGACATCATCGCCGAAGCCATCGAAGGCCCGATCACCGCGCAGGTCAGTGCCAGTGTGCTGCAAATGCACCCGCACGTAACCGTGCTGCTCGACGCGGAGGCTGGGTCCAAACTCAAACGCGCGGACTACTACCGCTGGGTGTTTGAGGAAAAGAAGCGGCTCATCCCGCGCATGATTGGAAAAATGACCTAGCGGAGCGGGCGAACAAGCAAACGCTCCGCGAATCCCGGGAGTAGCACGTGAGCGAAGTTGCACGAACGCGGAGCGATTCTGGTTGCCGACGGCTCATACACGCGACCCCTTCCCCTCGCAGGGGGAGGGGAGCGTGGTTGTTCGCGCTCGCGGCGGTAGTGTTTGTCTGCTTGACAGGCACTACGGGATGTCGCTCGTCCAGTTCCTCACGCGCTGACATTACAGATGCGCCCGAGCAGCAAGCTCAAGCGCCCGATGTCTCCGACCTGCTCGACAAACCGCTGTACACCTTCGACGAATCCGACGTCGATCGTTACCTGCGTGCGTTGCCCGCGATCGAACCCGACTTGCACAAGCGCATCATCCGCCTCGGCCGGCAGAACATCGGCCAGCCATACGACATCTACCTGCTTGGCGAGTTTCCCTACGAAGCGTACGACCCCGACCCCATCTACTGCCTGAACAAAAGCGACTGCGTCGTCTTCAGCGAGCACATGTATTCGATGGCGCTTTCGCACGACTGGTGGACCTTCCTGCAAACGCTTCAGCGCATCCGCTACAAGGACGGCGCCATCGGGATGCTCACGCGCAACCACTACGGGCTTGGCGACTGGAACCCCAACAACGCGTTCCTATTCGACGACCTCACGAAACAGGTCGGTAGCGGCGAAGTCGCCGTGCCGCTCACGCAGGTCTGCCGCCGCTCCCGGTTCTTCGCGAAGTTCGGCATCGGTGAGGATATCCCCGACCAGCCGATCTCCGATTGGTATATCCCCAAGGAGCGCATCCCCGACGTGCAGCACGAGTTCCGCGATGCCGACATGGTCAACATCATCCGCGGCAACGACGAATCGCAGTGGTGCGGACACGTCGGGCTGATTGCGATCGCCGAGGACGGCACCGTCGACTTCCTCCACTCCGCGGGGAAGGCGGTTCGTGAGCAACCGCTCGTCGAGTACGTCAACGGCGACAAGAACTGTCGCGGCATCAAAGTGCTGCGACTCAAACCGGACGCAGAGCGAATCATGGCGGACACGCTCGCGAATTCACCTACCGCCACGCGGATCACCGAAGAAACCCTCAACGCGGGAGTGGCTGCGCGCCGCAACGACAGCCCGATCGACGTACGCTACCCAGCCCGTGACTGGCGCGAGGCGATGCACTTGCAGGAGTATCGAATTAACGACGACACGCCGACCGACGTGCAGTTGCAGCAAGCGCTGGTGCGGCTCGACGCACGGGTGGCGCAGCGACACGACATTCCCGAAGGCGACCGCGCGTTCGGCGTACTTTCGCTGACCGATCTGCGACTGGCGCTGATTCATCCCGACGCGATGTTCTACGCCGCGAGCGTACCCAAGATCTGCATCCTGCTCGCGTACTTCGATCAACACCCGGAGTCTGCCCGCGCCCTGCCCGACGACGTGCGCCACGAACTTGAACGCATGATCAAGCTCTCGGACAACGCGCTGGCTGCCAAGTATGGCAACATCGTCGGCATTGAGAAAACGCAAGAGCTGCTCCAGTCGAAGCGCTACCAGTTCTACGACCAGGAGAAGCAGACCGGCCTGTGGTATGGCAAGCACTACGCGCAGGGCTCGCCGCGTTTCGGCGACCCGGTCCACGATTACTCGCACGGCGCCACCGTGCGACAGTGCCTGCGCTTCTACCTGATGATGGAACAAGGCAACTTGGTGAATGCGGAGGCGAGCCTGCGGATGCGCGAAATCTTCGCAGCCCCCAGCCTCGAACACCACAACGGCAACTTCGTCAAAGGACTCCAAGGCCGGGACCTGAGCATCATCCGCAAAAGCGGCGGGTGGGAGGACTGGCACCTCGATACCGCGCGCGTCGACCACGGCGACCAGGTGTACGTCATCGTCGGCATGACGCATCACGCGAACGGATCAGCATATCTCGAAGAAATGGCTGCGGGCATCGACGATTTGCTCTGTGGCAAACCGGTCGCGCGCAAGATGCGTCACGAGCACGTTGCACACGACAAGCTGAACGCGTTGATCGAGGTGCCGCCGGCGAATGAAAACACACCGGCTGGTGCTTACGAGTCACCGGTCATCACCAGCAACGTGCTTTTCAATCAGGCGTTGCTCTCGTGGAACATCGACGCCCCACCGCACGTCGGTTATTCCGTCGAAGCCCGCGTCGGCAGACAGCGCGACGACTCCTGGACCGACTGGCTGCGGATCGCGGATCGCGGCACATTGCAACCTCAACCCGTCGCGGGCACCGCGTCCGGCGCGATGTACATCGACACCGACTACCTCTGGTCCGAGGAACGCTACGACCGGCTGCAGTATCGCGTGCGCGCCGTCTGCGGACCGATCCCCAACAGCCCAGCCACCGCGTACGCGAAGCTGCGCATCGCGCGCGTCGACGTAACCTTCACCGACACGTCCGACCTGCTCACATCACTGCCCGCACCATCCGCGCCGGCATCACCACCCGAGGAACGCTGGCAGCGTCGCCTCCCCGTTCCTTTCCGCAGTCAAAAAGCGGAGCGTGAAGCAATTCGCGGCAAGATTTGCAGCCCCACGTCGGTGAGCATGGTGCTCGCGTATCGCGGGGTGGATCGGCCAACGGAGGAGATTGCGGAGACGATCTACGATCACACCAACGGAATCTACGGCAACTGGCCGCGTGCGGTGCAGGAAGCGTACAGCTATGGCGTGCCCGGATATCTCGATCGCTTCGCCGACTGGTCGCGCGTCGAAGCGCTCATCGCGCAAGACCAACCACTGATCATCTCCATCGAAGCCAAGGATGGTGAACTGCCCGGCGCACCGTACAAATCGACCGAAGGCCACCTGCTCGTGCTCGTTGGTTTCGATCAAGACGGCAACGTGCTGGTCAACGATCCCGCGAGCCCGACGCCGGAACAAGGCATGATTGCATACACCCGGGCAGATCTTGAGAACGTCTGGTGGCTGCCGCGCAGTGGCACTGCCTACATCCTGCAAGCACCGCCCGCGCTGAACGCGACGAACGCACCAGTAGATTCAGCCGATGATCCGCTCGTCGAGGTCGCGGACGTCGATCCACGCATCATGATCGACCTGCGCTACGCCACGTCGGAAAACTTCACCGGCAAAACGCTTTATCCCGCGGACCTGCGCTGCCAATTGCGTAAGTCAGTGGCAGAGCGCCTTCACCATGCGCAGGAGCGCCTCGTGCGTCGGGGCTTGGGTCTCAAAATCTACGATGGCTTCCGCCCGCTGTCCGTGCAGCGCACGATGTGGGAGATCATGCCCGACTCGCGTTACGTCGCGAACCCCGCGCGCGGATCGCGTCACAACCGCGGGGCAGCCGTCGACGTCACGCTCGTCGATCGCGCAGGCCACGAACTGGAAATGCCCACGCCCTACGACGACTTCACCGAGGCTGCCCACCGCGACTACACCGGCGGATCCGCCGAATCGCTGGTGAACCGCGAGCTGCTCTCCGACGTGATGACCATGGAGGGCTTCACTGGACTGGCCACGGAATGGTGGCATTTCGACGCCCCGCACTGGGACGAATACGCGCTGATTGAAGAGTCCGAGCCCGCCGCAGGTACAGCCCACGGCAACTGATCCGACGCCGACCGATCGCAACTGTCGGCGCGCGCGAATGACTCAGACGTCGTCGCGAACCTGCGTCTTGGAACGTGCGTGGGTTGCGTTCGTCCGTACCGACCACTCCGCGCCTTGAAACCCGGACTCGATCAATTCCTGAAACACCGGCAGCGCATCACTCGGGCTGAACGAAACCGAGTCCTTGGCGATGTCATACGCGAATGTCGAAGTCGCGCCGCAGAGCTTCGCGAGGAAGACCCGCGAAACCGGCTTGGCTTGTCCGGGTTTGCCTGGAAGGTAAACCGGCCCTTCCCAATGCTCATGCGCTGTTCGAAGCAGGGCGCGTTCGTCGCCCCGCATCAAAGCCGTGCAAAGCAGCGCCCCACGCGGGCTGTGCAGTGTCAGCGACACGGGCACCTCAGTGCAAAACATGATCTTGCCAGCCGAATACGGCGTATGAAAGAAAACCCGCTCGATGAACGCGAAGGAACGCAAAGAACTGAACGCTTGCACGAGAAACACGCCGTCATGCGTCTCGGTGCCCGGAGCATCACGCGTCGCCACACCGATGATGAATTCACGAAAGCGAATCCCGCGAAACCTGGCGGCGGTCACTCCGATGTGAATCACCGCACGGTCAGCTCGCGTTGCGGGACGAAGACCGTAAGGAGCGAGCCTGTCCGTCCAGTACGCAAGATCGGCAGTGCCCAATAGCGACACTTCGCGAACCGGCGAGACCTCCGCGACGTACTCCGTCATCCGTGCTCGCTCCACCCCGTAAAGGATTCAACTCACGCACGTCCGTCGGCGAGCACCTCGCGATACAACTCCAAGTATCGCTTATGGCACCGCTCCAGCGTGTATTCCCGTGCGACCATCTCGCGGGCGTTCTCCGCCATCCGCCGCGCCGCCACCGCATTGCTCAGCAACTTCTCGATTCCCACCGCAAGCCGATGCGCATCGTCAACCGGCGTCAGCAACCCGGTCACACCGTCCGTCACCAGATCGCGACTGCCCGGAACATCGGTCGCAATCACCGGAACCCCGCCCGCCATGGCTTCGAGGATCGCGTTCGGCAAGCCCTCCGTACGCGACGGCAGCACGAACACATCCGCCGACTTCAAAATCCGAGGCACGTCGTCGCGTCGCCCGAGCAACCGAACACAATCTCCCAGCCCGCGCCGCGCGATGCCGCTCTCAACGTTCGCACGCTCCGGGCCATCGCCCGCCAGCAGCAGCTTCACCGGCCAGTTGCGTCGCACCAGATCCACCGCAGCCACCAGCGTGTCGAGCCCCTTCACCGGGTCCATCCGCCCCACCCAGAGCAGCACCTTCTCATTCGCACGCACGCCCAGCGCCTCACGCGGCAACGCGTCAGCCGATGCGTACCGGGCAACATCCACGCCCCCCAGCACCAATCGCAAGCGTTCGCGCGGCACCTTCGCCCGTGCGTGCAGATGATCGACCACTGATGGGGAATTGCCAACGAGGCAGCGGCACAGTCGATACGTCAGCCGATCGCCCCACAGGTGCCAGCGGCGTTCGATCTCCACCGTCTGAATCTCACACACCAACCGATCACGCGGAAAACCGCACAGTGCCCCGACCAGCCGCCCCGCGACATTCGCGTGAAAAAGCAGCGTATGCACCAAATCCGGCGCAAAGTCGCTGATCAACCGCCCCAGACGATCTATCAAACGCCAATCAAACGCACCGCCGGCATTGCAGGTCAGCACGTCGATCCCTGCGTGGCGCAAGCGATCCCTCACCGGCCCCGGTGACTTGAGACTCGCGACCGCCACCGCATAACCCGCGTCACGCACCGCGGGCGCAAGACGCAGCAGGTGTAGCGGCACCCCACCAACCTCAAGATCGGTGATGACGTAGAGCAATCGCGGTGCCCGCCCGGTATCCAACGTAATCATCGTTCCGCGCGCCGCTGAGCGGCGGTCATCCTGCAAAGATCGTAAACGCTCATGTTGAATCGTCGCCGCAACCAGCCGCGAACACCACCACCGCCCTGCCCGCGCCAGGCCCGCACCGCGGAAACCACGTCGGGCGAAGTCAAACCGACCCGCGCCTGCACGCTGTACACAAAATACAGTGCCTCAAGGTGATTCAGCAGATCATCGCCACCGTTGAACGCGGACTCGTCGAACAGCGACGTGTGCGCATCCGGCGAAGTTGCCTCGGTGATTTCGATCGGCGGATGCAGGTTGACGCGAATCTCGTCCTCATAGCCCAGCAGATACGCGATGGGATCGTCAAGCGTCATCGGCAACACGAACGTGCGCCGACCCGTACCCGCGCACTGCCGCACGCACTCATCCACGAGCACGCGAATCCCCCGCTTCACCCGCAAATACTGCCCATAGAGCAAATTCTTCGTCGCGCCATCAGCCATGATGAACAGCGGGCTGCCGTCCTCCTCGAACACGCGAATCGACAGATCGATAACCTCGTTTAGTGGAAGCTTGTGCGCGCCGCGCACGGGAATCGCCGTCCGGCTGCGCATGAACTTGCGTTCCATCCCCGGTGGATAGAACGAGTTGTTCGCCCAGACAAAATGCGGCAATCCGTCCAACGCGTGGCCGTACAACGGAATATCGAGAAACCCAAGTCGGTGCGATGCCGCCACCACGACGTTATGCGCCGTCTTGCCCGTCGCGCGATCGAACAAGCCGCGCTCACCGTAGAGATACTCACTTCCGGATACGCGCACGACCTCGCGCCGCTCGCCGCGAAGTCGGGAAAGCCCATCGCGAGAAACCCAACCCAATGTCGTCCGCAGAAACTCGTGCCAGCGAAGTTCGCTCCGGGGATTGAATTGGTGCCACAACATATGTCCCAGCGTCGACAGAAACGTCGACAACACCCGAGATTCGATGGGATTGGGCACCGCCACTTCCAGGACATTGAGAATCGCCTGTCGACGCGATGGGCCTGCGATACCCATGACGGACACACGCGCGATTGCGCCGTCCGCGTCGTGCGGCAGCGGCGCGGGCTGCTTGCCGGATTCCCAATCCAACAATCGCCCGACGCATTCGATCGCATCGTAATGGAATTGCTGCACGAGAAGCCAACACTGCTCCTCGGTCACCCCCGATTTGTATGGATCGGTGGCGCGAAACCGTGCCCGCAGATCACGCAGACGCGCAAGCAGACCTGCTTCGCTCGCCAGCCGATCCGTCTCGATGTTGCGCTCACGAACCACAGCAGCGTATAGCGCCTCAATGCTCGCGATCGTCTTGTCCAAGTCGGCAAACACCCGCTCCTGCGCCACCACGCGATACCGCGCCAGGATCCCGTCGCGGGCGGTGTCCGCCACCGGCCCCTGCGTCCGACCTGCAAGGTAATCGTCGAGCGCGGCGCGCAGCGCGTCCGCGATCGCCGACAGGTCCGTATGCCCCGCCGCAGTCATTGCTGTCGTCGTCTCAGCCTGCAACGTATCCATCGATTCACCCGAATCCAACCATCCGCGGCACCGCCCCGCGGCGCAAACAGCCAGCATACGCAGCCAAAATGATCGTGCAATCCTCGCGCTCGACTCTGGCGACGATTTGCCATAGTCTGATGCCCGCGCAGGATGCGCGTCGATCTATTCACCAGGGACGGGTGATCTTGGACACCACGCTGCACATCCCACCGCCATCGACCGAAGACCATGCGCTCTTCCTGCGCAACATGGCGCTGCTCTGGCGCTTCGACACCGACCTCGCCATCAAGCTCGACGCAATCCCCGACGCAGCCCGTCTGCCCGTCGAACCGACGCGCAGCGGCGACTGGACTGTCGCGCTGCCCGACCCCGAGGGCCGACCCGCATACCTCAACAGCCGCTACGACCCGCGCGCCGAAGCGAAGAAACTCATCGACGCCGTCGACATCGAAGACTGCTACTGCTACTTCGTCAACGGGCTCGGATTGGGATATCACATCGTCGCGCTCAACGAACGCGTCTCGCCCGAAGCGCTGATCGTGGTGTCCGAGCGCAACCTCCGGCTGATCGCGACCGCACTCGCGCACGTCGATCTCACGGACGTACTCGCGGGCGGCAGGCTGGTGTTCGTCACCGACGACGACAAGTCGCGCCTGCACGAACGCTTGCAGCAGCGCACCGCGCTGGTCATGCTCGGCGCGCGCTTCGTGCAACATCCCCCATCAGAACGCGTGGACAGCGCGTTTCACAGTCAGGTGCGCGGCCTGCTCACCGAGTTCGTGTCCTACGCGCGTACCTCACTGATGACGCTGGTCAACAACGCGCAGATCACCTGCCGCAACATCGCGAACAACATCGGCAGCTACGCGTCGACCACGTCAATCGGCATGCTCGAGCGCCGCTTCGCGGGCAAGCCCGCGGTCATCGTATCCGCCGGTCCCTCGCTGCGCCGCAACATCGATCAACTGTCAGCCGCGCGCGATCGCGTCGTCGTCTGCGCTGTGCAAACCACGCTCAAGACGCTGGTCGACCGCGGAATCACGCCTGATTTCGTGACGAGCCTCGACTATCACGAAGTCAGCAGCCAGTATTTTGAGGATGTCCCCGGCTTGGAGAATGTACACCTCGTCGCGGAACCCAAAGCCACCTGGCACGTGCTTGACAAATATCCCGGTCCGATTTCGATTCTGGACAATCCCTTCGCGCGCTTGCTGATTGGCGATGATCTTGCGCCGCGCGTCGCGCTCGCTCCCGGTGCGACGGTGGCGCATCTCGCGTTCTATCTCGCCCAGTACATGGGCTGCGACCCGATCATCTTCATCGGCCAGGACCTCGCGTACACCGGCTACGTGTACTACAGCCCGGGCATGGAGATCCACCGCTCGTGGCAAAGCGAGATCAACCGCTTCAACACGATGGAGACCAAGGAGTGGGAGCGGACCGCGCGAATGGGCACGATGTTGCGGAGAACGGTCGACGCCGAGGGCCGCAAGATCTACACCGATGATCTGCTCTTCACCTACCTTGAGCAGTTCGAACGCGACATCGCCAACACCAGTGCCCGCGTGATCAACGCGTCCGAAGGCGGCGCGCGCATCCGCGGCGCGGAGAACGCGACGCTGGCGGAAACGCTGGAGCGCTATTGCACGACGCCAATCCCGCGCGACCTCTTCGAGTATCGCACGACAACGACTTGGCGCAAGCGCGAAATCCTGCCACGCGTGCGCAGCGAACTCGCCGCCCGCATCGACGAACTCGCCAAGCTGCGCGACGTTTGCAACGAAATGAACGAATTGCTCAAGGAATTGCAGGGCCTCACCGGCGACCCCGACAAGTTCAATCGCCGCATCGTCCGCGTTGACGAGCTGCGCGCCGCGGTCAACCGCGCAAACCGCGCGTACCGCATCATCAACAACGCGTCGCAGCTCTCCGAACTGCGCCGCTTCAGTGCCGACCGCAAACTCGGAGCAGCCCGCGCGGAGGGCATTGAACGCGCCAAGCGGCAACTCGCCCGCGATATCGAATTCGTCAGCAGCATCAGCGAAAGCGGCGAAACCGTGCAGGAAATGCTGTCGGCTGCCCGCGACCGACTGGATCAGGTGATCGCCGACGGCGCGACGACGCGCGATTCGCAGGGGGAAATGCCGTGAAAACCGTAGCCCTGCTCGATGCCGATCTCGAATCCACCCCGCTGGGCACCGCCAGCCGGCTTGGCGATGATCTCGCCGGTGCGCCCGTCGTGCGCCGCACGGTCGAGCGCTTGGCGCAGTGCGAACGGCTCGCCGACATCGTCGTCTCCTGCCCACCGAATCAACAGTCGCGCGTCGCGGAATTGCTCAACGGAACGCCCGCGAAAGTGTACGCGCGCAACACGAATCCACCATCATTTCGCGCGCTCGTGCGCGCCGCGCGCAAGTGGTCGCTCGACGGTTGGCGCGGCGGGCTGGGCGGTTCAACTTCGCTCGATGAATACGTTGATCCGGTGACTTGCTGCGTCATCGCGGAGCAACACCAAGCCGATGCCCTTGCTGTCTGCCCGCCTGGCGCCGCGCTGCTCGATCCCGCGCTCACCGACGAAATGCTCGCCCATTCCGAGAAGTACGCGGAAGAGTCCAAGCTCACCTTTTCGCAAGCTCCACCGGGCCTGCTTCCCATGGTGTGCCAGACGCAATTGTGCTCGCAACTCGCGGCTCAGGGCGTGCCACCGGGTTGGGCGCTCGCGTACAAGCCCGACAGCCCCGGCATCGATCTTGTGATGCGTTCGTGCAACTTTCCGCTGAGCCGCGCTGCACGCTACGCCGCAGGCCGACTGACGGCGGACACTGCCCGATCGTTCCGCACCATGCGGCAACTGCTCGACAATTCGCGCGGCGGCAGCGTCGAGTCGATCTGCAATTGGCTCAACCAATTCGCCCAGGCACAAGCCGGTGAGCTTCCACGGGAAATTGAAATCGAATTGACCACCGACGATCCGCTGCCCGAGTCCCCGCTACGCCCCAGAGGCCGGTGCGTCCCGCGGCGCGGACCGATCGACGTCGCAACCGTCGCGCGCCTCGCGAAGGATCTGTCAGCCGCGGACGACGACGCCCTCGTCGTGCTCGGCGGATTCGGCGATCCGCTGCTCCACCCCGCCCTCGACGACGTGCTGGCTGCCCTGCGTAACGGCGGGGTCTACGGCATCACCGTCTACACCACGGGCCGGCAACTCAGCGACGACGCAATCGCCGCCCTCGTCCGCCACCGCGTCGACGTCGCGGTCTTCCACGTCGATGCCTGGACGCCCGAGACGTACCAGTCCGTTACTGGCGGCTGCGACCTTCAAACCGTGAGGGATGCGATCACCCGCCTTTGCGTTGCCCGCACGCAGGCCGCTCAACCCGAACCCATTGTGGTTCCCCAAATGACCAAAGCCGCGACAAACGTGGAAGAGTTGGACGTCTTCTTCAACGGCTGGTTGCGCGAACAGGGCTGGGCCACGATCGCCGGGTTTTCCCATTTCAGCGGACGGCTCCCCGATCTCACCGTGGTGGACATGGCGCCGCCCCACCGCCAAGCCTGCCGCCGCCTGACCAGTCGCTGCGTCGTGCTCGCGGACGGTCGCGTATCCGCCTGCGACCAGGATTTCACCGGCGAGCTGATCCTCGGCGACCTCGCCGGCGAATCGCTGCGGGATATCTGGGCAGGACCGGCAGCCCGCAAGTTGCGCGCGCGACACCTGGCTGGCGAGCTTGGCGATTTCCCCCTTTGTGCCGGGTGCAGCGAATGGCACCGACCGTAACCCAGGCTGTGATTTGGATCCACCGTTGCCCGCCACGTGGCCTGCACGTAAACTTGCGCTTGAAAGCACTTGGAACATCGTAGTGCCGGTGTATTGTGGTGCAGGCATCTTGCCTGCGCGTGCGGGTTGGCAGATCGCACCACAAAGTGATGCCGGTACTACAATCTAGGGTCAACACCCGCTCAGCCAACCGGGGAGCACTCGCGCCATGGGGAAAATCAGCGCCCGATCAGTCGGCATCGACCTGGGCACGACCTTCTCGGCGCTTGCGTACCTCGACGAGAAGGGTCGGCCCCGCACCGTCACCAACTCCCGCGGACACGACGTCACGCCGTCCGCGGTCTGGGTCAAACCCGATCGTTCCGTCGTCGTCGGCGAAGCTGCCCTGGCGGCCCGGCGCAACCGCGCGGACCACGTCGCCGTCAACTTCAAACGCGACATGGGCGAAAAGGTCTACCACGAACCGGTCTGCGGCAAGCAGTTCTCACCGCAGGCGCTCTCCGCGCTCGTGCTCAAGAAGCTCGGTATCGACGCGCGCAACGTGCTCGAGAACATCACCGGCGCGGTCATCACCGTGCCCGCGTACTTCGGCGACGCACGCCGCAAAGCCACGCAAGACGCGGGCCGCATCGCCGGGCTCAACGTGCTCGACATCATCAACGAACCGACCGCGGCTGCCCTCGCCAACGCGTTTGCCGAATACGTGCATCGCGGTGGCGACATGGTGCGGCTCGACGTCGCGCGCATCGCGACGACCGCGCCCGCGACGACGCTGATCTACGACCTGGGCGGGGGTACGTTCGACGTCACCATCATTCGCATCGACAACAACAACTTTGAGGTGGTCGCAACCGGCGGCGAGGTGCAGCTTGGCGGTGTCGATTTCGATCGCCGCGTACTCAACTACTACTGCGACGAGTTCCAGCGCCGCACCGGCGTCGATCCGCGCGATACCGCCGAGTCCACCGTCAAGATTCTCAACGCATGTGAAGCTGCCAAGATTCACTTATCGAAAGCCGAGCAGGCCACCATCGAGGGCGAGTACCTCGGCAAGCAGATGAAACTGCCCGTCAGCCGGCAACGCTTCGAGCAGCTCACCAGCGACCTGCTCGCCCGCACGCAACTCTGCGTCGAAATGCTGCTTGAAGACGCACTGCTTGGGTGGGACCGCATCGACAACATCCTGATGGTTGGCGGGTCGTCGCGCATGCCGCAGGTCACGCGCATGCTGGCGGAAGTGTCCGGCAAAGCGCCCGACATGGCCGCTGCGCCCGATCAGATCGTCGCGCACGGCGCAGCCATTCACGCTGCAATCCTCACATACGATCGCGCGAGCGCGACACCGTCCGCGCCGAAGAAACCGATCACCCCCGATGCCGAGCTGTCCTTCCTCGACGATGACGACGACGAGGATGAAGGCGGCCCCAGCGCGAGCGGGTCCACCAGTTTCGACGATATCCCGCTCTCGCTGCCCATCGAGGAAGAGAGCGAAGACCAGAGCGATGCGCCGGTGTCCGCCCCGATCGCGCCGATGGAGGCCCCGATCGCACGCGGCATCAAGCTGACCGACGTCAACAGCCACGGGCTGGGCGTGATCGTGCGTTCGTCGCGCGAGAGTCGCACGGTGAATTCAGTGATCATTCCCAAGAACACCCCACTGCCGACCACGCGCGTCAAGGTGTTCGGCACGGAAGCGGCGAACCAGCGGCAAGTCCGCTTGCGGATTACCGAGGGCGACGCGCGTGACCCACGTGGCTGCACGCAGATTGGAGAATGCCTCATCCGCCTGCTGCCCAAGGGGCTGCCCAAGGGCTCACCGGTGGAGGTGCGTTTCGCGTACGACCGCAGCGGACGGGTTCATGTGCGCGCGGTCGAGTTGACCAGCGGCGCGGGGGCTGATGTCGAGATCAAACGCGACACCGGCTTCGACGCGGACACCGTGGGCAAGATGGCTGATATTGTGGCGGAGATCGATGTCGAATAAAGCGACCGACAGACCGGCGTTCGACCCGTACAGCGAGTTCCTCGGCTTACCGCCCGGACCGCGCCCGCCGCACCTCTATGACCTGCTCGGGGTCGAAATCTTCTGTGCCCATCGCGAACGCATCGAGCACGCAGCCCGTGAGCAGTATCGCCGCATCAAACCGTTTCAGGATCATCCCGAGCGTAGCATTCGCGACGAAATCCAAAACATCATCACACGCGTGGCCAACGCGCGCACCGTACTCACCAATCCCGAGCAGAAGGCGCTGTACGACGAGAAACTGGCGGAGCGCTTGAAGATCGATCGCGACGCGATGCTGCGCGAACGGACTGCCGCTCGTGCACCCGAGTACGCGCTGATCGTCGTCGCGGGCCCCGCGCAGGTGGGCACGCGTTTGCCGCTGCTACCCGACAACCCGCTGCACATCGGCAGCGATCCCATGTGCGGCCTGCACCTTCCGGGCCTGCGCATGCAAGCCAAACACGTAACGCTGACGTTCGAGAACGAAGCGTGGCGACTCCGCAGCCCCCAGGCGTGCATCACCGTCGTGAACGACCAGCGCGTGTACGACACCACGCTCGATGAAGGTGAAGCCATCGACCTCGGCGGATACCGCCTGCTGTTCGAGCGCATCGACGCGAAGAAACCGCACCCGTCGTCGATCCCCCCGCCGCTATCGCTCATCGTGCGACAAGGACCGAGCATCCCGCACCCGACGATCAACGCGATCGCACCGGCGCGCATCCTCATCGGCACCTGCGAGACGGCCGTGTGGCAGCTCGCGGGCAAACAGGTCTCGGTGCACCACGCGCGTGTCGCCCCGTCCGGCGCCCTTTGGGAAATCACCGACCTGCACAGCGACACCGGTACCCTGCACGACGGCGAAAAAGTCCGCAGCGCTATCCTCACGCACGGCGATCACCTCGCCATAGGCCGCTTCGATATTCAAGTAAGCCTGCGAAAGTAAGGCCAGCCGCATCGGAGGCCATTGTGGTGCAGGCATCCTGCCTGCATCCAAAAAAAAGCGGTGGGCACCACCCACCAACGCAAAGCAAGTCGGCCACGGAAGGCGGGCAATAGCCCGCCCTACAAATCAAAACCAATTGGCAAATCCCAAAACAGGCTGTCCTTCGTGCCTTTGTGCCTTGGTGGTTCAAGAAAGAAAGGAAATGCCAAAACAACCGGAAAGCGCAGTGTGGGCGACATCCAACAAACCGCAGCGCAATCAACTATCGTCGGTGGGCAGTGCCCACCCTACATCCCATCGCGCATAAGCAAGACCAAACAAATCCGTCCTTGGCGTCTTAGCGTCTTGGCGGTTCAAATCAATACGAAAACGCAGCACATCAATCAGTTCGTAAACAATCGCTGCATCGCAGCGAAGTCCTTCAAATCAACGTCCCCATCACCGTCCGCGTCCTGATTCTGACACGCCTGGCTCAAACCAACGCCCGCGTCCGGCGAAGTCAGGCAGCCGCGAAACTCAGCGAAGTCCGTCATGTCGATATCGCCGTCGCCATCATTGTCGAACGGATAGATCGGTGACGCATTGCCATACACTTCGAACTCGAACACCGAATAACCCCACTGCGTGTTGCGCTGAATGCACAGCAGCCGGACGTACCGCCCGGTCTGCGGCGCGAAGGTATGCACCTTCCACGCTTCGTTGTTGAAGTTGTTCGTGATGTGCGTGCAATCCGTCCAAGGCCCGTTGGGACCGTCCGCGACCTGAATCTTGTACTCACGAGCCGACGCGTACTGCCAGTACACGCGGGCTTCGTTGATCGTGTACGACGCGCCCATGTCGACGCGAACCCACTGGTTGTCGCTCCACTCCGACGCCCAGCGCGAGGTGTCCAGACCGTCCACGGCTTTGTCCGGCCCCAATCCGGAATTCTCAATCGACGACGCGGTCGCCGGCTTGTTCAGCGTGAGGTGCCCGGGCACTTCCGGCTGGTCCGGCGGCGTATCGTAGACGCGAACATAATCCACTTCCCAATCCGCAAGCGGGCAGCCGCTGTAGTGATCATCGCGATTCGGCGACGACGTGAGAATCAGCAGCGCCTGCATCAGGAACCCCTCTGCCGGTCCGCCAGGCGCGTATGTGATGAGACCGTCGACATAGAACACGGGTGACGAAGTCGCCGTCCAGTACACTCCGTACGTGTGCCACTGCGTCTCGTCGACGTTCGTGTTCGCACCGTCGTATTGGTGCCCGCTACCAACGTCCCAGTGATAGGTCTGCGACGGGTTGGGCTCCCACTGCGTACCGAACTCGCAGATGTCCAACTCCGGCGGCCACTGCCACGTGTTGTTCTGCCAGCCAATCGTCCACCATGTCGCCCAGATTTTCGTATCCGGTGCGGAGTGACGCAGACGCGCTTCGAGATACTTGTACTGCGGGTGATACTTGCCTTCGAGCTTTGCGCCCGTCCAGTGCTTGCCCGCGTAATTCTCCTCTGCCGAGTGCAGAATCAGCGATCCGCCGGCAACTTCAACGTTGTGCGGTGCATACCAGCAATCCGACCAGTCTTCCGCGTTGATCACGATCCACTTGTTGAGGTCGAGCGACGTGCCGTCGAATTCGTCGGACCATTCCAAGGTCTGAGCAGCCATCAGTGACAGACTGTCGAACAACACGGGGCCATCCGCAGCGCCACTCGTGCGCAGATACACCCGGCCCGTCGTCGTACCCGGAGGGGCTGCGACCGCGTAATCAAACGACTTCCACTGCCCGACAGGATCGCTGCCCAGTAACTCGACGGCGTCGACTGTCTTGATCACTCCGGAGGCATCACGAAACTCGATGTTCACCGACGCGCTGGCTGCGTTGTCACCGCCGAGCTGTTTGACCTTGCCGCGAATGACGTACGACACACCGGACAGCGCGTTGAAATCCTGATGCGCTTCACCGGCACCCGTCATCGACAACACAAACTGCCCAGCCCGCTCGCCCGTTTCCGCGCGAAGCTGCACCGCACCGCTATGCGCCCAACCAGCCAAGCGGCCGACGGAATCGAGCGGGTACTCAAACTCGCCATTGACGAGCAACTCGGTTCCCGCGAACACCGGGCAGCACATCACCGCCATGCAAATCAGCCCAACACAACTGCTCTTGCGCATGCGTACCTCAAATCGTCGTCGTGTTTATCCCACTCGTTTGACCATTGGAATGAAACGCATTCCGCATTCGATTATAGCAGAAGCGTCGAGCCCGCATCCACGTAAACATGAAGTTGCAGGCGCACGCAATCGCACGCGGATGAAACTGTTTCATAGCTCGTCGGTGAGGTCCGGAAACTGCGGCGTATATGTTCAGCGCAATGCAAATGCGCAGCGCATTGTGCGCCTGGGTTTGTTCAATAAGGCTAGGATTTGCGGGTAATCAGATAAGATCGGCTTCGGATTGCTTGAGCCAACCGGTGCTGCCATCGGCCAGTTCAACCTTGTACCAGCCCGGGCGCTCGTCCACGACGACGAACTCAACGCCCTCGTGCAGCGCTTCGGCGAACTGCGGTTCGTAACCATCGCCGTTGCCTTTGCGCACGACGATGTCGTCCGCAACCGTCACGCCTGCTTGCGTCGTGCTGTGCTGCCACGTCTCCACGCCCACGGACGCACCAGCCGACACCCACACAACGCACAAAGCGAGTGCAGCATATCCCAATCCGCCCGCCCGCGTCAGCGAACGCAGCGCGAGCAGCCCCCAGAAGATAACGTATGCACCGAACGCAACCCAGAAGCGCGCGGTCAGCGACGTGTCATAGTGCCAGAAGAACGCGGTACGCAACGCGGCTGTCCCCCCGGTCGCATCGATCTGGTTGCGACACAACGAACGCGCGAAATGCAGGTTGGCTTGCAACTGCGGATCGTTACCGATGAGCCGTTCAGCGCGGCGATAGTTGAGAATCGCCTTGCCCAACTCGCCGAGCTGTAGATATGCATTGCCCAAATCGTAATAGAGGCGACCATTCTCCACGCCGTCCGCAACCAGCGACTCGAAGAGGCGGGCCGACTCGCGATAAGCGGACGCAGCCTGATCCGGCTGGCGCGCAGCAAGCCCGGTCGCGCGATCGAACGCAGCCAGCGCATCCGCCAGCACAGCCTCGCGATCCTTGACGGCATCACCGGCGCGCACGGACGCAGCAACCGTAAGCGCGACAACCATCGCGGCAAGAAACGACATCAAGATTGGCGACGAATTACGCTGCCTCATGCATCCAACATTCAAGAAGACCAAATCCGAGCCGCGACTACATCGTATCCGTTAAGGACACGGCGGGAGCAGACACATGTGGGACCGGCTTTCCAGCCGGTCATGACCGGTTAGAAAACCGGTCCCACAGATTGCAAGTGCCTGCGACTACACCGACGCCTGCACCAAGCTCCCCAGGCACTTCCTCACCCGCGCTTCCAAGTCCGCACCCGATGTCGCGCCACCACCGAACTGCGCGGCTTCACAGTCCGCGAGCACGTTATCGAATTCCGTAACCACCTCGGCTGACACGTTCGCACCGCGCAGATGACGCACCGCTTCCTGGCGCGTCAGCCCGCCCGCGGGCAAATCCAATCGATCCGCCACGTACCCAAGCAACACATCCGCGCAGCGATCCGGATTCCCGGCCGCCTGCGCGAGCGCCCGCTGCGCCTCACGCCGCGCGCCGCGCCGTCGCCGCAATGCCGTGTTCGACGAGTAGCGCTCGCGCCGTCGCTGCAACAACGCACACGCGGCATAGATCAACGGACAACCCGCCCCCACTACCGCGAATGCAGGCCCAGGGTTCAACCCTTGCTGCGCGAGCAACTCCCCCGGATCGGTGTAGTTGCTTTCGATTCCGCGATTGAGGTGCGTCAGCGAATCGACCGAACGCCCGCCCGGCTCGCTTGCCTGTACGATCTGCGTCGCGGACATGCGTTCCGATGCCGTGATCTTCAGCGGAATCGGATTGCTGTACACCGTGACGAATTCCTCACGATCGGTATCGAAATACACCAGCGGGATCGCGGGAACCTCGCTCACGTCCGCATTCAGCGCCCGCAAACTTTGCGTGAAGCGTTTCGTCTTGCCCTCGACCACACCCGGCAACGGATCGTTCGCCACCTGGAACTGCTGCGTGATCGCGGGAATGTCCGCAAGCCTCGGCGCCTGCAACGTATCCATCAACCCGCGACCCGCGATGACCATTGTCACCGTGATCGGATCGCCGACCTGCGCTTCCGTGGGAGCGGCTGACACGCTGAGCGTGTGCGGGCCGACGACCCCGTTGTAGTACGAAGGACGACCAGCCGTTGGGATCGGCATGATGGTCAGCGGCGATTCCTTCACCGTACCGACGATTGCCTTCGCCTGCGTCACCTGCGGCCCGTCGAAGATCGTAAACGGGCTGCGACTGCGCCCCACGCGCAGTGGATAGTTCACGATCACGCGAAGGTCGCTGCCGACGACCGGCCCCGGGCGCTCGGGATATATCTGCTTGGTGGCTTCGTAGACGATGTACGGCTGCCACTTGTTGTCGGCGTCCTGGCGACGATCGTTCCGCCACGTGACCTTGGGTTTTCGCGGATCGAAAAGCTCGGCGAACGGCCCGAACTCCGACGCACCGGCATCGATCATCCGCCACATGTCGTTCTGATCGAAACGCACACCGTCGCCCGTGAAAGGCCGCAACCACACTTCCAGCGTCAAATCGACCGGCTCACCCACATACGCCTTCTCTTTGTCCGCCTTCAGCTCAACGAAGAGCAGGTCGCCGGTTTCCGACTTGGTCACTTTGACCACTGCCGGCCGCGTGCGCAGCGTCTCCCCATCCACCTGCACGGAAATCGGCGGGATGCTCACGGTACCGGGCGCTTGCGGAGTAATGCGGTAGAGGTAACGGATCTTTTGCTGCGACTGCGACATGCGCCGTCCGTTGATCGTAATTTGAAAACTTGAGTTGGACGATTGGCTGGTGTCCGCGAGTTCCACCGTTGCGTTCTGCAATTCGGGGAACTGCGGCGCTTCCTGGCTCTTGTCGTACACCACGTCGATCGCCACTGCGAAGGGCACACCGGCGAACGCGTCACCGGAATCGGTGAGCAGTTGCACCGTGCCCGCCCGCGCCGCGGCGGCGCTCAGACATGCGGCTATCGCGATGATCGTGGCTGTACGCATTACCAATCCCTGGTCACCGGAGCACGGCGGGCATTGCGCCGTTGGGCGCGCTGCTCACGACGCTGGGCTTCGCGATCGCGCACCGCCTGCAAAGCGCGTTCGAGTTCCTCTTGCGACATCTCACGCGGCTGGCCCTGAGCCTGCTGCTCCTCAGCCTGCTGCTGATCTTGCTGCTGCTCGCCGTCCTGCTGTTGTTGCTGGTCCTGTTGCTGTTGCTGTTCGTCCTGCTTCTGCTGCTCGCCCTGCTGTTGCTGCTGATCCTGCTGCTGCTCGTCCCTATCTTGTTGTTGCTGATCTTGCTGTTGTTGGTCTTGCTGTTGTTGGTCTTGCTGCTGTTGATCCTGCTGGCCCTGATTCTGGTCCTGCTGTTGTTGATCCTGTTGCTGCTGATCTTGCTTCTGCTGCTGTTGTTGCTGGTCCTGTTTGTTCTGTTGGTCCTGCTTCTGCTGTTCCTGCTCCTTCTTCTGCTTGTCGAGCAGGTCCTTGATCAGCAACTGTGCGGTCTCGATATTCGCACGCGCGTCGGCATCGTCCGGATTGAGGTCGAGCGCGTCACGATAGTGGTAGATCGCCTGCCGCGCGTGTTCGATCGCCTCCTGCGTCGCATTGAGTTTCTCCAACGCCTCCGCGTACGCCACGTTCCCCAGGTTGAACTTCGCCCGTTCCTCCAAACCCAGGTCGCGCGTCGCGAGCGCGGCATTGAACATCTCGCGTGCCTTCGCGAAATCACGCGTGCGGTAGTACACCAATCCCCGATCGTATGCCAATTCGGGACACTCCGGACAGAGCACCTCCGCCTCTTCATACGCCTTGAGCGCCGCATCGAACTGACCGGCTTGGTAAGCCTTATTGCCTTCCGCGACCTTGGAAGCCGCCTCCGAAGACGCAGCCCGCGCTGCCGGCGCAGCCCCGGCAACCAAGCAACCCACCGCTAACAACGTGGCGTGCGTTCGCAAGATCGCTTTGAATTTGGTTTGCAGAATTCGCATCATCAAACACCACCGGGTTCGCGCAACGACTCAATGTGGGACCGGCTTTCTTGCCGGTCATGACCGGTTGGAAAACCGGTCCCACATCGATCCCGATACATCAACTACGCAACTTTGCGCAACGCAGCCTGTGCCTCAGCCACACGTCGCCGATCGGTCATCAGCATCTCGATGAGCAGCAGCACAAGCGCAGCCCCCGCGAACCATTGAAACTGCGCGTGATACAACTCCTTGCGCGAAGCCTCCAACTCACGCGACTCCACCTTGTCGCGAATCACGTCATAGTATGCTACGAAATCAGGATCGGTGGTGGCTGTCGGGAAACACGCACCGCCCCCCTCCACCGCCATCTCTTCAAGCGTCTGCCGATCCATCTTCGACCACACCTCCTGTCCGTCGAACTGGAGGTAACGCTTCTGCCCGTCCACCGTGATCGGAATCCGCGCCCCGTGGCCCAGATCGCCCAAGCCCACGGTGAACACGCGAATGCCCTGCTCGCGAAACGCCTGACGCGCGGCATCCACCGGGAACGACGATTGATCCTCGCCGTCCGTGATGACCAGAATGGCTTTGTGGTCTTTCACCTTGTCGGTGAAACTGTCGGCGGCTTTTCGCACCGCGTCACCGATCAGCGAACCGCCGCGCGACGCACTCTGCGTCGTCACATCATCAAGCGCGAGCCGATACGCGCCGTAGTTGATCGTCAGCGGACACGCCAATGCGGCATTGCCCGCGAACGTCACCAAACCCACGCGATCGCCGTGCATCACGCCGAGCATGTCGCTGATTTCCAGCTTCGCGCGCTCAAGCCGGTTGGGCTTGAGATCCTCCGCAAGCATCGACCGCGACACGTCGAGACACACCATCAGGTCGATCCCGCGACGCTTCACCTCGACAATGTCCCGCCCCCACTTCGGCCCGGTCGCGCCAATCACCAGCAGCGCCAGCGCCACCAACACCAGTATGGCTTTCAGCCGCTGGCGGCCAATACTGACCGAAGGCATCAACTGCCCGAACAGGTTGGACGTCGCAAACAAACGCAACGCCCGCCGCTTCCGCGCAAACCCGTAAACCACGAGCAGCGCCAAAACAACCACCCCCCAAAGCAGGTGCAGGTAATTCAAATGGTCAAACTTGATGTCCATGGTTGTGAATCGAAGATCAGAGATCGAAGATCAAAGATCATTCGTCATTCGTCATTCGTCATTCAGTATTACGGAATGCGCCGAAACCTCGTATTCGCCAGCACAATCTCAACCACCAGCAGTCCGATCACCACCAACAACAGCGGCGGCGTGGTTCGCAGCCAGCGCGGCAGCCAGTCGATATCCAACGTCACCGCCTGCGTCGCCAGTTCCGCCTGCTGCAAGTACCGCTTCTCCTCGGTCTCGGTTTTCTCAAGCTCGTCGATACGCTGATAGATCTGTCGCAACGATTCCGTATCCGTTGCGCGGAAGTACTCACCACCCGTCAACTTCGCAACCTTCTTCAGCGTTTCCTCGTCGATCGTCACGGGCCGCGGCGTCATTGTCTGTCGCCCGAAGATGTCGACGCCCGGCATCGGCGCCATTCCGCGCGTGCCCACACCGATCGTGTAAACCTTGATGTCGTCCGCTTTCGCGAGTTCCGCGCCCTGCTCCGGCGACAGATCACCGCGCGTCTGCTCGCCGTCGGTCAATAGTACGATCACCTTGCTCTTCACGCGGTTGGCTTTGAGCGCATCGCGATCACGCGCCAGGTCGCGCATCCGCAACACCGCCAGCGCCACCGCGTCACCGATCGCGGTGCCATCCTCATCGCGTCCCTCGCTGGGATCAACGATCTGTGTATCCGAAAGCGTCTCCGCAAGGTACGCGTGATCCAGCGTCAGCGGGCACATGCTGTCGGCATAACCCGCGAACGCGATCATGCCCACGAGATCATCAGGCCGACCCGTCAAATCGGCAGAGCGATCCCCAAGCACAAACTTCGTCGCCACGGATTTGACGGCTGCCAAGCGGTTCACCCGCTCACCGTCGATCGAAAAATCTTCCGCGAGCATGCTGCTCGACCGGTCGACGAGCAGTTGAATGGCAATGCCTTCGGAAACGATGCGGGTTTCCTCATCGCCCTTCTGCGGGCGCGCGAGGCAGATGATCAACAGAATCACCGCAAGCGATCGCAGCGCAGGCACGATCCACCGCGCCTTCACCGCCCAGGTCTGACCAGCCATTCGCAGCGGGGCAAGCGTACTGAAGCGGATCGCGGAGCGCTGCGGTTTGCGCGCCCAGCGCCACCAGATCAGCGGCACGAGCACGAGCAGCGTCAGAAACATCGGCCTGGCGAACACCCGGCTCAGCAGGTCAACGATTGCGGACATCAGGCAGCCACCTCCTGCGCCGCGGGCTCGGCATGCTCCACCGGCGCGATCAGCTTCGTCTCGGTGACGAAGTCACGAGCCGCGTTGAACGCGCGCTCAATCTCCGCATTGTCCGGTTCATGACGCGCATACTTAACCATGTCGCACGCCTCAAGAAACTCGCCGAGCAGCACCTGATGCTCCGCCGCCAGCGCGTTGCTGCTGCGCATCTCGATCAGAAACTCCTCGGTCGTGCGCTCCGGCGCCATCAGACCGAATCGCCGTTCGATGTACTGCCGCGCGATCTCGCTGAGGCGATAATAAAACTCTTGAATCCGACCGGCTTCGATGAGCTTTGCTTCCGCGAGCGCCCGCAGCGCCGACAGCGCCCACTCATGCGCCGGGATTCGCAGCACCTCTGCCGGACGCCGGCTGCGCCGCACCAACCACAGTACGAGCAGCGCCAGCACAACCACGCCCGCCCCACCGCCAACAACCGCCAGCGCAACCGTGCTCCAGTGGTGATCCACCGGCAACGTCGCCACCGGTTTGACGTCGGCGAACTTCTGCGGATCGAACTCGCCTTCAAGCAGCGACTTCACGGTGATCGTGATCGGATCGCTGGTCAGCTCGGCGTATTCTTCGCTGCCCGGCGTGCGATACTTCGCGGTGATGCCCGGGATGGTGTATTCCCCGGAGAGAAAGATATCGAGGTCGTACACCTGCGTGTACGTCTTCTCCCCATCGTCCGCCACCTTCACCGGCTGATCGTGGAAATCGCGAATCTCAAACTCCGCGAGCGCGTCACCGAACTGCGGCATCTCGACTTCAATATCGCTCGCGGCTTGCACTTCGATCGTCAGATCGAGTCGCTCGGCGATACTGATCGTGCCCTTGCCCGCGGTCACCGTGAGCTTCACCGGGCCGCGATCCGTCGTCTTCACGACCGGTTCCGCGTTCGCTTCGGTCTTGGCTTCCTCGGGCGCGGACTTCTCGCACGCGATCCCGCTCGCCAGTGCGAGCAGCGCGATCGCGCCAAAATAAGCCAGCTGAAATGTGCCACGCTTCGTTCTCATGGCGTTTGCGGCGTTTCGTCCTTCGCGTCCTGCTCACTGGCGGCATCGAGCGCCGTCGGATAGAGCTTGACGCCGTATTCTGTCTGCAACTCCGCAAGGTACTGCTGCGACACTTCCAGGCTTCGCGCCGCCTGCGTATCGCGCCGCACCTCATCCGCAATTTCCTCGAACGGCTGAGCCAACCGCGTCTGGTGCGAAACCACCTTGATCACGTGCCAGCCCTTTGCGCTCTCATACGGCTCGGGCAGGACCTCGCTCGCTTCCGCGTTGCGGATCGCGTCGTGCAACGTTTTATTTTTCCCAATGCCGGGCACGTAGTCGCCATCCTCTGCCACCGGATCGGCGATGATCCCGAACTTGTCCCGCGTGCCCGCGTCGCGCGACTCGCTCTTGGCGATGCTGTCAAACGACTCCCCGCCCTGAATGCGCTGGATCACCTTGCGCGCCGTGGCTTCGTCCGCACAGAGAATGTGCCCGATGAAGCTGGCTGCCGGTTGTTCGTAGCGCGACTTGTTCGCCTCATAGAAGCGCTTCACGTCCTCGTCGGTGACCGTCGCACGCTTGCTGACCTCGTCGAACAACAGCGTCTGCGCCAGCACGCTGTCCGCCATCGCCGACAACCGCTCGCGGAACTCCGGCGAACGATGGATCTCCTGCTTGCGCGCCTCCTCCGCCAGCACCCGCGTCACCACCATGTTCTGAAGCGTCTGCTCCCGGCGTTGCGGATCGGTCAACTGTTTGTGATAACGTTCGCGGTTAATCTGCTCCTCTTCCTGCGACATTCCAGGCCGGGCCTTCACCGCCAACTCGATCTGGTCCGTGAGCATCCGATTGAAATCCGCGACGGTGATCTTCTGGCTACCGATCTCCGCGACGACCTGCTCTTTCTCCAGGTCGACCGTGCTGTCCGGCTGGGACTGTTCCGCGATCTCGCGCGCAAGATCGGCGAAGTTTCCCATGTCGCGGAGACACTCACGCCGCCGCCTGCCGATCTCATCCTTGAGTTCCGGGTTGGAGTCGCCCAGCAGAATTTCCGCGAGCACGAACTGCGCATACGCCCGATCCGCCTTGCCCGAGTTCTGCCAGTTTTTCCCAATACGGTAGCGGATGTTGCCCTCTTCGACGCCGTTGAGACGCGCGGCGTCGAGATACTCGCTCCACAAACCAGCCGCTTCCTCGCTGACGTTCTTGCGTTCCAGCTCGAGCGCCGCGTTACGGATATCCTCAACGCTGAGCTGCTGCGTGTGCCCGCCGATGTTGATCGCGTGCTGACCCGACGGCGAGACGAACAGGCTCAAGATCTGCACGACGAGAACGACGAGCAGGAGCACGAACACGAACCCGCTCATACCACTGCGCTCGCGGGTACGCGTTTCCGGAACCTCAAGTTTGGGCGACTGCACGGTCACGACATCCTTGCCTCTCGTTTACGGAAGAAACGCGCGAGCGGCTCAACGAATGACTCGCCCGTCCGCACGTCGATGGAGTCCATTTTCATTCTGCGGAACATCGTCTCGCGTTCGTCGGCGCGAACCGCCGCCGCCAGCGCGTAATTGCGCCGCAGCGTTTTACTCGACGTATCCACGATCACCGTCTCGCCCGTTTCCGCGTCCTCAAGCTCGATCAGCCCCACGTTGGGCAGTTCCATTTCGCGGCGATCGCTCACCGAAATGGGGATGACGTCGTTGCGCTTACGCGCGATGCGCAGCGGTTTCTCATAGCCCGCCGCTTGAAAGTCGCTGACCAGAAACACCACGCTGCGCCGCCGCGTCGTCTTATTCAGATAATCAAACGCAGCCGACAAATCAGTGCCGCTCCCCTCGGGCGTCAGATAGAGCAGTTCACGGATTACGCGGAGCACGTGCTTTTGCCCCTTGCGCGGCGCGACGAACTTCTCGACGCGATCGGTGAACGCGATCAAGCCCACCTTGTCGTTGTTGCGAATCGCCGAGAACGCGAGCGTCGCGCACACCTCCGCGACCAGTTCGCGTTTGAGCTGGTCCTGCGTACCGAACTGGTGCGACCGGCTCATGTCGACGAGCAGGATGACGGTGAGTTCGCGTTCCTCGCGGAAGATCTTGACGTGCGGCTTGCCGTAGCGCGCGCTCACGTTGCGATCGATGGTGCGGATGTCGTCGCCGATGCGGTACTCGCGCACCTCCTCGAACTCCATACCGCGCCCGCGAAACGCGGAGTGATACTGCCCCGCAAGCAGGTCGTTGACCATGTGCGAGGTGCGGATCTCAATCCGGCGGATTTTCTTGAGTAATTCAGCAGGAAGCATGATGAAACAGTGCTGAATGCTGAATGCTGAATGCTGAATGAAACTGCGTACTGCCGGCGGGCAACATCCCCAATCGTCGACCATTCATCATTCATCATTCGTCATTCATCATTCGCCTCTTTAGGGTACCGGTACGTGATCGAGAATCTGCTGCACCACGTGTGCCGGGGTCTTTTCTTCCGCCTCGGCTTCGTAGGTTACGATCACGCGGTGACGCAGCACGTCGAGCGCCACGTTCTTCACGTCCTGCGGCGTCACGTAACCACGCCCGCCGAGGAACGCCGACGCCTTCGCGCCCAACGTCAGGAAGATTGTTGCCCGCGGCGAAGCGCCATACTGAATCAGATCGCTCATCTTCAGACCGTACTGCTCCGGCTGGCGCGTCGCCTGCACCAGATCGACGATGTAATCCTTGATACGATCATCGATGTAGATTTGATCGACGAGCTTGCGCGCGTCGGCGATATGCTCCGGTTTCATCACCGGTTCGATAAGCTTCAACGGCGACGTCTCGCCCATGCGATCGAGGATGATGCGTTCCTCCGCTTTCGTCGGATACGTCACCTCGAGCTTGAGCATGAAACGGTCGACCTGCGCTTCCGGCAGTGGATAGGTACCTTCCTGCTCGATCGGGTTCTGCGTCGCGAGCACGATGAACGGATCGTCGAGACGGAACGTCTCCTTGCCGATCGTGACCTGCCGCTCCTGCATCGCTTCGAGCAGCGCGCTTTGCACCTTCGCCGGCGCGCGGTTGATCTCATCCGCGAGAATCACATTCGCGAAGATCGGCCCCTTCGAAACTTCGAACGTTCCATCCTGAGGCCGGTAGATCAACGTACCGATCAGGTCCGCCGGCAAGAGGTCGGGCGTGAACTGCAATCGCTGAAACTTCGTCTCAATACCCGCCGCCAAACAAGCGACCGCCGTCGTCTTCGCCAAACCGGGAACACCCTCGATGAGAATGTGCCCGTTCGCGAGCAACCCGACGAACAACTTGTTGAGCAGCGCCTCCTGACCGACGATGACGCGGTGCAATTCCTGTAGCAACTTGTCGAACGGCTCCGCCGCTGCCTGGACCTGCTCACCGATGTTCCGTACGTCGACTTCTGAAATGGCCATGACCGCTTGCGTCCTCGATTAGCCCTGTGGAATCCCGATCCGGTCGGAGGATGATCGTAGCACCCCCGGTATACAGACGCAACGATACGACGCTCCCGCTCAACCAAGGCGCAACAATCGCGCAACGGTTCGCGTCGCAATACGCAGCCTGCAAATACCGCTATGAACTACGCACGGAATGTGGTTTAGGTTCGCTTCTCGACCGAACGAATTGCCGTCCGGATTTCGCCGAGCAGTTGCTCGACCTTGAACGGCTTGAAGAGTACCGCCGCCAGACCTTCACGCCGGGCGCGGACAATGGAATGATTGGGGTCATACCCGAAGCCGGTCATCAGGATTACCGGACAGTCTTTGTTGCGTTCCTTCGCGGCGGCGAACACCTCATAGCCGCTGTGCTCCGGCATCTTGATATCGCTGAGCACGAGGTCGAAGTCGCTCTCGCCAATGCGCGCGATCCCCTCAGCCCCGTTGGAGGCTTCCTGGATTTCGCAACCACAACCGCGCAGCACGTCGCCCACCGTTTCGCGAATGACATCTTCGTCATCCACCACGAGGATGCGCCGACCCTGAAGAATCGGATCGCCACCCGTCGCGTTCGTCGAACGCCGCCGGTCAATCAGACCGCGTTGCGGCGACGTCATGCGGCGCAGCGCATCGCGAATCTTCGCGGCATTGTCACCCACCTGATTCAACCGCGCACGCAACTCATCGTGCCCGATGTAATCCTCAACCAGGTTCTGAATCTCAGTCACGATGTCATTGAGCGGACCGGTGATCTCGCTGCCCACGTCGCTCGCGAGTTGCCCGGTTGTACGGTGACGCTCACTCACCAGCAGGTTGAGAATGTGCAGCGCCATCGCGATGTGACGCGCGAAAATCTCCGCGAACTGGCGATCGTCTTCGTTGAACGCGTTCGGCTGCTTGCTCTCAACGTTGAACACACCGATCACTTCGCCGTGCAAACGCAGCGGCACCGCGAGGCACGAGCGTGCTTCCGCGATCCCCTGAATGTACCTGCTGTCCTGCGAAATGTCGGGACACAGGTAGCTGCACCCGCGCGCCGCGACATATCCGCAAACGCCATTGCCTTCCGGCTGGGCGTAGATCGGAATCTCGTCCACCTGGCTGGGCATGCCCGTCGAAAGCACGAGATCGAGTTTATTGGTTTTCTTATCGAGGAGGTGAACGGTGAAGTTATCGAAGTTCATCAACTCCAGCGTGTAGCGAATCAGCTTCTGTTCCAGCAGGTCGAGTCGCTGTTGCACGTCGAGACGTTGGATTTGCTCAGCGTCGAGGCTGACCAGTTCTTCGGCGGCCTTGTCGATCGCGTCGATCTTCTCGCGCAGGCTGCGTTCGCGTGTCGCATCCCAAACCAGGGCAGCCGCTTGCGTGATCTTCCCGGCGTCGTCAACGACCGGCGTGATGCTCACCTCAAAAGCAGCACCCTCCAGCTCAACCAGCGACTGCCGCCCGCGGACATGCGAAGGCCGATCGAACGCCCCTTCCCGCGCCCATTCAAGCGCGTCGCGGCAGAGGTCTTTGACCTTCTCAGCCACCACCGGCCCGTACGCGAGCATCCGCGGATTGGCCCAGAGGAACTTCCCGTCGGTATCGCAGACGCACATCCCCGTCGGCGCCCGTTCCAGCATGCTCGCCGTCGCGTGATACGAACCTGCCGAGGTCAACGCGAGCAGCGGCGTCGGATCCGCGAGCACCAGGTCCACCGGCTCTCGGCTGATCAGATCGATGGCGCCCGCGAGGGAATCCACCTCGCGCACTACGACATTGTCACCCAGTTGATCCAGGAAACTCTGAGCACGCGTGCGCGCGCTGCGCAGGACAAGTACCGTCATGGGTCTCGTGACGCTCTCCGACATCGCTTGCCGTTCCATCCTCCGCCCGCGGAAGCGCTCTCCCTGTTATTCTAGGTCGCGCCAAATCGCAAAAGCCACCGGCCGTTGCGCGCAGAACATATAGTCTACCGCTGTCCCGCCCGTGCTGGCAATCAACTTCTCACCAGCTTGCTAAGTTAAACTCACCAACATCGCGGGACTGAAAAGGTTTCACTGCTCCACCGAGGTTGCCTGCTTACGCGAGCCGATCTTGTTCTCCGTACCCGCTCGCAACCGCGCCAGATTGCCCCGGTGCCGATAAATCACCAGCGCACACGCCAGCAACGCGAATCCCACCATCGGCAGGTTGGCCTTCAGCGCATCCCCGCCACGCAGCCACGCGCTCACCACCACAATCACCGGCAAAGCGCCAGCCGCCACAATCGAACCCAGCGACACGTACCGCGTCGTCAACGTCACCACCGCCCAAATGACGGCAGCCAGCAGGCCCGCAACGGTCAAATACGGATACACCCCAAGCAACACACCCAGCGACGTCGCCACCCCCTTGCCGCCGCGGAACCGCAGGTAAATCGGAAAGTTGTGCCCCAGAATGCAACACACCCCGCACAGCAGCCAGCCCACGTTGGCCGCCGTCGCCGACCAGCCCCACTGCCCGAAACCGTCCGCAATGAACCGCCCCGCGACAAACGTCGGAACCAGGCCCTTGAGCACGTCCAGCACGAAAACGAGAATGCCCCACTTCCGCCCGAGCAACCTGCCGACGTTCGTCGCGCCGATATTGCCGCTACCGGCTGTGCGGACATCGATGCCATGACATCGGCCCACCACGAGCCCAAACGGGATCGACCCGATCAGGTAGCACGCCACCGCCAAGATGCCGACAACCGCGGGCCCGCTCATCGTCCGCCTGCGCCCTCAACCATCGATTGATAAATCTCAAATACCGCTTCCGCGTGCTTGCGCATGTCCGCCGCCGGCAATCCACCAACGGCTTCGCGCATCCGCCTGCGTACGTCCGCGTCGCAAAGGTTCGCGATGCGTTCGGCGAGAATACGCGGATCACCAGCCATGTCGAGCACAAAACCGTTGACCTCGTCCGCGACCATCTCCGCCGCCCCATCGTAACGCGTGGTGATGCACGGCAGCCCGGAAGACAACGCTTCGAGCACGACTCGGCTGCACGGGTCGTAGAAGGTCGGGTGTACCAGAAAGTCCGCCGCGTGGTAGAACGCGCGGATGCGCTGCGTGGGCCCGACGAACTGCACGACGTCGTTCAGATGCAGACGGCGCACGAGATTCTCCCACGCCTCCGGTTTCGACTTGCCCGCGACGAGCACCCGCAAATTCGCCACGTGCCATTCCGCACGAACCTGTTGCAGCGCTTCGATCAGCGTGTGCACGCCCTTGAGGCGAAAGTTGTGCGCGACGGTAAGTGCGAGAATCGCGTCGTCGGGGACGGCGTACATCGCGCGAATCTCTCGACGATTGGCAGCACGCGTTGCAGCGTCGGACGTATCCGGATCGACCCCGTTGAACACTTTGCGGATGCGTTCATCGGGCAACTGGTAGTGCTCGTGCAGTTGCCGAATCACGTAATCGGACAGCGCGAGCACCACCGGCGGGTCGCCATCCCCGAGCATTTTCCGCTCCAGGCGCAGCAGCATCCGCTCCTTCACATTCGTGTATTGCAGCAGCTGCTTGAACGCCTGCGCCGATCGCGATTTCCGCACCGCCCGGTTGCGCACAATCGTTTCTGCGATCGTGCCGCCCCTCGGCTGGTAGACGTTCGCAGCCAGCGACGGCGATATCGCGTGGATGATCTCCGCCTGCGAATGCATGGCAGCCGAGTCTGCCCGCCGAATGAAATCACGCGATCGCAGCGCCCGCAACGGCCCCTTGCACCGCACCGTGTGTACGTTGATCCCGGGCCGACTCGGAATCCGACTCCGCGTGAACACTTCGAGCTGCACGCCCAGGCGAATCAACTCGTGCATGAACTGCTGCGTGGACGTCTCCGCCCCACCGCGCGACGCGTCCAGCCACTCAATAATCAACGCAACCTTCACGAGCCCGCCTCCGTCGATGCTGCCCGGTTGCGCCGCCGTGCGTCCCGCGCCGCGATCTGCGCGCTCATCCGCGTAATCCGCCGCATCCACGCGCGGGCCGTTCGCGATTTGAGCGACGCACCGCCCAAGTACCGCTTGAGAAATCGCAATCGGGCGCGCGTGCCCGCAACCCGCGGCGGCGTGGAGTAGTCAAGCTGCGCCAAATCGTGCGCCCGCCAGCGCGTCAATCGCCAAGGCCGCAGCATGATGCGCTGCAAGTCGATGATGGCGAGTTCCGGCGCGCCAACGTCGCCGTTCGTCAGAAAGATGTGCGCCAGGTAATAGTCGCGGTGAATGAACCCGCCATCGTGGAATCGTCGTGAAAGCTGCGCAACGGCATCGATCAACACGCGCGGTGCCGGTGTCTCACGTTCGCCCGCCCACTTCTCCAGCGAAGTACCCCCAACGTCAGCCAGCACCAGCGCGCTGCGCACCTCGCTGCCACCGACAACTTCCTCGGCGAACGCAGCCAATCGCGGCACGGGATTCCCGGCTGCCCCCACCGTCAGCAGCCAATGCCGTTCAACACCCGCAACGCTGCAAATGTCGCTGCTTCCGGGAGGTGACTGCGCCCGCGACTTACGCGGCGGCGTGTGAAAACGCTTCACGTAGAACCGCTGCGTTACACCCGCGTCGTCCACGAGATCGATCGCGACCCGCTCGCGCCACGGTGGCAATGTATCCTTGTGGAGATTGTGCGCAGCATGCACGGTGAAGAGATCGTCCAACGTGTGCAGGCCGCCGCGCGCAAAGCAGTTCGCGAACTCCGGAGCCACCCAAAGCCTTGTCGCGGTGTCAGCAGCTTTCCGCATCGCGCTCGCCAACGGTGCCCTCGTCATCTGCCAGTCGCCGTCACGGGCAACGGTGTCGTGTGGAAGTCACCACTCAGCAACATCCGAGCCGCGTCATACACCATGTCGCTCGTCACGCCCGTCATGCACTTGTGATGCTCCAGCGGGCAAACCTTCTTCTGACACGGGCCGCAGTCAACATCCACGCGTACGATCCGCTCGCGCGCATAGTCCGTGTGCGTCCATTCCACGTGCGTCGACCCGAACACCGTCACCACGCAGCGGTTGAACGCCTTCGCAAAGTGACGCGGGCCCGTGTCGTTGTTGAGCAGCAGGTCCGCGCGCGCGACCAGCGACTTGAGCTGGCCCAGCGTGCCCGGCGGATCGTCTGCAACATACGCCTTTTCCCGCATGGCCTTCGCGATGCGATACGCGAGTTCTTTTTCGCCCGGCCCGAAAGTAATCACCACCTTCGCGCCGTGCTCCGCCACCAGCCTGTCCGCGACCTCGGCATATCGCTCGGGAATCCACAGTTTGGAAATCCCAAACGACGCACCGGGATTGAGCACGACAAGCGGGTGCGCGTCCGCAATCCCCCACCTCGCCAAACGCTCTGCCACGAACGCATCATCCTTCGGCGACGTGAACAGCTCCATCGCCTCGCCGGGCTCCTCGCAACCCAACCGCTTCACGAGTTCGTTGTAGTAGTGGACTGCGCTGACCATCGCAAAGCGACCGCCCTCGCGAAGTGGCTTGATGCGATCGGTGAGCAGCGGACCGCGTCCGTCACGGTCGTACCCGATCCGTCGTGGGATGCCCGCGAGCTTCGCAACCACACCGGTGCGGAACGAATTCACAAGCAATAGGACCCAGTCGTACTTCCCGCGGCGAAGTCGCGCGGCGTCCGCCATCGGCTCAAGCAGCTTGCCCACGCCCCGCCGGCGCGGTGACCACTCGATCACCTCGTCCGCCCAGGGCCCGCCTTCAACAACTTCGCGGGCGTTGCGCTTGATCAGGAGCGTGATGTGCGTATTCGCGTACTGCTTACGCAGGGCGCGGAGCGCCGGTGTGGCCATCACCACGTCACCGACCCAGTTCGGCATGATGACCAGCAGACGTGCCGGTTCGCTTGCGAAATTGCGGTCAATTCGTCCCACAGAGCAGGGATTCTACGACCGCACCGCGCGCGACACAATTATCGATGTCGGTGTGTGAATATCCCGGGTGCCCGCTGACAAGCTCTTCTAGTCAGCAGGCATCAGCCAATTCGCGCAGACGGTACAGACCAATTCCACCCGACCAGTCAATCCACATCGCACCACGGACAAGTGAAGCTTGTCCGTGCCACCCTCTGAAGGGATGCGCAACAAAGCTCATACGCAGCACTTTGCAAGCGGGCTGATTCCGTTATCCTGCCGCACCATCGCCGCACGACACATGTCGGCACGGCAAGTCGGTCGGAGAGTAACGCAAGTATCTCATTCACGCATTGGAGGCAGGCCAGATGACGACGCGGAACCGAACGGTCACGATTTTGACACTCTTCACGGGGGCGATGCTGCTGTCGCAGGTTGGCTGCGGAACCGCGATCAAGACAGCCTACTACGAAGTGCGCGGCGCCAAGGTCAAGGTCGTGCCCGCGACCAGCGACGTGCAGCGCGCGCAGATCATGGACCGTTTCGCCCCGTACAAATCGTTCAGCTTCCAGCCCTGCACCACCACGCTCGGATCGCACATCTGCCCGCCGAAGGTGATCAACAGCTACGACGCTGCCGCCAGCGCCCTGCCCGGCGAATTGACCGACCAGTACCCCGGTGACGGACCGGCGCTCACCATCACCAGCGACGTGCAGTTCTTCGAACCCAAGGGCCTGCTCGGCGCCGCGCTCATGTTCACCCGCGTCAACTTCATCGCCGACGGCAACACCGTACTCGACGCCCTCGTCGTCACCAAGAGCCGTTCCTTCCGCGAAGGCGGCAGAGGCGCGCTGGCCGAGGAAACCGTCAAGGGCATCGGCAAGTTTCTCGTCTCCGCCAAGACGGGCGAAAAAGAACTCGACGACATGCTGCCGTAGTCGCGTACGCGGCAGCCAACACAATTAGACTCCCGATACGCTTCGACGCGGCTACCAAGCTGTTCCGGATTGGTCCGCGCCCACATCGGTGGACTGCGCGTGGAAGAATTCGCTCGTCGACCTGCGACAGAGAACGAACAGAACCACGACCGGGTAGGCCATGAAGAACAGTTCCATCGCGCACGCACCGGCCATCCCCGCCCGAGCAGCCATCCCGTGATCGCCCCATGCACCGAAGTCTTTGGAAAACGCCATGAGCGAGATAGCCAGCGCGTGAACGCCCATGAGAATCCGAAGGCTGGCGGAGATCACAGCCGTCCAACGCCCCCAGCGTCGCATCCGCAAAACGCCAATACCGGAAATCGCCAGCGCAAGCGCCAGCACCAACGCGGTGCAATGCAGCGCATAGACCTCCGTCATGTTGATCTGCGTCGGATCGAACTCCAGCGACCGATCGCCCAAATTGAAGCTGTGTCCTCCGCTCAGAAAGTACCGCGCCAGCAGAATCCGCATCCCGTTCCCGATCACCCCGAGTCCGCCCATCACCATGTTCATGATCGCGACAACCTTCAGGCCGGTGGGCATGACCGGCGGCGGCGCATCTTCCCCGTACTCCTCCGGCCAGGCTTCCTCGTACTCGGCCTCAACGACTTCGGGCGCAACCTCGTCGTACTCCAGCGCGTGGTCGTCGGACGTGTACGCCTCGGAGAAGCCTGCGACCGGACTCGCCATTGGCGGCAGCGTCCACGCCTCCGTGACGTCCCCGACACGGACCGCGCGCACCTTGCCACCGTCTGATTTGATATCCGCGATCCCAAACAGGGATGAGAGCAGGCACACCAGCCCCAATACACCAATTACAACCAGCGAACCGAACTCAAGCGCGAAGGGAAACTCGGGCTCCTCCTCGCCAACGACGAGCTGGTTGTATTCCGGATCATCCGGCAGGTAGCGCACGAGCACCGTGTCGCCTTCCGCCAGCTCGTTCCACACGTCGCGATCCATCCCCACGTCGCGCGTATGCTGCGCGCCGCGCTCATCCGTGAAGGTGTATTCGATGCGCGCGGTGACGTTGAACATGTACTGCCGCTGCACGACGGCATCGACGTGCTCGCCATCGTTCGCCAGACGTTCATGCATCTTGTGGTTTTGCCACGAAAACGCTCCGCCGACGAGACCAATCAGGAACATCGCGACCCCCGCGATGCCCAGCCAGCGCTTTTGCCGGCGCTGGCTGACGAGCAAACGATCCGCCTGCTTCGCGAAATCGTACGTCGCCTCGCCGCGCGCTGCCGATGATCGCTGTTCGATCTCCGTCACCAGCAGATTGAAATGCTTGAGGTCCTCCGTCACGCGCGCAAGCGTTTTGCCGCTCTCCGCCTTGATTACCAACACCCGCTTGGTCTTGGCTTTCTTGTTCGATGTGCGTGTGCCCAGGTCGGAAAGCCCCTGATCGGACCTGCGCTGGAGTTCCGCAATATCTGCCCACGTCATGCGTTTGCGTGCAATCAGATGCTCAACCGTCAGGCCATCGTGCGAAACGATTGCGCGCACCGGGCTACGCAACAATGTGATGCCATACAGAACGGCCATGGCCCCCATGACCGCAACGCAAGTCACCGCGGGATTTGGACCAGCAGTGTTCTTATGGGAAAGCAGTTCGAGGATGATCATGAAACCGGTCGCCACGAGCATCAGCAGCCCGAACCCAAAGGCGAGCGCAACGCTACGGCCGATCTTCAGCGTGGTCTCAAATGTCAGCACATCGGAAGGGTCTTCGACCTGAATTGGGCCCGCAGGAATCTGGTTCATGGCAACGCTCTCAGGCAACACAGAATTGCGAAATGCAGTACGCCGACAGGCAGCCGACAGGTCGTCGCCGACCGGCGAGCCGCCAAGCATATCAGACCGCAAACCAGCGACCCGCGTCAAGACACCGATTGCGGAGGATGTGAAAAAACCCGTATGTTGCAGGCCGGCTTGGAGGTGACGATCGTGGCTGACAGCGGCACTGGGTGTCGGTCAAGGCGAAGCCCGGCAATTGGGAACTCGACGAGTGCTGCGGCGCGGTCGTGATAGTCCCACCCAGGGGTAATTGCCGATTGGCTTGCCGCGAACCTCACACGCCCCGAGCTTGAATACAGCCGCGCGACCCGATAGTGTCGGGATTCGAGCTACGCCGAAAGTGTCGAAGCACGCTTCGCAATGAGCATTGTCAACTCTGATTCCCATGCATGGAGAGATCCACCATGAAGTGTACACGCATAGCCGCCAGTCTCGCTCTTGGTGCCATCGCCGCGATTTCGGTCGGTCAAGTTGTTCCCCCCTCAAAGAGCGGCACCCCTCAAACCGATGCAGCCGTCGCCAAATCCGATCGCCCGATCTACCTGCGCGCCACGATACTACCGGGCGACACCGTGAAGTTCGCCAATCCGTTCGCGGACCAAGGCAAGACGTTTTACGTCACGGATATCTATGGCGAGGGTGAGTTCGGCGTGCTCATGCCACCGGAACTCACCACCGCGACCGAGCTGCTGATCGTACGTATCGCATATCAGCCCGGCTCCGGTGACAACACGCTGAAGAGCCCCATCAGCTTCAACACGCCGCTGCCGATCCAAACCAAGATTACGCTGGTTAATCGCGGCGTCGGTTCCCCGAGTCCGCAAGACATCATTCTAGCCGGATACGTGTCTGTACAACCGCCGAAAGTCGTGGACATGCCGGTGGTCGAGTGACCGATCAACAGGCAGGAGTGCGCTGAAGCGCAGGTAAGTTCGCCGTTCGCCGCGTTCACATTCTCAGGTTCACCAATTCGCGACCGACTCGTGCATCAGGACCGCAACGTCCCATGCGCAGACGTCTCAACCGCAACAAAAAAACCGGGAATGCACAATCGTGCATCCCCGGTTCGTTTCTTGGTAATGATTTGTTGGCGTCGACTTACGCCACCGTAATCGACTTATCCAGATACACATCCTGGATCAGGTTCAGCAGCTTCACGCCCTCTTCCATCGGACGCTGGAACGCCTTCCTACCGCTGATCAAACCCATGCCGCCGGCGCGCTTGTTGATGACCGCGGTCTTGGCGGCATCGGCGAAGTCGTTCTTGCCCGACGCGCCACCCGAGTTGATGAGGCCCATCTTGCCCATGTAGCAGCCCGCGACCTGGTACCGCGTCATGTCGATCGGGTTGTCGCTGGTGAGCTTCTCGTCAACCAGCTTGTGCGTCTTCGCGAAGTTGATCGCGCTGAAGCCGCCACGATTCTCGGCTTGCTTCTGCTTGATGATGTCGGCTTCGATCGTCACGCCCAGGTGGTTCGCCTGGCTGGTCATGTCCGCAGCCACGTGGTAATCGACGCCGTCCTTCTTGAACCCGTTGTTCCGCAGGTAGCACCACAACACCGTCACCATGCCGAGTTCGTGCGCATGGTGGAAGGCTTCGCTGACTTCCATGATTTGTCGGCTTGACTCTTCGCTACCGAAGTAGATCGTCGCGCCCACCGCCACCGCGCCCATGTCGTACGCCTGCTGAACGTTCGAGAACATGATCTGGTCGTACTTGTTCGGATAGGTCAGCAGCTCGTTGTGGTTGAGCTTCACCATGAACGGAATCTTGTGCGCATACTTGCGGGCACACGACCCGAGCACGCCCAGCGTCGACGCCACGGCATTGCACCCGCCCTCGATCGCCAGCTTCACGATGTTCTCGGGATCGAAGTAGATCGGATTCGGCGCAAAAGACGCACCAGCCGTGTGCTCGATCCCCTGGTCCACCGGCAGGATCGACACGAATCCGGTTCCGCCCAGGCGGCCAGCGTCCAGCATCTGCTGGAAGCTGCGAAGCACCCGCGGGCTGCGGTCGGTCGCGCTGAATACGTTGTCGATGTAGTTGGGTGAGGGCAGCGTCAGCATCGACTTGTCGATGCCCGTGCACTTGTAGTTGAGCAGGCTGTCGGCATCGGATCCGAGCAGGTCGTGAATCGCACTCATCAGTCAGGCCTCCATATGGGCTGTCGCCGGGGTACAGCCCGGCCTATGTCCGCAATTTGCAGCGTACCGGAAGCGCGACGCACCGCAAGCACCCGCCATCGGCGAACTCCAGCCCGCACGCGCTCCCCATCCGTACTATCGTCTTCCGCACGATTGTAGTGCATTGGCCGAAAACGTCCGGATTCTGGGGGCCGTACGCCCCAACCCCTCCGGTTGCCACCGAATCGACCCTGCGTTAGTCTAGGCCAACTTCGGCGAACGGAATTCGCCGTACGTAGTGGACTTGCGTAGACCAGGAGCGACCCAGATGCCAGACGAGAATCCGACCGTCAGCGACGAACAGCAGCCCGCAGGTACCGCGGTGGCTGATGCCGCGGTCGACGAGGACCTCAACGAAGAGGAATCCCTCCAGAAGAAGCTCAAAGAGGTCATGACCGTCGATATTCAGGACATCGGCCCGCTGCGCAAGCAGGTGACCATCACCGTCCCGCGCGACGCGATCGATGAGCGACTCAACGAGCAGTTCGATGAACTCCGCCAGGACGCGCAGGTCCCCGGTTTCCGCAAAGGCCGCGCTCCGATGAAGCTCATCCAGAAGCGCTTCGGCAGCGAGGTCGGCGACCAGGTCGGTACCAGCCTGATCGGCAACAGCTACATGGCTGCGATCGATAAGGAATCGCTCGACGTGATCGGCGATCCGCTCGTGCGCATCAAAGTGACGGAGAAGCGCAGCGACGGCGACACCAAGAAGGATGTCGAAGTCGAGAAGCTCGTCACCGTCGATGAAGCGCTGAAGCACCTCGAACTGCCCGAAGACGGCGACCTCATTTATACCTGCGAGGTCGAAGTCAAACCGGTGTTCGAACTGCCCGAACTCGAGAAGATCCCGGTCGATAAGTACAAGCTCAAGATCGAAGACTCCGACGTTGACGCGGAGATCAAGCGCCGCCTCGCGCTGCGCGGTTCGTTCCAGACCGTCGAAGACGGCAAAGTGGAAGCCGACGACATCGTCGCCGGCCCCAGTCGCGTGATCGTCGGCGGTGACACCATCCGCTCGGAAGAGAACGCGGAGCTTGCGGCGCGCGATCAGAACTACGATGGCCTACCGCTCGCAGGATTTGGAAAAGCCGCAACCGGCAAGAAGATCGGCGACGTTGTCAGCGTCGAGGTTACCGTGCCCGACGACTACACCGACGTCGCAGCCCGTGGCCAGAAGGCGACCTTCGAACTCACCATCAATCAGGTTCGCCGGCTTGAGGTGCCGAAGCTCGACAAGGACTTCCTCGCGTCGCTGGGATTTGACTCCGAGGACGAATTCAAGGACCTGATCCGTGACCAGATGGAGCAGATGCTTGAGGTCGAGGTCAAGCGGTCGATGTTCGGCCAGATTGAACAGTACCTGCTCGACAGCACCGACATCGAAGTGCCCGAGGGCATCTCGCAGCGGCACACCGAGCGCATCGTCGCGCGTCAGATGATGGACCTCTACTCTCGCGGCGTCGCGGAGGCGGAAATCTCCAAGCACGTCGACGAACTCCGCACCAGCGCGAAGGAACAGGCGGTCACCGAGATTCGCCGCGTGTTCATCATGGAGAAGATCGCGGAAGCCGAAGAGGTCAACGTCACCGAGGAGGAGATCAATGCCGCAATCGCGGAAATCGCCCATCGGCGAAATCTGCGCTTCGATCGCGTCCGCGACGAGATCGTCGGCACCAACCACCTGATGACGCTCTACGCCCGCATTCGCGACGAGAAGGTGCTGGCCAAGCTGCTCGCAGGCGCCGAAGTGACCGAAAAAGACCCGCCTGCCAAGGGTGATACCGCCGCTGCGGAAAAGAAGAAGCCCGCAGCCAAGAAACCAGCCGCCAAGAAGTCGGAAACGTCCGAAAAGAAGGCGACCGCGGAAAGCAAAGAGAAGAAGGCCCCTAAGAAAACGACGAGCAAGAAACCCACCGATAAGAAGAAATAAGCACGCTGCGGTACTACACTCCCGGCATGCTTCATACCGCCCGGCGCGGCGCGCGTTCGGCGAGACGAATGGACTCGAACAAGCCGGCCCACGGGCTGGCGTGGCGCTACAGGAAAGTACCATGCACGAACACTATCCGCCGGATCTCGTCCCCATGGGCCCCGCTGGACACCCCATGGTTCCGACGATGAACCAGTTCCCCGCGTACCAACGCACCCGCGAAATGTCCATCGAGGACATGCTGCTCGAAAACCGGATCGTCTTCATGGCCGGTCCCATCACCGAGCGCACCGCGAACGTGACGGTCATGCGCCTGCTCTATTTGCAGTCGATCAAGCGCGACCAGGACATCAACCTCTACATCAATTCGCCGGGCGGACTCGTCGACCAGACGCTCGCGATCTACGACACCATGCAGCTCGTCGGCTGCAAGATCGCGACCTACTGCATCGGCCAAGCCGCCAGCGGCGCCGCCGTCATCCTGATGGCCGGCACCAAGGGCAAGCGCTTCATCCTGCCCAACGCGAAGGTGATGATGCACCAGCCCTATGGCGGAATCACCGGCCAGGCGGAAGACATCCGCATCCAAGCCGAAGAGGTGCTCCGCGACAAGAAGCGGCTGAATGAAATCATCGCCCAGAGCACGGGCCGCACCGTCGAAGAGATCACCGAAGGCACCGAGCGTGACCGCTTCCTCAACGCGGAAGAGG